>NZ_JXXU01000173.1 GCF_000967495.1 Vibrio neptunius | reverse complement strand
ATAATTTTTACGCTTTTTGGCATTGTTTTTAGTATGTTTTTAGTATATTTTAGTTAGTTTTTATTATATTTTTATTAGTTTTTAGTTAAAAATCCCTTTTCTGGACTTTACTATGAGTTTGTGTGTTTTTCTGTGATTTCAGGTATTTTCTGGCTGAAATTGAGGGACCTGAGCAAAAATCTGATTCAGAGGTTGAAAAAGGACTGCTGATGCTGTTGGATTCTGACCTCCCTGCACTCGGAATAGATTTTTTGGAGCTATAGAAGTCCAAT
>NZ_JXXU01000172.1 GCF_000967495.1 Vibrio neptunius | reverse complement strand
AAATACAACGTTAACAATTAGAGCCAATAATAACCTTCTCAATTTCATTCAAACACCTTAGCTTCCCATAGCTTTTTAAAATTATTCCTACGCAAACCCATAGTTGGGTCGATTCACAAAAAAACCTCAAGGTGATTTGGTCAACCTATCTTTCTTTTTACTGGTGTGTATCCAAATATTTTGACGCAGACAACTAATCCCACGCTTCAAATTTATTGG
>NZ_JXXU01000171.1 GCF_000967495.1 Vibrio neptunius | reverse complement strand
AAGGGCAAGGGACCATCAGGCAAGAAAGACTCAACGTGTTTGTTGGTCGCCATGCCAATAACCCGTATGATAACGGCAATGCACTGGTTAGCGTCTATCAGGCGCAAACCTTAGCGGGGGTCAGCGAGCACAAAACCATGCCAGCGCTTGCGGAGTCAAAGCTATCATTGATGCCAACCCATCAGGTTCAGTTGCGGCTGCCCCCTATGCCAACCCATCCAGCGCCTAGCCAGAGTCAGCTGGTAAAAAACCAGAGTAAAGAGGAATAGCCTTATGCGACCACTGAGTCTAACGTATCCAGTA
>NZ_JXXU01000170.1 GCF_000967495.1 Vibrio neptunius | reverse complement strand
TTATTGGCATGGCGACCAACAAACACGTTGAGTCTTTCTTGCCTGATGGTCCCTTGCCCTTGCGCCACTAGGTGTTGCAGTGGTTGAGGTAAAGGTAAGTGATAGCGGCACAGGGTCGGCTCATTTTTATCGCGTGTTACTTGGCCGCTGAATAAGGTGTGAGCGGTAAAGTTCTGATAATCCGAGGGCGGAAAGCCGCTTTCGATGCTCAGGGTCACGGCTTCATTGTCATAAGCGTTGGGCAGCAGGATTGTCACCTCTTGTTTAAAATGGACGGTCGCGCTGTGGCTTGACTCCGCTCTATCAATACGTCGCGCAGTGGTGCGGAACTGGATTGACGGCTGGTTAAGCAAAGCCAGTAAGGCGTGGTATTCATCTACAGCGCTGCGGTTAAAGTCTGGCTCTTTGCCCCATACTGAATGGCGCAGCCAGGTTTCCAGCGGGGTTTGTTTGGTCAGCAATAGCAGTATGGTTACTGCTGCATACAAAGCCGCGCCCCAGAAGTTAAGTGCTAACATCCAACCTTGTAATACTTCACCGACGAATATCAGGCCTAAACGAGTTCTTAGCGAGTTAACGACTAAACCGCCCCAACTCACTGCCTGTATTCCGAGTGCACCAGCTTTAGCAACCAACAACAGTGTTTGCGACGTACTTTTTGATGCTGAGTAATCTTCTACGACTTGCCAGCCTTCTAGACCCGCGGCGAGCACCCCTGCAGCCCCAGCAATCAGCGAGTGGGCAATATAGCGCTCAACATTAATTACATCTGCGATGTCAAAAGCGCTCTTTGTCGCTTTTATCTGTTTAAGAGTGCGCCCCATCAGTTCGGATTTAGACTGAACTTTACTCAGTGATAATCCTTTTAGTACTGCACCTGTGTTATTAACAAACCACGCGATACTGTAACCTACGGTGGTTTGTTGGCGACGCGTATCCGGGTAAGGAGCCGACTTTTCCATCTCTTGCAGGGTT
>NZ_JXXU01000169.1 GCF_000967495.1 Vibrio neptunius | reverse complement strand
CTCTCGAAGGGCGAAGCCCGCTCCCGCTTTCCAAAAGCGAAGCGCTCCCGTTCTCCATAGGACGCAGTCCGTTCTCACATCTCGCAGGACGAAGTCCGATCCCGCTTTCCATAGGGCGTAGCCCGTTCCTAGAGACGAAAAAGGCTCTGCATTTCTGCAGAGCCTTTTTCTATATATGGTCAGTGAAGAGCCAGATTCTAATTTCAGACGAACCCCCACTCGGGTTCTAATCCTATTTCCTATGCTCTAAAACGACGAAAGCCTGCTATAAAGCAGGCTTTCTTAATATGGTCGGTGAAGAGATATTCTTTTAACATCAGGCGAACCCATCGTGGTTCGAATCTCTACCTCGAAATGCGAAAAAGGCTCTGCATTTCTGCAGAGCCTTTTTCTATATATGGTCGGTGAAGAGGGATTCGAACCCCCGACCCTCTGGTCCCAAACCAGATGCGCTACCAAGCTGCGCTATTCACCGAAATTTTGGCTTTGAAATTCACGTCAATCGAGGGTCGCCCTCTGGTCCGCTATTCCAAAAACTCGATATGCGCTATCAAATTGCGCTATTCTTCGAGCTGATTGCCCTTCAACGAGGGCGTATATTACGGATTCTAAATTTGAACGCAAGCCATTTCCCTAAGTTTTTTTGCAATTAGGCTTATTTGCCTAAAACATAATCAACGGGCCACAAAATGTGAGCAAAAACACAGCGCAAGAAACAAATACGCAACTAAAACCATACAATTGATCCAGATCAGTACTTGTATTGCGACCAGCTATTACTTTAATCCATGTCATCACTATTTTGGATTTGGAGGAAACATGGACTTTTGGCTGAATCTCCTGTTTGGTAATGCAGTTGGGCTATCTTCGATGCTAGTCATCTTTGGAGCTTTAGGTCTGATGCTTTTTTACGGCGGTTACTTCATTTACAAAGTAATGAACGACAAATCTCCTCACTAGATCGCTTAGCCCTATTTTTCGAATAGAGTATCGCTATGCACCGAAGTAGATCCTTTGTCTACTTCGGTTTTTTATTTTCAGTGGCCTAAATCTGTGCACCATTATTGGCTGCTATAGGTATAATAAGGTTACTGATTCCCTACTCTGAGATGCTGTTATGTCTCACGATGATGATTTTGCTTTGTTCAAAGAAATGATGGGCGACGTCACACCCATCCAACAAGATACAACCGAACACAAAAAACACCATAAAGTCACTGAAGCACAACTTGCCAAACGAGAAGCCGCTATCTGGTTAACTGAAGATGACCCAGAATATTTGTCAGTAGATCATGCCCCTATGCTCAAACCCGAAGATATCATCGAGTTTAAGCGAGATGGTGTTCAGGAAGGCGTCTACAGAAAGTTGCGCTTGGGAAAGTACCCTATCCAAGCTCGTCTTGACTTGCACCGCCTTACCTTGAAACAAGCTCGGGATGAAGTGGTTAAATTTCTCAAACAGTGCATATCAATGGATATTAGAACGGTTGTCATCGTCCACGGCCGTGGTGAAAAATCTAACCCACCTGCACTAATGAAAAGCTATGTGAAACAATGGTTGGAGCAAATTCGAGACGTACAATGCGTTCATAGCTCACAGCGCTTTCATGGTGGCACTGGCGCCGTTTATGTCATGCTGCGCAAAAGCTCGGATAAGAAACTCGAGAATCGAGAACGACATCAAAAACGCCTTGGTTAAACACTTGCTCTGCTGAGTAAGATTAAACTTACTCAGATAGCATAACAGTGCTAGAATATCTGGGCAGCCGAACGGGCTGCTTTTTCATTTTTAGATTAATGCCGTTGTGAAACGTTAGAGAGAACAACATGTCACAAGATGCCAAACGCTTAAACAAATTCATCAGTGAAACAGGCTTTTGCTCACGCCGCGAAGCCGACCGCCTAATTGAGCAAGGTCGTGTCACGATCAATAGTAAAGTCCCTGAAATGGGCACTAAAGTTCTGCCGGGCGACGACGTTTGCGTTGATGGTAAACCTATCAACGCAGCAACAGATAAACCTATCTACATTGCTTTGAATAAGCCTACAGGCATCACCTGTACCACTGAACGTGATATTCCCGGCAACATTGTTGATTTCATTGGCCACAAGAAGCGTATCTTTCCTATCGGTCGTCTAGACAAACCATCTGATGGTTTGATCTTTCTGACCAATGACGGTGATATTGTCAACAAGATACTTCGCGCTGGCAATAATCACGAGAAAGAGTATGTGGTCCGTGTCGATAAACCGATTACCGAACAGTTCATCAAAAAAATGGGCTCGGGTGTGGATATCCTCGATACCACGACACTGCCATGTAAAGTCAGTAAAGAAACGAAGTTTTCTTTCCGCATTGTCCTCACTCAGGGCCTGAACCGACAGATCCGCCGCATGTGCGAAGCTCTTGGTTACGAAGTCTTCAAGCTTCGTCGTGTTCGTATTATGAATATCACCCTGGATGGGATCCCGAACGGTCAATGGCGCTATCTAAGCGACAATGAGATCGAAGAAATTCTCGCAATGTGTGAATCATCGAGTGGAACGGAAGACGCTTCTAAAGTGGATGCACGCGGTCGTAACATTCGCAAAGCGACTGACGCCAAGCTATTTGATAGCCGTGAAGAAAATCAGGAATCGAAAGCTCGCCGTAATCAAAAGCAGCGAACCTTCAAAGGCAAAAATGCCGAAGAATTTCGCCATGCCCCTAATTCTAAAAAAGGGCGTGGAGGAAAACCAGATTCCAAATCTAAGCCGGCCACCAATAAAGGTAAAAGTGTCTACAAGCCAAAGTCAGATAAGCCCGCTCAGCGACCATCAAACAAGCCTCGTACAGGCGGTACGTTAAGTTTGAAGAAGTAAGCAAAGAGCTGGAGAGCTGGAGAG
>NZ_JXXU01000168.1 GCF_000967495.1 Vibrio neptunius | reverse complement strand
GTCGTAAGCAATGCTTGATGACCGAAATGACAAAGCGAAGTAGATAACTTTGTTGTTCGAAGAGCATTGGCTGCTCGCGCAGCCAACAGGACGTTATTGCCTATTGACAGGCAGAAGGCTCATATGTGTTATATATTCATTCTTCTAATTTATCGACTACCCATAGTGAATCCAGCGTAGAACGACTTGCACAGGTACCTGGTTCCAATGCCGTCAACTCATTAATGGTTGCGTCCTCTGCCACAAGGTGACCCACACCAATATGATGAGGGCGACCACTTTCTACGCATCCGTCAATACCACACAGAAACTGCCAATCTCCATCAAAGTCTCTTACAGAAAAGAGCACTGGCCTAGTTTTCTTAAATACATGCGCGCACACAAACACGCCATAATCGTTTCTAAATTCCATAAACACCCTAGAATATATAACATTCTTAATAACAGGCAGTCTCGTTTTTGTCTCTACCTGACTTTTTATCAACTTATCATAACTCATTAAAAACTATTGTAAATTCAGGACACACACCAAAAGCCTGTATTTAAGGCTACTTATGAACGATTACTTGCGGCAGGAAAACCTAAAAAAGTAGCGATAGTTGCCTGCATGAGAAAGATGGTTGTGACGCTCAATTCAATGCTAAGAGACGGCACAATGTGGGACAAAGATTGCGTCAAAAATTAACTATTGACGCCATAGTCTCTTGTTATATTTTGAGAACGCTAGTGATAAATTTATTCACTTCTTCATAAAACTTAGACGGTTCATTTTGGACCCAGTGGTTGGCCCCTTCGAACGAAACATTATTTAATGTAGAAATGAATTTTGTAGCGCGTTCACAACCACTTAAGCTCTGTGTACCCCAAAAATAAACTTTCGGTATCGACAAGTTTTCATAAACTTGCCCCCAACTAACAACCCCTCGCATATCTTGGGTTGCGTGCTGAGCATAAATTTCACTAGCTGTATTACCTAGGACGACTGGTTCACAGCGCCTAACAGACGACAGATACTTAATACCAGCTCCGTGACTCCAAGACATAGAAAAACGTTGTGAAAAACCTGCACCTTTCACCCACTTAGAAAATTCATCACTACTTAACTCAGAGTATTGTTCAGCAATAATCTGCGACAAAATTATATTTTCTTCGTGGATCCCACCTTCTGCATTAATAAAACCACGTACAATACCTTTAGTATCGTACTTGCAAACCAGGGTAGACGTATCACCTCCCCAAGAATGCCCAAGGAGAAAGCAATCATGAATCTTTAATTGCTCAAGAGCTTTTAATATGCGCTTTGCTTGAGTTTCCGTTGAGTGGGAGGTAACTGAAGCAGGAGAATAACCGTAACCGCATAGATCAAACATTATGAGGTTGTAATTCGGCAGCCAGTCGAAAGCATCCGCAAAACAGAGATGCGATTCGCCTAAACCGTGAATCAACACTAGCGTTTCTTGAGATTCTTTGAATTCTGTAGATAAACAATAAAGCTGATCACCATCGATATCTAACCATTTTTCTACTAACACATTAGCCTCGCACTTCTAACAACTGAATTGAGATTTATCATAACTAATTCAGCCCGAAACGAAAGGTGGAATCGAAGAAAAATATAACGCCCTGTTCTTACGAATCCCCTCATAATTTCTATATAAAACAATGAGTAGACGCGCATCGCTCATTCTGATCTAATGAATTTCGCCAAAAACACACCTGATTAAATGGATTTAATAGAGAGCCCTAACGATGCGCAACATTCAAATTCTACAGCAAACTATTGAGAATCAATGCCCTGAAATTCACAAAAAACGACTT
>NZ_JXXU01000167.1 GCF_000967495.1 Vibrio neptunius | reverse complement strand
TGGTTAAATTGTAATCAATAAATTAAACCGTACAATCGTTAGTATCATTTACGCGTTGAAGGAGGTCTCAGTTGACTCGCATTATTGATATGCACCAACTCACTGTCAGCCATATTGACCAAATCGTTCACCCGTCCAAACTGGCATACTATGACAGGCGTCATCGTAGGATAGACACACACCGTGACGTACTACTGGCTGATAATTTGCGCTGGGGAGATGGTGTGCTTGACGCTTTTGGTAATATAAAGATTGACCTCCCCTCAACGCTAGAAATTAAGCTCAAAAGCCTTGTTGGGATTCCTCTATACGTGGGAATGACATCAAAACCCTTACGCCGCTTGGAGGAACTTGAGGGCGCCCCACCGCCGCCACCGCCTTTTATGTCTGTTCTAGATTACGAAAAGAAATATGGCCCCGTAAAATATGGGCAGTATCCAGACAAGAGGAAATCTAGGGTTTATTCCGAAAGCACCCGTAAAGCGCTATCCGGCCCAACGCTGGAAGACATCGCCGCTGACCCCAGCTTACAAGGCATTCAACCGGTTAATATTGACCCAGTTTCCATGGCAGTTGAAGGCATTGTAGATATGTTGGATGCTGGAAAAAGCTTTACTAATAACCCAACCTTAGGCGGTGTGGCGTCCATCGCAGTATCAGCTGTCCCCGGCAGATATGCAGAGAAAATCGTCGATGAGCTGCCACTGAAAAAACTCGATAACGCGATGGCGAAATCGCTGCGCACCATGAAGCGATTTAAAGTCCCTTGCTTTAAGCCAGGACCAGAGATTAAAAAGAGTTTCAAAGGAAGAGAGCGCGAATTGGAAAGCCATTTCGCTCGTCAATTGAAACATCAGGAAGCGGGCCTTAATGATCTAACGGTCGGCGAGTACATTGAAAA
>NZ_JXXU01000166.1 GCF_000967495.1 Vibrio neptunius | reverse complement strand
CGTCCGCTCCGCCACTTATTCCAGACCTCAGCAGAAATGCTGAGGTCTTTTTGTATCTGCGTATTGGAGAGCTGGAACGGACTTCGTCCTATGGAACACTTCGTTTCGAGAAAACGGGAGCGGGCTTCGCCCTGCTGGAGTGCTACGTGTTGAAAATCTAAGGTAGACAGCGTCCTTTGAGAGGTAAACTGTCATTCCATAGACTGACGAAGGAAGGAGTAGGGAATCTCATAAATTCTTCGGCTTGCTGTAAGAGAGCCCCAACTCGCTCGTGCCTCGCTCTCGGGGATGACAACGTTATGTATTGAAAACAAGAAGGTTTGACACGATATGCCAACCCTCAAAAACTTTCCAGTTTTCCAGTTTTC
>NZ_JXXU01000165.1 GCF_000967495.1 Vibrio neptunius | reverse complement strand
TGAGATTGTTCTGGGAATTTTTCATACACTTCAGCTTCATCAAGAAGCAGCCCCGTTCTGCGTCTATCTACTTTCAATTTTGATTGTTTTTCACAGCGCTCTAGAAATAATCTCACGCTTTTAATTGAAGAGACATCATGCACACTAACGCTACATCCACGATTAAATGAAGAGAGCAAATATCGGTAATCATTGATATAAAAATAGACCCAATGCCCTTGCAAGCTAGGCGACAAACGGGAGTGATAAGTTAAAAAACGCCCTCTTGGTGGTTTTTTATCACTTGGGAACTCTAACTCGACACTCCCCACATCT
>NZ_JXXU01000164.1 GCF_000967495.1 Vibrio neptunius | reverse complement strand
CTATGTGCTGCCTTGGCGCACCTGTAGAAAACGGATTGGTTTTTGTTTGAACAATCCGGTTGGTATTACGGTGAGCTGGGCGAGGCAGCTTCGGCTGGCCGTTTACTAGTGAGCGGTAGTGCTAACCTTGTTCAGTTCACCACCCTTTGTTATGGGGTCTCTGTGTGGTGATGGAAATGTTTTCCTGTTGGAGGTTACTATGCCAAAGCTCACAGATGATCATGTTCTGAAAGTCCT
>NZ_JXXU01000163.1 GCF_000967495.1 Vibrio neptunius | reverse complement strand
AATCCCGCTGAGTTTGAAGATGTGCTTGAGTCCTTCCTCAAGGACACAGAGTTTGCCGATTATGACGACTACCATGTCATCGCACGAAGTGCCTATGGAGAGCTCTATCTATGGGGTGAGAGAACCGGAGATTCGCTGAATATTGTTCCTCATCTTAACTGGATTAAAACGCGAAAAGGAAAAGAACGAGATATTAAAATTGGTAAATCTGACTTTTCTGTACAACGCCTGTTCGCTGTTTTATCACCTAGTTCAGCAGACATTGAAAGTGGTGAAACACTTATATTTCCTTCAGTTTATCAAAAACATGGC
>NZ_JXXU01000162.1 GCF_000967495.1 Vibrio neptunius | reverse complement strand
ATTCTACAGCAAACTATTGAGAATCAATGCCCTAAAATTCACAAAAAACGACTTAAATCTCTGATACTTGCAACCAAAGCGGTTCTTGATGGCTCTGACCTAACACTCACCAAAATTGGAAGAGCTCTCGACACTGATACCACAGTGAAACATGCCATCAAACGTATCGACCGACTACTTAGTAATCGCAATCTACATCGTGAAAAAGAGTCCATATATAAATGGCATGCCTCCTTTATTACCCGTGCCAATCCATTTCCGGTGGTGCTGGTTGATTGGTCGGATGTTCGAGAGC
>NZ_JXXU01000161.1 GCF_000967495.1 Vibrio neptunius | reverse complement strand
CCGTTTCGTGCTCCCTCAACTGGTCAATTAGCGAGAACGTTCTAGTTCGTCCGACATTAAGAGAGCTGTAGCTTTTTTTAGTATGGATTTTTCTCTTTCTAAGCGATTAATCCTAGCTTCTAACTCTTGGATCTTCTGCTGTTCTGGCGTCAAAGCTTTAACCGTTGGCGTTTCTCCGCCACGCTCAATCTTTAGTTGCTCGACCCAGCGTCGTAAGGCTGTATCACCGATGTCTAGAGAGCGTGCCGCCTCAGATATTGAGTAACCTTGATCAAGAACCAAGCTTGCAGCTTCTACTTTGAATTCAGAAGAAAATGTACGTCGTTGTCGTTTTGTCATTGAACACCTCATGTATGGTGGAGACTTTACCACCTAATTTGGTGTCCGGGATCATTAAACCACTACA
>NZ_JXXU01000160.1 GCF_000967495.1 Vibrio neptunius | reverse complement strand
TTTATATGAACGCTTTCCCATTTGCTAGGTCATCATTAAATAATTTCAAACATGGTTAGGTGGCAGTTTTATATTCGGTCTACATTGGCAGACTTCTGCCGACCCTAATGATCTCCGCAGCCTTATTCCTCATTTTCCTAGCGAGCTTATTGCTCAGAAAACCATTCAGGTTTTATAAGGCTTGGTCTTACCTGTTTGTCATTACTCTTTGATGCACCTTGGCAAACTTTCAGCGAACATCCTTTGTTAGTTTTAATTGGTAACCAGCCTTGCTTAACAAGGCTGATATTCTGTTTGGTTGGCAACCAATGCCCAAACGGTTCGTGCTATCTTGTTTGCTAACGCCACCGTCACGACATTTTTCGGTCTTCTTGCCTGCAAAGACTGCAACCATTCACTTTTTTCTTTACTGTGAGTCATGACTGCTCTTGCTCCATGGATGAGTAAAGTCCGTAAATAGACATCTCCCCTTTTACTGATGCCATGTAAATGTACTCGACCTCCTGTCCCTGTTTGTCGTGGCACCATCCCTATCCAAGCTGCAAACTCTCTACTGGATTTAAACGCTGAGGCATTTCCCATTGACGCGATGATCGCAGTTGCGGTAATTGGGCCAACTCCAGGCACCTTGGCAATACGTTGGCAGTCTGAGTTCTGCTTAAACCAACTTTGTATTTGCTTTTCCAGTCGTTTAATGTCTTTATCCAGTTGGGATAATCGTTCTACTTGAGTTTGTAAGGAACACATAAAAACACTGGGAGCACTCTCTTCGAGTTTTGCTAAACAATTGGGCAATTTCTCTTTGAACGCTTGTTTACCTTTCGGCATGACGATTCCAAATTCGGTCAAAAGCCCACGTATCGAGTTGATTTGTGCAGTTCTTTGTTTCACCAGTAGTTCTCTCATCCGGTGGATGCCAAGAATGGCCTGCTGTTCTTCTGTTTTTACAGCAATGAATTTCATGCCTGGTTGCTGCATCGCCGTCCAAATGGCACGGGCGTCTACCACATCATTTTTGTTCCCGACAACGAAAGGTTTTACTTTCTTAGCTGGCAATAATTTTACGGTGTGACCCATTTTTTCGAACAACCTTCCCCAATGGTGAGCACCACCGCATGTTTCCATACCAATCATTGATGGCTGTTGATTGGCAAAATATTGAACAAAGTCTTTTCGCTTTACTTTGTCTGAGTGGATTTCTCCCGTTTCTTGATCGACCCAGTGAATTTGAAAGACCTGTTTTGCGATATCAATACCAAATACGTTACTGTTCATGTTGGATACTCCCAATGTCGATAGTTCACTCGATTGAACCACACTGGGCACCTTGATGCCGTGACAGGGAGTA
>NZ_JXXU01000159.1 GCF_000967495.1 Vibrio neptunius | reverse complement strand
CATTACGCGCTTCAGTGTCCGTTAAAGGACGTGCCGTCACACTTTATGAGCAGGCATTTGAGTACAAAAACTATAACTCACCCAAAAGCCATCAACACTTTCTCGATAAGCTGCAGTCTTTGCTCCCAGAAGGTTGCACACCTATCATTGTCTCCGACGCAGGCTTTAGAAATACTTGGTTTCGACAAGTCGCCAACAAAGGTTGGTTCTGGCTTGGACGTGTACGTGGCGAAGTCTCGATTAAGTGTGGCGAAGGCTTTTGGCAATGGAATAAAACGTTTTATCCTCAAGCAACAGATAAGCCGCAGTTTTTAGGGGAAAGCCAACTTGCTAAACGCTCACCGCTTAAGTGCTTTGCTTACTTGTACAAGAATCATCCCAAAGGTAGAAAAGCCCATCGGGACAGCCGAACGTGCCAAAAACAATCGGCAGGAAAAGTGTTCCATAAAGGAGCAAAAGAGCCCTGGCTTCTGGTCACTAATATCCCCAACCATGTACTTAACGGCATTAACATAACCCGTTTATACGCCAAAAGAATGCAAATTGAAGAGTCATTCCGAGATCTAAAAAGCCCAGCCTACGGGTTGGCGCTCCGCCATAATCGAACACGGTGCACCAAGCGCATTGATATCTTATTGCTTATGGCATTGATGGCCGAAATCATCATGTGGTGGAATGGCTTAATAGCCATACAAGCCAAATGGCATTATGACTTTCAAGCTAACACCATCAAGCATCGTCGAGTGCTATCCATTCCTAGGCTTGGAAAGGAA
>NZ_JXXU01000158.1 GCF_000967495.1 Vibrio neptunius | reverse complement strand
CAAAGTATGCTCCCGCCCTGCTTGAAAGACGGAGTGATCAGTCTCACTGTTGCAAGATTGGCTTGGGTTAAAACCTGGTTTACCTGTTCGATGGTCGCTTCAGTCATGGTTACACTCTGTATTCAATATCCCTAAGTTTTTTATTGCGCGTCATCTCGTCCAGCCATAAGAGCGATAAAATCAAGTTACTAGCAGCTTGGGTTCACCGCTTATTTATCTCGATAAGTCAAAGATTTTCAAGGGCGTTTTATCAGTGTGCGAGACATGTAAAAAACAATCACGCTCAGACTATTAAACGCCCTGTTCTTTTTTGTAGAGCCGTGAGCTTTCTAGCCTACTTACCCGCAGCTAAAAGAATCTCAGGGGTTTGCTCTTTAACATACTCTAATACATCGCTATTTTGCTTTACCGCTGCCAAACAAATCTCAGTGCTCTGCTCTTTTACATGTTTTAGTGCCCACACCTTTTGCTTTACCGCTGCCAAACAAATCTCGGGCGTTTGTTGTTTTACATAGCGCAGTGCGTAACCATTCTGCTTTACCGCTGCAAGACACATTTCAGGGGTTTGCTCTTTTACTAGCTCTAATGCCAACCCGTCCTGCTTTACCGCTGCAAGACAAATTTCAGGGGTTTGCTTATTTACTTCCTTCAAGACATAACCATCGTTCTTGACTGCTTCAAGGCAAATCTCGGGGGTTTGCTTTTTCACGAATTCTAGTAGGGAGCCATATTGTTTTACCGCTTCACGGCAAATCTCAGCGCTCTGCTCTTTGACATAGCGTAGTGCGTTGCCATTTTGCCTTACCGCTGCAAGACAAAGTTCCGGCGTCTGCTCCTTTACATGCTCTAATATATTGCCATCTTGCGTTACAGCAGCAAGACAAAGCTCAGGGGTCTGCCCTTTAACATGCTCTACTGCGTAGCCGTTCTGCCTAACCGCAATAGCACATATCTCTGGGGTCTGATGTTTTACAAAGCGTAACGCATTGCCATTTTGCTTTACCGCTGCCAAACAAAGCCCCGGTGTCTGTTCCTTTACCTGCTGGAGCGCTAAACCACTGTGTTGAATGGCAGCCAAACAAATCTCTGGGGTTTGTTGTTTTACAAAGCGTAATACGTAACCAGTTTGCTTGACCGCCTCAAGGCAAATCTCTGCGGTTTGTTCTTTTACATGGGGTAATGCCCATCCACTTAACTTTACTGCTTTAAGACAAAGTTCAGGGGTTTGAGTTTGTACATACTGCAATGCTTCGGGGTGAGCTTGGATCGCAATATTGCAAAGTTCAGGGGTTTGTTTTTTAATCTCACTCAACGCGGAGTCGTTTAGTTTGAGCCTGATTAAAATTTGCTCTAGCTCTGCTTTGTCGTAGGTAGTGTCCATGGTTATTTATATGAACG
>NZ_JXXU01000157.1 GCF_000967495.1 Vibrio neptunius | reverse complement strand
CTATTTCCCATTTTCATCGTCTATTCCCTCTCATTTTTCTTACTATCAGGTGAAAAAGTGGTATTTATAGGCTTTGCCTTTCACCATTAATACGATTAAATCTAGAGCGATGAAACTGCGGCTCTGTAGGATCTTGAGATTGTTCTGGGAATTTTTCATACACTTCAGCTTCATCAAGAAGCAGCCCCGTTCTGCGTCTATCTACTTTCAATTTTGATTGTTTTTCACAGCGCTCTAGAAATAATCTCACGCTTTTAATTGAAGAGACATCATGCACACTAACGCTACATCCACGATTAAATGAAGAGAGCAAATATCGGTAATCATTGATATAAAAATAGACCCAATGCCCTTGCAAGCTAGGCGACAAACGGGAGTGATAAGTTAAAAAACGCCCTCTTGGTGGTTTTTTATCACTTGGGAACTCTAACTCGACACTCCCCACATCTCCATAACGGTATTTAACATAGCCAGTATCGGGGCTGTAATGTTGATAAGCGCACAAAGACGCTAGTTTTCCATTTTCTAGTTGGGCATTAAAATAGATATCTTCATCATCTTGACAGAGTGTCCGATTCAAAGTGTCAT
>NZ_JXXU01000156.1 GCF_000967495.1 Vibrio neptunius | reverse complement strand
GAGACTCCAGAGACTCCAGAACCAGCAATAGAACAATCAGCAGCCCCAATGCCTGAAGCTATTCCAAATGAATTTGGGGTTCCGGAAGATGATGATTGGCTGATTGAAGATGAAGCGTCCGAAGCAATATCTGATGATCTCATGGCTGATACGCTTGCTGCTGAAGAGCCAGAGCTTGAAGCACCAGTTGCTGAGACAGAAGAATCATTAGAACTGGATGACCTAGAGCTTCCAGAATATAGCGAAGACGATGCACTTTCGGATGTTGCACAAGAGCCAGAGCTTGAAGCACCTGTTGCTGAGTCAGAAGAGTCATTGGAACTGGATGACCTAGAACTTCCAGAATACAGCGAAGACGATGCACTAGCGGATGTTGCACAAGAGCCAGAGCTTGAAGCACCTGTTGCTGAGTCAGAAGAGTCATTGGAACTGGATGACCTAGAACTTCCAGAATACAGCGAAGACGATGCACTAGC
>NZ_JXXU01000155.1 GCF_000967495.1 Vibrio neptunius | reverse complement strand
CGTTGGTGCTGTGAATTGCAGGAAAATGAATGCCAAATATTTCGCTTTTGGCGATCGGGGAACCTAGCACATGGATCGGTGATTCGGGTTTGAGCGCTTCATATACCCCGTGTTCATCGGGCTGACCATTGTTAATTTGGCTGAGTTTAAAGTCATGCCGGGTGGCCCAAAGCTCGGGATTATCACTATCAGTCACGTTTAACAGCGGCACCCGAGCCAGCGGGCGCACATTGGTGATCTCTTGGTTCTCAATTAAGCTGGTTTCAGTGTGCCACTTTGGGTAAGAGATCTCTTCCTGTTCACCGTTTTGGCTTCGAGTAGCAGGAAAGTAGACGCCAAACAAATAGTAATTGGCTGGCAATGGGATCGCTTTATCGACTGGAGAAGTGCTCATAATGTCTCTCCTTTAACAAAGTCACCATTATTGGCAAAGGCGTTATAAAGAGAGGACCCGGTCGCACTGTGCCCTGTCCCTCCCGTCTGCTTCCATTTCTGATAGGTAACCAATTTTTTATCTGGAGAAAGTTTACTTAAAAGAACTCTGGCCGCCCCATCTCGGATATAGTTAGCATCTTTACCCAGAATCTCAAAATAACGAAGCTCTCCCATCGCTCTAGGGATAATTTCTTCCGATTGAAACGTTTGATTTTCTACATCAATTAAATAGCGATATTTACGTGTCTCTGCCCAAACATAACGACCTGTGGGGCTAATACTGCGCTTGCGAAAACGAGCGTCTTCAACGCTGCTAGTTTCATCAGGACTCACACCATAAAGCCTTTTATTGGTGGCTTCATCGTATACGCCGACCCCTAAATCCGAAGCAATAATGCGCTTACCATTATAGATAACCGAATCTTCATTAAACTTGATATCGACTTGCTGCTTTTCACCGCTG
>NZ_JXXU01000154.1 GCF_000967495.1 Vibrio neptunius | reverse complement strand
CAAATAGAGTTGAGAACCTTCAGAACATGATCATCTGTGAGCTTTGGCATGGTAACCTCCAACAGGAAAACATTTCCATCACCACACAGAGACCCCATAACAAAGGGTGGTGAACTGAACAAAGTAGTCGCTAGAAACAATTCATTCTATGATTCAGCCTATGCACTAACATATATTTCTGATGACTACGTAGTAGGCAAAATGAAATGTTCAGGTCCCAATGGCATGGAGCAAAATGAGGTAGTGTCATTTACGGCGACACGTCAATAATATTAGTTAACAATAACCTAGACGAACTATGAGACTGTTGCGACCTAAAATACAGTGTTTATAAACTGTCCAAGAAGAGAGTGTCCTGAATTCTGTGTAACTGTCTAGACTTAAGCCTTAAAGGCTAAGGATGGACAATATGGATAAGAAAGCACTCGAAGCTTTTGCTCGTGAAGCAGCAAAGTGGGGTCTACTGCCATCAAACTTCGCGTTCATAATTTGATCAATCGGGTACTCTGGTGTTTCGTGGGCGACAGGTGCAATGTTATTTAACCAAGTGAGGCTTTTTTCATCAGACACGTGGTATAAAGTCATCTCCCCCATTTTGAACAATTAGGTCACTGCCATTTGTACGTGGGTGCTGTTTGCTGATGAACATACCACTGAGAACCATGGTAACCTAGAAGTCAACTCTGGAAACATATTTGATAGACACATCATCAAAGCTCATCTTCTCAAAGTTGGTATTAAACTCCATATAACCTCCTACTAGCTAACACCTTGCTAACGCTATACCGCCCAACTTAAAATGTGTGCCCTAAACACCGAAGTCGATTTGAATAAAAAGCGGCCAACCCAGCGAGCCATTACAAACTGCCCATCAATATGAATAGGAACTTTAGGTGGCGTTTTTTACTGTCTCCGATTCCTGCACTTGTTTAGTTTACCTCTAAACCATACGACATTAGTAACGCGTGCCTTTCCGATTGAGTTGTCGTTGTGTCTTTTTGAACAATTTTACACCAACCATAGAGCTGTGATTCAAGCACAGAAAAATATAGGCGAATGTAAAAAATGTAAATTCAATGCAAATGTAAATCATTGTCATTTACCTTGCGGGGGAATAAACGACTCGTTAGACATCATCAAAGAATGAGCGCGGTTCAGATCACGGATAGTTTGCTTCTTCCATCGCTTAAACAACGACAGGGCTACGGAAGCCAATACGGTCAGTCTTTGGCATTAGCGAAACTGGTTACGCGACAAAAAATCTAACGACGATAATCAATAGGAGTTAAAACTAGAGTGTTTTTCAAAACAAAGGTATCGCTACTAATCAGTGCCGTATTAGCGAATCAAGCATTTGCACAAAGTCATACGAAAGAAGAATCAGTGGCGCAAACTGAGACTATGACCATTATGGGTAGCGAGTTTACTCATTATAAGAATGATACTAACAACACCGCCATGCGTATGGAGATGACTCAATTAGAAACGCCGGGGCAAGTTACGATCATCGATAGTTCAATGTTCGAAGAGCAAGGGGCGAGTAGTCTTGGAGAAGTTTTAGAGTATGAGTCAAGTGTAACAACAGGAAGTACCAAAGGGCACAACATTGAGTACTTTACCATGCGTGGTTTTGATGTTGGCAGTGGTAGCGGGATCATGAGAGATGGTCATCAACTCTGGTCGTATTACCCACAACCGACCGAGCTACTAGAACGAGTCGAGGTGTTAAAAGGTCCATCAAGTTTACTTTATGGTCAATCAGAGCCTGGTGGTCTCATTAATATGGTGACAAAAAAACCAACCTCTGAGACACAACTCATTTTGCGCCAAGACATTGGCTCTAACGATCAATCTAAAACGATGATCGATGTTAGTGGCTCACTTAACGAAGACCAATCTTTGCGCGCGAGAACTATCCTAGTAAAGGATAGCTACAGCTCTTGGCGCGAATATGCAGATGGCAGCAACCCTCAAACCGAACGCATGATCGGCGCACTAATGGTTGATTATGACATCAATGAAAAAGCGATGTTATCTCTGCATTATGACTATTTTGATTATGAAGGTGGAGTAGATACTGGCTCTTACATTGTCGATGGTAAGCCAGTTGCGGGTAGCCAGTATATTTGGGACGCTGACTGGGCGAATACTGATATTAAAGTTCAAAACTACGGTTTTGACCTGCTCCTATCACCAAGCTATGACACTAACATAAAGACGGGTTACAACGCCCAAAGATATGAACGTGATTATCGTTACACCTGGACTAACTTTAGCAACTATGAGGAAAATGGGACTGTCACTCTGACCCCCGGCAAACAATATGACGAGTGGAACCATGATACTGCTTATGTTGATCTCACCCATAACTTCGATTTAGCTGGAACTGAGAATACGCTGTTAATTGGCGCGAACTACTTGAGGTATTCTTTCGATCGTATCAGTCATAAAGGCGATGCAGTCAGTGCAAGTGTTGGAGAGTCGATCAACTTCCCTGTATCGTTGAATACCAGCATAAGAGCATCTTCTTATGATCTTTGGGGTACTTACCTCCAAAACTTCACAAAATTTAATGATAAATGGCATCTGCTAGTGGGTATTCGTTATGACGAAAAACATGATGATATAACTGAAAGCCAAGTCTCACCAAAAGCAGGGATTATTTATCACCCTTCAGACAATAGCTCTATTTATGTCCAGTACTCAGAAAGTTTCGTTCCTCAAGGTGAAGTGGGCACATCTTATGTAAACGAAGGTGAAAAGCTCGACGCTGAATTAGGTAAATCTTATGAGGTCGGCACCAAGTGGGAGCTATTTGATCGTCGCTTATTCTTGACTGGAGCTTTGTTTGAGACAACTTTATCGAACATTCAACTAAGCGTTGAAAACCCATCGAATGCAGATGAAGATATTTTGACTCAAGATGGCGAACAAGTTCATCGAGGTGCTGAGTTCGCAGCACAGGGTCTTATTAGTAGTCAGTTAAGTCTTTCAGGATCTGCGACGTATCTTGATGCTGAGATAACAAATAGCGCTTCTTACAAGGGTAATGTACCAGCGAATACACCTAAGTTTTCAGCGTCAATATGGTCCAATTACAAACTTAGAGATGATACCAATCTAAATCTAGGCGTTGTCCATGTCGGAAGCCGCTACGGTGACTCAGGTAACACTTTCAAGAAAGATGCATATACGCGTATTGATACCGGTATTTCTTACACTCAGAAGTACAATGACCTCAACATCGTAGCTCGCTTCAATATTGAAAATCTATTTGATACTGATTATCTAGATGGAGGCGGCAATACAAGAAGCACTCAATTAGGTGCTGAAGATGTTGATATTGGTGAGGGTCGAAATTATATGGCTAGCATTCAATTTGAGTATTAATTAGCCAACTATCAGTTTAAGCCATCGTGTCCAAAACCCTTTTTCAATAGGTGTGCTGTTCGCGATGGCTTTTTTGATTTTAGTCTCAACGGATTGAAGGATTATTAACGTTTAACACGATTGCACTTAGTCTCATAAAGGTTGTGTTAGTGACAACAGAAAGATAAAGACAACGAGAATAATGAGAGAAACGAGCTTATTTCACCATTGATGATAAACTCAATCTATAGCCCCAATGAAAAGTAAACACCATGAAAGACTGCAACCAGTGCGGAAAATGCTGTATTAAGTATGGCGATGGTGATTTGGCAGCCACGCAGGAAGAGATAGACCTGTGGGAACTGTTTAACCCTGATATTTTTGAATATGTCAAAGATGGGCAAATTTGGTTTGATCCAAAAACCAGAGAGCCATTAAACCGCTGTCCATTTTTGCAGCTAGTACCTAAATCCAAACCAGAAGAAAAAGATAAATACACTTGCCGTATTTACTTCGACCGACCAGAAGATTGCCGTCACTACCCTAGCCTGATCAACGAAATGGTTCGGGATGAGTGTGAAATGATAGAAATCAAAGACTTAGAAAACCCTAGCAAAGCTCAGAAAGATCTCGATAAACTGATGAGTTCAAGCCGACCTCCCAGCTCTTGCTAGGTTGATTTAGGTAACACAAATTCACACAAATTCAGCACACAAATTCAGGACACACACCAAAAGAACCTATCGTCTTTTATACAATTTCTATTTTACTCGCACCTTTCCAAGCTCGTTTAGGTGACTATAGCGATATTTAGGATAATAAACCCAGTACAAATGTGGGTGTTCTGAATCTTGAGCAACTTCTAATTCAAGTTGACCTAAATGAGTGTCGATGAGTAGTACACTTCTTTCTAACGGCTTAGTTCTATGAGTAGTAATGTATTGCTTATTTCTTAATGCACGAAGAAACATTGCAGTATTAAAATTTTCTTGAGACTCGACAATGACACTATCTGCCGTAATTAATTCCGAAACTTCCTTCTTTATAAAATAATCAAGTAAGAAAATCGACATAAAGCTTGCTACCGAGATACAAAAAAGAGCAATAACAACCTTACCTCTTTTTTCCCACCTCTTAAATGGTATGGTAGCGAATGCCATAATGACACATGACGCTATCACCCAGAATACCGCTAATGCCCATATATCATATATTTCTGTCATAGTAATCCTGCTCGTAAAAAACCCGCATAAAATACGAATAAGGCTTGGCTAAAACTAACGAAGAATGTGCACCAGCCATGCGTTGGGCGTCATTTTGGGGCATATACTATTTATCTTTCTTTTTACAGTTTAGGACTGTAACAGAAGTACATTTAACCTCACACTCAAACGATTCCCTATTTGTGGATGAATCCATTTTTACAGTAAGTAAACCAGAATCATCTATCTGAGAAATGTGAAAGAAGCACAAACAGTTGTCATAAGTGAAATCTTTCAGAGATGCTTTAAGAACACCTAATAGCTCAAATTCTAAGTGTATGTAATACAGTAACTCATAAGAAGTTCCATTTCTCTCGCGGACAGGTAAATCAAGTACAACCATTAGACTTGGTTGAGTGATGCCACCATCATTGCAATTACCTGAGTGAAATGCCATCTTCTTAACATAAGCACCGTGAAAACTTGGTAACTCATCGAACTGTTCTTTTACTATCTTGGAGTTATCAATAAACTTCCATGCAGGATCGAATTCCATACTAGTCTCGAGAAATATCAGGACAAATTCAGAGGACAAATTCAGGACACACACCAAATGAACCACACACCAAAAGAACCAAGCCTTTCTAGTGAGGCATTCGTACTATGTGTGTAATGCATATGCTAATTTTCAATTGCCTCAAAAGTTAGACTTTTGATTTGAGCGATGATTTTATTATCAATGTCTTTCGCTGTACGATGCATGTTCTCAATAGCACTCTTTGCTTTTTTTCTTTGATATGACTCTGCCTCAGAGGCTTTTGGATCTGATTTTTTTTCGCGAAAAAGATATACAGATAAAATCTTTAGGTAGTTAATGAAAATATCTTCGTTCTCCTGAATATTATCAAATTCCTCATCCAAAGAATCAATGTAAGCCGTCGCTAGAACTTTGGATTTAGTTAAGTTTTTTCGTATAGGTGTATAATTCTTAATTAGTGTTCCTATAAAGTTACCCAGTTCTTTTTTGGGTTCAGTTGAAGTCAATATTAGCTCTAGCGTCGAGTCCATGTATTGCTGAGTGTCGTAAATGTATGAATGAAGCAGTTCATGGATCTCTTCAAGTTTTGCGACCTTCTCTTTTTTCTCACTTAAATAGAGTTCACCCCTGAGTTTTTTTTCATTTTCTTTCGCTTGCTCTGCCAATTGGATTCTGAGGTTTTGAGTTATAAGACTTGTGTTTTTGAGCATCGCGGTAAATGCAATAATTGCTGCGGTAACTGTGGCCAATGGGGCCCAAGCTTCTTTGGGGAGAGAGCCTAGAAATACCTTTACATACTCTAAAACTAACGTCATGTATTCCATATTCTTGCATCCTTTTTCTCCAAACCACCCCACTGATGACTTGTAAGCTCTTGTATTCTATAATTTCTTTAATAATTCAACAAGTCTCACACTTTGAGTTATTGCTCATTATACAAGTTACTTTATTTTAAACTGCAAACACTTATTATTGGCCAACATATAAGGCAT
>NZ_JXXU01000153.1 GCF_000967495.1 Vibrio neptunius | reverse complement strand
GGATCATTAAACCACTACAGCGCGTCTACTCATTGTTTTATATAGAGATTATGAGGGGGATTCGTAAGAGCAGGGCGGTATGTGCACGAATGGATGCGAGGGTACAAATGAAACTCTATTTATTACTTATTCTTACTTTTATTCACGTCGATTACGCTATGGCTGATAGCTTAAACGAACGCAAGGATAACATCGCAAAAGAATCAGGTGTTGAAAGGGAGCATATTGAGTCTATTGAAGAAAGTTTTGAAGCTAAGCTTAAGGTTTACTGTCACGGAAGCTCCTGCCAAGAAATACGGAGCCACTGCAATCAGCACCCTTACGTCAATATATGTGTAATGAAATCTCTATATCACTCTGCCATGTTAAATGAATTATGCGCTGGGTCGGAGTCGTGTTTTGCAGAGCAAACATTAAATGAGCGCAAGATAGTTACCTTCGTTAGCAAGCAAGCTATGTCACCGGGTTATGGGCGTATGGCTTTGAATATTTGCTCTCCGCTCAATGAGTTCGAATCAGTGGAAAACAACATAAAAAGTATCGGTGACAAGCTAAACCAACTTGCTGGCATTGGAACATTTTATGATTACACTGGCTTATACAATTGTGTTTCAGAAGCCTATAAAGAGCTAGCAGTCAAAGCTTTAGCTGAATGATTTGGCTGAAAAGTGCACATAACACATATGAGCTTTCTGCCTGTCAATAGGCAATAACATCTTGTTGGCTGCCCGAGCAGCCAATGCTCTTCGAACAACAAAGTTATCTACTTCGCTTGTCATGTCGGTCATTGTGCATTGCTTGCGACAAACACATATTGAGGATCTCTTATTGGGATTGTTAAGGTGTCTGTCCCAATTAGATTACAATCTCCATGTGTCGCGATATTGGAATCTTGCAGTGGCCAATTTTAGTTGGCCACTGCATAGAGATAAGCCGTAAATCTATAGATCAACCGCTACTGGGTAAATATAGGCAGCTGCTCCTCAGTCAATACGCTGTCTTTAGCAAAATCGATATACTTAGTGACTTGGCTAACATTCCAATTGCCAATATCTTGGTTAAAGGCTTTGTTCATATAAAACATGAAACTCATATTAGTCACATTCGAGGTATCCCAGCGACCGATATCTTGGTTAAAAGCTTTAGCCTCCCTAAACATATAAATCATATTAGTCACATTAGAGGTATCCCAATCACCAATATCTTGGTTAAAAGCTTCAGCATTCCTAAACATCGAAGACATATCAGTCACATTCGAGGTATGCCAGCGACTTATATCTTGGTTAAAAGCTTCCGCACCCTCAAACATTGACACCATACCTGTCACATTAGAGGTATCCCAGCGGCCGATATCTTGATTAAAAGCTTTAGCCTTCCAAAACATATAACGCATAGTAGTCACATTCGAGGTATCCCAGTGCCCGATATCTTGGTTAAAAGCTTTAGCCTCCCAAAACATAAAATCCATATTCCTCACATTCGAGGTATCCCAGTGCCCGATATCTTGATTAAAAGCTTTAGCCACCCTAAACATATCATTCATATTCCTCACATTCGAGGTATCCCAATGACCGATATCTTGGTTAAAAGCGTCAGCACCCACAAACATACTATCCATACTAGTCACATTCGAGGTATCCCAGTGCCCGATATCTTGATTAAAAGCTTCAGCACCACCAAACATAACAGCCATGTCAGTCACATTAGAGGTATCCCAGTACCCGATATCTTGGTTAAAGGCTTCCGCTTTATTAAACATACCCGTCATATTAGTCACATTAGAGGTATCCCAATCGCTGATATCGGCATTAAAGGTGGCTCTTTTATAGAACACATAAGACATATCAGTGACCTGGGTGGTACAAAAGCCAATATGGCCTTGCTCTAGGTTATCGAGCATAATTGGGTTTTTAATCAAAGTGTTGTCGACCACCACATACACCTTGCCGTTTTCGAGTATCACGGAATTGACGGGCTGATCTGGGCATTTGACTGAAATATCGATGGCATAAGCCTGCTGGCTGACGAGTGCCGCCGCCCCAACAAGCAGTGACAGAAGATTCTTTTTCATGGTTATTTATATGAACG
>NZ_JXXU01000152.1 GCF_000967495.1 Vibrio neptunius | reverse complement strand
CCGTCCCCCTCCACCATATTCCTTAAGGAAATAGCTCTCAGAGTTACGTGTTGCGGGCATCGTATAATGGCTATTACCTCAGCCTTCCAAGCTGATGATGCGGGTTCGATTCCCGCTGCCCGCTCCACTCTAATTTGAGTGCTGATATAGCTCAGGTGGTAGAGCGCATCCTTGGTAAGGATGAGGTCGGCAGTTCGAGTCTGCCTATCAGCACCAGCTCTTAAGCAAAGCTTTCCTTTTGATACTTTCTTTCGACTAAACTACGTTTAGTGTTTGAAAGTAAGTTTTTCACCAATACTTTTTGGTTGCGTGGTCATCAAAGCCACCTAAATCCGTACCTAGAGGGACAACTCATGTCTAAAGAAAAATTTGAACGTACGAAACCGCACGTAAACGTTGG
>NZ_JXXU01000151.1 GCF_000967495.1 Vibrio neptunius | reverse complement strand
GTCGGCGAGTACATTGAAAATCGTAACCGCTACGAAAAAATGAGGCGTGCAAAAACAGGTATGGCTCAAGAGAGTTTTAGATTTGACTTTTCAAATGATCTTGAAGAATCACTGAGCAAGAGTTACCAAAAAACAATGTCCCCAATTGAAGCGGAAATAAGAGCAACAGCACGCGCAAAAGAAATCATGAATAACCTAGCCGCCTTACATGACCCTGATATGATAGCTGGCGGTAAAGATAAGGTGAACCGAATGGGCAACAAAGAAGTAAACGCCTCTATAGGGGCACAATGGCGCCATAAATCACGCCTTACTCAGATGGATGAACAGGCGCTACGTACTTTAGAAACATTAGGGCCAGAGACCAAAATGAATGTCTCGCTAGAGCGCTGCCCATTAAGTGGAAGTAAATAAGATGAATGATGAATACTTAGAGTTTTTCCTGTCAAAATTTGGTAGCCCGACAGAATTTGTCGTCGCCACCTCAGAGCAAATAGAGAGCTATCGTGGGATCTTACCCGATAGATTGCTGGAATATTGGCAACAGATGGGTTTTTCGGGGTTTCAAGATGGCCTATTTTGGATTACTAATCCCGCTGAGTTTGAAGATGTGCTTGAGTCCTTCCTCAAGGACACAGAGTTTGCCGATTATGACGACTACCATGTCATCGCACGAAGTGCCTATGGAGAACTCTATCTATGGGGTGAGAAAACAGGGTATTCATTAGCAATTAAACCACACTTAAACTGGATCAAGACATGCTCAGGCAATGAGGAAGATATATCGAGAGGTAATCAAGATGTCGCTGTTCAGTCTTTCTTTGGTTTTAGAAAACCCAAAAATGTAGATCTTCAGGTTGGCTCAAAGCTCCTCTTCCCATCTGTACTTAAAACATATGGCCCAGTGGGTAAAGACGAGGTCATGGTCTTTACCCCCTA
>NZ_JXXU01000150.1 GCF_000967495.1 Vibrio neptunius | reverse complement strand
CAGGTGTTCTTACACATCATGGCTGATTTGGGCGGTGCCGAAGTCATTGATATGGCCGCTATGGTCAGCAACGTCATCAAGCATTATGAAGGTTAACCAATATCGTTAAGCCCGCACCCAAATAAATGAGCCCATTTGCAAAATGGACAGTCGACCATTACAAGGACGTCAAACAGATGAACGATGAATACTTAGCGTTTTTCCTGTCAAAATTTGGTAGCCCGACAGAAGTTGTCATCGCCACCTCAGAGCAAATAGAGAGCTATCGTGGGATCTTACCCGATAGATTGCTGGAATATTGGCAACAGAT
>NZ_JXXU01000149.1 GCF_000967495.1 Vibrio neptunius | reverse complement strand
ATACAACGTTAACAATTAAAGCCAATAATAACCTTCTCAACTTCATTCAAACACCTTAGCTTCCCATAGCTTGTTAAAATTATTCCTACGCAAACCCATAGTTATAGCGATTCACAAGAAAAAACCTCAAGGTTATTTGGTAAACCTATCTTTCTTTTTACTGGTGTGTATCCAAATATTTTGACGCAGACAACTAATTCCACGCTTCAAATTTATTGGGTTCGACTCTTTCTTATGCTCGAAGACTGACTCACTAAATATATGTAAACCCAAAGTTAGCCAGAACTATTGGTAGCGTCTCTATTTCCCATTTTCATCGTCTATTCCCTCTCATTTTTCTTACTATCAGGTCAGGGTGAGAGCATACTAACTTAATCGTTCAATCCGCAAACATATTGGTCGCTTTTCAAACTGAGGAGTTTGTATTTTCTCGGCAGTTTTCGGGAAATTCGACTTAGATTTTAAGCTCGAATACGGCTTGATTAAGAAGTGAGCGAAGTGTGATCCCGCCCTGACTATCAGGTGAAAAAATGGTATTTATAGACTTTGCCTTTCACCATAAATACGATTAAATTCAGGGCGATGAAACTCTGGCTCTGTAGGGTCTTGAGATTGCTCAGGAAACTTCTCATAAACTTCAGCTGTATAAAGAAGCGCGCCAGAGTTAAGATCCTTTCCTTTCAACCTAGATTTTTTTTCACAGCGCTCTCCAAATAATTCAACGCTTTTAGTTGAAGACACATCATCCACACTAACACGACAATTATTATTAAATGACGAGAGTAAATATCGGTAATCATTGATATAAAAGTAGACCCAATGCCCTTGCAAGCTAGGCGACAAACGGGTGTGATAAGTTAAAAAACGCCCTCTTGGTGGTTTTTTATCACTTGGGAACTCTAACTCGACACTACCTACATCTCCATAGCGGTATTTAACGTAGCCAGTATCGGGGCTGTAATGTTGATAAGCACACAAAGACGCTATTTTTCCATTTTCTAGTTGGGTATTAAAATAGATATCTTCATCATCTTGACATAGCGTTCGATTCAAAGAACCTTCCCTATCAACTATTAAAGGATGAGCATAAGCCGTTGATAATAAAATTATTTTAACAATTAAAACCAAAAGTAACGCTCTAAATATCATTTAAACACCTTAGCTTCCCATAGCTTGTTAAAATTATTCCTACGCAAACCATAACTATCAGTGCCGTAGTTAACTTCTTTTGTCACCGAGTTAACTACGGATTCATCTGAACCAGTATCTGCTTTCAGATATAATTCATTGTCCAACCAAAAGTTCGCTGCCGAGCGTGTGGCATACTTAACCTCCAACAGTATATCCGGGTTATTAACTGCATCGATAATATCATCAGGCCAGCGCGCTTGGTTAGCGGCATGCCATTCATTAAAAGCGGTATAATTGCCACGACCAGTTAACTGCTTTAACCCTCGACCTCTAAAATTCCAACCGTCATCCGTTGTTAAGTAATCACCATTACCTAAATCTTTTTTACGACCTCCGTACATAACATTAAACAGCATGCGCTTATCATCTTCAGATGGCCTTGTGCCATCTTTTTTTACAAAAACTCCATTTTCCTTTCTATCAATACCTAGAACATCAATATATCGTTTTCCGGGATGAAGTTTATGATCTGCTGGATAGTATTTCTTTCTAGCTGTCTCGAACTGAGAGGTGTCTAACACCGTAGTCCGGTAATTGGTGTATTCTGCCATATTCAAAGTGGGCCCAGTTTCTTGCATTATCTGCGCAAAGAAATGAGTCCTACGCAAAGGGGTATCAAGCTTATAAAACTCAATATGGTCATTGAGCTCATCCACGATACCTTGCAACAGATTTTGCTT
>NZ_JXXU01000148.1 GCF_000967495.1 Vibrio neptunius | reverse complement strand
GAACAAGGTTGGAACTACCGCGCACTCGGAACGGCCAGCCTCCCCGAAGGGAGCTGCCTCGCCCAGCCCACCGTAATACCAACTGGATTGTTCAAAAAAGAAACACATCCATTTTCTACAGGTGCGCTAAGGCACACATAGGGAAAACCAAAGCTTTGGTTAACGACTATGTGTCGAGTGCAATAAGGCGGGGTTCCAATCCCGACACTGGATTTTGCCAGTGCTTTTGCAGGATATCGCTGGGGTTCAGAAGAGTCAACGCTTTCAGCGCGTAGGGCGATTAACTGTTCAAAAATCAGTGCGTTGTAGAGGTACTATTAAATTCAGGACACACACCAAAAGTGTTTTCTCTTGGTGTGTGTCCTGAATTTACTGCTGAATTTACTATATCTCTGATGCCAGTCACCAAAATCGTACTTGATGGTATTGACCTGACACTAACCCAAATTAGAATTGGGCGAGCTCTCGGCACTGATACACAATCTCATAACGCACCGGAAGGGTTGGTTATAATTAAAACTATCACCAATAAAGACTTAAAGTATGGTCTTTGTTATAAATATTAAAAAATACGACCTTGGATTGTTAATTTTTCTGTACATTTAATATTTTTAATTAACGAGAAAAAGTATGGGCGTTCTATCTTATTGCAAAATTGATGACATGGTGATCAGCCGCAATATGCAAAACCATTTAAATGAGATCGAATCAAAAGTGGCGCTTGGTAACTTGCTGGCCACATCGGTTGCATCATCACAATTTGTACAAATTTTCTCTGGGCGTATGAGTACTGGGAAAAGATTAAAAACGATTTATGAGCACGATTGGGAAAAATTCGGTCAAGCGATGGCGAGTAGTCACTTTGTAACAAAAGAGCTAGTTAATCGTATTGCTGACAAGGCGAGATTGACCTCCAGTGGCAAAGAACAACTTTTTTGGAAGTGTGTATATGATGCGACTCGCAACTAGTTTACTCCTGCTGTCTTCGAGCGCGTTCGCAGACGTGCAAACCTCATACGACAACCTAAACACTATGTTTTCTAAGTGTTCTGCTACTGAGCCGATAAAGGGAGATATGCGTGATAAATGGCTGGAGAGTCAGTCTGAAGCGGTTATTAAAACGATGCTATTAACGCTAAAACATCGTGCTTTTCAGCAATGCATAGCAGAAGCCGACAAGGAGTATTTGTATCAATCTTTCCTTGTTTATATTAATACAGGAAATAGAGAGCCACTAGACATCTACCTTTCATTGCGAGAAAACGATGTATTACAGAGCCAAAAGCAGTATATAGACGCCGAGTTTCTAGACAATGCCGATCGGTTATCCAAGTTTAGCGTATTCTCGACCAACTTCGATACCTTGCAAGCGTACGAAGAATTTAAGAGACAAGCTAATAACTCGTTATAGAGCTGGATCATATAGTGAGGAGAGAAAACGTCGAAAGCTACCCAAAAAAATCTTGCTAATTGTTTAAATTTGTCAAAGATGAGCGATCTTACTCGCTTTTTTTATACCCTATTCAAATATCACCTAGCCTATTTTTGCCATATGAATAACCACTTCATACTCTGAAATGATAATAAACGACTTTCACTACGAAGAAATGATGAGCAGTAATTGCGAAATAAGTGTAAATCGTCAAGCAGCGTACTCCTCCTTGGAACTTTGCTGCTTTCTTATACTTACCTCTGTTTAAAAGTAACGTTTTGCACTTGTTATATGATTCGATAGGTAACAAGGATAAGAAACATGTCATACAGAACACGAGTAATCATTCCATTACTGTTTTTGGCTGGGTATGGTCAAGCGATGGCTTCGCATACTGAGCACTCAAATTCAACCGTAACGTTTGCCGAACAAATGCTTGCCGCTGTGAATGAGGCACGTTCACGCCCACAACGATGTGGTTCGACAAGGATGCCTGCGGTTAAACCACTTACCTGGGATTATCGGTTAGAACGCGCTGCAGAGAGGCACTCAAGTGATATGGCGAATAATGATTTTGTCAGTCACACGGGATCTGATGGCAGCTCCTTTATCGATAGGATCAACCAAACTGGTTATACATGGCGCCGTGCTGGTGAGAATGTAGCAGGTGGGCAGCGTTCTATTGAAGCGGTGATGAGAGCATGGATGTCTAGCAGAGGCCACTGCCGCAGCATAATGAACGCTAATTTTGAGCAAATGGGTGCATCGTTGGTGGAAAACTCATCAGCAAGATACCATTTCTACTGGACCCAGGTCTTTGCTACGCCCAGTCGATAATAATTGTATGCAACTCTAAGTACCGAATATGGTGGCCCGAGAATAAGTTATGATCAACTTTGTTACAACTTGGGCACCAAAGAAATTCAGAGAAATTCAGGAAATTCGGCAGGAAATTCAGGACACACACCAGTAATCCACACCAGTAATCGCCAGTA
>NZ_JXXU01000147.1 GCF_000967495.1 Vibrio neptunius | reverse complement strand
TAGGGGGTAAAGACCATGACTTCGTCTTTACCCACCGGGCCATGTTTTTGATAAACTGAAGGAAATATAAGTGTTTCACCACTTTCAATGTCTGCTGAACTAGGTGATAAAACAGCGAACAGGCGTTGTACAGAAAAGTCAGATTTACCAATTTTAATATCTCGTTCTTTTCCTTTTCGCGTTTTAATCCAGTTAAGATGAGGAACAATATTCAGCGAATCTCCGGTTCTCTCACCCCATAGATAGAGCTCTCCATAGGCACTTCGTGCGATGACATGGTAGTCGTCATAATCGGCAAACTCTGTGTCCTTGAGGAAGGACTCAAGCACATCTTCAAACTCAGCGGGATTAGTAATCCAAAAAAGGCCATCTTGAAACCCCGAAAAACCCATCTGTTGCCAATATTCCAGCAATCTATCGGGTAAGATCCCACGATAGCGCTCTATTTGCTCTGAGGTGGCGACGACAACTTCTGTCGGGCTACCAAATTTTGACAGGAACAACGCTAAGTATTCATCATTCATCTGTTTGACGTCCTTGTAATGGCCGACTGTCCATTTTGCAGTCGGGCTCATTTATTTGGGTGTGGGCTTAACGACATTGGCTAACCTTCATAATGCTTGAT
>NZ_JXXU01000146.1 GCF_000967495.1 Vibrio neptunius | reverse complement strand
ATCTGTTGCCAATATTCCAGTAGTTTATCGGGTAAGATCCCACGATAGCTCTCTATTTGCTCTAAGGTGGCGACGACAACTTCTGTCGGGCTACCAAATTTTGACAGGAAAAACGCTAAGTATTCATCATTCATCTGGCTGACGTCCATTTTGCAATCTGGCTTATTTATTTGGGTGTGGGCTTAACGACATTGGCTAACCTTCA
>NZ_JXXU01000145.1 GCF_000967495.1 Vibrio neptunius | reverse complement strand
TGCGACACTAGCTCAGTTGGTAGAGCGCAACCTTGCCAAGGTTGAGGTCACGAGTTCGAACCTCGTGTGTCGCTCCAAATTTAAAGCTGTCATCGTGCTTAACGGTGAAACAATACGGACGCGGGGTGGAGCAGCTTGGTAGCTCGTCGGGCTCATAACCCGAAGGTCGTCGGTTCAAATCCGGCCCCCGCAACCAAATTT
>NZ_JXXU01000144.1 GCF_000967495.1 Vibrio neptunius | reverse complement strand
AAAGTGCGATCCCGCCCTGGTCTTTCAAGTTATCTAAGGTTATCAACTCAATTGTTAAAGACAGTAGCTTGAGCGAAGAAACTAACTTTGAAAGGGTCCGAGTCCTCCTCAAAGCAGGTATTTTAACAGAACGTGATGTTTTGGAACTCTATAATAATAAAGTCGAACATATGGACTTATCTTATGAGCACTGTCCACTGGTCAAAATACTGGCACCATTAGAACGAGATGGAACCTTATATTTATCTGACTCTGAAGCTATTTACGAGCTCAGTTGGGATCTGTATCTGGATTATATAAAAAGTATTGTCATGCTCGGGGGAAGAGTAGACTATGATGGATTATTGTGTTGGTTGTTTGATGATAGATACGAAGTTGAGATGTTTAATTACTTAATGGACAATTTCAATATTAAAAAAGAGACAATAAACTATGTTGCAGCACAATTATTATACAATCAATACTGTAGCGATGAAGAGTCAGATGAGGAAGATAGGGCTCTGTTTAACCAGTTAATTGAAAAAGGTATTGATATTAATCTACCTTTCGATGAAAACTCTCATATGTCTGCATTTCATTCATTTCTTGGTGCTGCTTTATTTTGTTCACCTGATCTTTTTGAGCAATATTTATTACAGAGACCCAGCCAAGAGATTATTGAAAACTTACCTTGGTCATACCCTATTAGCGAAGCTGCTTTCACTGACAAACACTTACATTTAATAAATAAACTTATCGAGCTTGGTTATCATGTGCCTGTAGATGAAATAATTTCGGAACTAGAAGAATACGAATATTTTGATTACGCCAAAGCCCTTGCTCATTAAGTTGACTCTGCCTCTAAGTTTATTCTGCTTAGGGGCTTATATTTTCCTCAATATACTCCAGCAATAAAATACCCTTCGTAGTTTGAGATTTGGTATGTCAACTGGTAGCTTTGTTGATATTTCCCTCTTAATTACTTGTTTTAGCTAATAATTTATTGGCATGAGGCCCTGTTGGTTTTGTATTGTGGTGGCAGGATAAGTAATCAATAGCAGCGTGTAGATACCTTACCCACGGTATTTTACTACCAGCAAGCTCTTTACCTTTCACTAACACTGCTGGACGAGATGACGCATAATAAAAAACTTAAAGATATTGAATACAGAGTGTAACTATGACTAAACCAACCATTGAACAGGTCAACCAGATTTTAACCCAAGCCAACCTCGCACCAGTGAAACTGAAAGCCTTCAGCATTTACAGTGTAATGGCTAGAATTATCGAAGATAACAACTGTAGCGAAGAAGCCAATTTTGAACGGGTTCGAGCCCTACTTAAAGCGGGAGTGTTAACAGAACTTGATGTTTTAAAAAGCTTTAATAGTAGAATAGAAGATATGGACTTATCTTATGAACATTGCCCATTAGTTAAAATACTGGCGCCATTAGAGCGTGATGGCACTTTATATTTATCCGGTTCTGGCAGTTTTTATGAAGACCTATGTTATGATATTTATTTGGATTATATAAAAAATATTGTCCTACTTGGAGGTAGGGTAGACCTTGATGGCATGTTACGCTGGGTATTCAATGAAAGAAGTGAGTTTGAGTTATTTGACTACTTAGTGGATAACTTTAAGGTTAAACCAACTACTATTAATAATGTCGCAGCACAAACAATAGATTACTTAAATTCGCACAAGTCCTGTCAAAAAGCCGAATCCGCTTTTAAAAAACTCATTGAGATGGGTATTGATATTAATCTTGCCATTGAGGAAGATGATTGGTATTCAGATTATCGCTCCTTCTTAGGGGTTGTTTTTTGCTATGACCCCGCTATGTTTGAACAGTATTTATTACAAAAACCCAGCCAACAAATTATCGCAGATTTACCTTGGGAATTTGCGATTGAATCTGGTTACTTCCGTGATAGACAAATGCAATTAGTTCAAAAACTGATTGAGTTGGGCTACCAGCTGCCTTTGGATGAGATCATCGAGTTACTGGAAGATGAAGAGCTGGACGATTATGCCAAAGCCCTCGTTCTCTAAGCTGACTCTTGCCCCTAAGCCTATCTCGCTTAGGGGCTAATATTTTCCCTCAATATACTTCAGCAATAAAAGCCCCTTCGTAGTTTGAGAGTTGGTATGCTAACTGGTAGCTTTGTTGATATTTCCCTCTTAATTACTTGTTTTAGCGAATAATTTATTGGCCTGAGGCCCTGTTGGTTTGTACTATGGTGGCAGGAGAAGCAATCAATAACAGCGAGTAGATACCTTACCCGCAGTATTTTACTACCAGCAAGCCCTATACCTTTCACTGGCCCTTCTGGACGAGATGACGCGCAATAAAAAACTTAAAGATATTGAATACAGAGTATAACTATGACTGATCCAACCATCGAACAGGTAAACCAGATTTTAACCCAAGCCAACCTTGCACCAGTGAAACTGAAAGACTTTAGCATTTACAGTGTAATGGCTAGAATTCTCGAAGATAACAACTTTAGCGAAGAAGCTAATTTTGAACGGGTTCGAGCCCTACTTAAAGCCGGAATTTTAACAGAACTTGATGTATTAAAAAGCTTTAATAGTAGAGTAGAAGATATGGACTTATCTTATGAATATTGCCCACTGGTCAAAATACTGGCGCCATTAGAGCGCGATGGTACTTTATATTTATCCGACTCTGAGCGTATTTACCAATTTAGCTGGGATATATATTTAGATTATATAAAGAGTATTGTTTTTCTCGGCGGAAGAGTGGATTATGATGGCTTATTATATCGGGTATTTGACGGTAGAAGTGAGTTTAAAATGTTTAACTACTTGATGGATACCTTTGATGTTCAACAAGAGACCATTAACTATGTTGCGAGTTTACTACTAGTCAAGATACATAGAGGAGAGGTCATGCTAAAAAGAGAAAAAAAACATAGAACTGAGTTTGAAAAATTAGTTGAAAAAGACCGAGCAGCATTTGAAAAGTTAATTGAAAAAGGCATTGACATTAATCTGCCTTTTAGTGATGGCGACGAGTTTAATTCCTTTTTGGGGTATGTATTTTGCTATGACCCTACTATGTTTGAGCAGTATTTGTTACAAAAACCCAACCAACACATTATCGAAGATTTACCATGGGAGTTTGCGATTGAAGAAGATCACTTCCATGATAAGCAATTGCAATTGGTTCAAAAACTGATTGAGTTGGGCTACCAGCTTCCTCTGGATGAGATCATCGAGTTATTGGAAGAACAAGAGCTGGATGATTACGCCAAAGCCCTCGTTCTCTAAGCTGACTCTTGCCCCTAAGCCTATCAGGGCGGGAGCATACTTTG
>NZ_JXXU01000143.1 GCF_000967495.1 Vibrio neptunius | reverse complement strand
GCATTAGCTAGATGTTTACGGGAAGACATGTCTGCTCCTGAATACGTTAAGCGAAAACTAATTTTGATGGGCGATTATTCTCTCAAAGGCGTCTAAGCTCTGCAAACGTTTTACAGTCTGAATACTTGCAGTTCTCGCTAATTTTCTACTGTTTTCATCCATCTTAGTGACATTTAACTCTATAAAAGCAAACGTTTAGATATGTATTAAATTAAAAAAAGAGCTTGTAATTCGAGCAATGAAAATTAGAATAGACGTCTAGATGTAGATACACCTACAATCAATAATATTATTCAATGTCAGTGATGAAACCATTCACTGATATAACCAGATTAAAGTGGAGCTAACATGGCTAAGCACCTGTTTACTTCTGAGTCGGTATCAGAAGGACATCCAGATAAGATTGCAGACCAGATTTCTGATGCAGTACTTGATGCGATTCTTGAACAAGATCCAAAAGCCCGTGTTGCGTGTGAGACATACGTTAAAACCGGCATGGTAATGGTAGGTGGCGAGATCACCACGTCTGCGTGGGTAGACATTGAAGAGCTCACTCGTCAAACCGTTCGTGAGATAGGTTATGTCAACTCAGAAATGGGCTTCGACGCAAACTCTTGTGCGGTACTAAACACGATTGGTAAACAGTCTCCAGATATCAACCAAGGTGTTGATAAATCGGATCCAAAAGAGCAAGGTGCCGGTGACCAAGGCATCATGTTTGGTTACGCGACGAATGAGACAGATGTGCTGATGCCAGCCCCAATCACTTACTCCCACTTGCTTGTGCAGAAACAAGCGGAAGTACGTAAAAACGGCACACTACCTTGGCTACGTCCTGATGCAAAATCACAGGTGACGTTCCAGTACGACCAAGGAAAAATCGTTGGTATTGATGCTGTCGTTCTTTCGACTCAGCACTGTGACTCAATCTCGACTCCAGACCTGCGTGAAGCGGTTATGGAAGAGATCATCAAGCCAGTTCTACCATCAGAGTGGCTAAACAAAGACACCAACTTCTTTATCAACCCGACTGGCCGTTTTGTTATCGGTGGCCCAATGGGTGACTGTGGTTTGACAGGTCGTAAGATCATCGTTGATACATACGGTGGTGCTGCTCGTCACGGTGGTGGGGCATTCTCAGGTAAAGATCCATCAAAAGTTGACCGTTCTGCTGCTTACGCTGCTCGTTACGTTGCGAAAAACATCGTTGCTGCTGGCCTTGCTGATCGTTGTGAGATTCAGCTTTCTTACGCAATCGGTGTTGCAGATCCAACATCTATCATGGTGGAAACCTTTGGTACTGAAAAAGTATCTCAAGACATCATTGTTGAAGCGGTACGCCAGCACTTCGATCTTCGCCCATACGGCCTACAAGAAATGCTGAACCTACTTCAACCAATCTACAAGAAAACAGCGGCTTACGGCCACTTTGGTCGTGAAGAATTCCCATGGGAAGCGACTGATAAAGCGTCACTTCTTCGAGACTTCGCTGGCATTAAGTAATGTAAACCGCCGCAATAACTTGCTATTTAAGGGCTTCTGGTTAACCAGAAGCCCTTTGTTTTTGTGCGCAAAAATCGAACAACAAATTTGTATTTTTTTGTCATGGGGTCAATAGTTAACAATAAGTTAAAAGGTCAATTCTTTGCCGAAATTGCTTTTTAACAGACTAAGTTAGATGCGCAGCTTACTAGGCCAGTCGCAAAGCCGGGCATCGAGTTCCAAAACGTCACCCATTGACCTGTGGGTGACTTATTACAGAATCGATCAAGGAGGATATATGCCTCGTACGGTGAATCCACAAGACTTAAACGAAAAGCGAAAGGAAGTCCCAGATAACGAATACGCACGCACTATTCCGTGCAATCACGTCAGTTTATCGGCGCCGTTTCACTGGCTATCACTCGGCTTGCACGACTTTGTGCGAATGCCATTGATCAGTGCCTTTTACGGCTTATGTTTTATGGCGGCAGCGATTGGCATCGTGCTGTTAGTACAATGGCAAGGCACACACTTAGTCGTAATGCCAAGTTTAGTCGTCTATATGCTAATAGGTCCCTTCCTAGCGCTAGGGCTTTACGATGCCAGTTGGGAACGGGAAAAGGGCCATCACGCCAGCTTACTTCACTCAATGAAAGCGATTGGGCGTAACTCTTCATCACAATGGGCGTTCGCTGTCATGCTCGCCGTGTGTATGATCTTCTGGATGCGTATCGCTGCATTACTTCATGCGTTATACCCGTCCGTTCAGGGCGCGCCATTGACCGAGTTCCTTCCATTTCTGGTAATTGGTTCATTGGTGGGCATGGTACTGGCTGCAATCGTGTTTAGTATTTCAGCTTTCTCCATCCCACTGATGATGGAACGACGCGTTGATATGATGACCGCTGTATTTACCAGCTTTAACGCCGTCAAATCCAATATACCAGCGATGATAGTGTGGGCCGCCGTGATTTGTGGCGGTATCTTAATTGGCTTTGCAACTTACGGGATCGGCATGTTGTTTACTATGCCAATTCTTGGCTACGGTACTTGGCACGCTTATCATGAAACCATCAAGAAAAAGCACCATTAGCGCTACCTTCTGATCCGGTATATGATTCGCCCCTTATGTAAGGGGCGAATTTTTTGGAGATGAATTTGGATATAGAGCTTTGCTATCGCGCACAACAAGTAGTCGCTCGCTACATCACAATAGCTCAACATGCTTTTCAGCGTTCATTTTCTTTCCCTTCTATCAGCTACCAACTGAGAGGCAAAGCGGCGGGCAAAGCCTACCTCCAGCTCAATGAAATTCGGCTAAATCCCGTATTATTTGTCGAAAATCAGCAAGCGTTTTTCGATGAAGTCATCCCGCATGAAATCGCCCATTTGATCACTTATCAGGTCTATGGTCGGGTCAGACCCCACGGTAAAGAATGGCAATCGGTCATGAAAAGCGTGTTCAGCACCCCTGCTCGTACTACGCACAGTTTTGAAATTACTTCCGTACAAGGGAAAACCTTCGAGTATCGCTGCGGATGCCAAACCTATCCGCTAACGATCAGACGCCACAATAAAGTCCTACGTCAACAAAGCAGCTACCGATGTCAGAGCTGTCAGCAAAGTCTGGTATTTACGGGCAAACAACTCTCATAGCTCTGTGACCATCGATAACACTCAATTTAAAATGCGTGGTAGACTGCGATAAGTCATACTTTTCTCATACTTATCGACATGAAAATTCGAGTATTTTTCGTTTGCTTAACTTCACTGATCACTTCATTTCAGGCCCTATCTGCACCTCCCTCTTCGTTTTCGAAAGCCAAAAAAGAAGCGCTGAAAATATATGCAGATCACCCCACCAGCTTTTACTGTGGATGTGATATTACCTGGCAGGGAAAGAAAGGTATTCCCGATTTAGAGTCATGTGGCTACGAAGTAAGAAAACAACAAAAACGAGCCTCAAGAATCGAATGGGAGCATGTTGTTCCAGCCTGGCAGTTTGGCCACCAACTTCAATGTTGGCAGTCTGGTGGGCGAAAAAACTGCACCAAAAATGACACCGTTTTTCGTTCAATGGAAGCCGACCTACATAACCTCACTCCAGCCATCGGTGAAGTGAACGGTGATCGTTCGAATTATAATTTCAGTCAATGGAATGGTGTGGATGGTGTTACTTATGGCCGATGCGAGATGCAGGTCAACTTTAAGCAGCGAAAGGCCATGCCACCAAACCGCGCCAAAGGCTCCATTGCTCGAACTTATCTGTACATGAGTCAGGAATACGGATTCAAGCTATCTAAGCAACAAAGTCAACTCATGACAGCTTGGAATAAACTCTACCCAGTCGACAAATGGGAATGTGAGCGTGAACGCCGAATTTTCAAGATTCAGGGCAATCATAACCCTTTCGTTTTCAAAGCATGCCAGGCTCTGTAATTGCCCCTTATGAATTGTGGCGATATGTATAGCCTGCCCCTTGTTTTTTAGGCACAAAGCATCCATGTTAGGAGTTCATTCTCAATTATCTGGCCGGATACATAGCTGATGCGAATTCCTCGAATTTATCACCCTGAACCTATAACCCAACTTGGCAGTTTAGCGCTTGACGAAGACGCAGCCGGCCATGTAGGAAGAGTCTTGCGGATGAAAGCTGGACAAGAAGTATTGCTTTTTGATGGCTATGGCGCCGAGTTTCCTGCCGTAATTGAAGAGGTCACCAAAAAGTCCGTCATGGTGAACATCACTGAACGTGTTGAACGTAGCAGTGAGTCACCGCTGGACTTACATTTGGGTCAGGTCATTTCTCGCGGAGAAAAGATGGAATTCACCATTCAGAAGTCCGTAGAGTTGGGCGTCAATACCATTACTCCATTGATTTCTGAGCGTTGTGGCGTCAAGCTGGATCAAAAACGTTTTGAGAAAAAGCTCGCCCAATGGCAGAAAGTGGCCATCAGCGCTTGCGAGCAAAGTGGGCGTAATATCGTTCCGCAGATTCGCCCTATCATGCAGTTAGATGAGTGGTGTGCAGAAGACTACGATGGCCTTAAACTCAATCTTCACCCAAGAGCAAAATACTCAATCAATACGCTGCCAGATCCGGTCGAGAAAGTTCGCCTGTTGATCGGCCCCGAAGGTGGCTTATCCGCAGAAGAAATCGAGAAAACCCGAGAATATCAATTTGAAGAGACTCTGCTAGGCCCACGCGTATTACGCACAGAGACCGCTGCTCTTACCGCAATTACTGCCCTTCAAGTTCGCTTTGGCGACCTTGGTTAAACGGAGAAAAACCATGATCAAATTAGGTATCGTGATGGACCCTATCGAGTCCATCAATATCAAGAAAGACTCTAGCTTTGCCATGATGCTTGAAGCGCAGCGCCGCGGCTACGAAATCCACTATATGGAAATGCATGATCTGCACCTAGACCAAGGTGTCGCTGTTGCTGATACTAAAGTGGTGGAACTCAAAGAAGATCCAACTGGCTGGTTTCAGTTTAAGTCAGAGCAAACGATTGAATTGTCAGAGCTTGATGCAGTTTTGATGCGCAAAGATCCTCCGTTTGATACAGAGTACATCTACGCGACCTACATTCTTGAGCGCGCAGAAGAGAAAGGTACATTAATAGTCAACAAACCTCAAAGCCTACGTGACTGTAATGAAAAGCTTTTCACAGCTTGGTTCCCTGAACTTACCCCAACCACAATCGTGACCCGCAAAGCAGAGAAGATTAAACAATTCCGCGAACAGCACGGAGATGTGATCTTAAAACCACTAGATGGCATGGGTGGTGCATCTATTTTTCGAGTCAAAGAGAACGATCCAAATGTTTCTGTGATTATCGAAACCCTGACTAACCACGGTCAAAACTATGCGATGGCACAAACATTCGTTCCAGACATCAGCAACGGCGACAAGCGAATTCTGGTCGTGGACGGCGAAGCTATGCCTTATTGCCTAGCGCGTATTCCGGCAAAAGGAGAAACTCGCGGCAACCTTGCGGCAGGCGGCACCGGTGAAGCCCGACCTCTGAGCGAAACAGATAAACAGATCGCAGCGGCTGTAGCGCCTACACTTAAGGAAAAAGGTTTGATTTTTGTAGGTCTCGACGTCATTGGTGACAAGTTAACTGAGATAAATGTAACCAGCCCAACCTGTATTCGCGAAATCGAGGCTGCATTTGATATCTCAATTACGGGTAAATTGATGGACGCTATAGAGCGTCGCCTCAACAAGCAGTAATTTATTCATATGATCATTGGGCGATAACTTGCCGCCCATTTTACGCTGGAGTAACTATGAATTTAACCAACCACTTTTTAGTTGCTATGCCAGGGATGAAAGATCCCTACTTCCAACGCAGCGTTATCTACGTATGTGAACACAATGATGATGGCGCGATGGGTTTAATGATTAATGCTCCAATCGACATCACAGTAGGTAAAATGCTCAAGCAGGTCGACGTTGAAGCAACTCAGCCTCAACTCAAAGTCGGTAGCCTTGAGAAACCGGTACTCAATGGCGGCCCGGTTTCAGGAGACCGAGGGTTTATTCTTCACCAACCGAAAGATCATTATGAATCCAGCATCCAGATGACTGACTGTATCTCTGTTACCACTTCGAAGGATATCCTCGCGGTGCTCGGTACAGAAGCCGAACCACCAGAATACATTGTTGCATTAGGCTATTCTGGCTGGGAAGCAGGCCAATTGGAAATTGAACTTTCGGAAAACTCTTGGCTAACGATTGAAGCCGACCCTGATGTCATGTTTAACACACCGATCAATGAACGTTGGCAGAAAGCTGTGCAGATGCTGGGCATCGACGCGTCTCAACTGTCCAGCGATATTGGTCACGCATAACCTCATCACTAATAATTTATGTCTAGAACAATTATGGCTTTTGACTTTGGCACTAAAAGTATTGGCAGTGCCATTGGTCAGGAGATTACAGGCACGGCATCACCGCTGAAAGCCTTTAAAGCCAACGATGGCATTCCCAACTGGGACGATATTGAAAAGCAGATCATAGAGTGGCAGCCAAATTTACTGGTTGTCGGTTTGCCAACAGACCTTCACGGCAAAGATCTGGAAACGATTACTCCTAGAGCGAAAAAGTTTGCTAATCGTCTTCAAGGCCGTTTCGGCCTTCCTGTCGAACTACACGATGAAAGGCTTTCTACAACGGAAGCTCGCGCAGATCTATTCGAAATGGGTGGCTATAAAGCCTTGAGCAAAGGCAATGTTGATTGCCAATCTGCGGTAGTCATTTTAGAAAGTTGGTTTGAAGCGCAATACGGCGACTAGTAAGCAATAACATACTAAAAGGGGTGATGTGCAGCATCACCCCTTTTTATTTCAATCAGTTAAATCGTCCCCCTCAAGAGTGAGGGACGAACGAGTTGGGGAGCTTTTACAACAACTAGAAAACCTTTAGAGATTCCCTACTCT
>NZ_JXXU01000142.1 GCF_000967495.1 Vibrio neptunius | reverse complement strand
AAGCCCAAGGCTCTCTCTCGGTTGATATTGACGACTAAGTGGTAGTGATTACTCATGATGGCGTAAGCACAAATATCGATGCAGTAGAGCTCCGCAAGCGAGTGCATTTTGTTGACAATCCACTCTCTTCGGTGCTCATAACTCACTAGGGTTTGCGGGTCTTCACCACATAAAAAGCTGCGCCTCACACAACGAGAAACACAATGATAATAGGATGTGGCTTCAATCGAGATAAGTTGCTTGCGCGCGGTTGTCATCAATGTGTCTCCTTGTCGA
>NZ_JXXU01000141.1 GCF_000967495.1 Vibrio neptunius | reverse complement strand
AAATGTATCGAGATTATTGAGCGTTGGCGAGAACGTCTGTGGGATTTAAGCTGGTATATGAAGGAGCTTAACTACGATATTGCTTGCAAAGCGAACAAAGAAGATAGCTGCACTGGGCATTTCTGGGAAAGCCGATTTAAAAGCCAAGCTTTGCTTGATGAAAAAGCCCTAGCCGCTGCGATGGCGTACGTAGACCTCAATCCTATTCGAGCAGGCATTGCCACTAAACCCGAAGACTCAGAATTCACTTCCATCAAAGCTCGAATCGACGCCTTAAACCAACAGCAATCTACAGCCCCTTGCCTTCATCCATTTATCGGTCACGAGAGTAACTTAAAAAGAGACGGCATTCCTTTTCGATTGATGGATTATCTTGAATTAGTCGACTGGACAGCCCGTCAAATTCGGCCCAACAAAGCATCGATGAATACCAACCTGCCACCCATATTAGATAGGCTTGGAGGAGACAGAAATAACTGGCTCAAGGTGTGTACTCAATTGGAGAAATTTCACGTCACGGCGGTAGGCAGTCAAGCCAAGGCTATCATCGCCAAAACCGCCCTGAATAAGAAAAAGCTTCATTTACTCACCTTTGAGTAAGCGTCACTCGAAAGCTGTTAGAAATTCCTCCACAGCTTGATAGCTGACATGGTGTTGAAATAAACGTACCGATATTCAATAAAATACCTTCCTCAAATCCAAGTCGGCGACAATATTCCTCAAAGTTGGCCGTTTATCAACATAACCCTGAGATGATTTGGTGAGT
>NZ_JXXU01000140.1 GCF_000967495.1 Vibrio neptunius | reverse complement strand
AAACCGCACGTAAACGTTGGTACTATCGGCCACGTTGACCACGGTAAAACAACTCTAACTGCTGCAATCTGTACAACTCTATCTAAAGTGTACGGCGGTGAAGCGAAAGACTTCGCATCTATCGATAACGCTCCAGAAGAGCGTGAGCGCGGTATCACAATCGCAACATCTCACGTTGAGTACGACACTCCAACTCGTCACTACGCACACGTAGACTGTCCAGGACACGCGGATTATGTTAAAAACATGATCACAGGTGCTGCACAGATGGACGGTGGTATCCTAGTTGTTGCTGCGACAGATGGCCCAATGCCACAAACTCGTGAGCACATCCTACTAGGCCGTCAGGTTGGTATCCCATACATCATCGTATTCATGAACAAATGTGATATGGTTGACGATGAAGAGCTACTAGAGCTAGTAGAAATGGAAGTTCGTGAACTTCTATCTGAGTACGACTTCCCAGGTGATGACCTACCAGTTATCCAAGGTTCTGCACTAGGCGCACTAAACGGCGAGAAGCAGTGGGAAGACAAGATCGTTGAGCTTGCTGAAGCCCTAGACTCTTACATCCCAGAGCCAGAGCGTGCAGTAGACCAACCATTCCTACTACCAATCGAAGACGTATTCTCAATCCAAGGTCGTGGTACAGTAGTAACTGGTCGTATCGAGCGCGGTATCCTAACAGTAGGTGATGAAGTAGAAATCGTAGGTATTAAAGAAACTACAACAACTACTTGTACTGGTGTTGAAATGTTCCGTAAGCTTCTAGACGAAGGTCGTGCGGGTGAGAACGTTGGTGCACTTCTACGTGGTACTAAGCGTGACGAAGTAGAGCGTGGTCAAGTACTAGCGGCTCCTAAGTCAATCAACCCACACACTAAGTTCGAATCAGAAGTATACGTACTGTCTAAAGATGAAGGTGGTCGTCACACTCCATTCTTCAAAGGCTACCGTCCACAGTTCTACTTCCGTACAACTGACGTAACAGGTGATATCTCTCTACCAGAAGGCGTAGAAATGGTAATGCCTGGCGACAACATCCAAATGCAAGTAGAGCTAATCGCTCCAATCGCAATGGATGAAGGTCTACGTTTCGCTATCCGTGAAGGTGGCCGTACAGTAGGTGCTGGTGTTGTTGCTAAGATCTTCGACTAATTCTTAGGAATT
>NZ_JXXU01000139.1 GCF_000967495.1 Vibrio neptunius | reverse complement strand
TTATTGGCATGGCGACCAACGAACACGTTGAGTCTTTCTTGCCTGATGGTCCCTTGCCCTTGCGCCACTAGGTTTTGCAGTGGTTGAGGTAAAGGTAAGTGATAGCGGCACAGGGTCGGCTCATTTTTATCGCGTGTTACTTGGCCGCTGAATAAGGTGTGAGCGGTAAAGTTCTGATAATCCGAGGGCGGAAAGCCGCTTTCGATGCTCAGGGTCACGGCTTCATTGTCATAAGCGTTGGGCAGCAGGATGGTCATTTCTTGTTTAAAATGGACGGTCGCGCTGTGGCTTGACTCCGCTCTATCAATACGTCGCGCAGTGGTGCGAAACTGGATTGACGGCTGGTTAAGCAAAGCCAGTAAGGCGTGGTATTCATCTACAGCACTGCGGTTAAAGTCTGGCTCTTTGCCCCATATTGAATGGCGCAGCCAGGTTTCCAGCGGGGTTCGTTTAGTCAGCAATAGCAGTATGGTCACTGCCGCATACAGAGCCGCGCCCCAGAAGTTAATGGCTAACATCCAACCTTGTAATACTTCACCGACGAATATCAGGCCTAAACGAGTTCTTAGCGAGTTAACGACCAATCCACCCCAACTCACCACCTGTATTCCGAGTGCACCAGCTTTAGCAACCAACAACAGTGTTTGCGACGAACTTTTTGATGCTGATAAATCCTCGACGACTTGCCATCCTTCTAGCCCCGCGGCGATCACCCCTGCAACTCCGGCAATCAGTGAATGGGCAATATAGCGCTGAGCGTTAAGAACATCTGCAATTTTCACACCTTCCATCTTACTGGTTTTGAGTGTCTTTAGCGTATTCTCCATTACACCACTTTTGCCTTGGATTTTAGTCAGTGATAGCCCTTTTAGCACTGCACCTGTGTTATTAACAAACCACGCGATACTGTAACCTACGGTGGTTTGTTGGCGACGCGTATCCGGGTAAGGAGCCGACCTTTCCATCTCTTGCAGGGTT
>NZ_JXXU01000138.1 GCF_000967495.1 Vibrio neptunius | reverse complement strand
AAAGTATGCTCCCGCCCTGGGGACTGCCCAATGCGATGAAATGGCTTATCTTTTTTTAATGCCTTATTGAGCGAGATACCCTATCGATATATTTTGCCCGTATCTCCCAGTCTATACCCGATTTGAAAGCCAAAACTTTTCACTGGTTTTACTTTACATTGCTGAGCGGCACGTAAGCCTCTTTTTATTTGTGATTCCGTTAGTTTGTCAGAGATTGCTTTAAACTGCTTTTCAGCGCCTGGATGGTTGTTTTTATTAGCCCAGTAAGACCACTTGAAAGCGTGCAATAAATCCATCATCCCATATTTTTCATCAAGATATAATTCAGCATAATAAAACTGAGCATATGGATCATTGTACAGGGCTCCCATAGAGTATAACGATTTGGCTTGTTCGATATCTTTATCCATCCCCAACCCCAACCCATATTGATACATATAGCCTAATCGCTCTGGCGCAACTTCTGAGCCTGCTTTCATTGCGTAATAATATTTTAGAAAAGCATAGTTATAATCAACTACTTTATATTTATCCGATGAATAGGTGAGTCGTATTTCAGCGACGTAATTCAGGACACACACCAAAAACACCAAAAACACACAGGACACACACCAAAAACACACACCAAAAACAGATTTGTTTGAGGCGGCATTCTCACTGTCTAATTTGAATGATTTTTATAATATACATTATTGTTTTCATTATGTAAGTCTTGGATGTCGGCTTAAAGTGAAAAATTTCGAGTAAGGAGGTGCCAAGGGTAAATGAAGCTTGTAGAGGTGATGAACAATTCTGAGCTAAGTACGCTTCTAGATTCGTATCTTATCGATTGTCTCAAGTAGTGAAACTATTTTAAAAGTAATGACATCTTTATTATGTGAAGTTAAGCGCACCTATTGGAATACAGTGCGCCACTTTCCAAAAAACTTCAGTGACTGACAGTTCTTATTTTTGTTGCGGAGTATGCTGAATGTAAAAATAAATTATTAATATAGTTACTATCCAGGTATCATTACCCTGAATAAGCCAACAAGGATTAATCCAGAACAAGCAACTACAATAAATTTTTTCTGCGTAGGCAGCATCCTATAAACGACCCCTTTGCGCTTCAAATAGACATCCCCACTCAAGACTAAGAATAATGTCAACGGGATAAAAAACAGCATCGATATACAAATAAACCAACGACGACGATACATAGGCGTTTGTTCATAGGTAATATCTAAGCGCTCAAATCTATCATCAGGCAATAAATCTTCGCTTGTACTTTTTGTCATAACTTTTCCTTGCTTTTCAGAGTGTTTTCATTCTGTATTGTTCAATATCTGACAGTGCTAACACTGCAATATCTTTACTAGTGACCTGATTCGGCCAAACGGGATATCTTATTAAGCGGCATTTTTCTGCCAAAAGTTAAGCAGGTTTGATACGCAGGGGTAATCTGCTTTCTGACTCGATTGTAATCAAGCACCATGGACACTAAAAGATCTCATTTTTATTGGCTTGATGCAGAGCAAATAGATAAAAATTAAGTAAACAAATTAAAGAAACAAACAAATTCAGCACAAATTCAAGCAAATTCAGGACACACACCAAAAGGACTGGACACACACCAAAAGGACTAAATAAGTATGATTTCTCCCTTTTCGAGGGACTGACTACAAACTCTTGTTTGAATGATTGCTAACTTCTTATTGTTCGACAAGGAGACACATTG
>NZ_JXXU01000137.1 GCF_000967495.1 Vibrio neptunius | reverse complement strand
ATTATTGGGGTGGTGCTGGTGGGGCCGATGATGTTTGTTGGTGCCGGCGCTGGGCTATTAATGTCGTTTAAAATGGCCGGAGTGGTCAATAGACCTAGGCAGCGAGTGTTGCCATTTCACTCTCTGCTTAACTATCAATTCTACATTGCAGGCATCCAATATAAAAACAACCTTGTTCATTGGCATATGTTCCCAATGATCGAAATGGATGATAATGACGATGACAGTGAAGAAGACCTTTATAAC
>NZ_JXXU01000136.1 GCF_000967495.1 Vibrio neptunius | reverse complement strand
CTATTTCCCATTTTCATCGTTTATTCCACTCATTTTTCTTACTATCAGGTGAAAAAAATGGCCGCTATCACGAGCTTTAGTGAATCATTGTTCCACCGAAACAATCCACTGCGCACTAAAGCATCGAAGTGTAATAAAATATGGTATTTATGGACTATGAAACTGTGGCTCTGTTGGGTCTTGAGATTGTTCTGGGAATTTTTCATACACTTCAGCTTCATCAAGAAGCAGCCCCGTTCTGCGTCTATCTACTTTCAATTTTGATTGTTTTTCACAGCGCTCTAGAAATAATCTCACGCTTTTAATTGAAGAGACATTATGTACACTAACATGACATCCATGATTAAATGAAGAGAGCAAATATCGATAATCATTAATGTAAAAGTAGACGTCATGCCCTTGTAAATTAGGCCCTAAACGGGCGTGATAAGTTAAAAAGCGCCCTCTTGGTGGCTTTTTATCACTTGGGAACTCTAACTCGACGCTACCCACATCTCCATAGCGGTATTTAACGTAGCCAGTATCAGGGCTGTAATGCTGATAAGCGCACAAAGACGCTATTTTTCCATTTTTTAGTTGAGCATTAAAATAGATATCTTCATCATCTTGACAGAGTGTTCGATTCAAAGTGTCATCTTCTTTAACGATTGACGGATGAGCATAAACTGTTGGTACAAATACAACGTTAACAATTAGAGCCGATAATAACCTTCTCAACTTCATTCAAACACCTCAGCGTCCCATAGCTTATTAAAATTATTCCTACGCAAACCCATAGTTATAGCGATTCACAAGAAAAAACCTCAAGGTTATTTGGTAAACCTATCTTTCTTTTTACTGGTGTGTATCCAAATATTTTGACGCAGACAACTAATTCCACGCTTCAAATTTATTAGGTTCTACCCTCTTTATTTGATGAAATATATTTACATCAAATTCTTTTACCGTCCCTTCAATACAGCTATAATAAATAGCATCATCATCTTCGATAAGTAGTTTAGGGTCCATAATCTGTAGCCTTATCCAACCCTTTGTCATAGCGAAATAAGCATTATGTTCATCATCAACTTTAAACCTCAATGGCACATATTCAGGTTCCCTAGCGGAGATATTAACCCACTGATAGTTATCTAACCCCATGCCTTCCTGTGGTTGATAAACAATTTTCCGCTCATCCCCACTGACTAAAAAATACAGCGTTTTGTTAATCCGTTTAAAATAGGCCAAAAGGCGTTCATTACTTTTTAAATCACAGGAGAAAACCAATTCTTCCTTGTCTTTGGGTGCCGATGATGCATAAGCAAGAAATGAGAATAACCATAAAACTGAGAAAAAAAACAACCTCATTCAAACACCCCCTTTGTATAGAGCTGATTAAAGTTATTAAATCTATATTGGTAACTGTCTGTATGAAGATTAACAACTTTAGTGATGGAATAAGATACAGAATAATCAGTACCATTGTCTGCAAGCTGATAGAGTTTGTTATGAACCCAGAAAAAAGCCGCTGAACGTGTTGCATACTTTATGTCCAGTAATAGACTAGGCTTTTCTACAAAAGATAAATGACTATCTTCAGGCCATTCGCCAGAGTTGTTTTGATGCCACTGAGTAAAAGCCATGTAGTTATCTTTACCGGTTAATTGCTTTAAACCTCGCCCTCTATACTTCCAACCATCCCCTTCATCGACATTACCATTCCGACCTCCATAGGCAATGTTGGCTATCTTCTCAAAATCCACAGATGACAATGGTTCACCATTCCTCTTTGTGTTTTTACCTTTAACACTATCGTCGTAAGATAGCACCTTCGCTGAGGATAGATCATTGGCGAAAGCCTCAAATGTATTTGTCAAACCACTAAAGCTATACCTAAACGACTCTTTTATTGATAACCAAGAGCCAGTTTCTTGCATTATCTGCGCGAAAAAATGAGTCCTACGCAAAGGGGTATCAAGCTTATAAAACTCAATATGGTCATTGAGCTCATCCACGATTCCTTGCAACAGATTTTGCTT
>NZ_JXXU01000135.1 GCF_000967495.1 Vibrio neptunius | reverse complement strand
CTACTCACTCCTTCGTCGTTCTATGGAATGACTGCTTATACATCAGGCCATCCCAAACAACGTCATCCTCAAGAGTGAGGTACGAACGAGTTGGGGAGCTCTTAATGCGAGTCGAACCCTTACTCGATCTATGGAACAACCCAGCAGAAGAATCCGAAATAGTCGTAAGACTCTTTTCTCGAAGGGCGGAGCCCGTTCCCGATTCTCGCGGGCGTAGCCCGTTCTCGGAGCAACGCGTTCCCGCATCCCAACTCCTCAAGCGGAGCGTCCTTAAATGAGAAAGCGAGCCCTGAGGCTCGCTTTCTATAATCAGCATTTAAAAATTAAGCATTCGCTTGTGCAGGTTGTGCTTCTACTTCTGCCTCTTCTTTACCGATTTCACCTTCTGATTTAGCAACGATAGTATTTACAGCTGTGTCGCCTACTACGTTAGAAGAAGTACAGAACATATCGTTGATACGGTCTACTGCTGCGATGATTGCAAGACCTTCTGGTGGAAGACCTAGTTGGTGAAGAAGAACACCGACCATTACCACGCCACCACCAGGAACACCACCCGCACCGATTGATAGCAGCAAGATAGTTAAACCTAGAGTGAATACGTCAGCAGTATTGATTGGCTGACCAAACGCGTTCGCAACAAAGATAGTTGCTAGTGCGATGTAGATAGAAACACCAGACATGTTCATGGTTGCACCTAGTGGTACACCAAAGCCTGCTACTGACTTAGATACTTTTAGCTTCTCAGTTAGAGTACGCATTGTTACAGGGATCGTAGCGTTAGAGCTTGCTGTCGATAGAGAGAATAGGATCTGCTCACGAGTTGCACGTAGGAACGTCTTTGGAGAAGTCCCTGTCGCAATGCCTACTGCCATTGGGTAGAAGAAGAAGATCCAGAATACTAGCATTGAAACAACAAGTGCGACGTAGCCTGCAACAGACATGAGTGTGTTGGCATCAAGCGTGGCACCTAGCTGAATCATCAGTGCAAATACACCGTATGGCGCTAGGCTCATCACTAGACCAACAAGCTTCATCATGATTTCGTTAGCCATCTTGAACGTGCGGATCGCAGGGCCACCGCGTGAATCAAGCGCTTGAATAGCAAGACCTGTCAAGATTGCCATGAAAATGATTTGCAGCATGTCACCGTTAGCGAATGCCTGAACCGGGTTGCTCGGTACGATGTTAACGACCAGTGAGAAGATATCCGGTGTTTCAGTCGTCGTTAGCTTAACCGTTTCTGAAATCGTACCCGCTAGATTCGCGTCAGCACCCGGCTGGAATATAAGACCAACCGTCAGTGCCGCGGTAATCGCGATGATGGTGTTAAAGATGTAAAGGGCAAAAGTTTTACCGCCAAGACGACCAAACGCAGTGATGTCTTTTAGATCTACAATACCGCATACGATAGAAACGTAGACCAGTGGAACAACGAGAAGTTTGATCAGAGATACGAACATACCACCTGCGCCTTCCGCTGCGCCTAGAAGGTAAGTATCAAAAATAGCAATTCCGCTAAACAGGTACTGAATCGCAGTACCAATCAGCAGGCCAGCGAACAAGCCTACAAATATCTTGCTTGAAAGCGATTTATCCATCCTTTATCTCCAGAATGTTGTGTTTGTATTTTATGATTTTATAGTTAATTCCGCCTAAATACGCGGCAGAGTTCGCACATAATACACACAAAAGTTACAAAATAAAGCGCTTGTTTACGATAATGTTACATATTTCTAATAGGAAATAAATTTTCGAATATACTTTGACCACAATGTAATTTACTGAATCAATGCGTTTATTTGGTCATTTTCAACGTTTCGACAAGATAAAAAAAGAGAGGTTTTGACCTCTCTTTTCTTTAACTTCACCAGTCTAGGGGGAGCAGTTATTTCGCCACCATCACCATCGCAGGGCGAATCACACGACCATTCAACTCATAGCCTTTCTGCATGACAAACATAACCGTGTTTGACTCGTGATCTGGGCTCTCCTGAATAGACATCGCCTGATGCATTTCAGGGTTGAACGCTTCACCTTCCGGGTTAATTTCTTTCAAACCAAACTTAGCGACCGTATCAACGAACGTTTTATGTGTAAGCTCAACACCTTCAACGATTGGTTTCACTGCTTCATTATCTGTATCGGCAGCTTGAATTGCACGCTCAAGGTTGTCGATAACCGGCAACAGTTCTTCTGCAAACTTGTTCAGTGCATATTTACGTGCCTTGTCAATTTCCGTCTCTGTACGGCGGCGCATATTTTCAACTTCAGCTTTAGCACGAAGAACAGAGTCTTGTTGCTCTTTTACTTTCGCTTCACTCGATAGAAGTGCCGCTTCAAGTTGAGCAACCTTCGACTCTTGTTCATCTTGGTCTGTTTCTTCGTTCCATTCGATATCAGCGTCAGTACCTACAACTTCTGCTTCAACTTCTTGTGCAGTGTCTTGCTGCTGTAGTTCTTCTTCTTTGATCTTGTTTTCTTCGTTGCTCATGATATCTCCAGAATTTAATTCCATCTGTACCTAAAGCATCACGTTTATCGCTTTTCGGTACATAAAAATTCGCATAAATAGCTAACTTGCCATTATTATGGGGATGAAGATTGTCGAATCAAGCCTATTTAGTGCGGAAAACCTATGAAAAAGCCTTTTGAAGTGATCGCCATCATCGGTAAACCCCGAGATCAGCAAGCCATTCAGACCCATAGAGAGCTCTATATCTGGCTCCAATCGGAAGGGTATCAGGTTTTTATTGACGATAGGTTAGCGGAAATTTTAGACGATATACCAAATGAACATTTTGCGAGCCTGATTCAACTGGGTAAAGCAGCAGACTTAGCGATTGTCGTCGGTGGTGATGGTAATATGCTTGGTGCAGCAAGAGTACTCTCGCGCTTCAATATCTCAGTAATTGGTGTGAACCGAGGTAATCTTGGCTTCCTGACCGACCTCAATCCAGAAGACTTTCAGTCTGCACTTAAAAAAGTACTTGATGGCGAATTCTTTGAAGAGGAACGCTTTTTACTCGAAGCCGAAGTACACCGCCATGGGCAAGTAAAGAGCCATAACGCCGCCTTAAATGAAGCGGTACTGCACCCTGGGCAAGTGGCTCATATGATTGAGTTCGAAGTATATATAGACGAAAGCTTCGCCTTTTCTCTGCGCGCCGACGGGCTAATTGTTTCTACACCGACAGGTTCAACGGCTTATTCACTTTCTGGCGGCGGGCCTATTTTATCACCCAGTCTAAATGCCATTTCTCTTGTACCTATGTTTCCACATACTTTATCCAGCCGCCCGTTAGTTGTAGACAGTAAACGTCGTATTAAACTGGTTGTCTCTCCAGACAATAGAGGGACTCAAGAAGTTGGCTGTGACGGCCAAGTTTCTCTACCAGTATCACCGGGCGATGAAATTCATATTTACCAAAGCCCCAATACGTTAAATTTGATCCACCCGAAAGATTACAGCTATTACCATGTACTGAGAAACAAGCTAGGTTGGTCAAGTAAGTTGTTCTAAGTATTCAATAGATAGTGACAGAACGAGTTCAATTGTTCTGTCATTCCTGAGAAGGAGGTACGACAGAGTCAGGAATCTCTTAAAGAGAGTCGTATAAGTCTACCCAGCACCGATTCGTTTTCGCGATTAAATTCTCCTTCCATTTTCGCTTCCACTTTTTCAACTGCTTCTCTCTACAAATCGCGTCTGTGATATCAAGAAAAAGCTCATAGTAAACTAGACAGTCGATGTTATATCGCTTGCTAAACCCTCCGACACTGCCATTCTTGTGCTGCCATACCCTTGCTTTTAAATCACTCGTTACACCAATGTACAAACAGTTCCCTGACTGGTTGGCCAATATATACACCGCAGGTTGTTTCACATAAATTCCTTATACCGAGCCCCAGGCAGCACCAATAGTAGATGAGTTCTCTGAATAAAAAGTTTGAAAAAAGAACTATTGAGCGAGCCTTTACGAAATTCCCTACTCGCTCCTTCGTCGCTCTATGGAATGACATATCTAATTCACCGCCACTACACCATGACGAAC
>NZ_JXXU01000134.1 GCF_000967495.1 Vibrio neptunius | reverse complement strand
GTATTTTAGGACGAGACACACCGATGCCTATAGCCGAAAAATCATGGGCTATGAGCTAAGTAACGAAATGAAAGCATCAGATGTTGCCAAAGCTTTAGGTATGGCCGTCAAAAATCGACACTATAGGCATGCAGCTATCCACCATTCAGATAGAGGACTGCAGTATTGCTCGGGGCTATACCAAACCAAGCTACGTCAGGCAGGAATGGTTCCCTCAATGACAGATGGATATGATTGTTATCAGAATGCTCTAGCAGAGCGAGTTAATGGCATTCTAAAACAAGAGTTCTTGCTATATAAATGTCGAAGTTTGGAAGACTTAAAACGTTTGGTTAGCGAATCAATCGACGTTTACAATAATATGAGGCCGCACTTAAGTTTAGGAATGAGAACGCCAACTGAAGTGCATGAAAAAAGTCAGCAGCTTGCGCTGCTGACTTAGCAAAAACTATCAACGTATTTTAGGACGAGACAGCGGCTAGTGATATAGGATGCGGGAGACGGGAACGGACTTCGTCCTACGGATAACTGGAAAACTGGAT
>NZ_JXXU01000133.1 GCF_000967495.1 Vibrio neptunius | reverse complement strand
CATCGGTTTTAATGCTCCATACTTTATCGCGCCGCTCATAAAGATCTTTTGAAACATTGCTGCCATTGTCCCAGCGGAATACCACACGCGGTAGATCGTACGAGTCTTGGTTGTTGAGATCTTCTCGGGGCCACTCTTTGGCCTTGTAAATAGCGTAACTTGGTTTCCCTGTGTCTGGATCGTAAGTAACGTAGTTATGCTCTGTTATATACACCCGACCATCGTCCCATTGCTGGGCATTTTTGGCCGCGATCCGCTCTTCAACCGTTAGCGGTGGCGCAGCAACAGACTGCGGGGTTTGTGGTGGTTCGA
>NZ_JXXU01000132.1 GCF_000967495.1 Vibrio neptunius | reverse complement strand
TGGCAGGGTGCAAGTGGCAAAAAACGCAGCCCAATCCAACGGCCAGCGTCGAACCACCACAAACCCAGCAGTCTGTTGCTGCGCCACCGCTAACGGTTGAAGAGCGGATCGCGGCCAAAAATGCCCAGCAATGGGACGATGGTCGGGTGTATATAACAGAGCATAACTACGTTACTTACGATCCAGATACAGGGAAACCAAGTTACGCTATTTACAAGGCCAAAGAGTGGCCCCGAGAAGATCTCAACAACCAAGACTCGTACGATCTACCGCGTGTGGTATTCCGCTGGGACAATGGCAGCAATGTTTCAAAAGATCTTTATGAGCGGCGCGATAAAGTATGGAGCATTAAAACCGATGGCACCGATCTGCGTTTGGTCGCCGATGAATTTAATGGCAGGGTTCGCTTAATGCGTATATCACCCAATAATCGTTATCTTGCGCTGGCTTATTCAGCCGAAGAGGGCATGTTTAAGGTGATTAAAGATTTGCAAACTGGCGAATATATCGAGCTAGGCCGCTCACGGGGCTATCCGGAGTTTTTATGGGCTGAAGACAGCAGTTACCTTTACTATGTCGACCAATTTAAAGACTGGAAATACACCTTAAGCAGCGGTGAAAAGCAGCAAG
>NZ_JXXU01000131.1 GCF_000967495.1 Vibrio neptunius | reverse complement strand
CCACCCGTTCTTCAAGCCTTAAGAAAATTCAGGACACACACAGAAAATTCAAAAATTCAGCAAAAATTCAGGACACACACTAAAAGAACCAGCGTCGTTCCCCAATACCAATAACCATTTTGAGCTTTAGTAGACCTTTATCTATATTGAACAATCTGTAGTTAATGAGAAATTAAATATAGCGATAAAAGTTATTTTCTCTAATAGAATTACAACTCAATAAACGGCTATTTATAACACAAGGCGTAGTTGGCACCTTCTTGTAAAGAAGATAAACTCACCGGAACTTATATGAAACAAAAAAAATAGTAAATTTTGGCTGAGAAAAAATTTAGCCCTACTTGTTCAAAAACTATGCATTACTGTTATTTGTGCCTATTTACATTGCGTTCTGTCTCATCTTCATTTTATGCGCAGGTAGTCTGCGGTATACACAACATTAAGGAAATAACATCATGACTCAGCACTATTTTTCCGATTGGTATGACAACGGCTTAATTTCCGATGAGTTAGACAACTTAAAAAAAGCGTTGGCTGTGCGAGACATTGCTACTGTCACAGCGCTTGGTGAAGAATTATTTGAGAGCTATCTAGATGTAACCGCTGCGTTAGATATTACAGAAATCAAACAATATGCTGAACTAATGGGGGACGATCTCACAACCATAAAGCTTGAAATTTGTTTGGGTGAACTGATCGATCATCATCAGGCAGATTATATTGAAAAAGCCTGTCGGAACAGCATGATGCTTGGTATTGGCTTTCCATTTCATGAACATTACGTAGCCGCAATGACCGCTCACTATACAGAGTTTGATAGCCAATTCTTCGAAGATATTATTGAACCCGGCCTCAAGCAATTGCATCAAGCAAGAAAAATATCTGCGACTGCTTTTTTCAAGATCATGTGTGAAATCGGCAACTACGTAGAAATGGACTCATATATGGCCGATTACGTTTACCGCTTGCTACAGGATCCTGAGCTTGATCTTAGCAGCTTAACTGATGAAGAGTACACATGGTGCCTTTTCGCATGCTTTACTTTCTATCCTCTTAACCCTGAAGTACTCCGCTTATTTATTAAACAAGCGAAGGGTCGTAAAGCGGTCAAGTCAGCCGAAGTTTGCCCAGAGTCACACGATGAAGACCCGATTGACTACGATTTCTGTTCAACACTCAATGAATATGATGGTTATTCCTCAGTTTGGCACAAATACGAAGAAATTTTTATAGAAGCATTTATTGAACTTAAACGCTCTGGATTAATCTCTGATGTAGAGGAAGAGATGATTTCTTACCTAGAAGATGAAGAACTAGACAATTTAGCACAAGTGTTTATTAACGCATAAATAAGATTACTATTTAGTCGAATCAACATTTTAATAAATATAGCCAGTGAGATAGCCGATAAATTTAACCACTTATAGTGCTTTCTCGCTCTATACTTAGAACACTTTAATAACAGGCAGTCTGATTTTTCTGCCTGACTTTCCCTACCCAAATTCACAAATTCAGGACACACACCAAAAGAATCTCACCCGTGTTCTAGATCTTTCTCACAACGAATAGGCTTTGAACAACACTTATTGTTGGCCAACATATAAGGCAT
>NZ_JXXU01000130.1 GCF_000967495.1 Vibrio neptunius | reverse complement strand
GAAGCACTCAAGCACATCTTCAAACTCGGCGGGATTAGTGATCCAAAATAGGCCATCCTTAAAGCCAGAGAATCCGACCATTTGCCAATACTTCAATAACTGGTCAGGAAGTATGCCCCGATAAGCTTCAATGTGTTGGTCTGTGGCCTGAACATACGTGGTGGGCTCGCCAAATTCTTCCAAAAACATTTCAAAATCTTCGTCAGGCACTGCATTTTCCTCGTTTCAT
>NZ_JXXU01000129.1 GCF_000967495.1 Vibrio neptunius | reverse complement strand
ATTATGACAACTACCATGTGATCGCGCGCAATTGCTATGGTCAACTCTATTTGTGGGGAGAACGAACGGGGCATTCACTTTCTGTTATTCCTTATTTAAATTGGATTAAAACAGTTAACGGGAATGAAATTGATATATCGGTTGGAAAAGCTAATTCAGCAATCCAGCGCTTTCTAGGCTTCAAAGAGCTCGAAGATGTTGATATTAAGAGCAACTCAATCCCCTTGTTCCCATCTGTACTTAAAACGTATGGCCCAGTGGGTAAAGACGAGGTCCTGGTCTTTACCCCCTACCTA
>NZ_JXXU01000128.1 GCF_000967495.1 Vibrio neptunius | reverse complement strand
GTCGGCGAGTACATTGAAAACCGTAACCGCTACGAAAAAATGAGGCGTGCGAAAACAGGTATGGCTCAGGAAGATTTCCGATATCAGTTTTCTCGCAGATTGAATAGCTCGTTATTAACAAGCTATAAGTTGCAAATGACTCCAATAGAAGCAGAAACAAGAGCAATCACACGAACAAAAGAAATCATGAATAATCTAGCCGCCTTGCATGACCCTGATATGATAGCTGGCGGTAAAGATAAGGTGAACCGAATGGGCAACAAACAAGTAAACGCCTCCATAGGCTCGCAATGGCGCCATAAATCACGCCTAACTCAGGTGGATGAACAAGCACAACGCGCTTTGGAAAGATTAGGGCCAGAGACCAAAATGAATGTCTCGCTAGAGCGCTGCCCATTAAGCGGAAGTAGATAAGATGAATGATGAATACTTAGAGTTTTTTCTGTCAAAATTTGGTAGCCCGACAGAACTTGTCGTCGCCACCTCAGAGCAAATAGAGCGCTATCGTGGGATCTTACCCGATAAACTACTGGAATATTGGCAACAGATGGGTTTTTCGGGGTTTCAAGATGGCCTATTTTGGATTACTAATCCCGCTGAGTTTGAAGATGTGCTTGAGTCCTTCCTCAAGGACACAGAGTTTGCCGATTATGACGACTACCATGTCATCGCACGAAGTGCCTATGGAGAGCTCTATCTATGGGGTGAGAGAACCGGAGATTCGCTGAATATTGTTCCTCATCTTAACTGGATTAAAACGCGAAAAGGAAAAGAACGAGATATTAAAATTGGTAAATCTGACTTTTCTGTACAACGCCTGTTCGCTGTTTTATCACCTAGTTCAGCAGACATTGAAAGTGGTGAAACACTTATATTTCCTTCAGTTTATCAAAAACATGGCCCAGTGGGTAAAGACGAGGTCATGGTATTTACCCCTTACCTATTTATGGGCGGTAA
>NZ_JXXU01000127.1 GCF_000967495.1 Vibrio neptunius | reverse complement strand
TGCTGCTGGGCTTGCTGATACTCTGGGGTTAGCTCCGGTAACGAGTCGACAGACACATACATCAGTGAGGCCCCTCCATTGGTAGTTGATACGTTGGGTTCAGGGGTATGTTCTACTCAGCTTTTTATTCACCAACAATCGCTGAACCCCAGTACGAACACAGGCTCCCTGTTTAGGGAGCCTGTAAAAATTTACTCTTCTTCTATAACAGTAACTAATTGCCTTAGGTGTTTTAAAAGCTGCTCTTGTTCTGCCGGTGAAGCAATATAGTAAGAAAAGTAAAAATGCCTATTTTCCCAATAAATATCCTCGCTCTCTTCATCCCCAGTTTCCATTTCAAAAATTGGAAACAAATGCGATTCAATCAGTCCATTTTTATATCGGCCTTCCGGAACGCAACAAAGTCGGTAACTCGCGGTAGGGGGGAAAGGTTGTACTCGCTGCTTAGGTCTATTGACCACTCCAGCCATTTTAAACGACATTAATAGCCCGGCACCGGCACCAACAAACATCATCGGCCCCACCAGCACCACCCCAATAATCGAAATAGCAACGCCCACATAGCCCGAGTAGCGTAAGGCGGC
>NZ_JXXU01000126.1 GCF_000967495.1 Vibrio neptunius | reverse complement strand
TGTTTTACATCTGGGTTACCGGCGTAATATAAGTAGCTGCCTAAAGCAAAAACGCACAACGAGGCAACAAGAATCCCTAACCATGAGAGTTGGTATCCTATCCAAAAAAACATACAAGCCCCGAGTATCCAAGTGAAAATATCGCCATAATCGGTAGCAGGAACTATCATCTCTTCAAATTGATAGACCACCTTGGCCTCTTGTACCGCTTGCTGCTGAGCTTGCTGATATTCTGGGGTTAGATCCGGTAACGAATCGACAGACACATACATCAGTTAGGCCCCATCAACTACACCTGATGGTAGTAGTCTTCATGTTCAACTTTGATGAACCTCTTCAAGTGGCGCATCATTTCTATTTGCTCTTGCTCTGTACTGGCATAGGTCAGGAAATAAAATTCTTTGTTGTCAGTGAACAGGTCATCTTTTTCACCACCATCATTTTCTAACTCTATACGAGGCACGACTCGACGAAGGATGAGGTTATTTTTGAACTTCATACATTGATTGTCCGCCATTTCATATTCAATATTAGGGTTGAAAGGGCGAACTCTGACTCTAGGTTGATTAGTTACCCCTGCCATTTTAAACGACAATAACAGCCCGGCGCCGGCACCAACAAACATCATCGGCCCCACCAGCACCAC
>NZ_JXXU01000125.1 GCF_000967495.1 Vibrio neptunius | reverse complement strand
TCCGGTAACGAATCGACAGATACATACATCAGTGAGGCCCCTCCATTGGTACTGGATACGTTGGGTTCAGGGGTATGTTCTACTCAGCTTTTGATTCACCAACAGTTGCTGAACCCCCAGCACGAACACAGGCTCCCTGTTTAGGGAGCCTGTGACTATTTACTCTTCTTCGACAATGTTAATAAAGGGGGTTAAGTGTTTTACTATTTGAGCTTGCTCTTCATGCGAAGCGGCATAACTTAAGAAGTAAAAGCTTACATTGGAGTTATAAAGGTCTTCTTCAC
>NZ_JXXU01000124.1 GCF_000967495.1 Vibrio neptunius | reverse complement strand
TCAAATTGATAGACCACCTTAGCCTCTTGTACTGCTTGCTGCTGAGCGTGTTGATACTCTGGGGTTAGCTCCGGTAACGAATCGACAGACACATACATCAGTGAGGCCCCTCCATTGGTACTTGATACGTTGGGTTCAGGGGTATGTTCTACTCAGCTTTTGATTCACCAACAGTTGCTCAACCCCAATACACACAGGCTCCCTGTTTAGGGAGCCAGTAAAAATTTACTCCTCTTCTATAACAGTAACTAATTGCCTTAGGTGTTTTAGAAACTGCTTTTGCTCTTTAGGTGAGGCGGCATAGCGAGAAAAATAAAATATCCTATTTTCACGATAAATAGCTTCCATCTTTTCACCTTCTACTTCAGGGTCAATCATTGGTGACATATGCCATTGTAAAAGTCCGTTTTTATAACGGCATTCTGGAACAATATAAATTCTATAATTTGTATGGGGAGGGAAAGGGCGTACTCGCTGCTTAGGTCTATTGACCACTCCAGCCATTTTAAACGACATTAATAGCCCGGCACCGGCACCAACAAACATCAT
>NZ_JXXU01000123.1 GCF_000967495.1 Vibrio neptunius | reverse complement strand
CCGTGACGCCGTCTGTGTCTGCAAACGTCAGTACCACTTTCGCCGAATCGCCTGATTGGGTCATGCTGCCTTTCACCGTCGCCACCCCTGCGCTCACCGTTACCTCGTTTATGGTCACTACTGGCTGCAACGCAAACTGGTGGTCCGTGTTCTCCGTACCTGGGTTGCCTGATGCGTCTTCGAACCCTTTGATACTCAGTGGCAAGGATTCCGCTTTCGCAGCAGTGCTGCGAATGTTGACCTGACCTACCCACACTGTTTTAGCCGTGCTGACTGCGTCCCAAATAATGGCCTCATCGCCCAGTTGGCTGCCTGAAGGTTGCGTCACCGCCTCATCAAAAG
>NZ_JXXU01000122.1 GCF_000967495.1 Vibrio neptunius | reverse complement strand
CTTGCAGCCAGGCGTGGGTCAGTATCTTTGTGCAAAGCAAAGTAGCCTCCATTCCCAACTGGGCTTAGGTATAACAGAACTTCGTAATCAGAAAAGGACTCGCCAAGTTTTTCTAAGTAATGGTGAGTTGAAAACATCGCATAACTAATCGCGTCAACTCGGTCGTATTGAAGCATTCTGACTAATTGCTCCCCCGAATGAACCTTGTGCAGTAACACATCTGCTCCGCCGTTTTCTAAGAAAAAGTTCTCACCACTGTCTTTGTTGACGACGCCAATGGTATCAGAATCAAACGTTGCGTTAATGGCTTCCATCGTGGTTAAGTTATCGAAACGCCCCTTCTTTGCGATTAATGCAATGCGGTTTTCACTCAGCACAGGGCCAACCCATAAGAATCCCAACTGCTCTCTTGCCGGTGTTCTAGACATTGAGAACAGCACAGTGCCGGGAACCGTCTGTAAATGTTTGAACCCTCGCGCCCAAGGCAGTACTTGTATCTCATGTCGAGTCCGTTCGACGTTCTTTTTTTCCCAAATAGCTTCTAGGAGCTCAACGTATATACCACTGGCCACGCCATTGTCGGAATAGGTCCAGGGTGGGTATTCTTCGGTTATCCAGATTAACTCTTTCCATGATGTCGTTGAAGCCATCACTTGGAAAGAAAAAAGGAGAACAATCACGTGTAAAAATACCTTTCCCATGACACAAAACCTCGATGAAAGGAGTCCATTATGGAAAGTATAATAGG
>NZ_JXXU01000121.1 GCF_000967495.1 Vibrio neptunius | reverse complement strand
AACAAATGAAACGAGGAAAACGCAGTGTCTGACGAAGATTTTGAAATGTTTTTGGAAGAGTTTGGCGAACCCACCACGTATGTTCAGGCCACAGACCAACACATTGAAGCTTATCGGGGCATACTTCCTGACCAGTTGCTTGAGTATTGGCAAATGGTCGGATTCTCTGGCTTTAAGAATGGCCTATTTTGGATCACTAATCCCGCCGAGTTTGAAGATGTGCTTGAGTCCTTCCTCAAGGACACAGAGTTTGCCGATTATGACAACTACCATGT
>NZ_JXXU01000120.1 GCF_000967495.1 Vibrio neptunius | reverse complement strand
GAGAATCTGCAGGTGTTCTTGCACATCATGGCTGATTTAGGCGGTGCCGAAGTCATTGATATGGCCTCTATGGTCAGTAACGTCATCAAGCATTATGAAGGTTAGCCAATGTCGTCCAGCTCGCACTAAGCGTTTTTTTGGCTTTCTGTGATGAGCGTTCTGATATCGTAAACGTCTAAACGCGGGCACAATCTAATGCCGGAAGCAGGCTTAAAGACAATCGGAAAGGCGTAGCTGTGACAAACAAATGAAACGAGGAAAATGCAGTGCCTGACGAAGATTTTGAAATGTTTTTGGAAGAATTTGGCGAGCCCACCACGTATGTTCAGGCCACAGACCAACACATTGAAGCTTATCGGGGCATACTTCCTGACCAGTTATTGAAGTATTGGCAAATGGTCGGATTCTCTGGCTTTAAGGATGGCCTATTTTGGATCACTAATCCCGCCGAGTTTGAAGATGTGCTTGAGTGCTTCCTCAAGGACACAGAGTTTGCCGATTATGACAACTACCATGTCATAGCGCGAAATGCTTATGGTGATCTCTACCTTTGGGGAGAACGAACTGGTGAATCACTTGAAATCCTGCCTGCACTAAATTGGATTATTATTGGCGAAGGGGATGAAAACCAGATATCGCAAGGTTCTGAGAATGCTGTTATAGGGAGGCTTTTTGGTTTTCAAGAGGTTGATGATGTAGATATGGATACTGAATCAATACCCCTCTTCCCATCTGTACTCAAAACGTATGGCCCAGTGGGTAAAGACGAGGTCATGGTCTTTACCCCCTACCTATTTATGGGCGGTAAAAAATCCGTTGATGCTATGGCCAAAGAGAATCTGCAGGTGTTCTTGCACATCATGGCTGATTTAGGCGGTGCCGAAGTCATTGATATGGCCGCTATGGTCAGCAACGTCATCAAGCATTATGAAGGTTAGCCAATGTCGTTAAGCTCGCACTAAGCGTTTTTTGGGCTTTCTGATATCGTAAACGTCTAAACGCGGGCACAATCTAATGCCAGAAGCAGGCTTAAAGACAATCGGAAAGGCGTAGCTGTGACAAACAAATGAAACGAGGAAAATGCAGTGCCTGACGAAGATTTTGAAATGTTTTTGGAAGAATTTGGCGAGCCCACCACGTATGTTCAGGCCACAGACCAACACATTGAAGCTTATCGGGGCATACTTCCTGACCAGTTATTGAAGTATTGGCAAATGGTCGGATTCTCTGGCTTTAAGGGTGGCCTATTTTGGATCACTAATCCCGCCGAGTTTGAAGATGTGCTTGAGTGCTTCCTCAAGGGCACAGAGTTTGCCAATTATGACAACTACCATGTCATAGCGCGAAGTGCCTATGGAGCATTTTTAAATTAAGGACTAAATTAAGGACAGGCACCGATTTTCAACCCCATATCACCCACATCGATATTCAAATCGAGCGTGGCAACAGAATCTGTGATGAAAGTCATCGACAAATACAACACGCAAATACCCCAACAGATTACACTGAATGATGGAAAAGATTCATCAATTTCGACATCAGAAATGGCAACTCCCGAGGCCCACAGTCTCACTCCACTCAAAAGGAAATACTTATGGCTTTAAAAAACAATAATAAACGCTTTAGCGGACTTCCAATGGAAAGTTTGATTGGCAGCCCGCTTAAAGCAGCGTTTGATTCGCAGGTCATGTTGGCAAGACCGACCGTCGATTTTATCAAGGACGTAGGTTTTGACGGTGAAAAAACACGTACTGCTGATTTCTCTTACACACGTCATGTCGTAACGGGCAAGGATGGCTTAGGTAACGACATCATTGAGCAAGAAGATGTTGGTCTAGAAGTTCCGGTTCTCGCTATTGTCAACATTCCCAATTTAATGGTGGATGAAGTGGATATTACCTTTGACATGGAAGTCAAATCTTCAGAAGCATCAATTGAGAAGAGCGATAGCAAGGGCTCATTCTCAGCAAAAGCAAAAGTGGGCTGGGCCCCGCAGAGTGTCACAGCCAATGTTTCGGGTAGTGTCTCTTCGCACAAAGAAAACACCCGTTCAAGTGATAACTCAGCGAAATATCACGTTAACGTTCACGCATCTCAGGCGGGGACACCAGAAGGCCTATCGAGGGTTTTGGACATTATTCAGGATTCTGTGGCGCCTAAATCTGTTAATGGCCCTGGCCAAAAGCTGGCGCTAGATTCAAATATCAGTGAATTGGCAGATAAGGTCGTAGCAAACCGCAAAGCTCTTGAGTATGCGAAATCTCAGTTTAACCTAGCGAATATGGAGCTTGAAGCGAAGAAGCTACAGCTTTCCAATACTAACCGATCAGACGACAAGGTGGCATCCGCTCAAGATGACCAATCACAGACAGCCGATCTGAAAAGTGAGGAAAGCAAGGTGAATGAAGCGAAAAAAGTAGTCGTTGAGAATGAAATCACACTACAAAAATCGCTGAATGAACTTGAACAAGCCGTAAACGGTGTCGAAGTCAACACTAGAGGAAAAAGTACGACTTAGGGAAGTAGACGATGAAACACACCGGATTAAATGGATTTAAGTTGTGCGCTGACGCTCTTTTCGCACATTGCTGCTATGAGTCAGTCATCCATACTGTCCCCGTTGATGTCGTAAAAGCAAAAGTTTAAGGGCAGGCATCGATTTTCACTACTGGAGCCAAATCGATCGAAGGTGTTGTTGAGTCAGATAAGTTTGGCTATCTTTTCGGACGTTCTACCAGTAATAAACACAATATGTACAAATTAAGGACATACACCGATTTGCAATCGGATTCAGAGGATAATAGCGAGTGATACAATGTTAAATAAAATTGATAGCCCGGGCAGATCTATATCTGAATCAGAGTTAAAGGAAATTGCTTTACATACTGACTTAGAGTTTCCTACTAGCTATCAAGAATTTCTACTAAAATTTAACGGCGGTAGCCCATCGCCAGATGCGTTCCCAATAAAGGAGTATTCTGAGGAAGTTGGAGGCGTCCAGGTTTTCTTTGGCATAGATAGGAAAATTGAATCTAGCTGCTTAAGCTGGAATTACAACGCATATAAAAGTAGGTTGCCTGATTCATATATCCCAATTGCGTGTAGCGATACAAACGATTTGATTTGTTTAGTATTGTCTGAAGCTCAATATGGGAAGGTAGTTTTTTGGGATGCTCAAGACGAAAGAAATAGAAATGATTTAGGTAATATCTATCAAGTGGCTGATAGCTTCGAACAGTTACTAGAAATATTATTTGAAGATTGATCTGTAGTTATAACGCTAGTTAAAAAAGTAAATTAAGGACAGGCAACGATTTTCTTAATTTCAGGATAAAAGGTAGTGATGTTGTGGTGACTAAAGCCGATGGATCTTTTGTAACCGTCTTAAAAGATGGAATTAATAACACATCAGTTAAAAATTCTCTTGAGGGAAATTATTAAATGGACAAATTAAATCCTGAAGTTAGTTGCCTTTTAATAGAAATTCTAGGCTTTAGGCTTTTATCTGTTTTTGCTCTTATACATACATTTGATGGAGAGAGAGATTTATCCTCTCCTCAAGAGCTGCTTTTTACTTTTGAAGGCGGCTCTCAGGTTAGAATCAAGTGTGATCAGGATGGTGAGTCAATCCACTTTGATAATCAAACTCCCGTTGAAGCAAATATGGCCGAATACGGACAAGATATTCTGTGTGATTGTTCGAATGATAATAATTTTGAATATGGTATTGGAAGAACAGTTGATCAAATCGACCTAATTGTTAGTGATAAAATAATATTCGGCTTATTAATGACTTTCGAGGGAGCACGATCCATTACAATTATCAACCTAGGTGATGAGCTTTATGTATACGACGAGCTTCCCAAAAACATACTTGAAGAAGAGAAATGGCAAAGAATACTAGTAGACTAATATTACAAAGAGTGCAGCGAACTTCACTGAAGTAAATTAAGGACAGGCACTAAATTGCAATAGGTGAGGCAATGAAAACAATAAGTGGTTTGGTCGAGCCTAGAATTTTATCTAGGTTCCCTTCAGGATTTCCTGAAAAAATTGGTTACACCGGCTACGTGTCGAATTGTGTGGGTTTAGAAGGCGTGTTGGCTTGCGCAGCTCTTTTCTCACCTGAATTTGTTGAGTATGACGGAGCAATATTTTTAAATAGTAATATTGAAAATAATGTACGTAATATTTCTACTCGCTTCGGTTCAAGCAAAAAGGAAGTTGAGCAATATAATAATTTAGTTTGTCTTTCAGAATTCTTTCTACTGGCAGAAGATGAAGCGTGTGAAGATGATGAATTGATGAAAACGTTTGCTGAGACTTTAATTTATTATTGGAAAGCCCGTTTGGAGTTTGTTTATCCACATAAGAGCTTTGAATTCCTGTTAGAGGAAAAGCTGTTTGACGAAGATGGTTTGTGTCTTACTTTCTTCGAAATATAGTGTCAAAAAGCCCGCACTCGCGGGCTTTTAATGTGCGCCTTGCTGAAGCACAATATCCTGCATCTCCATCACAAACTGCTGCTTCACTCTTGGTAGCTGCCTAACATGTTCGATCTGCTATTTAGGAAATTGAGAGCATAAATGAAGAACAGGCACCGATTTGCAAGGACTCTAAGCATTTCCTAGAAATATAGAAGAACCCCACCATATCAGCATTGGAAATAGAGCATTCAAATCTCAATCGCTAATAGCAGTCGTCATTTTTGTTATAACTGATTGAATAAACGAGAAATAAGACGTTATAATCCCTCCCCTCTCTGGCTAGCGATAAGAGAGAAAATCATAAAGCAGGTCAAAATCGGCTTTTCGCCTATTTCTCAGCCCCAAATCACCTTCCATTTCACCAATCTTCTTGTTAGTTCGCCTAAACCACTAGTTTTATTAACCTTTTTCAACTGGTTAAATTGTAATCAATA
>NZ_JXXU01000119.1 GCF_000967495.1 Vibrio neptunius | reverse complement strand
TAATCCCGCTGAGTTTGAAGGTGTGCTTGAGTCCTTCCTCAAGGGCACAGAGTTTGCCAATTATGACAACTACCATGTGATCGCACGCAATTGCTATGGTCAACTCTTTTTGTGGGGAGAGCGCACTGGCGCGTCACTGGAGATAGCCCCTCACTTAAATTGGATACTGACAGACCAGGGAAACGAAAGTGAGATTGCTAAAGGCGAGGCTAATAGTGCCATTCAAAGCTTTTTCGGTTTTCAAAATCTAGAATATATAGACTTAAACGCCAATTCAAAGCCCCTCTTCCCAT
>NZ_JXXU01000118.1 GCF_000967495.1 Vibrio neptunius | reverse complement strand
TCAAGCATTATGAAGGTTAACCAATGTCGTCCTCACTAAGTGGGCTTTTGGGCTTTCTGTGATTAGCTTTCTGATATCGTAAACGTCTAAATGCGGGCACAATCCAATGCCTGAAGCAGGCTTAAAGACAATCGGAAAGGCGTGGCTGTGACAAACAAATGAAACGAGGAAAACGCAGTGTCTGACGAAGATTTTAAAATGTTTTTGGAAGAGTTTGGCGAACCCACCACGTATGTTAAAGCCGCAGACCAACACATTGAAGCTTATCGGGGCATACTTCCTGACCAGTTGCTTGAGTATTGGCAAATGGTCGGATTCTCTGGCTTTAAGGATGGCCTATTTTGGATCACTAATCCCGCCGAGTTTGAAGATGTGCTTGAGTGCTTCCTCAAGGGCACAGAGTTTACCGATTATGACAACTATCATGTCATCGCGCGCAATTGCTATGGTCAACTCTATTTGTGGGGAGAGCGCACTGGCGCGTCACTAGAGATAGCCCCTCACTTAAATTGGATACTGACAAACCAGGGGAACGAAAGTGAGATTGCTAAAGGCGAGGCTAATAGTGCCATTCAAAGCTTTTTCGGTTTTCAAGATCAAGAATATAAAGACATAAAAGCCAGTTCAAAGCCCCTCTTCCCATCTGTACTCAAAACGTATGGCCCAGTGGGTAAAGACGAGGTCATGGTATTTACCCCCTACCTATTTATGGGGGGCGAAAAATCCGTTGATGCTATG
>NZ_JXXU01000117.1 GCF_000967495.1 Vibrio neptunius | reverse complement strand
TCTTTGTGCGCACAGCCGATTGAGTTGGTGGCTTACGGGAAAGCGAAACTGAGCCCAGACGCACTGCTTGAGGTGTTGTCTGAACCGCAGATCCAGAAGAACCGTTGGTTTCCGCTGAGCGATAGTCAGCGAGATGGCATCGTGAAAACGCTTAAGGCAGAGCAAACTCTCACCTCGCGTTGATTAGCTATCAACGAGCAGGTTTGGCATTGCAGAGGTTTGGAGTAGGGTGCTCGCTCTAAATTATTATTAGTAATAGAATTTTTACTCTTCTTACTAAGATAACCCACACGCTCGTTTATATATATTGATAGAATGTATAATTCGAAGTATTTGTATTAATTTTCAGTTATATGCGATGGTTGGTGGTTAGTCAGGCGAACAGAATAACGAGATGACCTGTTATTAAGAATGTTATGTATCCGCCAGAATATCAAAAGGAGGTTTAGGTGTATCAAAACAAGCAAGCTTTAGCATTAGGGACATTGTTTGCAATGTTTGTTCTATTCATTTTACTCATTGTTTTATCATTGTGGGCTTGGCCCAAGTATAAAGTTTATAAGCTTGAACTAGACGGTATTGCAACCTTAAAAGAGGCGGAATGGAGTAAGCAGATTCTAATTGAAGAAGCTAAAGCAAGAGAAACAGCAGCTTTAATGCAAGCAAAAGCTAAGGTGACGCTAGCGGAAGCTGAGGGTAAAGCCATGATCGCGAAAGCCAAAGCTGAAGGTCTAGCTGACATCGAGCGCGCAAAAGCAGCGGCAAAAGCGAACCAAATTATAGGTAGTTCGTTGAAAGGTAATGATGAGTACCTGCGTTATATTTGGATCAAAGGTTTGCAAGATGGGAAAGGAGAGCGAATCTATATCCCTACAGAGGGCGGGTTACCGATTTTAGAAGCAGGTAAGGCAAAGTAACAAAGAATTCGCAGAATTCGAGGACACACCAATCTTTTGGTGTGTGTCCTGAATTGATGTGAACTGGATTAATATGAGTAAAAGACGAGTTAGAAACAAGAAAAAACAGACGGAAGGGTATAGAAAGCTTTCAGATTACCCTCAGTTAAGCTACGACGCTCGGCATCGCCTGTTTTATACTAAGCGTACTATAAATAATTCTAAAGAAGCGCGTATATTGAAATGGGCGCAAAAAACAGCAAGCTATAGGTTTCAGTTCTTCTATTACATCAGTGGTGTATTGTCTTTTATGATTTGGGCGGCTACGGGTATAGGCTTTGTTACTTTGCTTGGCTACGTTGGTTTAGGTTATGTGTTCTATCGCTATATACGCATGACATGGTCTTATGAAGAGCGTGTTACTTATGAAAGAGAATACCCAGTAAAAACAATAACAGAGGTTCATAAAGAGCTGGTTCACGATGGCTTAGTTACGAGTTTCTGTTCTATTGTAACCACAATAGCAATGTTCATTTTGGTTTATATGTCGAAATCTTTAACATAACAAGAAATACTACGAGGCGTTTTTTGAATTCGAGGACACACACCAATCTTTTGGTGTGTGTCCTGAATTGTGAATTATATCACTGGGCAATGGTGGAATATCAGCGCCTAACGCATACCTGTGGACTGGGAGAATTATGAGGGGATCCGCCAGCGCCCTAGTAATCTAGCCCAATTAATAAATGTTCAAAGTTAGTCAGAGCGGGAAAGATATCGACGCCGTCATAAGTTATATAAACGACTTCTGGCTCATCCTTCACGTTAAAGTCTAGACACAAAAGATCGCCGTTATCATTTGCGAAAGGTATCAACTTGCTCCAATCTCTTCCGCAAAGCTCTTGATCATATTCACCAGAGCTAAAGCATTCATCTAAGATTTTTTTCTCACTGTTATAGGCAGCACTACCCGGTAGGAAAAAACCGTCAAATAATACAAATGTGATATTTCTAGAACGCTTGTTGTCAACGATGTCAAAACTGATCGACAGAGATTTATTCATGTCATCCGGTGCGCAGGGGTAAGAGTAATTACAGCTATGATCAAAATAAAACCCGCCACACTCTTTTAAAAAATTAAGAAATAGTTCAGGGAACTGAATATTGAGTTCTTTTTCGATGGATATATGGTCAAAAGGTTGATCATTTTTAGCAAACCACATTGACGAGATCTTAGAGTTTTGTTTCGGGATGTTTTGGGCATTCCCATAAAAGAAAGCTTTGTAAGACTTGTTTTCAACCAACACTATTTATTCCCTTACACGAATACTTTTTATTCTATAATAAAAAATAATTTACATCAGTATGGGCATTTTTCGAAGAAACTTTCTTTGACAGAAATTCAGGACACAAACCAAAAGGACTAGAAATTCAGGACACACACCAGAAATTCAGGACACACACCAAAAGGACTCCAAAAGGACTAGAAATTCAGGACACACACCAAAAGGACTAAATAAGTATGATTTCCCCCTTTTCGAGGGACTGATTACAAACTCTTGTTTGAATGATTGCTAACTTCTTATTGTTCGACAAGGAGACACATTGATGACAACCGCGCGCAAGCAACTTATCTCGATTGAAGCCACATCCTATTATCATTGTGTTTCTCGTTGTGTGAGGCGCAGCTTTTTATGTGGTGAAGACCCGCAAACCCTAGTGAGTTATGAGCACCGAAGAGAGTGGATTGTCAACAAAATGCACTCGCTTGCGGAGCTCTACTGCATCGATATTTGTGCTTACGCCATCATGAGTAATCACTACCACTTAGTCGTCAGTATCAACCGAGAGAGAGCCTTGGGCTTATCACATCATCAGGTTGTTGAACGCTGGGGGATGGCGCACAAGTTACCCCCTATTGTTCAGCGCTGGCTTGATGGCCAGCTTACTCACCCGAT
>NZ_JXXU01000116.1 GCF_000967495.1 Vibrio neptunius | reverse complement strand
CTCTCCAGCTCTCCAGCTTTAGTCAATACTCTCAAAAAAGTCTTTGCTCGGCGGGAAATCTCCAGTGACGTCAACCAACTGCCCCTTATCATTGAAGTTGACGATCAGGTTCTTTTGAATGGAATCCTGATGACCTTCAGTGTGGTGATAAATGTAGTACCAAGTATCAGGGAAGCCGTTTTCAATCAGCATTGGGGAGCCCATCACAAACCGCACCTGTTCTTTGGTCATACCAAATTTAAGTTGATCGACGGCTTGTTGCTCAACATAGTTACCTTGGTTGATGTCGATTCGGTAAACGAGCTTTTCTAATAGTGAGCAGCCAGTCAACAGTGTCATAGAGAGTGGTACAGCGATTAGCCACTTTTTAAATTGCATACGAATAAGTTCTTGTAACAGATATTTCTTAAATTGGGCTGATAATAAACAAGCTGGCCGACAATGTAAAAAGCTCATCTTGTTTTGAACTGTTTCAGACCACGATTTTTGAGTTTAGTTGCAAAGTGAGACCAAATTTCCATAAGACTGGAACTCTTGCCTTCAGTGAGAATCACCTGTGGTGCTGTTATTAGGCTGCTATAAGTAACTCTTTTGCATTTGCTAGTGTTGATTCGGTAATTTCGCTTCCACCAAGCAAGCGTGCCAATTCTGAAACCCTTTGTTCATTGTTTAACGTATGCATTTGTGTTTCAGTTTTGCCTGCTTTGGTTTGTTTGGCTACAAAAAGTTGTTGGTGGCCACAGCCAGCTACTTGAGGCAAGTGAGTCACACACAGAACTTGCGTTGACTCGCCAAGCTTACGAAGCATTCTACCTACAACAGCAGCAGTGGGGCCGCTGATACCCACATCTACCTCATCAAAGATTAAACTAGGTGTGTCGACTTTTTGTGCTGTGATTACTTGAATGGCTAAAGAAATACGTGATAACTCACCCCCAGAGGCGACTTTGGCAATGGGCTGAATAGGTTGACCAGGGTTGGTTGACACCATAAAACAGACGTTATCCATGCCGAGGGGAGAAGGATGAGTACATTGCTTATCGACTTCAATACAGAATTGCGCTTTTTCCATGCTGAGCTCATGCATACTGGCGGTGATGAGTTTATTGAGCTCTTTAGCGTAGCGACATCGAGACTTGTGAAGTTTCTCTGCTGAGGTCAGGAAAACCTGATAGTTATTTTCAACAGCTTGCTCTAACTCTTCCAGCTTTTCATCGGAACAATCTAAAGCCTCAATTTGCGACGACAAATCTTGGTGATGCTGATATAGCTCATCGGGTAGAACATGATGTTTACGAGCCATCGACATGACTTTTGAGAAGCGTTCTTCAACAAATGCCATACGTGCAGGATCAACATCGATGTTATCAAGGTAACCACGTAGTTCGTTATTGGTCTCCTCAATTTGAATAATGGCTTCTGATAGCATGTTAGGCAACTCTGAGAGAGATTCATCCAATTCAGCGAGCTGGATCAGGGAGCTACTGGCTGATTGGAGAATACCAAGCGCATTAACTTCTTCACCTTCGTAAATAAGCTCGATGGCTTTTTGGCAGGTGGCGGCGAGCTCTCCGCTGTTAGACAATCTTTTGTGTTCCTGTTCGAGTTCTTCATATTCATCCTCGCCAAGAGAGAGCTCATTAAGCTCTTTGATTTGGTATTCAAGCAGCTGTTTTTGCGCAAGATTAGCCGCACTATTTTCTTTTAACTGCTTAAGGGTGTTATCGGCCTGACGCCAATTTTGATAGGCATTACGAGTGCCTTTTAAAAGGTTGCTGTGGCCTGCATATTGGTCCAGCATGGCCATTTGGTGATCACTCTTCATGAGTTGATGGTGAGCATGCTGACCATGTATGTTGATCAGTAATTGCCCAAACGTTTTTAGTTGTGAAAGTGGTACCGGGCTGCCATTAATGAAGGCTCTTGAGCGGCCTTCTTTATTGATGATGCGACGCAAGATACAGTCACTGCCTTCCAGCAGATCGTTATCTTCTAGCCAACGCGTTGCGTGAATGTTGTTTTCAAGGGAAAAAGCCGCACTGACTTCGGTTTTTTCTTCCCCTTGGCGTACCATGCTGGCTTCCGCCCGACCACCTAAGCAAAGACCTAAAGCGTCAATTGCAATAGATTTACCCGCACCAGTTTCTCCAGTGATGGTGGTCATGCCGTGAGATAGCTCCAGCTGTAGAGATTTAACAATAGCGAAATTATTAACACTTAGATGAGCCAGCATTTTGTGTACCTGTTTAAATGAACAATACTGTATAAGAAAACAGTATATACTGTTTCTTTATACAGTAAAGTCACAGGTGAAATTTTTTGTGAGAAGGATCTAAACCTTGCGTGATGAGACTGTCGTCATTCCATAGAGAGACGA
>NZ_JXXU01000115.1 GCF_000967495.1 Vibrio neptunius | reverse complement strand
CTGCTCTTCAGATGAAGCTGCATAGTTGGCAAAATAAAAATTCTTATTTTCCCAATAAATCGCCTTTTTCTCTTCACTCTCAGTTTCCATTTCAAAAATTGGAGTTAGGTGCCATTGAATAAGTCCGTTTTTATAACGGCATTCTGGCACATCGTAAAGCTTGTAAGTGGCTTGAGGAGGGAAAGGCAGCAGTCGCTGCCTAGGTCTATTTGCTACTCCGGCCATTTTAAACGACATTAA
>NZ_JXXU01000114.1 GCF_000967495.1 Vibrio neptunius | reverse complement strand
CATCAAGCATTGCTTACGACAAACACATATTGAGGATCTCTTATTGCGGTCTCGCCGCTGCCAACCATTATTGGTTGGGTCACTAGACACTTATCGGTTAACCTCAGCAGGCGCTATTCAAAAAAATGGTTAAACAGTTGTTTTCCAGTTATCTTCAGGCTCAGCCAAGGTGTAAGCAACTTTGCTGTTCGTTTATGGGTGCGCACCAATGAAGCGGCTAATCAAAGCAAGAGGGCTTGGATTACCTGACACAACTGACTTTTTCGGGCTTAAATCCCAGTAAATTTGAGTCAGTGACGTGTTCTCACTCAGCACCAGTTAGACGTTCAGCTCACTTCATTGTGCGACTTATTGGGATAAAAATCGTTTTTCATCAAACACCGTTTTGTCCCTTAGCATGAAGTAGACACATCGCCCCAGTTTATGAGCCAACGCTGATAGGGCTTTGGCTTTGCTCATGCGTTTTTGCAGGCGTTGAATGTATTTCTTAGCGGGTTCATTGCCCCTTAAATAAAGAACTGCTGCTTCCGAGAACGCCCATTTTAAGTAGGCGTTCCCAATTTTGTTGCCGTTGGTTCCTTTTTGCTTGCCCGCTGATTCGGCTTTGCACTTAACTAACCGCGAATAAGAGGCGAAGTTTTGAACCGACGGGAAGCGAGCAATATTGCCGATCTCATACAAGATAGTGAGAGCGAGAATACGACCAATACCAGGTACAGTCTGGATAAGGTTGTAATCTTGAGCATTGTGCTGCTTGGCGGTCTTCTCAATAAAGTGTTCTACGCTCGCCAATTCCTTGGTGTAAAAGGCGATGACGTTCAAATCCATATCGATACTTCGATTGATGGAGGGCTCATCGAACTGATTGCGTACTTGTTCACGGGCACATGGATAGCGCAGTTGAACATTATGGCTTTGCTGATTGTATTGGCTGAAGGTGTTGGCAACGTGAGCTTTTAGGTCAGCGCCATGGCGCATGATTTTGGTTCTTCGTCGCAGCAAATCTCGTGTCGCTCGCATGGCTTTAGGGTAAACATAGGCGATAGGAAAGTTACCGCCGCGAAGGAGTGAGGCAACTTTGTAAGAATCGATACGATCGTTCTTGGTTTTACCACCGTGGATCGCTTTCATATACAGCGCATGACCGAGTACAAAGTCAAACGCATAATCAAGGCATAAGTCGCTAACCCAGTACCAGCAATGCATACATTCGACACCGATGACGATGTTATCTTGATAAGGTGTAATTAACTCAAGCAGTGCATCAGGGTCGGCATCAATCTTCTTGTGCAGGACTTTATTGCCAAGTGAATCGAGAATACAGACGTAAAGTAAGCGAGCATGCAGATCAATACCACAGTAATAGTTATGCTGGTTGTTATAGAATCTCATAGAGTCTTCTCCGTTTTGGTTTCGTTGCCTTCCAGCTTAGTCGAGAGGCTAAGTTGGAGGAGAAGGCTCAATGAGTATCAAA
>NZ_JXXU01000113.1 GCF_000967495.1 Vibrio neptunius | reverse complement strand
GTCGTAAGCAATGCTTGATGGCCGAAATGACAAAGCGAAGTAGATAACTTTGTTGTTCGAAGAGCATTGGCTGCTCGCGCAGCCAAGAGGATGTGATTGCCTATTGACAGGCAGAAGGCTCATATGAGTTAGGCAAATTTTCGCTATGGCACGTAAACCATTTCTATTTGATACTTATAACCGTCTTTGGACTCAAACACTTTGGCTTGGAGCACCAAATCACTTAAACCTTCAGTTTCAGTCCAAAGGTCAATTAGTACATCCCAATGAGTTTCCATCCACATACATACAGATGAATCCCAAGTTTGCTCTGGTAAGGCAACCAAATTTTCATCGTAATCTTTAACATATGTTTCTATCTGGTCAGCTATGTCTTGTGCTACTGGAACTAACCCCTCAATGCTTCTATTGAGAAGGTAATCGTGATCAACAAAAGAACTTACTATTTGGCAAAATGTTTGACGCCACACTGTTGGTATTGGGCGCTGAACTTCATCTTTTACAACTAATACTTCTTCTGACATGCTTTATCCACCTTTTTGCCTAACATTCTTAATAACAGGCAGTCTCGTTTTTCTCTCTACCTGACTTTTTATCAACTTACCATAACTCATTAAAAACTATCGAATATACGTCATATTGAATCTAATTAGGACAGACACCTTAATACCCACTGTTTAACCATTTTTTTGAATAGTACCTGCGGGGGTTAACCGATAAGTGTCTAGTGACCCAGCCAATAATGGTTGGCAGCGGCGAGACCGCAATAAGAGATCCTCAATATGTGTTTGTCGTAAGTAATGCGTAATGACCGACATGACAAGCGAAGTAGATAACTTTGTTGTTCGAAGAGCATTGGCTGCTCACGCAGCCAACAGGATGTTATTACCTATTGACAGGCAGAAGGCTCATATGTGTAATAAATTTGGCAGCTAATGAGCATAAATACGAGATAATAGCTCACCATCCTTACCATGAGTTTCTAAGGTTTCACCTAAATCAAACCAAAACAAATGCTTTAGCTTTTTGTCAAAGCTAAAGCCAATCCAAGTAAAGACTCCCGTAAGAAGGTGCATTTGACCATCTACAGCTCTTGCCTCAACCCTCGCTTCAAAAGCGACGCCCGCTTTCGTTAATATAGATTTATCTACATCATCTTCTTTCGCTTTTACTGCTGTAAGCCACTCCGGAGCACTAGTCACTTGAAATGACAAAATCTCGGTCCCTTCTACTCGATCATTGAGAGTTTTTGCCATATCATCATATATTGCTTCAAATGGGTCACATGTAAACCATTCAAACATATGTTTCGTTTCTTCGAGTCTAGTGAAGTCTTTCATCTATTTACTCTCAATTCCATGATGTACAAAAAACATTTATAACGCCAAATTAACGTGTGAACAACGCTTTCACCCAAACCTGAAGAATTGTGCCATAAACACTTAAGCCAGAACATAAACTGAAACCGCCAAGCGTTAGGAATCACTCTTAAATGCTTGGTTATATTTTGTTCCTGAGACCACTCGATATTCTAAATAGTAGTTTCTTAAATTTATATCGCTCTCACTCGGTTCTCGGTAATGTCGTAAATCCTTTTGTTCAGCTGCTCCAAACACCAAGAAGTTAAATCTCGCTTCATTCAAGGAAACGCCATTAGGTCCACCTAGAAAGTTTTCAGAATCTGGATCATCCTGCCCATCATCTTCCCAAAAACAGATTTCACATATTTCGTACTCAGCAGGCTCTCCAATTGTCGCATAACCACAACAAGGGCATGCATACAAAGTATTCTTAGCTTGCTCTCGAATTTTGCTCATGTAGCCCCCAGAAATATAACACCCTTAACAACAGGCAGTCTCGTTTTTGTCTCTGCCTGACTTGCCATTAACCTATCATAAGTGACTAAAAATTAATTCAAACACATCGAATCATACATAATATCAATATATAAAAGCGAGCGTGCGGGTTATCTTAGTAAGAAGAGTAAAAATTCTATTAATAATAATTTAGAGCAACCACCCTACCCCAAACCTCAGTGATTCTGTGCCTGCTCGTTGATAGCTAATCAACGCGAGGTGAGAGTTTGCTCTTGTTTAAGCGTTTTCACGATGCCATCTCGCTGACTATCGCTCAATGGAAACCAACGGTTCTTCTGGATCTGCGGTTCAGACAGCACCTCAAGCAGCGCATCTGGGCTGAGTTTCGCCTTCCCATGCGCCACCAGCTCAATTGGCTGTGCGCACAAAGACTGTAAACGACAAATACATTGGTC
>NZ_JXXU01000112.1 GCF_000967495.1 Vibrio neptunius | reverse complement strand
TTCCAAATTGTTAAAGAGCATGTTTCTTCACAAGGAAGTTACATTTTCTAAAGACTTTCAGCGGCAAAAATCCAACCACATACGTATTACTGAAGTGGTTTGGAAATCTGAATCCAAAAATACTTAGAGAATGGTGGGCGATACCGGGCTCGAACCAGTGACCCCCTGCTTGTAAGGCAGGTGCTCTCCCAACTGAGCTAATCGCCCACATAAGTTTTAATTCTTCGTGGAGAAGAATGGTGGGTCGTGCAGGAT
>NZ_JXXU01000111.1 GCF_000967495.1 Vibrio neptunius | reverse complement strand
GAAGCCGAGGTGAGAATCGGGCAGAGTGAAGATGGAATATGTGCTCGCTATAACGCAAAAAGAAAAGTGATAGAACTGTATTATAAATTTGATGGTTATGACTTTGAGGATGCAGCAAAGACAGTGGTGTCTCGCTATCACTCAATAGGTAAGTCCTATTTATTCTTTAGTTCACAAAAGCAAATGGAACAGGCAATACAATTGTTGTTTGATGAGTGGCATTTAACTTGTGAGGAAATTAAAGAGCCGAAAAATGTTTTTGGTAATAAAAATTTACCAGAGGCTTTCTTGAATACGCCATTTAGGGGGGCGAGTTTTCCTGTTGATGAGGCTCAATCACTACGTTCATCTAATGCGCCACTACCAGAACAGCGCTACTTTGAATCCCTGATTCAAGACGAGTAACCCTTGGCTTATTT
>NZ_JXXU01000110.1 GCF_000967495.1 Vibrio neptunius | reverse complement strand
TATCCCCTTGGTCTTTGACCGCCTGTGTGGCCTGATTGATTTGCCTTTCAAGGGGGATAAGTAAGCTCTTCGTCGCCGTAAACAAGGCCGAATTGGGGTCGCTGAACCCAATCACATCGTTAAACGCCGAGATAAACCCGCTGAGCGGGATACGCGTTTGACCAGTAAAGTCAGAGAGGGTCACGCCCTTGAGCAGTTGATCGGTGGCGGCATAAATCTCCGACGAGAAACCGTACACAGCCAAGCCTAATAAGTTATCCGGTTCGGTGAGCAATTCATCGATGCTGTCACTCAACTCGGGCACCTGCTGGGCACTCAATTCGAGTTCATTGAGTAACGCATCCATCAGGGTGCTTAGCACTAGGTGGTGGGCATGCTCACCGACGTCGAGACCAAAGCGCCGCGCGTCGGTGCCTAAGGCGGTGATGGCCTTTATCACATGGGGGGCGTCGTGCTTTATCATGGTGAGGCCGTGATGACGCGTGTTGAGGTAGTCTTTATAGAAGGTGTCTAAGTCTGCCCAGTTGACTTGGCGGTGCGCTTTACGCCGTTCAACATACTCTCTAAAGCGTGATTCCAGTAGTGCTGGTGCAATACCGTATTCATTGAGCCGAGCTCTGGCTTTGGGGTAGGCGGCGATCACGGGTTGCGCTTCTAAAGCCAAACTGGCGCCCCAATTGCCGACGGCATTACCGTTCTTCAATTGCGCTTGATAGTAGTGGTACTCCAAACAGGTATCTAGGTCTTGTTCGACCTCAATCACCTTGTCGAC
>NZ_JXXU01000109.1 GCF_000967495.1 Vibrio neptunius | reverse complement strand
ATGGCGATGTCGCTGTGGGGGCAAGCTCAATTGAGTCAGGGTAAGGTGTTTCTTAACCAGGGCCTTAGCGCTCAAACCCAAGCGGCCAATGGGCGTTACCACCAGTTGTTAATGGAAGCGCACAGTACCAATATAGCCTTGTCCAAGCTCCCTACTGACTCGCCAGACTATCGCCGAATGTCGACCTCGCTGCGTGGGGTCAACAAACAAATCAGTCGCTATGTGGAGTCTATCCCACCAGTGTTCAGCGAATACCGGAGCCAAACCGTGGGCAAATACACCTTCAGCAACGCCGCGAGCTCGGTCAGCCATGCCTTTGATCGCCTTGGCGGCACAGATTTGGTGGTGGCGTCCCTCAACCTAATTAATATCACCTCACAAATACAAACCCTGCAAGAGATGGAAA
>NZ_JXXU01000108.1 GCF_000967495.1 Vibrio neptunius | reverse complement strand
CACATTTCAGGACGAGACACTCGAATAAAAAAGGGCTAACGCCCCTTTTTATTGGATATCCACAGATTTAAAGGCGTCCATGATAAGTAAACTGATAACGACCTTCAGAGTCTGGCGATGGAAGCCATTTCAGCTGTTCTGCCAACGAGCTAGGAAACTCATCGCTCGGCTTAAACCAAGCAGAAGCCTGATAGCTGCGATTAGCTTGTATCATAACTTCCGCCGCACTGTTCACCTGTTGGCTGTTCTGATCGCCTTTCAGTGAGATCTGGCTATCCTGACAACTAAAGTTAACCACCACTGGACCAACGTTAAGCTCATCTAATGGCGTAATCACTTTATCGGCATTCCAGACTACTGAACCTTCACCAGTCTGGCAATATGGAGCGACATAAACCATGGAATGAATACTCAGCTCAACCTGACCTGTAAGTTCCACTGGAACAGGTATCGGGGGCGCCAGTTCGAGAATTTTTGCAACTGGCAATGAAGCGATTAAGTTTTCAGCATAAGGGCCAGACATACTGTAGCCGACGACACCACGTCCCGTCAGTTGCATATCACTGCCACGGCCAAAGCGTACCTGTGCTTCAGCTTTACCCACGAGCAATTTGAGTGGCGCCAACTGCCAATTTAGGGCACCTAACTTCTGCCTTTGCCAAGTTAACCCTGTGGCACTACCATCCCAAATGGTACCTGAAACACCATGAACGACTAGCTGAGGTGGTAATGGTAAATAGTTCAGCGCAACCTGAGCTGGAACATGCGCCACAGCACTAATCAGAAAGACCATCACCAACGTCAGACTGAGCAGAATGACTTTTTTCACTTAGCTTTACCTTTTAACAAACTGTAAGCGCTTGACTTGGACAGTCCCATCTTGCTCTCCCTTATCAATGTCCATAAAGGTAGCTGATACACCGTGTTTTTCCTGCAGGAACGTCATCCAATCAATTAGGCGATTGAATGGCATCGGTTGAACCCAAACCTGCAGTTCTTCGCCACGTGGCTGGACTCTAACAAGCTCTGCACCAAAACGTGAAGCCGTTGAAGAAATAGACTGATTGAGTGGCAAGCTCGACGATGCCACTCCGCCTTGAGCACGCAGTTGACTGATAGTGTCTGCTTTGTCTTTCACCCAGTTGAGTAATTGTTTCTCGCTCTGGATACGATTCGTCGCCATGTCGGCACGCTGACTGACTGGTTGCAATATGCCCCAGTAGATCACACCCAAAAATAACATTACCGAACAAGCGCTCAGCAAACGTTGCTCACGTTGGCTGGTACCCGCCCACCATGCCTGAAGTGTAGATAGTAATTGTTTCACCAGCAGCTCCCTATAATCGCTTAAGCACAAAGGTGCCATTAACGAGAGTCCCTGATTTACTCAGTTGTCCCTGCTCAACCGTAAATTGACCAGACATCAGTTCACGCGCTTTCTCAAACGTCTGGAAATCATTGCTTTGCGCCTGAAGCCTGACTTCTCCGCGAGTACTGTCATACTTGAAGCTGGTGAGCTTGAGGCTCGGGACCTGCTTCATCACTTGAGGCATTTTCACCATCCATTCCAGTACCGAGTCACCACTACCACCACCAGACAGTCGGTTCTCCTCTCGCTCCATTTCTCGTTTGAGATAGGTGACAGTCGGAATTTTACTCATGTTGGTCACTTGACGGAAAATACGTTCACTTTCCTCACGATAGGCGTTGGCTTGCGTTTCAGCACTTTGGATTTGCAGCCAGTTGTCGACACTGAGAACGGCAACTAAGATTCCTGCTGCAATTGCCGCTTTACGCCAAACCTTAATATGACGACCAAAAGACGACTTCGGTTTAAACTCACCGGACAACAGGTTGAACTTACTTTTGACAGCTTGTTCAGCCAACAGCTGCATGACCAACTGTGGTTGTTCATTGTGCCATTTTTGATCATTGGCTAACGTTAGTTCTGGTAAGGGTGAATAGGCCTGAAGTGGAAGATATTCATCACCTTGCTTCACCCAATCTGACTGAGCTAAGAACGGCAACCAAGCTAGTTCAATACTGACCGCACTGAACTGACCTTTTTTTACCAACCACTGACCATCCAGCTCAACCGCACTCAAGCCTGATTCTTCAGCGACAGGTAAAGCCAATGCATCAGGTAATACCTTACGCACAGCAAAACCAAGCTGTTGCATGTCAGCTAATATTGATTCCAACCAGCTATAGTCAATACCACAGACATAAGCCTGATTGGCTGCCTTTGCCAAAATAGTAAAATGTAGTTCATCCACATCCTGCGCCACATCGTCTTCCAACATGAATGGCAGCATAGACTCAAACTGACGATTCGCGCCTGCTGGGACTTCCAGCTGCGTTAGAACTAGATTTGCTGCGGACACCAGTACAATAACTTGGCGCCCTTCTGCGTAATTGGCAAGCTCATTCAAATCCTGGTGATTTTGCAGTTCACCGCTCGCTATCACTTCCTTTTGGCTTTCTGACCAAACCAGCCATTGAATCGCTGCTGTTTTACTTTTGCTCAGCCGAACGATTAGAAACTCGTTCACCGATCCCTCCAAAGCGACGGCGTATTACCGTTGCAGTTTCTCTATTATTACTAAACAACAGGCTGCGAATTCGCACCCTGGATTTATCCACTAGCACCTCAGCATCGAGCTCGAAATACACGCTATCGACACTCAGGTAGCCTTTGACTTGTTTTTTGACGTCATCGCTCAAACCGCTTAGGTCCGATTCAGCGAGGAAGTCATCCGTTGATGCCCATCCATCAGGGCCACGGTTTTCTATAATCTGTTTTGCCTGAGACGAGCTCAGGTTCGGATAGAACATTGCCGCTAGCAGCGCTGCATGCTCAGGCGCAATGGTATTCACATTTAGACGAAAATCAGACGTGGGCAGTGCGCAAATCATTGGAGCGACTTTTTCCATCACTTCACCACTGACCTGATTTACTGCTCGCAACTCACTGCTGTCTGCTAGCAGTGTATTGGCACTTAAATACGCAGGTGATAAACCTTCGTAGTGGCTGTCTTCGACGCCCGATGAGGAGTTAACCGAATCATTGCTATCAACAAATTCCCATAGTGACTGTGCAATGGTTTCTGCTTCGTAATTGTCCACCTGCAACTCCTCAAGCAGGTTCTGAAACTTTTCCACCAAGAAAGGGAGCTGAGCAGACCCTGTGGTTTGCTCCGCACCAGACAGCGCATTGATATTGAAGCAGGCTTGTGCATCATGTAACTTACCGCTCACGGTGCCGTAGTCCAATGCCATGCTATTCAGCTCTTGTGCCCAAGGCTGTGACAGATTAATGCTGTCATCGTTGTCTTTATAACTTTGCTCTATACCATACTTCGCGAGAGCTTCAACACCCAGACTGTACCAGTACGCTTGCTGATAACTGATTTGGCTGCCAGCGCGCTTAAACTGACTAAACAAACGATCAGCCATACTGGCAGCGATACTGACCATCACCGCCAAGAGGAGCAAAATCACGATTAAGGCAACACCGCGCTGAGGGCGTTTAGCTGTCATTGCTTTTCTCCTCAGAACCGCCCATTTCGCCACCCGCCGTCATATAAATACGCTCAATCTTGCCATAATCTTCTAGTTCAAGTTCAACCGCTACTGCTTGAGGTAACGTGGCTTTCTTATCCCACTCTTTTTTCCAGTCTGAGCCATCAAAGAACTTCACATTAAACTTTTCCACTTTGTCGAGCAATGGCATGACGATTCCCGTTTGTCCCGCAGGCGTATCAGCGTAACGCCACCAGACACGCTCCAGCACATCATCCTTGATTCGATAACCCACTTTACTCACTTCGCCACGTGGAAATTGCTGCTGCGGGTTATGCCAGCCTAAGCGAGTGAACAAGATCCCATTGGCATCAGAGTCCAACAAATACTCTTTCCACTGTATCATCAGACCATTGGACTCCTCACCATTGGTACGTGTCTGACGCAGTGCCATCTGACGAAAGTCGCCATCCATAAACACTAATGCACGTTGCAATGTCTTGAGTCGCTCACTTCGCTCCATTGACAGTTCGTTGCTGCGCTGGACTTGATTGAGCACCTGATAAGCACCCACGCTCAAGCTGGCAAAGATGGCAATGGCGACCAGTACTTCAATTAGGGTGAATCCCCCCTGAGGGGCAGACGTTTTACTTCGCCACATAGCTTCTCACCGTCACCACTGGCGAACTTTTTTCACTGGTAGCCACTTTGACATCAAATGCCTGCAAAATATCACCGGCGGTCTCAACAGGTTCTATCGACCAGAACCAATCGCGCCCAGCTAATTCATCCTTACCTTTCTTCTTACTAGGTTTACTCCCTGCCAACATGACTTTAGCCATCTGATTGTCAGCGACTAATGCAGCAAACGTTTTTTCTTCCAGATAATTTAATGTGTTGATGTGCTGGCTTACAGAGCGAATTGTCGCGATCGCAGCGGTAGCGAATATCGCTAATGCAACCAATACTTCCAATAGCGTCATACCCCGTTTAGCTTTCATCTTCGCTTTCTCCCGGAGCCAATAGCACTATTTGTCCATTTTCTTTTGCCACTACCTTCCATGCATCCTGCTCTTCATCGCCTTGTTCAGGATAAATGGCAACAGAAAATGGCGTGACTTCACCACTAGAAACAATAAATACTTGAGGCGGACGCAACTTTTTCTTTTCTTTATATTCAGCAAACATATCTTCATCAAACAGGCTTCCCGGTTTGAACAGACGTTCATCATCAGCCCATACGCCCCCACCCATATTCAGCGTTACAGCAACCGACTCATTCATCTTCGTTTCGTATGGAATCTGGTCGATGTTGAGCTTCTGCCAACCTTCACTTTCCAACGACATCAAATAGTAGACCGATTTTTTCTCATCGATGCGTAGACCAAAATCTCTTCCACTGAGCATCGCTTCTTCATTAAGGAGCAATATTCGTTGAAAGAGAGATTCTGCCTGCTTCTTCGCGACGTCTTTTGAACTGGTCGGTAATGTGGAGATCACCGCTACTGAAGCGAGAGATACTAGTACCAAAACCAGTAAGATTTCCAGCAAAGTAAAACCAGTACGAGCAAGAGTTGGGTAACGTTGGCGCATAGGAAAAAGAGGGCGGCTTATGCCGCCTCTGCCTTATTGAAAATCCTGAATATTCCAGTTGCCGATATCGGCATTAACACCCTCACCACCTTCTTGGCCATTAGCACCTAGGGTGAAAATATCGATGTTGCCGTTGTCACCTGGGCTCAAGTATTGGTAATCATTACCCCAAGGGTCGGTTGGCAGGCGTTTGATGTAACCACCGTCGCGGTAATTACGCGGTTCAGGGCTTGATGGCTTATTGACTAACGCTTCCAAACCTTGGTCTGTGGTTGGATAAACACTATTATCGAGCTTGTACATATCCAGTGCATTTTCTAACGCAACAATATCAGTAATGGCTTTTTGTTGGTCAGCCTTTTCTTTATTTCCCAGAAGGTTAGGAACAACAAAACTCGCTAAAATACCTAAGATGACGACAACAACCATCACCTCTAAAAGCGTAAAGCCAGACTGCTTGTTCATTTTTCTTTTCATTGTAATTCTCCAAATAAAAGTTCATAGCGAGAGGTTAAACCGCTCTCAGTATGACTATCCACTCATTAAGTTGTTCATTTCTAAAATTGGCATCAGAGTCGCCATTACGATAAACAGCACTAATCCAGCCATCAGTGCAATCAATGCCGGAGTGAAAATACCTAAAGCAATATTGACCGTTGATTCAAAGTTGGCATCCTGATTGTCAGCCGCGCGAGTAAGCATACTCTCTAGCTCACCACTCTGTTCACCACTGGCAATCATGTGTAGCATCATCGGAGGGAAGAGCTTGGTCTGTTCGAGTGATTTGCGAAGGCTCGCCCCTTCACGAACGTTATCAGTCGCGCTGAGGACCTGCTGCTTGACGTAGTGATTCGACATCACGTCTACCGCCACTTTCATGCCTTCTAAGATCGGAATAGCACTGGAAGTACAGATAGATAAGGTACGCGCAAAGCGAGAAGTATTCAGGCCACGAGAAATTTTGCCAATCATTGGCATATGAACAACCTTACGATCCCAGCTCAAACGCAGGTTTGGTTTACTTAGAGCAAACTTAAACAAATACACTAGGGCGGTCATAGCCACTAAAAGTTGAATACCCCAGTGTTGAATAAAATCACTGGAAGCAAGAAGGAACTGAGTCGACTGAGGCAGCTCTTGCCCCATCTGAACAAACTGGCCAACAATCTTGGGCACGACAGCAGCAAGCAAAAACGCCACTATACCGACGGCAAAAACCACCAGAACCACAGGGTAAATCATTGCCTGCTGCAGTTTAGAGCGCATTTTTTGTCGATTCTCAGCATAGTCCGCCAAACGCTCCAAAACCGCATCTAGATGGCCAGATTTTTCTCCCGCCGACACCATAGAGCGGAACAAGTCATCAAAGATGTGCGGGAAGTCCGCGAGGCTATCAGACAACGTATAACCTTCAGTAACCTTTGAACGTACCGCCAGCAGCATGGTACGAATTCGCGGTTTTTCAGACTGCTCCGAAACCGCTTTCAGACACTCTTCTAGCGGCATTCCTGATTGAACCAAGGTCGCCAACTGGCGAGTAATTAAAGCTAAGTCAGGTGTGCTGATGCCACGCTTGAAGGTCAACCCAGCTTGCTCAGTCTGTTTTTTGGCTTTCTGCCGTGTTTCACTCACCTCAACAGGCATTAAACCCTGTTCTTTAAGCCGAGCGCGAACCTGACGTGCGTTATCGCCTTCAATGACCCCTTTCTGGGTTTTGCCTTTCTTATTGAGGGCTTTATATTCAAACGCTGCCATTAGCCTTCCTTAGTCACCCGCATGACTTCTTCAAGAGAAGTAATACCTTGACGAACTTTGCTCAGACCATCATCACGAATACTTGGCGTGTGCTCACGAATGGTTTTTTCAATCACCTGCTCACCCGCTTCGCTATGAATTTTCTCTTGTACCTGCTCGTTAACCACCAGTAACTCATGAATACCAGTACGACCACGATACCCTTTCTGATTACACTGTTCGCAGCCTTTAGCCCTGTAGAGAACCAAGGGTTCTTCTTGCTTAACATCAAAGAGTTTTTTCGTTTCTTTGTCTGCTTCGTAGGCCTCTTTACAATCTGAGCAAAGCGTACGAACTAGGCGCTGTGCCAACACGCCCAACAATGATGAGGAGATCAAGAACGGTTCAATGCCCATATCACGCAAGCGGGTAATCGCACCCACGGCTGTGTTGGTGTGTAAGGTAGACATCACCAAGTGACCGGTCAACGAAGCCTGAACAGCAATCTGCGCAGTTTCCAAATCACGAATTTCACCGACCATGACAACATCAGGGTCTTGACGCAAAATAGCACGTAAGCCACGAGCGAACGTCATATCTACTTTAGGGTTAACCTGAGTCTGACCGATACCATCGATATCAAATTCAATCGGGTCCTCAACCGTAAGGATATTGCGTTCGTTGCTATTGAGCTCCTGCAGGCCAGCATACAAGGTGGTCGACTTACCCGAGCCAGTTGGGCCAGTAACCAAAATGATGCCATGCGGGCGCTCAATCATACGGCGGAAGTTTTCATGGTTAGCCGGAGTCATACCTAAACTATGTAAATCAAGTCGAGTCGCATTCTTATCCAAAAGACGCATTACCACTCGCTCTCCGTGGGAGGATGGCATGGTAGACACACGTACATCAACCGCTCGGCCGCCAATGCGCAGAGAGATGCGTCCATCTTGAGGGACGCGCTTCTCGGCGATATCCAACTTAGCCATAACCTTTACGCGCGAGACCAATAACGGCGCTAGCTTACGACTCGGCGATAACACATCACGCAATACGCCATCAATGCGGAAACGAATTGAAAGCGCTTTTTCGAAGGTCTCGATATGGATATCCGATGCCCCTTCCTTAATCGCTTCACCAAGCATGGCGTTGATCAACTTGATGATAGGCGCATCGTCATCGGACTCAAGCAGGTCCTCATCTTGCGGCAAATCCTCAGCCAACGAGAAGAAATCATCACTGTCTGCGCCCAAATCTTCCATTAGCTGGCGGGCTTCCGACGAGTCACGCTGATACGCTTCCGTTAACTTTGAATCGAATTGCTCTTTAGACACTTCGCGCAACTCAAAATATTCACCCACTGCGCGCTTTACTTCGATTAAAGCTTCGAACGCCAAAGGGGCAACATAATACAGAACTAACCCCTGCTCTGAAGGTTCAAGAACCAGTTGCGAACGATTGGCAAAGCTGAACGGTAAGCGACGGAAAGTGGTTATCTCATCCATCACTTCGTTTCCATTTGGTCAAGGAAAGCCTGAATCTCAGCAGGGTGACTAATATCTTCACCAAACTTAGGCAGCACAGGCGTTTGCACGTCTTCCATCAATCTCAGACCTTGATCCGCCTTGTAAAGCTGCTCAGCACGAATAAAGTTGTATTTACGCTGAGTAATACCATCTGCGGTCACACCATCGCGAATAATGGTTGGTTTGATGAATACCATCAGGTTGGATTTCTGCATTTGAGAGCTGGTCGATTTAAATAGACGGCCTAAGTAAGGAATATCACCTAACAGTGGAACTTTAGATTCACTTTCTTGTGCGCGCTCGTCAATCAAACCGCCCAGAACAATCATCTGGCCATCTTCTACCATCACTGACGTATTAAGTTGGCGCTTAGCAAAGCTAACATCCACCGCCGCGTTACTGGTCGCAGGCAGAACGTTAGACACTTCCTGCTCAATGGTGAGCTGTACCGAGTTACCTTCGTTGATTTGCGGAACTACTTTCAGCTTGATACCGACTTCTTTACGATCAACAGTCTGAAATGGGTTGTCGTTGTTTGATCCTGCAGCAGAACCAGTGATTACCGGTATTTCTTCACCGACAATAAACGATGCTTCGCCATTGTCCATCACAGTAATACTCGGAGAAGACAAAATGTTAGAGTTGGTATCACTCGACACTGCGCTGATCAAGGCAGTCCAGTCTCCCATGACGACACTTAATGCTGCACCGTTAACGCCAGAAAGCGCAGAAGCCAGTGTTGAGTAATCGCCTTTCGTCGTTGTTTGTTCGTAGTATTTTATCTCACCAGTAGTACTATCTCTGATAGGCTTGCTCTCAACAGTGTCCTTTGCCTCTTCTAGGCCGACCATGACACTACCGATCTTGGTTCCAGCATTCCCATATTGGATAACTGCGCCCGTATCGAGTGATCCCCACTGAACACCCAAATTGATGCCATCACCCTCTGTCATTTCGACGATCAGCGCTTCAATCAGTACCTGCGCACGGCGAATATCCAATTGAGAAATCACATCCTGAAGCGCGTTCATAATATCTGGCGGAGCAGTTAGAACAAGTGCATTGGTACCTGAGTGAGCCGAAATCATCACCTCACCGCGCTTGGCACTGGAAGCCTGTTTAGAACCAGAAGACTTCTCTGCTTGCAGGTTGTCAGAGACACCTTTCAGCACATCAACGAGGTCTTCAGCCTTAGCGTACTTTAAATAAACGACGCGGTTGTTACCTTTGGTCGCCATTTCAACATCAAGCTGCTTAATCAGCTTACGCAGACGCTTTCTAACCTGAGGATCACCAGAAATAAGAATGGAGTTAGTACGGTCATCCGCTACCAACTTGGGTTGAAGAAACGCTGGCGTACTTTTCGCGTCCGTTGTTTTGTTCAGAGCGTCTACAATTCGTACCATCTCTGCCGCGGAAGCGTTATCCAATTCAACCACTTCAATTTCTTTGTCACCTGCTTGGTCGACACGCTTGATGATATCTGCCAGTCGATTAACCACAGCAGCGCGACCTGTAATAAGAATAATATTGGCAGGATCGTAGTGCACAACGTTACCTGCACCCGCATTATCATTGAGCTGACGAAGCAGAGGGGAAAGCTCACGCACCGAGACATTACGCACCGCAACAACACGCGTCACGACTGCGTCACCTTGGATTGAGCCATCACCAACAACAGGAATCGCCGACGTTTTTGCATCTTTAGATTTAATGACTTTGATAACACCGTTGTCCATTTCGACAACCGCATAGCCATACACTTCAAGAACATTTAAGAAGAAACTGTAATACTGCTCTTCTGACAACATGTCATAACTGCGCACGTCAATTTTGCCACGTACTGACGGGTCAACAATGATGGTTTTTTCTAGATTCCGGCCAACAATGTTGATGAACTCTTGAATATCTGTGCCTTTAAAGCTCGCACTGTATTCATTAGCAAATACAGCAGTTGGTGGCATCAACAAGCTTCCTGCTAAAAGCCAAGCGCTTTTTTTAAGCCAATGGTTCACTCTCTACTCCTCGGAATGATTCAAGTATCTGCATCATTCTTACAATTCAATATAAATTTCATAAGGCTGACCATCTCTTTCTACCGTCAGGTTGAGCTCGGTAAGTTGAGACATGTTTTTAAAGATCTCTCCCATCGCTGCAGGATTACTAAGATCTTGGCCATTAATTTGTGTTGCTATATCCCCTGACTGTAAGCCAACTGATTCGAATAGTTCTTTCTCTTTACCCGGGGTTAAGCGATAACCAATCACGTCTCCGTCTCTTTTAATCTGAGACATACGAACATATTGGAAAATTTGTTTTGCGTCTTTGCGGATAACAGCACGAATTTCTTCCAGCTTATCAACTGAAACGTCTGCCTTAACCGATTTGGCTTTAGGTTGTGGTTGCGGATCTTTAGTGTATTTAAGTCCTTCCAGCATAACCGTCTCATTACGACCCGAGTTATCAACGATAATTCGATCGTACAGCACCTGAACCACCTTGGCTCTTGTCCCTTCCAGAGTTTCACCAATCCCATAGGTCGCTTGTTGACCTCGGCTTGCAACCACAGCAAGGTTCTTATCTGGTTCCGTGCTGGTGACAACCCCAACCAAAATGACACTCAAACGACTTTTAGGCGCTTCCGTCACTACGGGTTTTTTCGCAACCGGAGCTTGGGATTGATAGCGGCCAAACAAGTGGCTGTTTTGCAATTCAGCAAGATTCAAACCCGAGTCTTTGCTGACGCTACCGCTGACCAACGTAGGACTCCATTGGGCAACAAATTGCGACTCCATAGGTTTCCATATTAGTGCGCCAACCACCCAAGCACTTACTCCCAACAATACAACTGTCGCCATTGAGCTCAGGCGGTCTTGATTTTTAACAAAACTGTCCAGTTGAATTACACCACGTATGTTCACTCACAATCCTTTTCATCACCAGCTGACAAAGCCATGCAAGGTACTATTTACCAAACAAAGCACTCTATAATTTGAGTTTTTATTTGAACGAAACATTCTACCAAAATATGAAACAGGCTAAATAGCTAACCGCCTGATTAACATGTAAAGCGGTGGAATTTTACCATATACCTTGAAAAATGCGCGCTTCATCACCATTGTTACAGCAATAATTTGGCACAAGATTCATCACCAGTTAGAGGCTAGTATCCACAATGGGTTCCCAAACTGAAGTAGTTAGACTCGATAAATGGCTATGGGCAGCACGTTTTTACAAAACACGCTCCATTGCGCGAAATATGGTCGACGGCGGCAAAGTTCACTATAATGGCCAGCGCAGCAAGCCAAGTAAAGCAGTTGAACTAGGCGCAATGATTACTCTTCGCCAGGGGCATGAGGAGAAAACCGTTGTTATCGAAAAAATTTCGGATCAACGACGTGGCGCTCCCGAAGCACAAACCCTCTATACCGAAACTGGGGACAGTCTTGCTAAGCGTGAAGAAAATGCCGCCCGTCGCAAACTTCATGCGCACAACCCAAGTCCAGAGCGCCGCCCCGATAAAAAGCAGCGTCGCGACATCATCAAATTCAAACATCAATAAATATCAGCCAACATTCGGCTGATATTAGTACCGTACGTACGAGGAAATGCTTACATGGCAAACAATGTTTTAAACCGCTACCTTTTTGAAGACCTTTCTGTACGTGGCGAGTTGGTACAATTGGATGAAGCTTACCAACGCATTATCTCCAGCAAGGAATACCCAGCGCCTGTTCAGGGTCTACTCGGCGAGCTCTTGGTAGCGACGACTCTGCTGACGGCAACGTTAAAGTTCGAAGGCTCTATCACCCTACAACTTCAGGGTGACGGCCCTGTTTCATTGGCTGTCATTAATGGCGACCATGATCAGAAAGTCCGCGGTGTGGCGCGCTGGGAAGGAGACATTGCTGAAGATGCGAGCATCCATGACATGATGGGTAAAGGCCACTTAGTGATCACCATAGATCCTAAGAAAGGAGAGCGCTATCAGGGTATTGTTGGCCTTGATGGTGATAACTTATCTGAAGTTCTTGAAAGCTACTTCGCAAACTCAGAGCAACTTAAAACACGTATCTGGTTACGTCTTGGGGAGCATGAGGGCAAGCAGCATGCTGCTGGTATGCTAATTCAGGTGATGCCAGATGGAACGGGAACACCTGACGACTTTGAACACTTAGAACAATTAACGGATACCGTCAAAAACGAAGAGCTATTTACGCTCCAAGCCAACGAGCTGCTTTATCGTCTCTACAACCAAGAGAAGGTTCGCCTGTTTGAGCCACAGCCAGTAGCATTCCATTGTGGTTGCTCACGCGAGCGCAGTGGCGCTGCGATCATGACCGTCGATCGTGCGGAAATAAAGGATATATTAGCGGAAGTCGGCTCAATTTCTCTGCATTGCGATTACTGCGGTACTGACTATACATTCGATGAAGCTCAGATCGCAGAGCTGTTTGATCACACGGATTCGGATAACGAAACGCTACATTAATTTTTTACATTTAAGAAGCACGTAATTTACCAGTCAAAAGGCCAGCACATCGCTGGCCTTTTTGTGATCAAAAGCCCGTAAAAATTGGACTTTAACGTAATAAAGCAACCACTTAATTTTATTCAATTAATAATTCTTTTTGATCTAGCGCAATCCTTTGCGCGCACGATACACTACTCCAGCCAATATGTGATGAGTCGCCTAAAACCATACAGGAATCATGGATTTTTTTTGAGCTGTATCCCTGTTTTCACAGAGACCCGTTGCTAGCATGGTGAGCAGATAATAACCAATACATTATTACAAAATCCCTACAAAATATTCCTACAAGGAGCACCTATGACCGTTATGGAACATGCAAAGGCTGCAACAATTGATCTTACCAAACACGGGCTTCACAACGTAAAAGAGGTTGTCCGCAACCCAAGTTACGAAATGCTGTTCGAAGAAGAAACACGCGCAGATCTGGAAGGCTACGAGAAGGGTGTAGTCACCGAACTAGGCGCAGTTGCCGTGGACACGGGTATCTTTACTGGACGCTCACCAAAAGATAAGTACATCGTTAAAGACGCAACAACAGAAGAGCACATGTGGTGGACTTCAGATGCGGTTAAAAACGACAATAAGCCCATCACTCAAGAAATCTGGAATGACCTCAAAGAACAGGTCACTAATCAACTGTCTGGAAAACGCGTGTTTGTTATCGACGGTTACTGTGGTGCTAACCCAGATACGCGTCTAAGTATTCGCGTTATCACTGAAGTCGCATGGCAAGCACACTTCGTCAAAAACATGTTCATACGCCCTAGCGAAGAGGAGTTGGCAACATTCGAACCTGACTTTGTAGTGATGAATGGTGCTAAGTGCACGAACCAGAAATGGAAAGAGCACGGCTTGAACTCTGAGAACTTTACTGTATTCAATCTAACTGAACGTATGCAGTTGATCGGAGGCACGTGGTATGGCGGTGAAATGAAGAAAGGCATGTTCGCGATGATGAACTACTTCCTTCCCCTGCAAGATATAGCCTCTATGCACTGTAGCGCAAACAAGTGCAAAGAAAATGGTGATGTTGCTGTCTTCTTCGGCCTATCAGGCACAGGTAAGACAACACTCTCAACTGACCCTAAGCGTGAGTTAATCGGTGATGATGAGCACGGTTGGGATGACGATGGTATCTTCAATTTCGAAGGTGGGTGCTACGCCAAAACCATCAAGCTTTCGAAAGAAGCAGAACCGGACATCTATAACGCGATTCGTCGTGACGCGCTACTTGAAAACGTAACCGTACGCAGTGACGGTTCAATTGACTTCGATGACGGTTCAAAAACAGAAAATACTCGAGTGTCTTACCCAATTGAGCACATTGAGAACATCGTTAAGCCAGTATCGAGAGCTGGTCACGCAAACAAGGTGATCTTCTTATCTGCGGATGCATTCGGCGTGCTGCCTCCTGTTTCCAAGCTGACTCCAGAGCAAACAAAGTACCACTTCCTATCTGGCTTTACCGCGAAACTTGCTGGTACTGAGCGTGGCATTACAGAGCCAACACCAACCTTCTCCGCTTGTTTCGGTGCGGCATTCCTGACACTACACCCAACCAAGTACGCAGAGGTACTGGTGAAACGTATGGAAGCGGCGGGTGCTGAAGCGTACCTAGTAAACACAGGTTGGAACGGCAGTGGCAAGCGTATTTCCATTCAAGACACCCGTGGTATCATCGATGCTATCCTCGATGGTTCAATTGAGAACGCAGAAACGAAACATATTCCAATCTTTAATCTGGAAGTACCGACTGCGTTGCATGACGTCGATCCAGCCATCCTAGATCCACGTGATACCTACACTGATCCACTACAGTGGGAAAGCAAAGCCAAAGATCTGGCTCAGCGCTTCATCAACAACTTCGACAAGTACACGGATAACGATGAAGGGAAATCACTGGTTGCAGCAGGCCCTCAACTAGATTAGTGATATCGTCACCAATTGCTTGGCTAAGCCCCTCTTTCGAGGGGCTTTTTGTTGCCTGAAAAGCAAAAATGTTCCAAGCTAGCTACATCTACTCCGAGGGAAGGTCGAGATTTTGAAGAAAGCACTGCTGCTGACTGCTATTGCTATTGTCAGCCTGATCAGCTTACCGCTACTGGCTCTGTTTGTTCTGCTTAACACCAACTATGCGAGCAAAGTGGTCAACGTGATGCTACAAAATCTGACCCCTTATACCATCACAACTCAGCAAGCGTCATACTCCCCTCCCTTCCAGCTAACATTAGAAGATGTTGAAATTAACACCGAGCCAAAAGCTACTCTCATCCCCAAGCTGACCGTCTGGTTGAGCCCAACGCTGTGGCAAAACAACCAAGCCTCATTTGACTCTGTCTTAATTGAAGGTGCCAATCTAGACATCAACGAACTGAATTCACCCTTGCTGCATACCATTAACTTGCAGCAACTGGCGCTGCAGCATGTCGACATTACTGCGCCGGGTTGGTCAGCTAGAGACGTCAATCTTCAGGTCAAAAAGCCTCAGTGGCTCAACCAAGAGCAAAACCTGCCTTATGGTGCCATTCAACTGTCAGCCGAGCAGCTGTATATCAAAGGAGAAGCATTAGATAACCTGCTGATCGACGCGCAATATCAGGCACAAGACAGCACCATCTATGGCGCTTCATTCAACTGGCATGGCGCAGAAATTTCCGGTCAAGCGGAACAATTTAGCCAAGGATGGTCGTTGATCAACGTCACTGTAAGCAGGCTCGATTTACCGCCCAATAGCTCTGTAGAGACATTACTCTCAAGGCTTAAATCGCTCGACCTACCGATTTATCATATCAATAGCCTCGACCTCCTCAGCAGCAACGTCCATTACGCAGGGTGGCAATTCAATCATCTCGATGCGTCTTTAGAGAATCTCACACTCGAGCGCCCTTTGTGGCAACAAGAACAAGGCTATATCTCGTTTGATGCTGAGAGTGTGGATTTCGACCAGCTAAGGTTTGTCGCACCGACAGCCAAGCTAGGCTTCACTCAAAATCGCATCTCAGTGGATGAGTTTGATACTGATTTCAAACAAGGCCGTGTCCAACTAAGTGGCACGCTGACACCAGAAAACATTGCACTTAACCGCTTAAAAATCACTAGCGTAAAATGGCTGGAGCAAACCAATCAGCTCATGAGTACTCTGGCGCAAATGTCACAACCTCTGCACTCACTTAAGATTGCTGAGCTCGACATCGAAAATGCCCAACTTATTCAAGTCGAACGTCCTCCCTACTGGCAGTTATCTGGCCTCAATATCGAAGGGCAGGAACTGACCTTGATTCATGATGATCAAGTCGGGCTTTACGATGGCAGCCTGGAAATAAGTGCCAACAATGCCAGTATCGAACAGCTGCTGACTACCCAAGCGGTGCTAAAAGCGTCGGCCAAACAGGGCAACATTACCTTAGAGCGCGCTTTTATCCCGCTAGATCAAGGTTATATCGAGGCAAGCGGTCAATGGCAGCGTCAATCTGTCAGTGCCCCATGGCAACTGTCACTGCATGCCGATGGTTTTCAGGTCAATCAACCGCTATTACAAGCCCAATTACCGTTTAAGCTTGCCGGGCTAGCTGAAGTCGAACTGGAAATGAGTGGCTTGTCTGGTGATTATTCAATGCTGGCGCATAGCATGAGCGGTACGCTGAATGGCTACCTGCATGATGGTGCGCTGGAAGCAAAGAGTGTCTATGGCGATCAAAGCTACCTGCAGCTCTGGCCATTAGATAAAATCACACTCCAAGCCGATCGTGGCCGAATTGAGATTGCATCAAAGGGGGAAAACGCGCAACTGGCAGGGACATTAGATATGACCAAACCTGAGTTTGGCACATTAATTTTTACCAGCGAGCATAACTGCCAGAGATTATGGTCCGATATATTCAACCTGACCAATGTGATTCAAGATGTGTGTGGCGAGCCGATTGAATCAACCGCACCCGCCAATGAAGCAAATCACTCTTCAGAAGATGAAGAGGCAGGCAAACCCAGCATCGACTTATAATTCGGTAGCAGCATATAAGTGCCAACAAACTCAACCGCTTGCGTATCGCCACTGTGAATAGTGACATGGATGACAATACGGGCTTTTCGACCGGAAGCAAGGCGGTCTAAGTCTCCACTAATCCCATCTAACGAGGTTGAAGCCACTGGGTTCTGCGTCACCGGATGACGGTAGCGAATCTGGCTGTCAGCTAGAACGATATCACCACTCAAACCACGCTCTTTCATCAACAACCACGTCATCCCCCACCCTGTCAGGGTCGCAAGGGTAAAGGCAGACCCTGCGAACATCGTGTTGTGCGGGTTGAGGTTAGGGTTGAGCTGAGAACAGCACTCGAATTGGTAACCCGTGTACTGATTGATCTTGATGCCCATCTTATCGCTGATAGGGATTTGATGCTCCCAGCGCTCTTGCAGCTCAGTACACCATTCAGGCTTACGCAGTACATTAGCCATTGGGTCGAGCTTTTTGACCATCTGCTGGTGACGCACAGGGCCACGCTCATCAGTTAATTCACCGCGCCGCTCAAAGCCGTTCTTTTCGTAGAAAGAAATGGCATCCTCACGCGCATTACACACCAGACGCTTAGCCCCTTCCTGTCGGGCAAGCGATTCCAGTGCCACCAGCACTAGCGAGCCCATGCCTTTGCTACGACGATTGCCTTTCACCGCCATATAACGAATTTGCGCTTCGCTGTCTGGAGTAATGTAAAGGCGGCCGATAGCCATAGGTCGACCACGACCATCGACAATCATACGATGGTGGCTCATAGGATCGTATTCATCACGCTCAGAGCCTAACGGCATACGCCAAGGTTCGCGCAGCATTTGCCAGCGAAAGTGGTAATACTTATTGAGTTGGTTATCTGTTTTTGGCGTGATCAGCTTAAACATAAAATTCCTTTTCCATGGAAACGCACTTGGCGCTTCCCCTCTAGCCTATCTTTATAATTATACCTGTAACCAAAAGGTTACTGGGCCGTCATTAACCAGTGATACTTTCATATCAGCAGCGAAGCGCCCTCGCTCTGTCGGCAGCACTTGTGAGCACTGGTCAGCGAAGTAATCGTATAAACGCTCAGCATCCGCTGGATGCGCTCCACGGGAGAAGCCAGCACGGGTACCTTTATTGGTATCGGCAGGCAAGGTAAATTGGGAAACCACCAGCACTTTACCTTCGACCTGTTTCACGTTGAGGTTCATTTTGCCTTCATCGTCACCAAATACTCGGTAAGTGGTCACACGTTCCATCAATCGCTTCGCTTTAGCTTCATCATCGTCCTTTTCCACACCAAGTAGAACAAGTAGACCTTGGTCGATTTCACCAACCACTTCACCATCAACGCGTACCGCGGCTTCACTTACTCTTTGGATCAGCGCTATCACTGCTTTTTCCTTCTTGCTGCTGTTTAATCGTTTCCGTCGAGTGTACCATTTCTTGGTCATCACTCCACTGCTCTTGCTCACCTAATGCAGCTGTGACCTCAGCGCCAATCAAAACAATCAGCCAGCACAAGTAAACCCAGACAAACAAAATCGGAATCGCGGCCAGCGCGCCATAAATTAACTGGTAGGAAGGAAATTGAGTAATGTACGCCGCGAAGCCTTTTTTACTTGCCTCAAACAACAGTGCCGCAACAATAGCACCGACTACTGCATGAGAAACATAGACCTTCTTATTCGGTACCAAGATGTACAACCCCATAAACGCAAAGAAAGACAGCAAAAAAGGCAGCCAGCGCAACAGGAAGTCGTAAGCCCCTGAAATGGCCTCGCTATCGATAATTTTTAATGACGTCACATAAGAAGTCGCGGCGATACTCGCTCCAACCAAGATCGGCCCTAGAGTCAGCACCATCCAATACATGGAAAATGAGAACACGGCACGCCGTTTGTGCTCCACTCGCCAGATGTAATTGAGATTCTTATCGATGTTGGAGATCAGCATCAAAGCGGCAACAAATAAGAACAAACCACCCACAGCGGTCATTTTACCCGTGTTAGCGACAAACTCGAGTAGCGCTTGCTTAACGGCATCCCCTGCTGCGGGCACAAAATGGGTAATGACAAAATCTTGAATCACATCCCCAGCGCTAGCGAATACAGAAAACGAAGACAGTACAGATAACAACACGGTTAACATAGGCACAATCGACAATAAGGTGATGTATGCCAGATAGCCCGCGTTGACATTCACTCTGTCATGCCCCATTCGGGTGAGCAGATATCGCCCAAAGTTCAGACTTTGCTTGCTCAATTGCTCGATATTCAACTTGTAACTCCTCATCAACTCCGCCATCCTAACATCATCATTTTAAAGGAAAGGACACAATCATGCCGTACTTACTGGCGCTGATGCTCTCCATTTTTACCCTCACTGGCTGTCAATCTGCTTATTACTCAGCGATGGAACAAGTAGGCTATCACAAACGCGACATCATGGTAGATCGTGTCGAAGATGCCAAACAGTCCCAGCAAGAAGCACAACAAGAGTTCACCAGTGCACTAGAAGCACTCTCAGCACTTACTCAGTTTGATGGTGGCGAGCTGCAAACCGTCTACAACCAAATTAACGACAAGTACCAAGACAGTGAAAAAGCAGCACAAGAAGTCAGTGACCGAATTGCAGCCATTGAAGATGTGTCAGACGCATTGTTTGCTGAATGGCAAAGCGAGTTAGATCTCTATACCAGCACTAAGCTCAAACGCGCAAGTGAACAGAAACTCAAACAGACTCAGCGTTCATACAACACTATGTTAAGCGCAATGAAGCGTGCAGAAGACAAGATGACACCTGTACTCAATACATTGCGCGACAATACGCTGTACTTGAAACACAACCTCAACGCGAGTGCGATTGGTTCTCTGCAAGGCGAGTTTGCCAACTTGGAACAAGTTATCCAGTACGCAATCAAGGATATGAATACAGCCATAGCAGAATCAGATAAATTCCTGCAAAAGCTCAATCAAAAGTAACAGTTTGAGGACTCAGCGACCATAGCTGTTAGCTGACGAAAAAAGCTACGCGTTCTTTACTGCTGCGAATAACAAAAAGCCCTGAGTTGATATCAACTCAGGGCTTTAAAGCTTAAATCACGATTAAGTGAAATTACTTAGCGTTACGCGCTTCACGCTTACGATCGCTTTCCGTTAGGAACTTCTTGCGGACACGGATACTTTCAGGCGTTACTTCTACTAGCTCATCATCATCGATGAACTCAAGTGCTTGCTCAAGAGTCATGATAATTGGTGGAGTAAGAACCTGCGCATCATCAGTACCAGAAGCACGAACGTTGGTTAGCTGTTTACCTTTCAGTACGTTTACTGTTAGGTCGTTATCACGGCTGTGGATACCAACAACCATACCTTCGTAAACTTCAACACCATGACCGATGAACATACGGCCACGCTCTTGTAGGTTGAATAGTGCGTTGGTTAGCGCTTTACCCATACCGTTAGAAATCAATACGCCGTTGATACGTTGACCGATCTCACCGCCTTTGTGAGGACCGTAGTGATCAAACGTATGGTAAAGAAGACCAGAACCCGACGTTAGCGTCATGAATTCAGTTTGGAAACCAATCAGACCACGAGATGGCATGATGAAGTCCATACGTACACGGCCTTTGCCATCTGGAGACATGTCAGTCAGCTCACCTTTACGTAAGCCGATGTTCTCCATGATGCCGCCTTGGTGCTCTTCCATCACGTCGATAGTTACCGTTTCGTACGGTTCCATTAGCTGACCATCTTCTTCTTTGATGATAACTTCAGGGCGGGATACCGCTAGCTCGAAACCTTCACGACGCATGTTTTCGATCAGGATTGATAGGTGAAGTTCACCACGGCCTGATACGCGGAACTTGTCTGGATCATCTAGTTGCTCAACGCGTAATGCTACGTTGTGTACTAGTTCTTTTTCTAGGCGTTCAAGGATGTTACGTGACGTTACGAATTTACCTTCTTTACCAGCAAACGGAGACGTGTTTACTTGGAAAGTCATGGTTACCGTTGGCTCATCAACAGAAAGTGCTGGCAACGCTTCTACTTGGTTTTGTGCACAGATAGTGTCAGAAATTTTTAGCTCACCAAGACCTGTGATTGCAACGATGTCACCTGCGTTAGCTTGGTCAACCTCGTGACGTTCAAGGCCTAGGTAGCCCATTACTGTGCCCACTTTACCGTTGCGAGTCTTACCATCCGCACCGATAACAGTGACTTGTTGGTTAGGCTTAACGCTACCACGAGTGACACGAGCAACACCGATAACACCGACGTAAGAGCTGTAATCCAGCTGAGATACTTGCATTTGTAGTGGACCGTCTAGGTCAACTTGCGGTGCTGTCACTTCTTCAACGATGGTTTCGAATAGCGGCTCCATATCTTCGCCAGTTGCGCCTTCTTCTAGAGAAGCCCAACCGTTAAGCGCTGATGCGTAAACCACTTTGAAGTCTAGCTGTTCATCAGTGGCACCTAGGTTGTCGAATAGGTCGAATACTTGATCCATAACCCAGTCAGGACGAGCGCCAGGACGGTCAATCTTGTTGATAACAACAATTGGTTTAAGACCGTGAGCAAACGCTTTTTGAGTTACGAAACGTGTTTGCGGCATAGGGCCATCAACAGCGTCAACAATCAGCAGCACTGAGTCTACCATTGACATGATACGCTCAACTTCACCACCGAAGTCCGCGTGTCCCGGAGTATCTACGATGTTGATGCGGTAGTCATTCCAGTTAATTGCTGTGTTTTTAGCAAGGATGGTAATGCCACGCTCTTTTTCGATGTCGTTCGAGTCCATGACTCGCTCTTCAGCTTCACCGCGAGACTCTAAAGTGCCTGATTGCTGTAGCAGTTTATCAACCAGTGTTGTTTTACCGTGGTCAACGTGCGCGATGATCGCGATATTTCTCAATTTATCAATCTGTGGAGTAGCCATGGATTTGATTCACTCGATAGTAGAAGCTCGCTTCAAACATGGTCGATGAATGAAGCGAGCTTACTTGATTAAAAAAACGGCCATAATGTACCAGATTTTAGCGAAAAACCCAGAAATATGTGATCTGATACGTTGGTTTTCTGAAGAATATGCTTTGATCGAACACAATATCGCTCTGAATATGCAAAATTGTGCATTGACATAGGTGGCGAATGGCGGCTGAATGGAATACGCTTTTGTTTCATATTGGTGCACCTTAAAAGCCATGCACCAATAGAGTGCAATCTAAGGTCATTTTGGTGCAAGCTGGTGCACCAAAATGACAGCAAAACCACTAATTTATTGAAATTAATGGAATAAATTTTTTGGCATGGTTTTGGCTTTATTGATATCAACATCGATTAATACGATTGAAATGAAATTAATCAATGCTGGATTTGTTCACCAATCGAGCTAACACCGCTTTAATAACACTGGAGGTTATCCAAGATGTCAGTTGAAAACGTTCTATCGCTGATCCAAGAAAACGAAGTTAAGTTTGTTGACCTACGCTTTACCGATACAAAAGGTAAAGAGCAGCACATCTCAATTCCTGCTCACCAGATCGATGCAGACTTCTTCGAAGAAGGTAAGATGTTCGATGGTTCTTCAGTTGCTGGCTGGAAAGGCATCAACGAGTCAGACATGGTTATGATGCCAGACGCATCATCCGCTGTACTTGACCCATTCACAGAAGATGCAACACTGAACATCCGTTGTGACATCCTTGAGCCTGCAACCATGCAAGGCTACGATCGCGATCCTCGCTCTATCGCCAAACGTGCTGAAGATTACATGCGCTCTACAGGTGTTGCAGATACCGTACTTATCGGTCCTGAACCAGAATTCTTCCTATTCGACGACGTAAAGTTCGCGACTGATATGTCTGGGTCTTTCTTTAAGATCGACGACGTAGAAGCCGCATGGAACACAGGTTCTGATTACGAAGAAGGCAACAAAGGCCACCGTCCAGGCGTGAAAGGTGGTTATTTCCCAGTGGCTCCTGTCGATTCATCTCAAGACATCCGTTCTGCTATGTGTCTAATCATGGAAGAAATGGGGCTAGTTGTAGAAGCTCACCACCACGAAGTAGCGACTGCAGGTCAGAACGAAATCGCTACTCGTTTCAACACACTGACTTCGAAAGCAGACGAAATCCAAATCTACAAATACGTGGTTCATAACGTTGCCCACGCATTTGGTAAAACAGCGACCTTTATGCCTAAACCACTTGTTGGTGACAACGGATCTGGTATGCACGTTCACCAATCTCTCGCTAAAGATGGCGTTAACCTATTCGCGGGTGATAAGTACGGCGGCCTGTCTGAAACAGCTCTATATTACATCGGCGGTATCATCAAGCACGCTCGCGCAATCAACGCATTCGCGAACGCATCAACTAACTCATACAAGCGTCTCGTTCCAGGCTTCGAAGCGCCTGTTATGCTGGCGTACTCTGCTCGTAACCGTAGTGCTTCTATTCGTATCCCTGTGGTACCAAGCCCTAAAGCACGTCGTATCGAAGTTCGCTTCGGTGATCCTTCGGCTAACCCATACCTATGTTTTGCAGCAATGCTAATGGCTGGTCTTGACGGTATTAAGAACAAGATTCACCCGGGTGAAGCAATGGATAAAGACTTGTATGATCTGCCAGCGGAAGAAGCAGCTGAAATCCCAACCGTCGCTTATTCACTAAAAGATGCACTAGATTCACTAGATGCAGACCGTGAGTTCCTAACAGCAGGCGGTGTGTTCTCTGACGACTTTATCGATTCTTACATCGGCCTTAAGTCTCAAGACGTTGAGCAAATAAACATGACGACTCATCCACTTGAGTTTGAACTTTACTACTCTGTGTAATCGCTCAATCGATTAACCCCTTCCTTCGAGGCTCACCTTTTTGGTGAGCCTTTTTTATGTCTTAGGTATCAGTGATACTTCACTTAAAATCTTTTTTATTCAAAGCCTTACGCACGGCAAGCTTATTGCATCTTTACCCCTCATAACGGGGCAATTAACAGCAGCGATATTGAAAAGCCTATGATACCTGGACTTTTCACTTCTTCTGCATGAGTTATTGCGCCATACTTGGAATGTGATCGCACCAAATTGGTGCGTTGCACATTTTAAGGTCAAGGATGAGGAACGACAGTGAGCAGCGAACTCGATAACATAATACTCAATCATCAGGTCACCTCCGTGATGATCATGAACGAATCGCTTCAGGTTCGTTATGCCAACCCAGCCGCCGAGCAGCTGTTTTCACAAAGCGCTAAACGTATCGTTGACCAGCCGTTGTCAAAGCTCATCCAACACGCTTCTATGGATCTCGCCTTATTGTCTCAACCGTTACAAAGCGGCCAAAGCATCACCGACAGCGATGTGACTTTTGTCGTCGATGGTAAACCCTTGATGCTTGAAGTGACCGTCAGCCCGATTTCTTGGCAAAAAGAGCTGATGCTACTGGTCGAAATGCGCAAAATTGGCCAGCAACGTCGCCTCTCGCAAGAACTCAATCAGCACGCTCAACAACAAGCCGCCAAACTGCTGGTTCGCGGTCTTGCTCATGAAATTAAAAACCCACTGGGTGGTTTGCGCGGCGCGGCTCAGTTACTCGAACGTATGCTGCCTGATCAATCTCTGATGGAATACACTCAAATCATCATCGAACAGGCAGACCGACTACGCTCCTTAGTCGACCGCCTACTTGGACCGCAAAAGCCGGGTAGGAAGCAACAGGAAAACCTCCATCTGATTCTGGAGAAAGTGCGACAGTTAGTCGAACTCGAAGTTAGTCAGTCCATCACGATTGAGCGCGATTACGACCCTAGTTTGCCAGAGTTTTTGATGGATTCGGATCAGATTGAGCAAGCGCTTTTGAATATTGTCAGCAATGCTGGCCAGATTCTGCAAAAACAGAACAATGGCAATATCATCATTCGCACCAGAACGGTGCATCAAACCAATATTCATGGCCAGCGCTGCAAATTAGCGGCGCGGGTGGAGATCATCGACAACGGACCGGGGATCCCCGCAGAGTTACAAGACACCCTTTTCTATCCAATGGTCAGCGGGAGAGAGGGTGGTACAGGATTGGGATTATCTATTGCTCAAAACCTGATAGACCAGCACCAGGGAAAAATTGATGTCGAGAGCTGGCCTGGCAGAACCACATTCACCATATATCTGCCAATTTAAATTTTACGTTAGTGGCATTGCTGAAAGGATAAGTTTGTTATGAGTAAAGGATACGTTTGGGTAGTAGATGATGACAGCTCGATACGCTGGGTCATGGAGAAAACCCTTTCATCAGCAAATATAAAATGTGATACGTTTTCTGACGCAGAAAGCGTTCTACTGGCACTGGAGCGCGAAACACCGGACGTACTGGTGTCCGACATTCGTATGCCGGGTATTGATGGGATAGAGCTACTCAAACAAGTTAATGAACGCTCACCAGACTTACCGGTGATCATCATGACAGCTCACTCTGATCTGGATGCCGCGGTCAATGCATATCAAAAAGGGGCGTTCGAATACCTGCCAAAGCCATTTGACGTCGATGAAACGCTAACCTTAGTCGAACGTGCCATTGCACATGGCCAGGAACAGAAACGCGAACAGGCAAATGCTGATCCCAACGACTACAGTGCACCGGAGATTATTGGTGAAGCGCCAGCGATGCAGGAAGTCTTTCGCGCTATCGGCCGCCTATCTCGCTCTTCAATTTCTGTCTTGATTAATGGTGAATCAGGGACAGGTAAAGAATTGGTCGCTCACGCCTTACATCGTCACAGCCCGAGAGCAAGTAAACCCTTCATCGCACTAAATATGGCTGCGATTCCCAAAGACCTGATTGAGTCAGAATTGTTTGGACATGAAAAAGGGGCATTTACTGGTGCCAACAGCATCAGACAAGGACGTTTTGAGCAGGCCAATGGTGGCACATTGTTCCTCGACGAAATTGGCGATATGCCGCTCGATATTCAAACGCGATTGCTACGAGTGCTTGCCGACGGCCAGTTTTATCGTGTCGGTGGCCACTCTCCAATCAGAGTAGATGTACGTATTGTCGCTGCAACCCACCAAAATCTGGAAAAGCTGGTTCACCAAGGTGATTTCCGTGAAGATTTATTCCATCGCCTTAACGTCATACGAGTTCACATTCCAGCATTGCGTGAGCGCAAACAAGACATAGAAAAACTCACCTTACATTTTCTTGCCTTGGCCTCAGAAGAGCTTGGTGTAGATATCAAAACCCTTCACCCTTCAACCATTGAAGTGCTCAACAGACTTAACTGGCCCGGTAACGTTAGGCAGTTAGAAAATGTTTGCCGTTGGCTCACCGTGATGGCCAGCGGTAGTGAAATTCTTCCTGCAGACCTACCCGCAGAATTATTGGAAGAGAGATCCAACGTCAACAACTTTGATGCTGATGTGAGCTGGCAACAACAACTGTCCTGCTGGGCTAGGCAGTCACTGTCCCAAGGGGATACTGAATTGCTCACCTACGCACTTCCAGAATTTGAACGTATACTTTTGGAAGCGGCCTTGGAACATACCAATGGCCACAAGCAAGATGCAGCCAAAGTTCTTGGTTGGGGTAGAAACACTTTGACCAGAAAACTAAAAGAGCTTTATTAACCGCTGACTCAATTAACTTATTCCATAAAGCCGGTCGCATTGTACAATTGATAGGCATTTTAAGGCTTTATGGGTCAGCATCAGTGCACTATGGCTGTTGGCTTGCAGACTCAAACTCGCTAATACGGATTTTAGTTTCAAGTACGTAAGGACAGCATGTCGGCAACTACGCAAATTACATTGAGAACCGCGGTCGTTCTACCTTTTGTAATGATTTTTATCTTAACAATCGGGGTCATCGTTACTTTACAAAAACGCAGCTATGAAGAAATGGTGCGAGACATCAGTGACAAGCAGCTCACCGCACTAACAGATAATGTCACCCTGGAACTGAATGATTTCTTAACTCGCCCACTTCAGGCCAGTTTAGCTCTCAGTCACAACATTGGCTTTAATCAACTGTATGAGAATGGGAACACCTCTGTCATACAACACTTTCTTCTCACCAGTTTCCAAGGTCTCTATCACTCTATCCCACAACTCGATGTCATCGGCTTCGGAGGTGAAGGTGGTGAATACGTTGGATTTCGCAAAGAAGCAGACCAAGGATATACCTTGATGATTCAGGATGACCGTACAGAGCAGAAGTTGGTCATTTATCGTGGGCAAGTTGTCAGTAATGATATTCGCTCAGTATTTGAAGGTTATGACCCACGTATTCGCCCATGGTATGCACCAGTCGCAGACAGTCTTTCGCCTATGTGGTCATCCATTTACGCTAACGCTGACGAACGTCAGGAAATCACTTTATCGGCGTTAACCCCCGTCTTTCAAGATCAGCGCTTTCAGGGGGTCGTTGTTACTGATGTTAGAATTAATACCTTCAATACCTTCCTTAAAAAACAGCAAGAGAAAACCCGTGCTACGCTCTACTTGTTTGATCAAGAGCAGCGGTTGGTTGCCCACTCCACTGGTGGAAGTGTCGTTTCTTGGGGAACACCATTGAGCGACAAAGGCCAACGCCTATTAGCGACTGAAAGTTCTAGCCCTGTGATAAAAGCCAGTGCCGAATTTGCATTTGCCCAGCACTATCACACATCACCGAACATTAATCGCTTTAACTTAGAGATTAATGGTGAGCGATATTTTAATCACATCACACCTTACACTGATGATTTCGGTCTCCAATGGTACATTGGCATCGCAATTTCAGAATCCGAGCTGCTTGGCCAATTGCCAGAGAGTCAGCGCGACAGTTGGGTAATAGGCATCATCGCGAGCTTTATAGGCATTCTGATTGGTTTACTGGCCTTTAATCGAGTTGTAAAACCGATCACCTCTACCGTTGCAGCAGCCAAGCACTTAGCTAGAGGCGATTGGGATAGCACGATGCCACAGCCCGGGTTTATCTACGAAACCAACATGTTGGTATTTGCCTTCAACGAAATGGCTAATAACCTCAAAGCGTCTTTTCGTGCGCTGCGCTCTCAGTTGCTATTTGATTCTCTGACTAGACTGTATAGCCGAGAAGGTTTGATCGAGACATGTGATACCTTACCCAAAATGAACGGCTGTCTGATGCTCATTGGGATCAACAAATTCCGTGATATCAATGACAGTTTGGGGCATTACAAAGGAGATCAGTTGCTCATCATCATCGCAGAGAGGTTAAAGGCCTTATTTGATGATGATTGTTACATGGCTAGAATAGGTGGTGACGAGTTTGCGGTTTATTTCACCGAACCTCTCAGCAAAGAGCAAATCACTTTTGCAACACACAGAGTTCAACAAATGTTTGCCGCTCCTTTTGTGATGGAACAGGACAGTGTAGTCGTCAACGTATCGATCGGTGTCGTGAGCGAGAGCAAACACAGTAATATGACACTATGGCTGCGTAACGGAAGTATCGCATTAAGCACAGCCAAACAAGATCTCAATCAAGTTAGCCACTACAAACCAGAAATGGCGGACATTTCTCGTAGGCGCACCTTAATGCAAGCCAAAATCAAGGATGCCCTTGAGCACAGAGAATTTGTGCCATTTTACCAACCAATTGTCGACCTCAATACGGGCGCTATTATTGGCGCAGAAGCACTCGCTCGCTGGCTATCTCCCGCTTCAGGCCTCATCTCACCACTCGACTTTATTCCTATTGCAGAAGAAAGCGGGTTAATTGGCTCTATCGGTGAGCAAATACTTACCCAAGCCTGTAATGATACCGTGAAAGGCATGGAAGAAGGCAAATGGGACGAAGACTTCCATCTGCATGTCAATTTGTCAGTTAATCAGCTTTCTCAGCCAAACCTCATAGATTCACTGCGCTCGGTACTTTCTTCGTCAGGTTTACGCGCTGGCAACCTGACTTTAGAAATCACAGAGTCAAGGATTGTCGATAATGATCCCGTCATCGTCAAAAACATGCAGGCTATTCGCGATCTGGGTATTCATATCGCCATTGACGATTTTGGTACGGGCTACAGCTCACTGGCGTATTTGCACAAGCTACCATTCGACTGCCTGAAGATAGATCGAACTTTCGTGCAAAAGATGGAAAGAGAGAATCTAGATACTTCCATTGTTGCTGCCATCATCAACATGACTCGTGGTATGAAAGTTGATTTGGTCGCTGAAGGTATAGAAACATCAGAGCAGGCGCAAATGCTGACTTCTCTCAATTGTCCTCAGGGGCAAGGGTACTTGTTTAGCCGACCAGTTCCGTTTGACGAGTGGCCAACAAATCTGGTTAACATGAAGTAAATAACATCACTCTTGGTCGGTTTTGCGAGCATTTGTTACTGACACTTCTGGCATTGATTCTTATACTTAGCTCAATTCAGACAATCGGAATTACTATAATGATAACCAAGAACATACCACTTACAGATTTGCACCGTCACCTTGACGGAAATATTCGCACCAAAACAATTTTAGAACTTGGCCAGAAATTTGGTATTGCCCTGCCAGCGTACGATGTTGAGTCACTAACGCCGCATGTTCAAATCGTTGAAGCAGAGCCGTCTCTTGTCGCGTTCCTATCTAAGTTAGATTGGGGAGTATCTGTTCTTGGTGATCTGGATGCCTGTCGCCGCGTCGCTTACGAAAACGTTGAAGATGCATTGAATGCACAAATTGATTACGCTGAACTTCGCTTCTCACCTTACTACATGGCGATGAAACACAAACTGCCTGTGGCTGGTGTGGTTGAAGCAGTTGTCGATGGTGTGGAAGCTGGTATTCGTGATTTTGGTATCAAAGCTAACCTAATTGGTATAATGAGTCGTACATTCGGTACAGACGCATGTCAGCAAGAGTTAGATGCGATTCTGACCCAACGAGATAAAATCGTTGCTGTTGACTTAGCAGGAGATGAATTGGGTCAGCCGGGCGATCGCTTTGTGAAACATTTCACTCAAGTCAAAGATGCGGGTCTAAATGTCACTGTTCATGCAGGTGAAGCTGCCGGCGCTGAAAGCATGTGGCAAGCAATTCAAGAGCTAGGAGCCACTCGTATTGGCCATGGTGTCAAAGCGATTCACGATCCTAAACTAATGGATTACCTCGCAGAAAACCGTATTGGTATTGAGTCTTGTCTAACCTCTAACTTCCAGACCAGTACGGTAGAATCACTCACCAACCACCCGATCAAACAATTCCTTGATCACGGTGTACTCGCCTGTCTAAACACCGATGACCCAGCAGTGGAAGGTATTGAGCTACCATACGAATACGAAGTGGCTGCACCGCAAGCGGGCCTGTCACAGGAAGACATTCGTCAGGCACAGAACAATGGCTTAGAGCTGGCATTCATCTCGGATGCAGAGAAGCAAGAACTTAAGAATAAAGTCGCCAACCGCGCTTAATCTTTTTACTCGCTTTTTTGGCCGACATTATGTGTCGGCTTTTTTGTATCTTCAGCAGCAAGATATAGAGATAATAAGTTCAGTTTTTAGGTTTCCAAAGCTGCCCTTTATCGAAGCTAAATAGTGTTTGTTTTTAATACTAGAAATGCAAAAAGCCCGTTGCGCTAGCAACGGGCTTTCTTAATAGTGGCGGAGAGATAGGGATTTGAACCCTAGATACGCTATTAACGTATGCCGGTTTTCAAGACCGGTGCTTTCAACCACTCAGCCATCTCTCCACAAATTGTCATCGCCAGATTAGTACACTGATGATGTAGTTACACGTATTACGAGTAACGATATTTAAAGCCTGGCGATGTC
>NZ_JXXU01000107.1 GCF_000967495.1 Vibrio neptunius | reverse complement strand
TCCAGTTATCCAGTTATCCAACCCTCCATAGGACGCAGTCCGTTCCCAAATCCCGCTTCTCAATACTCAAACTCACAATTTGCAGCTTTACTCTGCGAAAGTTGTGAGATCTTAAAACCACTGTCTTTGAGCAAGTTCAAAACACTTTGCTCACCGACTAGGTGTAATGTACCGACAACCATTACGTAAGAGCCTTTACGCTTGGGTGACCAGCTTGGTTCTGATAGCTGTTTTGCCCAGTTGATGTTTCGCTGTGTCAAAAAGCTCTGCTCTAACTCGGGCGACATTTCTGTCAGATTGGCGAATTCATTTAACTTATCCAAATCTCCCGCTTTCCAGCTTTCTATCAGGCAGTGAGTTGCGTCCTCTGAGTGATCAAATTCTTCAATAGCGCTCACTAGTAACTCTTTACCCGCTTCTTTTTGCCCTGTAAGCAAATCAATTTGAAATTGAAGTGTCTCCAAGCTGATAACGGGGATATTTTGGATAGCGGCTTTGTTCATCAAATGAGTGTCGATACCTTGAGTGGCTTGGTAACCAAGGTACTCGAGCTGTTTCATTTGTAATGTCAGCGCAGTTGCCCATGGTGGAGACAGCATCAGCTGTTGTGGATCCATGTTGAGTAAATTAGCCATTCCTCTAAGCTCATTCTTCTGTGCTGAGCTCAGCACATCCTTGGTCAACAATGACACGGGTGGGTAGCTGACTCCCTGTGTTTTACGTATGTCCGTTTCGATGATTAACCCGTCACTTGATTTAAGTCGTTGAGTGACTGTTTGAGGCAGAGGGTACATGCTCTCATCTCCAACATGGACTGAGCCCAGAATTAAGTAGTTGAGTTTGCCTTTCTGAGCTTGCCAATAAAGAGGCTCAGCGATAGCAGATATTGAGACAATCAAGGTTAGAAACAGTAGACAGAATTTGTACATGGGTTCTGTTGCCTTACGGAAAACTTGTTGAAATGGTTAGGTTTTGACGTGCTTTAACGAGAGAAAATTGCGCCTAAAATCACACTTTTCTATTTTACCTCCTAGCTTAGCGTAATTTGATGAATACTGTCTTGTGATCTAAGTCTTAATTCATTTGCTGTTATGAATAAATCAGTGCGATCGAATTCTCAGTAATCTCGTTAATTGAGTTATGTTGATTTTGACGTTGTTTTTAAGTTTTTGTTTTTAATGGCTATTATGCTTTCATGGCTTTTGAGATTTGAACAACGTCACTTTCATGGTGATTTTATTTTATGACTAAAAATAAATCGCGATATGTTGTTTATCGTTTTTAAGCTTAGAGCCAAGATTGTTGGTCTAATTTACGTTTGGGGTAAGTAGGATGTTCAAACAAAGTCTACTCGCGACATCGGTTGTCGCATCACTAGTCGGTTGTTCTTTGCTGCAGTCAGATGAGCAAAGGGTCGTTAATTCACTCGCTAGTAGCCTTGAAATTCAATATGAAGTGCTCACTAACCAAGGTGCTAACGAAGGCCTTGCATGTCAAGAGATGGGTGCTGAGTGGGCGTCTTGTAACAAAGTAAACATGACGCTAGTTAACCAAGGAGAAGCGGTTGACTCTAAAGATTGGGCTATTTACTTCCACAGCATTCGTCTGATTCTGGATGTTGAAAACGAACAGTTCAAAATCTCTCGCGTAACCGGTGACCTACACAAACTAGAACCTACAGACAAGTTTGATGGTTTCGCTGCGGGTGAAGAGGTTGTGCTTCCTCTTGTTGCTGAATACTGGCAGCTATTTGAAACTGACTTCATGCCAGGCGCGTTTGTTGCCGCACCAAATGCAGAGCCTAAGATGATCGCTTCTCTTAACACAGAAGACGTTGCCTCTTTCGTGACCGGCCTTGAGGGTAACAACCTAAAACGTACGCCAGATGACAACAACGTATTTGCTAACGCAGTGTCCCGTTTTAAGAAGAACCAAGACCTAGCAAAACAAGACGTATCAACCACGTTACTACCAACTCCATTGTTTGTTGAAGTAGGTAAAGGTACTGTTGATATTGCGGCGGGTATTGGGTTGCCGAAAGACGCATTCGATGCGATTCAATTTGCGGCAATTCAAGATCGTGCAGAGGTGATAGGCGTAGACGTTCGAGGTAAGCTTCCAGTCAGTATCATGGTTGCTCCTGCAGACTTCACCGCTAAATTGGCAAAATCTGGTGCTTACGAAATGAGCATCAAAGGCGACGGTATTGCGATTAAAGCCTTTGACCAAGCAGGTGCTTTCTACGCAGTACAATCACTCTTTGGCCTGGTTGATAGCCAAAATGCTGAATCTCTACCACAACTATCTATTAAAGATGCGCCGCGTTTTGATTACCGCGGTGTGATGGTGGACGTGGCTCGTAACTTCCACTCGAAAGACGCAATTCTTGCAACGCTTGACCAAATGGCAGCGTACAAGATGAACAAACTACACCTTCACCTAACGGATGATGAAGGATGGCGTATAGAAATCCCGGGTCTGCCTGAGCTGACAGAAGTCGGTGCTAACCGTTGTTTCGATTTGGAAGAGAAAAGCTGTTTACTGCCTCAGCTTGGCTCAGGTTCAACATCAGATAACTTTGGTTCTGGCTACTTCAGCAAAGCAGACTACTTGGAAATCCTAAAATACGCGAAAGCGCGTAACATCGAAGTGATTCCTGAAATCGATATGCCAGCGCACGCTCGTGCAGCAGTGGTATCAATGGAAGCACGTTACGAGCGTTTAATGGAAGAAGGTAAAGGAATAGAAGCGAACGAATACCGACTGATGGATCCTCGAGATACATCGAACGTAACCACGGTTCAGTTCTACAACAAGCAAAGCTTCATCAACCCGTGTATGGAATCTTCAACTCGCTTTGTTGATAAAGTGATTTCAGAAGTCGCAGCGATGCACCAAGAAGCGGGCACGCCGCTAACAATATGGCACTTTGGTGGTGACGAAGCGAAGAACATCAAGCTAGGCGCTGGTTTCCAAGATGTGAACGCTGAAGACAAAGTAAGCTGGAAAGGCACGATTGACCTATCTAAGCAAGACAAGCCATTCGCACAGTCTCCACAATGTCAGACGCTAATTGCAGACGGTACGATAAGCGACTTTGCTCATCTACCAAGCCACTTTGCAGAAGAAGTATCGAAGATTGTGGCAGAGAAGGGCATTGCAAACTTCCAAGCGTGGCAAGATGGTCTTAAGTACAGTGAAGGTGAGAAAGCGTTCGCAACAGAAAACACGCGTGTTAACTTCTGGGACGTTCTTTACTGGGGTGGCACATCATCAGCGTACGAGTGGTCTAAGAAAGGATACGACGTGATCGTTTCTACCCCAGACTACGTGTACATGGACATGCCATACGAAGTGGACCCGAAAGAGCGTGGTTACTACTGGGCAACACGTGCAACAGATACTCGTAAGATGTTTGGCTTTGCACCAGAGAACATGCCTCAGAACGCAGAAACCTCTGTAGACCGTGATGGCAATGGCTTCATTGGTAAAGGTGAAATCGAAGCAAAACCTTTCTACGGTCTATCAGCACAGCTTTGGTCTGAGACAGTACGTAACGACGAGCAATACGAGTACATGGTATTCCCTCGCGTACTAGCAGCCGCTGAGCGTGCATGGCACCGTGCTGATTGGGAAAACGACTACAAAGTGGGTGTTGAATACTCGCAAAACTCTAACCTAGTAGACAAAGCTGCGCTAAACCAAGACTACAACCGTTTTGCCAACATACTTGGTCAACGTGAACTGGCTAAGCTAGAGAAATCAGGCATCGACTACCGCCTACCTGTACCAGGTGCGCAAGTAGAAGATGGCACGCTTTCAATGAACGTTCAGTTCCCTGGCGTGAAGCTTCAATACTCTCTAGATGGAAAAAACTGGCTAACTTATGCAGACAGTGCTCGTCCAAGTGTAGGAGGTGAGGTATTCATTCGATCGGTGTCAGCGACGGGTGACAAGTTCAGTCGTGTGACTCGCGTGAAGTAATTCCTCACTTTCCTATAAAGGGAAAAGGCAACAAAAAAACGCCCGACCAGTGATTGATCGGGCGTCTTCATATCTGAAGTTGCTGTTAAGCGACTTGAGTTTGCTGCTCTTCGATTTGCTCAGCATTGCTGATTGGAGATTCTGCGCCGTGCATCCAACGAACAAGTGTGTTTGAGAACAAGAGCAAAATGACACCCGATAGGATTGCGGTTACGGCTATGCCACTAAAGATAGCAAATGCGCCAAGTTCACCAACATGTGAACCAACGTAGCCAGCGACATAGTTAGCAATAGCATTACAGCCGAACCACGCACCCATCATCAGAGAAGCTAGACGAAGTGGGGCTAACTTAGTGACTAATGATAAACCGATCGGAGACAGACAAAGCTCACCGAGTGTATGGAAAAAGAAAGCACCAACTAGCCATAGCATGGAGGTTTTTACTGTGGTGTCACCACCTTGCTCCATGACGGCACCGACCATACATAGAAAACCAAGTGCGAGGAAGAACATAGCGAGGGCAAATTTGACTGGTGAGTTAGGCTCACGTTTACCCAACTTGACCCAAAGCACTGCAAGTAAAGGAGCGAGCGTAATGATGAAAAATGGGTTGAGTGACTGGAACCAAGCCGCAGGCACTTCGAAGCCGCCAACCATACGATCTGTGTACTGCTGAGTGTAGATGTTCATCAGGCCACCGGCTTGCTCAAAACCAACCCAGAAGACAATCGTGAACAGGCTCATCACCAAAATAACTTTGATACGGTCAAATTCTTCTTTCGTCAGTGGCTCTTTTTTAGAGGACTTTTTGATTGCTAAATCTCTCTTGGCAGCTGGCTCGCGGCCAATGTCTCCAAGCCATGACTGAGCAAGGGTCATCTGCATAACCAGGCTAATAAGCATACCTATACCCGCAACAATAAAGCCATATTTCCAGCCAAATTCATCAGTAACAGAACCTGCAATGACGCCCGCTAGCAGCGCACCTAAGTTGATGCCCATATAGAAAATGGTAAATGCACCATCGCGACGATTGTCACCTTCCTGATACAGGTAACCCACCATCGTTGAGATATTTGGCTTAAATAGGCCATTACCCGCAATTAAAAGCGCAAGGCCGAGGTAAAAGGTGTGTACAGTGCCTAGCCCCAACATATCTGCTGGCATGGCTAAGGTGAATTGGCCGACGGCCATTAAAGCGCCACCAATAAGAATAGAGCGGCGTTGTCCGAGGTAGTTATCGGCTAGCCATCCGCCGATAAGTGGGGTGATGTAAACGAGTCCAGTATAGATGCCGTAGAGATCCAAAGCATCTTTAGTCGACCAGCCTAAACCACCATCAAGTGTTGCATCGGTAAGGTAAAGAACAAGGATTGCACGCATTGCATAATAGGAAAAGCGCTCCCAAAGCTCGGTACCAAACAAAAGGAACAAGCCGCGAGGGTGGCCAAAAAATTGTTGATGTTGGTTTGTCATAAGTATTACTAATGAAGGATGTTAAAGAATTTTATTTGTTGTTACGTATACTCTTTAGAGGATGTATCTGCAATGGCTTGGGTTATAAGCTTTATTTATGGTTTCTTCTTAAGATTCTGATATAAAAGAGGTATTTTTCTTAATCGCTTAAAAAATAACGTACTACAAACTTAGTTTCCAAAATCGAGATTATTATTTTGCGGTTTAATGGATTGTTAAATAGCAAAGAGAAGTAAGCGGTGCTTGAGAGAGGGCGATTGGCAAGTGAGCAAACGGGTTTTATTTCAGTAATGGAAGAAGCGTGCGGTGAAAAAAAAGAGGCTCAATGAGCCTCTCTTGGATTTATCTTGATTAATATGAGTCGTTATGAACACTTTGCACAGCACGACCTGATGGGTCAGCCATGTTCTTGAATGATTCGTCCCATTCAATCGCCTTAGCTGAAGAGCAAGCTACTGATGGGCCGCCGGGGACACATTCTGCCGCTGATGGAAGTGGAAATAGCTCTTCAAAGATTTCTCGGTATACATAGCCCTCTTTTGTTGTCGGCGTGTTGTATGGGAAGCGGTAGGCGGCCGTTTCCATTTGCTGGTCAGAGACTTTGGCTTCAGCCACTTCTTTGAGTGTATCGATCCAGCTGTATCCGACACCATCAGAAAACTGCTCTTTCTGACGCCACGCGATTGAGTCGGGTAGGTAGTGTTCGAAACATTCACGCAGGATGTGTTTCTCCATCTTACCGTTACCACACATCTTATCTTCTGGGTTCAGGCGCATTGCCACGTCGATAAACTCTTTATCTAGGAATGGTACGCGACCTTCAACACCCCATGCAGCTAGCGATTTGTTTGCACGAGCACAGTCAAACATGTTGAGTGCTAGTAGCTTACGTACTGTTTCCTCATGGAATTCTTTCGCATTTGGCGCTTTGTGGAAGTAGAGGTAGCCACCGAAGATTTCATCAGCACCCTCACCAGAAAGAACCATCTTAATACCCATTGCTTTGATCTTACGGCCCATAAGGAACATAGGTGTCGAAGCGCGGATGGTGGTTACGTCATAGGTTTCAATATGGTAAATAACGTCACGGATGGCATCTAAGCCTTCTTGAATCGTGTAGGTCATCTCATGGTGAACCGTACCGATCTTGTCTGCGACTTCTCGGGCTGCTTTTAGATCTGGCGCACCTTCTAGGCCTACCGCAAACGAGTGGAGTTGCGGCCACCATGCTTCCGATTTTTCATCATCTTCAATGCGCATTGCAGCAAAGCGCTTAGCAACTGCAGAAGTGATCGATGAATCTAGACCGCCTGAAAGTAGCACACCGTAAGGTACGTCAGTCATTAGCTGGCGTTTAACCGCCGCTTCTAGTGCTTCAGTCAGTTCTTCTTTACTTGTTGAGTTACCTTGGACTGCAGCGTACTCATTCCAGTCACGGATGTAGTAGCGTTGAGGCTCTGTATCACCACTGCCGTAGTAGCAACCAGGAGGGAATTCGCTCACTGTCTTACAAACAGGTACGAGAGCTTTCATTTCTGATGCCACGTAATAGTTACCGTGCTCATCGTAACCTTGATATAGAGGAATAATACCGATGTGGTCACGACCGACTAGGTAGGTATCTTTCTCTTCATCGTATAGAACAAAAGCAAAAATACCGTTGAGCTCTTCTAGAAGGTCGGCACCCATCTCTTGATAAAGTGCTAAGATGACTTCACAGTCAGAGTCGGTTTGAAAATCGTACTTACCTTCATAACGCGCACGGATTTCTTTGTGGTTGTAGATTTCACCGTTTACGGCAAGGATGTGTTTCTTATCGGCGCTATACAGCGGTTGTGCACCACTGTTCAAGCCGACAATGGCTAAACGTTCGTGAGCTAGAATTGCTTTTTCTGAAGAATAGATACCCGACCAGTCAGGGCCACGATGACGAAGTTTCTTAGACATTTCTAAAGCGACTGGGCGAAGAGCTTGAGCGTCACTTTTGATGTCTAGAATACCGAAGATAGAACACATACAACTTCCTTATAAACCTTATTTAATCTGCTGACTTCAATTTGCCATTTTGATTAAAAAAATCAATACTCACTGATTAAAAAGTTTAACTAATAGGGTTGTTGTTAAATATTTTCTATTTTAACTGGTGTTTTGGTGGATGGTGTCTATGTTTGGTTTGTTTTTTGCGCAATTTGATGTGTGGGTAAAGAAAAAGGCAGCGTGAGCGCTGCCTCTATAGAGAGCGTCTTAAGGTTTATTGAATGTCGGTTTCAGCTGCTCACAGACATGTCTGGCAAAACCACTCCCCGCTTCACTGTAAATGTTGAACGCAGCGTCAACGCCTCCTTCATTCAGGCTGTCGAGTTGATCAGGGTAGGCGGCAATAGCGGCAATCTGTCCTTTAAATTCTTTTTTCTGTAACTGCTCTAGCGCAATTTGGTTTCCTTGGTGGTGAGGCATCGCGAGAAGCACCAATTTAACGTTAGCAGTATCGAGAATGCGCTCCCAAAAGTCTGGGTCGGTCGCATCACCGGCAATGACATTTCTTCCTTCTACTTGATGCTCGGCAGCTGCCTCTTCTCTTACTTCAATGCCCAAACAAATCTTTCCGTAACGTGCGCGCAGTTCGTCATAAGCACCCGTCCCAATACGTCCCATGCCGAGGATAAGTACTTGAGCACTGCCTGGGTTGATGAGCTGATCGCGAGTGTGAAGTTTTTCCGCTGCATGCTCTTTTAACCAACGGCCTGAACGGCGATAAAGCTCATGTCCTTTTCTGTTTAAAGGGGAGGCAAGTACAAAGGAAATTGAGACGGCTAGTGCTAAGGCAACCAATATATCTCCGCCCATCCAGCCCATTTTAAAAGCAAGCCCTCCTACGATGAGGCCGAACTCGCTGTAGTTAAACAGACTGAGTGTAGTAAGTAAGGAGGTTCGAACACGGAACTTAAACGTGTTGAGCACGCTAAAATAGAGTATGCCTTTCAATGGCAGTAATAGTAAGAATAAGGTGGCTAAGGCAAAACCCGACATGGTGGGCTGTGCTGCTAATCCGATGTTGAGGAAAAAACAAACCAGAAAAAGTTCTTTAAGATTAAACAGGGATTTAGAAAGCTCGGATGCTTTTTTGTGCCCAGCAAGGAGCATTCCTAGGATCAAGGCACCAAGATCTGGCTTCATGCCCACCAATTCAAACAGCCCTGCCCCGACCACCAAAGCAAAGAAAATGCCGAATAATACCAGCATTTCTCCATGTCCTACCCAATCAAGCACCTTATAGAAAATCGGACGAAGCAGAGGTAATGCAAACAAGATAATGGCATACCATTCAGGTAGTTTTCCTGTCGAGGCGGTCAAAAAAACGACAGCAAAGATGTCTTGCATGACAAGCATGCCGATCGCGATTGTTCCATAAGTGGCGTTCATTTCTCCTTTCTCTTGAAGAGATTTAACAGCGAAGACCGTACTGGAGAAGGATAATGCAAAGCCAAGCAATAAAAGTTGCTCGACAGACATACTGGCTAATGAACTTACACCAAGGAATTTAAAGCAAAATAGAGCGGCACTAAATAAGAGGGTAGATAAAAGGTTATGTATGGTAGCTCCTGCCCAGATCTCTTTAGATAGCAGGGTTTTGACATCCAATTTTAATCCGATTGTGAACAGTAAGAGCGTCACCCCTAGGTCGGCCAGCGTCACTATGGTTTCATTGCTCTCAAAGCCAACAGCATGTAAAGCAAAACCAGCTAGTAAGAAACCGACCAGAGGTGGCAAGTTGCATTTCAGGGTGATAAACCCAGCTAGAAATGCGGCAGAGATTAAAATGAGTTCCATATAAATCCAATTCTTATCTAAACAAAAAACGGGTTACGTATTGTAACCCGTTATTTTAGCTCAACTTGTTGCTAAGGAGATCAATCTTCGAGCAATTTTTGTAACAAAACGCCGTTAAGCATAGCTCGTTTTATCATGGCAAATGCACCTATCGTCGGCTGTGTGTCAATCTCTGAAGCAACAATCGGCAGACCGCTATGGAAGGTGGTCAGTGATTGATTTTCCACGTTGCGACGAATCGCAGGAAAGATAATTTCTTGGCAGCGAGTGATATCGCCTGCGATAACAATTTTCTGCGGATTAAATAAGTTGATCGTAATAGCAATCGCCTTACCAAGCTGATTGCCTACACGGACTAAGCTCTGCTTAGATAACTCATCACCCATGTTGGCGTGATCACACACATCTTTAATGGTAATGGCTTCGATTTCAGTCAAACTGGACTCGTATCCTTGCTTGATAAGTTTTTTCACTCGGTCAATGATAGCCGGGTTAGCCGCGACGGTTTCGAGGCAGCCGAAGTTGCCGCATTGGCATTGTTCACCCAGAGGATCAATCTGAATATGGCCTATTTCACCGACGTTGCGATTAAAACCCAAGAAAACTTGACCATTCACAATTATACCAGCACCGGTTCCTCGATGAACGCTAACTAGAATGGAATCTTGGCAATCTCTGCTTGCACCAAAATAATGTTCAGCCAGTGCCATGCCGCGGACATCGTTACCGACGAAACATCGAACATGGAAAGTGTTTTCAATCAGCTCTGATAGGGCAAGGTTATCGATACTGATATTCGGCATATATTCGACAACCCCAGTCTCTGGGTTGACTAGGCCCGGTAATATAATACCAATCGCAATCAACTGATTGATCACGGTTTGGTTAGATTGAATAAAGCGCTTTAGATGCGTTGTTAGGCCTTCGACTAAATCATCCTGAGTGGTATAAAAGAACTCCTGATACTCAGCAGCGATTTCTTTTCCACCTAAGTTGTACAGGCTGAATTGAATATAATCCCGCCCCAATCGAACTGCGACTGAGTGGAAAGGCTCAACTTCAGTTGTCAGAGATATCGCTCGGCGACCACCAGTTGATGCTTGCTGTGCGACTTCCTTGATTAGACCGCGCTCGAGTAGTTGACGGGTTATTTTTGTAACGCTCGCAGGTGCCAGTTGGCTAACGTCCGCAACTTGGATGCGAGATATCGGCCCTTGTTGATCGATCAGCCTATATACCGCTGCACTATTTAGCTGTTTAACTAAGTCTACGTTACCTATTTGTCCGCCATTCATTCTTAACTTTGCTCGTATTGTCCATTAACAACCGTCGCCTGAACATTGAAGTCACGATCAAAGATTGTCAGATTTGCCACCATGCCTTGTTTTACTCGGCCTAGTTGCTGATCGACTCCTATCGCTTTCGCTGGATATAAAGTTGCCATGCGAAGTGCTTCGTCCAATGCGATACCGACGTGCTCAACTGTATTCTGCACCGCTTCTATCATTGTCAGTGCTGAGCCGCCTAATGTGCCATTTTCATCAACACATTTACCTTCTCGGTAATATACTTTCTTACCAACAAAAATAAAGTAATCCATGTCTGCGCCTGCGGGAGCTGTGGCATCTGTCACTAATACTAATTTTTCGCCTTTAATTTTGTGAGCGATACGTATGTTTGCATAATCGACATGGAACCCATCTGCGATGATTCCCGCGTAGACCTCTGCGCTATCATAGATTGCGCCGACCACCCCAGGCTCACGTCCAACCATAGGGGACATCGCATTGAATAGGTGAGTTGCAAATGAGATACCAGCATCGAAGCTTTTTCGTGCTTCTTTATAAGTCGCATTTGTGTGGCCGATTGAAACAACAATTCCTGACGCTTTGAGGCGTTTGATATGTGCGGGATCATTATGTTCCGGTGCGAGAGTGACTTTCGTAATCACATCTGTATTTTCACAGATGAAATCGATCATGCTGTCTTCAGAAGGCCGGATATGATCGACACTGTGGATACCTTTCTTCATCACGTTTAGGTACGGACCTTCAAGGTGTAAGCCCAGCGATTGATTCTGGAATTGATCGTGGTAAGCGCGCGCAGCAGCAACGGCTTTCCGCATGTCTTCATCAGATGAAGTGATAAGGGTTGGTAGGAAACTCGTACAACCGGATTTAAGGTTGGCTTGGTGCATGGTTTGCATTGCTTCAGCAGAAATATCGTCATTAAACATGACGCCGCCACAACCATTTAACTGTAGGTCGATAAAGCCAGGGCTTAGATTTGCACCGTTCAAGTCCAGAACTTCAATATCCTGAGAAAGGTCAGCTACCGGACATATTGATTCTATTAGTTGGTCTTTGATGATAACTGCGTGATCGACAAGAACATCGTTGCTGGTGAAGATCTTACAGTTAGTTAGCGCATACATGGTTAGCTAATCCTTATCAGTTTTATTTTTAATACTTCTAGTCGGCCCAACGAAGCGATTGAACGCATGCCTTTATACTTTATTTGTGAGCTTCAATTAGATCGCAAAATATCTATAGTAAGCAATCAATATTCTACCGGAAATTGCGCTCAAACTCATTGAGAACCTTGCAGAACAAAGAACCATTAACAAGGGAGCGACGCATGAAAGGCGGCCGTTAAATCAACGAGTACACATCAAGAATACCGCGAATGTTGTTAGTGCGTTGCTATTTTTTTGTATTGTAAAATAAGTTTTATGATCTCGCTAGCAAAATCCTCGAATCGCCAGATTTTCTGGTGATTATGATCACAATTGATAAGGTTTTAATTTGCGGGGCAAAATTAATGACATAAACTGAGCAGGACTAAATTGAGCGACTAAAATAAGTGGCTCATACAAAATACAAAAATCCTATAGGGGGAACTTAAGGTGAATGTTCTTGGATATGCGCAAAAGTTAGGTAAAGCTCTTATGCTACCTATCGCAACGCTTCCAGTTGCGGCTTTGCTCTTACGCTTGGGTCAACCAGACCTTCTTAATATTGCGTTCATGGCGCAAGCCGGTAACGCAATCTTTAGTAACCTGCCGTTGCTATTCGGCCTAGGTATCGCGATTGGCCTGTCTAAAGATGGCTCCGGTGCTGCGGGTCTAGCAGGTGCGGTTGCTTACTTTGTTCTAACTGCCACAGCAACGACAATCGATGCTTCAGTTAACATGTCATTCTTCGGTGGTATTTTCGCGGGTATCATTGCAGGTCACTCATACAATGCTTTCCATGCAACCCGTCTTCCAGAGTGGCTGGCATTCTTTGCAGGTAAACGTCTTGTACCTATCATGGCTGGTCTATTCGCAGTTGTTGCGGGTGCTATTTCTGGCGTTGTGTGGCCAACGATTCAGGGCGGCCTAGATACATTGGCGCACGCAGTTTCTACTTCTGGTGCGATTGGTCAGTTTGTCTATGGTACCCTAAACCGTGCGCTAATCCCTGTTGGTCTTCACCATGTACTTAACTCTTACTTCTGGTTTGGTATGGGCACATGTCAAGAAGTGTTGGTGACAAGTGCTCAGGCTGCAGGTCAAGCGCTTCCTTCTCTGCAGCAGCTGTGTGTGGACCCATACCTTGCTAAGACTCTAACTGCAGGCCAGACTCACACCTTCGAATTTGCTAATTCAGTAACACCAGAAATTACAGCAACAGTGAAAGAAGTGACTGAAACTATCAAGTCTGGTGATCTAAACCGTTTCTTCGGCGGCGATAAGAGCGCTGGTGTATTCATGAACGGTTTCTTCCCTGTCATGATGTTTGGTTTACCTGGGGCTGCACTTGCAATGTACCTAGCTGCGCCAGCTGAAAAGCGCAGCCAAGTGGGCGGTGCATTGTTCTCTGTTGGTTTCTGTTCTTTCCTTACAGGTATCACTGAACCTCTAGAGTTCATGTTTGTTTTCCTAGCGCCCGCATTATATGCCATTCACGCCGTGTTCACTGGCTTGTCACTGGTTGTAGCGAACATGTTTGGTACACTGCATGGTTTCGGTTTCTCAGCGGGTCTAATCGACTTTGTACTAAACTGGGGCCTAGCGACGAAGCCGGTCATTCTGCTACTTATCGGCCTAGGTTTCGGTGCTCTATACTTCTTCACCTTCACCTTTGCAATTCGTGCGTTTGACCTCAAGTCCCCTGGTCGCGAAGACGATGATACCAAAATGGCGGTTGCAAAGAGTGGTGATGCAGGCAAAGGGGACTTAGCTCGTCAGTATCTAAAAGCGCTTGGCGGTCATGAGAACTTAACAACGATTGATGCGTGTATTACGCGTCTGCGTTTGACACTGAAAGATCGCTCTGTTGCGAATGAAGAAGTGCTTAAGAAACTGGGCGCGAAAGGTGTCGTGAAGTTGGGTGAAAATAATCTACAAGTTATTCTGGGCCCATTGGCAGAGATCGTTGCCGGTGAAATGAAAGCGATCGGCATCAATGAAGATTTGTCAGACGTTAAATTGCCATAATAAACGTAATACTCACTAAACAGATTGAGACCTCCATAATTGGAGGTCTTTTTTTTGGTAATCAATGAGTCAATTTGCTGCTTTCATGAACAAAGCGAGCCCTTTATGCAAGTATCGATAGATTATTTGCCAAATAAAGCCCGGTTATAGTTGTGTAATTGCAAAGAATTGTGGATCATTGATTGCTATATGTTTGGAGGCGTATATTGCGCATTCAAACGCTATTTTCTCTGACAATACTGAATAATTGAGGTGCTATAGATGAGTGAAGCTGAGGCTCGTCCATCGAACTTCATTCGCCAAATCATCGATAAAGATTTAGCGGATGGCAAACACACTAGCGTGCATACTCGTTTCCCGCCGGAACCCAACGGTTACCTGCATATCGGTCACGCTAAATCAATTTGTTTAAACTTTGGTATTGCTCAGGACTATCAGGGACAGTGTAATCTTCGTTTTGATGACACTAACCCGGAAAAAGAAGACGTCGAATACGTTGAGTCTATCAAGAATGATGTGAGCTGGTTGGGCTTTGAGTGGAGCGATGAGGTTTGTTACTCATCAAACTACTTCGATAAGCTTTACGGGTACGCTGTTGAATTAATTGAGAAAGGCTTAGCGTATGTTGAAGAGCTAAGTCCTGAGCAGATCCGCGAATACCGAGGCACATTGACGCAGCCGGGTAAACCAAGTCCTTACCGTGACCGTAGTGTAGAAGAAAACTTAGAGCTATTTGAAAAAATGCGTGCTGGTGGTTTCGAAGAGGGCAAGGCGTGTCTGCGTGCTAAGATTGACCTCGCATCATCTTTCATTGTGCTGCGTGATCCGGTCCTATATCGTGTTCGTTTTGCAGAGCACCATCAAACGGGTGATAAGTGGTGCATTTATCCAATGTACGACTTCACACACTGTATTTCAGATGCACTAGAAGGCATTACACACTCACTGTGTACATTGGAGTTCCAAGATAACCGTCGCCTGTATGATTGGGTGCTAGAAAACATCACCATTGATTGCCAGCCTCGCCAGTACGAGTTTAGTCGTCTAAACCTAGAATACACGGTGATGTCTAAGCGTAAGCTAAACCAACTTGTCACTGAGAATTTAGTGAATGGTTGGGATGATCCACGTATGCCGACAATTTCTGGTCTACGTCGTCGTGGCTTCACCCCTGCTTCTATTCGTGAGTTCTGTAAACGCATTGGTGTGACTAAGCAAGACAACATGATTGAGATGAGTTCACTCGAATCTTGCATTCGAGATGATCTGAACGAAAACGCACCTCGCGCAATGGCGGTTCTCGATCCGGTTAAGATCATCATCGAGAACTTTGAACAAGGCAAAGTAGAGTCTTTGACTGTGGCCAATCATCCAAACAAACCTGAGATGGGCGAACGTGAAGTACCGTTCACCCGCGAAGTTTGGATTGAGCGCGAAGACTTCCGTGAAGAGGCGAACAAGAAGTACAAGCGTTTGGTTCTGGGCAAAGAAGTACGTCTACGTGGTGCTTACGTGATCAAAGCAGAGCGTATCGAGAAAGATGTAGAAGGTAATATTACCACTATCTTTTGTAGCTACGATGCAGACACATTGGGCAAGAATCCAGAAGACGGCCGCAAAGTGAAAGGTGTAATCCACTGGGTATCCGCTGATAAAGGTTTGCCTGCTGAGATTCGCCTGTATGACCGTCTATTCACCGTGCCTAACCCTGCAGCAGCGGACAACTTCGCAGAAACAATCAATCCAGAATCACTCGCTAAGCTTAATGGTTTTGTTGAACCAAGTTTAGCCAACGCTGAGGTGGAAAAAGGCTATCAGTTTGAGCGAATGGGTTATTTCTGTGCAGATGTTAAAGATTCAAAACCAGAAGCATTGGTATTTAATCGTACGGTTGGCCTGAGAGATACGTGGGCTAAAATTGAAGCGAAATAATTGCTAAACAAAAAGCCAGTCGAATGACTGGCTTTTTTGTCGAATCTATTTGTTTAAAAGAAGCTGATTACTATCTATAAGCAATGCTGTGATCGACTATTTTTTCAGTTTATGCGCATCAGGGTTATCACGACAACTGCCGTCCGCACACTTACCGTAAAGATACAAACTGTGGTTTGTCAGAATGACATTGTACTGCTTTGCAATTTCTTTCTGTCGCTCTTCAATGATGTCATCAGCAAATTCAATAACTTCACCGCAGTCTAGACAAACCAAGTGGTCATGGTGATGCTGAGTGGATAGTTCAAAAACTGATTTACCGCCTTCAAAGTGGTGGCGAGTGACAATACCTGCGTCATCAAATTGGTTCAGAACTCGGTAAACTGTCGCTAGCCCGATCTCTTCACCAAGATCAATAAGCTTTTTATACAGTTCTTCAGCGCTGATATGTTGGCATTCCGGTTGCTGGAGTACTTCTAAAATCTTCAGTCTCGGAAGTGTAACTTTAAGACCAGCGTCCTTAAGAGCTTGGTTGTTGTCTGACATAAACTTTCCTGTTGATGATCTGCGGTAATTAACAGAATTCATTATTCCTATCATTATAGGGCAGTACAAGGTAACAATAAACCACGAACTTCAAAGGGTTACTAGTATTTTTTTCTAAACACGTGTAGCGTCACTGATAAAACACATCAGACCAGTTACAATTAATTAACATCTTGTTATGAAGACTCTATTTTCAGGGACGAAAGAATGAATAAATCACTGGCAAAAATATACAAACCTGGAATCGTCAAGTTTGCCCTCAATATCTGGCCTCCATTTTGGGGGGCTGGGATCAGGATTATTTCAATAAGCGACGATTTTCGTCAGGTCAAAATGAAACTCAAACTTCGCTGGTGGAATAAAAATGCCAATCGTACTCAGTATGGTGGCAGTATTTTTTCTTTGACCGATCCTGTTTATTCATTAATGTTGATGGGGATCTTGGGAGAGCACTATTATGTTTGGGATAAGGAAGCAAGTATTAACTTCATCAAGCCAGGGCAAAGTGATCTCTACGCAGATTTCATCGTTCCTCAAGACTTGCTGGACGATATCCTACATAAGACATCCAATGGTGATAAGTGTTTTCCTGAGTTTGTCATTTATGTAAAAGACAGGACCGGTAACGTTGTGTCCGAAGTTCAGCGTAAACTCTATGTGCGTAAAAAGCCACAATACCGGGAAGAGGATGATACCGAGGAGCAAATCGCATAAAAAAACCTCCACTGGGGAGGTTTTTCAAATCTTTATTTTAGCCTTCTAACTCAGCCAAACACATTTCTTCATGAATCTGTTTACACCAGTTAGTTACGCGCTCGTCAGTGAGTTCGGGCTGACGATCTTCGTCAACACATAGGCCAACAAATTGACTGTCATCGCCTTCAACTAGACCTTTAGATGCTTCGAACTCATAGCCTTCAGTTGAAGTATGGCCTAGGATAGTGCCGCCTTTGGCTTCTACGATATCGCGAACTGTGCCCATCGCATCACAGAAGTACTCAGCGTAATCTTCTTGGTCACCACAGCCAAAGATAGCAACAAGCTTGGTTGAAAAGTCGATTTGCTCTAGTTCTGGGAAGAAATCATCCCAGTCACACTGTGCTTCACCGTAATACCAAGTTGGAATGCCTAGGAGTAGAAGATCGAAGTTATCGATATCTTCTTTACTGCTTTTCGCTATATCTTGAACGTGAACCAGTTGTTTACCTAGTTGCTTTTGAATCATCTTTGCAACAGCTTCAGTGTTACCTGTGTCGCTACCAAAGAAGATGCCTACACTTGCCATAGATTCGTTACCTTTACTAATTTCTGTTGTGGGCTCGGTTGATATCAGCCGATACCGCCACCTTCCCAGCTAATCTGAATAATGCCTTTGGCGATAAATCCAGCACAACCAAGGAATAGAACCAACCATACAATGCGACGACCGAAAGGAGGAACATTGCCAGCCTTTAACACATCTTTAATCGCCATACCGATTAGAAAAAAGATAGACGCGAAAAGAAGGTCGAGGCCAATTGACTCGATCATGTTCATGTAGTCGTAGAGCATGGGATCCCTTTATGCCGAATTACTTGCGCCGAACTATACCACTCTTGTGAGACAAAGTTAACGGGTTGGTAGCAACCGATCTCTCATTCTGTTTTTAAGTGATAAATTTGCGTATCGCGCGGAGAACTTCTTGCGGTCTTTCTGCATGTAACCAGTGGCCAGTATTCGCAATCACATGAGCTTTTACATTGGCAAACTGTTTTTGCACTTCACCTTGATGCTCTGCTGTGAGGTAATCTGAATCTCCACCTTTCACCATCAGAGTCGGAGTGGTGATTTTATCTATTGGAATCCAATCTAGAATCTGGGAGTAATTGTCCCAAAGACTTGCAACGTTAAACCGCCATTCTAAATGCTCACCATTGTTGTATAGCGACTTGCCAAGAAACTGCCTGACACCTTCCATTTCGATATGCTGCGCGAGAATGTCCAGAGCTTGCTTACGTGAAGTCGGTTTTTGTTCAATTACTGCTTTTAAGCCCGCAAAAACATTGTCGTGCCGACGTTGGCTGTAGGCGACTGGCGCCATATCTAACACCAATAGTTTTTCAACTTGATCTTGGGCAAGCCCTGCTAATTTCATTGCCACTTTGCCGCCCATCGAATGACCAATCAGAATGTAGCGTTCAAGGTCAAGGTGTTGCAGCGTATTTAATACGTCTTGAGCCATCAACTCATAATTGTGTTGAGAGGATTGAAAAGACAAACCATGATTGCGCAGATCAATGCTGACCACCTGAAAATCTTGGCGCAAATCTCGGGCGAGCAAACCAAGGTTATCTAAACTACCAAATAAGCCGTGGATCAAAACTATGGTGTGACCCTCACCTTCGATTTTATAGTTGAGCAGTTGTGACATTTTACTCTATTCGTGACTGGTTTAACGTAGCGCCTCATTCGACCATTAATCTGCTTCAGATAGCAAATCTGGAACTCGCATATTGAGGGGACTTGGGTATATAATCCCACAGAGTTTAAACATAGAGATTGTGAAAAGCGAATGAAAACAATTGAGGTTGATGAGGATCTATACCGTTACATCGCAGGTCAAACCCAACACATCGGTGAAAGTGCATCGGACATATTACGTCGTCTTCTCGTGGTTGATAAGCAGAGTCAACAATCAGCGTCGGTTGTGCCAGCAGTACAGCCCACAGGAATCGTGGTAAGCCGTGATGCAGCCAAAGAAGAAAAAGTAGACAGCGTCAAAGCAATGCGCTCGCTGCTGATATCTGATGAGTTTGCTGGTCTGAAAAAAGCCATCGACAGATTCATGTTGGTATTGTCGACGTTGAACCGCATTGACCCGCAGGGATTTTCCGAAGCAACTCAAGTAAAAGGCCGAAAGCGTGTTTATTTTGCTAACAATGAGCAAACTCTCTTGGAGAGTGGTAACACGACAAAGCCTAAAGCGATTCCCGGTTCGCCTTTCTGGGTGATTACCAATAACAACACCAGTAGAAAGCGCCAGATGGTTGACCAGTTGATGGCGAGAATGAATTTCCCTGCCGACCTTATTGAGAAGGTCACTAACTCAATCTAAGAATTCTGATTTAAACCTCATAATGTTCAAACAGTGCTGGGTATTATGAGGTTTTTTGCTTCTGAACATTTTTATAAAGGATGTCAAAATGGCGATGCACCCACGTGCTGGACAACAAGCCCAACAGCAGGACCTGCATAATATCCCTGCACTTGTCTCGAACTATTTCCTACTTCAACCAGACCCTGCTAATCCTGATCACAAAGTTGAGTTCGGCACTTCCGGACATCGTGGTACTGCAGACAAATCTACTTTCAACGAAAACCATATCCTGGCGATTGCTCAAGCGATAGCTGAATTACGTGCTGAGAAACAAACAACTGGGCCTCTATTTATAGGCAAAGATACGCATGCTTTGTCAGAACCAGCGTTCTCCAGTGTTGTCGAAGTGTTGGTTGCAAACGGTGTTCAAGTCGTTGTCCAGCAGGACAATGGTTATACGCCAACACCGGGTGTGTCTCACGCTATTTTGACTCATAACCTTGAATATCAAGATAAAGCAGACGGTATTGTGATTACACCGTCTCATAACCCGCCCCAAGATGGTGGTATTAAGTACAACCCAACTCACGGCGGTCCTGCGGAAGGTGAATTGACACAAGCGATTCAAGATCGTGCAAATGCCCTGATCGCTGAAGGTTTGCAAGGCGTTAAGCGTATGCCGTTAGCTGAAGCAAAAGCGTCAGTGCTTTTCTCAGAGAAAGACTTAGTTAAGCCGTACGTTGACGATCTTGTGAATGTGATTGACATGGAAGCCATTCAAAAAGCAAATATTAAGATCGGGGTTGACCCACTTGGCGGCAGTGGGATCGACTACTGGCGACAAATCGGCTCTGCTTACAATCTAGATTTGACTTTGGTTAGCGAAGCGATTGATCCATCGTTCCAGTTTATGTCGCTAGATAAAGACGGCGTGGTACGTATGGACTGTTCATCTCCTTACGCAATGGCTGGTCTGTTAGCGCTAAAAGATGAATATGATCTGGCGTTTGGCAATGACCCAGACTACGACCGTCATGGAATTGTTACACCAAAAGGTTTGATGAACCCAAACCACTTCCTCGCTGTGTGTATTGATTATTTATACCGTCACCGTGAAGAGTGGGGTAAAGATGTCGCCGTTGGTAAGACGCTGGTGTCAAGTGCATTGATTGATCGCGTTGTTGCTGATCTTGGTCGCGAACTGTGTGAAGTCCCGGTTGGTTTTAAGTGGTTTGTTGATGGTCTTTACGAAGGTAAATTTGGTTTTGGTGGCGAAGAGTCAGCAGGGGCGTCTTTCCTACGTAAAGATGGTACGCCTTGGTCTACCGATAAAGATGGCATCATTCTGTGTCTTCTAGCTGCTGAGATTACAGCGGTAACAGGCAAGAACCCTCAAGAATACTACGAAGAGCTAGCAGCGAAGCATGGTGCTTCTGAATACAACCGTATTCAGGCTGTGGCAAACGGCCCACAGAAAGAGGTGCTAAAGAGACTGTCTGCTGAGATGGTGACAGCGGAAACTCTTGCAGGTGACACGATCACTGCTCGCTTGACCCACGCGCCTGGCAACGGGGCTGCGATTGGTGGCCTCAAAGTCACGACTGATAACGGTTGGTTTGCGGCTCGCCCATCTGGCACAGAAGACATCTACAAGATCTACTGTGAGAGCTTTAAAGGCGAAGAGCATTTGAAGCAAATTGAAGCAGAAGCACAAGATATCGTGAATCAGGTATTTGCTGACGCAGGTCTTTAACTTCGACAACTAAGTGTTGTATCAAGGGCTGACTATTTGTCGGCCCTTTTTTGTGAAACAAGGAACGGGCTGCGCCCTTCGGGAACGGGCTTCGTCCTATGGAGAGCAGGAACGCTGCGCTATGGAAAGCGGATCGGGCTTCGCCCTCCGAGAGAAAGATTTGTCATTCCATAGACCGAAGAATGAGGGAGTAGGGAATCTCATATAATTGCCGACATACTTAAAGAGATCCCCAACTCGCTCGTGCCTCACTCTCGAGGATGACGAAAGCAGGATTTGCCCAACCTTCTTATTGCGTGTTTATTAGTTTGGCCAACTATCAGGCACAACAAACCAAAATTGACCGCCTTTCGTCTGAGCATGGACAAACCTTCCATTGGGTTTATCGATAGGGTTGGTGAACTCTTCTAGTCCAACCGCCCAAAGTGGCTTTTCAAGTTCATAAAGCGGTTCGCCAATCTGGTCCCACTGACTTTGATAGCACCAATATCCATTGATTTGGCTAGAGTTTATCGTGAGCCCAAGACACTCTTCCGGAATTGTCTCTGGTGAAAAAGGATTAATATAAAGACGCCCTTGGATTAACAGGTGCTCAGTGAGATCAGAGTAATGAGGGTATTGTTCGAGGAATTCCGGAGCTGCACTCATTTTTAATTGATGCGAGAGCATTCTAGCGAGTTTTTTATCTAGCTGATCGTGGGCATTCGGTCCGTACCAAACGCCTGTATGTAAAAGATAGAACTTAATCGCGACTTCCCAGTGTTCTTTCTGCTGTGACTCATGGTTGTCTAGAATGAGATCAATTGCGCCTATGGTCTGTCCTGACGCTTTGTTGATTTGAATCTCTTCTTCGAGCAGCGAATATTTTGAACTATTGCTGATGAGCTCAGTGCATAGGTGCTGGTAGATGAATCCTAAGCGAGGGTTTCCCTGATAGTGAACTTGTTTTAAAGGAGTGATATTCAGCGCTTTGACATCGACAAATGGTGGTGTCAGGTTAAATAGCGATGGCGTTTCATGTACCCAGTGATAAAAACGTTGTAAAGCGTTCATCCTTAAACCTATATCTGCTTGAACGCCACTATTGTAGCTAGGTGCTGGTAAGGTTGCTATGGTTCGAATACACTTTGCTCACTAAGATAAAGCGCAATGTTAGCAATTAGATGGAAGCTGTCATGAACAACTTACAATTAGAAAAAATCCTCAACGAGAAGCTCTCTCCACAGTTAATCAAAGACTATGCACCTAACGGATTGCAGGTTGAAGGTAAAGAGCAGATTAAAAAGATCGTGACTGGTGTGACTGCTTCTCAAGCATTGATTGATAAAGCGGTTGAGTTAAAAGCAGACGCACTACTGGTTCATCATGGCTACTTCTGGAAAGGCGAGCCGGAACCCATTCGTGGTATGAAAGGCAACCGCATTCGTACCTTGATAAAAAACGACATTAATTTAATGGGTTACCATCTGCCTCTTGATATCCACCCTGAGCTAGGCAATAACGCTGAACTCGCTCGTTTGCTGGATATTGAAGTGCAAGGCGGCCTAGAAGGGCATCCTCAATCCGTCGCTATGTTTGGGCGTTTGAAATCTCCGATGACAGGGGCTGAGTTTGCTGCCAAGATCAATCAAGTACTTAAACGCCAGCCTCTTCATATTGCCCCAGAAAATGCAGACAAAGTGATTGAAACGGTCGGATGGTGCACTGGTGGTGGTCAGGACTTTATTGAATTGGCAGCGAGACACGGTTTAGATGCGTTTATTTCGGGTGAGATCTCAGAGCGCACTACTTATTCTGCTCGTGAGCAGGACATTCACTACTATGCTGCCGGTCACCACGCGACAGAGCGCTACGGAATCAAAGCACTAGGCGAGTGGCTAGCCACTAAACATGGCCTAGATGTTGAATTTATTGATATTGATAATCCGGTGTAAGAGAAGGGCGGACTTCGTCCTACGGGAGAGTGGGAACGGGCTATGCCCTTCGGGAACGGAGTGCGTCCTATGGGTGGGGGAACGGGCGATGCCCTATGGAACGCTGCGCTTTTGGAAAACGGGATCGGGCTT
>NZ_JXXU01000106.1 GCF_000967495.1 Vibrio neptunius | reverse complement strand
CTCTCTAGCTCTCTAGCTCTTAAGCCCCAGGCGGAATAGCCAAGCTATCAGCGATAAGTTGAATCAGCTGATCTTCTACTTCAAAGCGAACTTCGAGTAGTTCTCCAACCTTTGACATATCTACTTCGAAATCGGGAAGTTCATCATCCGCGCTTACACTGACGTACTTGTCATTAAACTCGAGCAATGGTTCCGTGGTTAAAACGATTTTTGCGTAGGTAGCATCAATCTCATTGTTGGTTTTAAAACCTGTCGCTTGCCATTTTTCCATCACCATATCGTAAATTTTGAAATGACCCTCGGAAATATAATCCACAACATGATCACAAAAAGAGCTGATTTTTTTGGGAGAAGGAAGTTCGACAACGTTAGCATGCCCATTCGCGGGTTGAAGGGAACCTAACTGACAGTATTCTACAATCAGTGATTGTCTTGTTTCGAGCCAGTGGTCGATCACTTCGCTTGAACCACCCCACTGTTGTTGCGTTTGTTTGAATTTATTTAGCATGACCATGCCCTCATGATCGGATCACAGCTCCGGTGATCATTACGCTTTGCTTTGCAAAGCCATCCTAGAGAATAACCTCTTGTCCTTACTAGAATTTATAGCCAGAAAATTGTTCCACTACAAACTCTGGTATGAAATTAGATTGCCAGTAAAATGAATGAACTGCAAGCAGAGAGGATGGGTAATGTTTAAGAACAGTGACACAAACCGTACGAGTAATGCATATTGGTGTGTTGTATCAGGGAGTGAGGTTTGGTTGATAGACAATGAATTGCCTTGTGGCCCAGCCCAAGCATTTGCTCTGTCAGAAGAAAGTGCAGTAAAGATTGGAGATTACAATGGGTTACCTGTTATGTGGCTCAATGCACATGATCTCGAGCAATCTCTGCCTTTAACTTCATTGCGTGATTGCTTGGTCTTAGCTGAGCCATTGTTTTTTCTGATCAGTAAAGCCGTACAGTATAGCCACATGACACAAACTTTGCGTTTTTGTCCAACCTGTGGCGGCCGTAATCGCTTAAACCATAATCAAATTGCTATGCAGTGTGGTGATTGCCGGACGCTACACTACCCGAGAATATTTCCTTGTATCATAGTTGCAGTACGCAACGGCGATCAAATTCTTCTAGCGCAGCATCCGAGACACCGTAATGGGATGTACACGGTGATTGCCGGTTTTGTTGAAGTAGGCGAGACTCTGGAGCAATGTGTTGCGCGTGAAGTCAAAGAAGAAACGGGTATCGATGTGTGTAATATTCGCTATTTTTCCAGCCAACCTTGGGCGTTTCCTTCCAGTTTGATGATGGGTTTTTTAGCTGACTATCGCGGCGGGGCGCTAAAGCCTGACTACAGTGAATTGAGTGATGCTCAATGGTTTACTGTGCCGAATCTACCTCCTGTCGCTCCACATGGAACTATCGCGAGGGCATTAATTGAACAAACGATTAAGGACATTGATTGAAAAAAAATCCTGATTGACAGGTAAAAAAAACCCTCCGAGAGGGAGGGGGTAAGTAAGATGTCGTTATGAGATGCTGAGTAGCGAGTACTCAGGTTATAATTGTTGTTTTCGCTAGCACACAAATATTTAACACTGTTACAAGTTGGGTGCAAATTAAGCACTGATTTAAAACTTAATAACATGATCTAGGTTGCAAAGCACACAGCTTTTGCGTGGTAAACGGTGTTAGAATAGCGCCCCTAAATAGAAGCCAAATAGTTGGAAAACGGAATGACTGAATTAAAAAATGATCGCTATTTGCGTGCGATTTTAAAACAGCCTGTCGATTACACGCCAGTATGGATGATGCGTCAGGCAGGACGCTATCTACCTGAGTATAAAGCGACTCGTGCTGAAGCGGGCGATTTCATGTCTTTGTGCAAGAACGCTGAACTGGCGTCGGAAGTCACTTTACAGCCACTTCGTCGTTTCCCTTTAGACGCTGCAATCTTGTTTTCTGATATCTTAACAATCCCAGATGCAATGGGACTTGAACTTCGATTTGCCGCGGGTGAAGGTCCGGTATTTGACAAGCCAATTAGCTGCAAAGCGGACGTAGAAAAAATCGGTATCCCAGACCCTGAAGGTGAGCTCAAGTACGTAATGAACGCAGTGCGTCAGATCCGTAAAGATCTCAATGGTGATGTACCGCTAATTGGCTTCTCAGGCAGCCCATGGACACTGGCAACTTATATGGTTGAAGGTGGAAGTTCTAAAGCGTTCACCAAGATCAAAAAGATGATGTATGCAGAGCCACAAACGCTGCACTTACTTCTGGATAAACTAGCAGACAGTGTTATTGAGTATTTGAATGCACAAATCAAAGCGGGTGCTCAGTCTGTAATGGTCTTTGATACATGGGGGGGGGTGCTAACTCCGCGTGACTACAACCTATTCTCACTGCAATACATGCACAAAATTGTTGATGGGCTTATCCGTGAAAACGAGGGGCGTCGAGTGCCTGTCACCTTGTTTACGAAGAATGGTGGCATGTGGCTAGAACAAATCGCAGCCACTGGCTGTGATGCGGTTGGCCTAGACTGGACAATCAACATCCAAGATGCGGTAAAACGTGTAGGTGATAAGGTTGCTCTACAAGGCAATATGGACCCATCCATGCTCTACGCTTCCCCTAAGCGAATTCGAGAGGAAGTATCGACTATCTTGGAAGGTTTTGGCGATGCGGGCACAGGTCACGTATTTAACCTTGGTCACGGCATCCACTTAGATGTGCCTCCAGAAAATGCGGGCGTATTTGTCGAAGCGGTACACGAGTTATCCAAGCCATACCACAAATAACTAAGAAACCAATGAAAGCGCCTGGTCTAATCAGGCGCTTTTTTGTTATTGGTTAATATACTCAGTTATAATGATAAAATTAATGGAAAGGGTACGGAAAACGAATGAAGACACGCGACAAAATAGTGCTTGCCGCATTGGATCTCTTTAATGAACATGGTGAACGAAACATCACCACTAACCATATTGCAGCGCATATAGACATTAGTCCGGGCAACCTCTACTACCATTTCCGCAACAAACAAGAAATTGTACGCGAAATCTTTGCGCTCTACTCAAATGAGCTGCTGGAAAGGTTCTCGCCAATTCATGGTCAACAAGAGAGCTTAGTCCTTCTTAAGCACTATCTCGATTCTATTTTCAACCTGATGTGGAAATATCGTTTTTTCTACGCCAATCTGCCAGAAATACTCCAACGCGATGAACACTTACACGAAGATTACATTCAGGTGCAGGAGAAGCTTCAAGCAAACCTGATCAATATCATGCGAGCATTTGTCGATTTGGAATTGGTTTCTGTTGAAAATAGCGAAATGAAGTCACTGGTCACAACTCTGCACCTTATCGCTTCTAGCTGGCTGGGTTACCAAGCAGCCATGTCACCAAAGACCCAAATTACCGAGCAAATCATACATCAAGGCATGTTGCAGATGATTGCAGTGGTTAAACCCAAAGCAACGCAACAAGGCCTAGAACAACTTCAATTGCTTGAAGATGGCGTTAAAGCGATTCATGCTTAACCATAACTAAATGCGATTGTTGAATGGCTTCTAACCCCTTAAAGTATATCGAAATATATTAAGGGTTTTTTGTGTATGCACTACGATGTGTTCAATGGCGATGCAGATGGCATTATCGCGCTTCTTCAGTTACGCCTAGCTGAGCCTAAAACGTCGACTTTAGTTACTGGAGTCAAACGTGATATCAAGCTGCTCAAGCCTCTCAAGTGCCGAACCAGTGATTCGCTAACCGTACTGGATATCTCGATGGAGAAAAATAAGGCGAGTTTAGAGGCGATTCTTGCTGTTGGGGCTCAGGTGTTCTATGTCGACCACCACAAGTCTGGTGATATTCCACAGAACATGAACCTCAAGGCTCATATTAATTTAGATGCCAATACCTGTACTGCCTTGATTGTGGATGAGTTGTTGAACGGTCGCTTTCACTTATGGGCTATAACGGCTGCATATGGTGATAACTTGCTCGCGAAAGCAGACGAATTGGCTGACAGGGCTGGTCTCAACAGAGAACAGAAAGAACAGCTAAAAGAGTTGGGCACACTAATTAACTATAATGGTTATGGCGCAGAGCTGGCAGATTTGCATTTTGACCCTGCTCAACTGTTTAAGCACCTTTTGGCTTATAATGATCCTTTTGCTGTCATTGCTGATCAACATTCTCCTTATCCCATTCTCAAATCAGCGTATCAAAGTGATATGGATCGAGCTATCGCCACTCAAGCTTCTCATCAAAGTGATGTGTTGGCAGTGTTTGAGCTGCCTAACCACGCATTTTCACGACGTATCAGCGGTGTTTATGGCAATTGGTTGGCGAATCAAATCCCTGATCGGGCGCATGCCGTGCTTTCCGTGAATGAGGATGGAAGCTATACCGTTTCATTACGTGCTCCATTGAATAACAAGCAGGGAGCGGGAGATATATGCGCTCAGTTTTTGACTGGTGGTGGCCGTGCGGCGGCGGCGGGGATCAATGCACTACCCAAAGCGCAGGTTGGCTTGTTTATTCAAGCCGTTGAGGCCTATTACGCTTCGTCTTACGAGAGCAAATGACGATTATCTTGTCAGCCAACCTTTAGGGTTTTGAGTTTTACTGTTGCGTCGAATTTCAAAGTACAGTGACGCTTGTGGTTGACCACCAGTATCACCAGCCAATGCGATGGTTTCCCCTGCTGCGACTTTATCGCCTTCTTTTTTCAGCAGGCTTTGATTAAATCCGTATAAGGTCATATCACCTTTACCGTGATCGAGAAGAATCACTAAGCCATAGCCTCTTAGGTAGTCAGAGAAAACCACCGTACCAGAATACACGGCTTTCACCGATTGACCATAGTTGGCATCAATGACCATCCCTTTCCAGTGGATTTGCCCTGTCTGACGTGAACCGTAGTTGTGTAAAATTTTTCCTTTAAGTGGCCAAGGCAAGCGACCTTTTCGTTTTGCCAAACCGTCCATTGGAACGGTATTGAGCTTGGCGGCTTTCGCAGCTTTGGCGGCTTTGGCAATCTCGGCTTTTAAACGTGTCTCATTGCGCTGCAGCTCTGACAAATAGACTTTATCACTGGTAATGTTCTTTTTGATATTACTGACGGTGCCTTTTCGTTTGGACTGCGCTCTCGACAATTGCTGACGTTTTTGATTCTGCTGCGCGATCAGCTTAGTGATTTGTTGTTTCTCGAGCTTAAGTTGAACTTCGCTCTCCGCGAGCTGATCCATTGTGAGGTCAAGCTCTTCAATTGTGTTGGCGCGTTGTTTGGCTAAGTGTTGGAAATATTGGCTGATCCTGTCTTCTTCAACTCCTTGATTGAGAATACTAGCGGAAGATTTGGCTCGCTGAGTGACGTAATAGGTTTGCAATAGCTCAGCGAGCTTGTCGCTTTGTTGCTGTTTTTGTTGCTTTAGTGCAGTGATGCGGTTTTCTAATGCAGTGATATTGTTGTTGGTTTGACTTAGGGAGTTTTTGGCTTCTTTGATTTCTTTTTCTAAGCGGACAATGCCTAATTCTTGTGTTTTGAGCGACTTTTGTAGCGAGTCTAGTTTTTTCTGTTGAGAACTTAGTGATTGCTTTTGGCGAGAGATCTCATTACTGACTCCTTTTAACTCATTTGAGGAAGAAGACCAGCTAGGGAAGGCCAAGGTAGAGGCAACAATCAATACTAACGCAGAGAGCGTTGAGGAGGCGAGCAGTCGTCCTTGTTGCTGTGTTGCCATGTGATGAATCTGTCCTAAGTTTTTGATAGAGAGCCAGTATACCCAAACACATTCCTACGAAGAAAGGGTAATGTCAAAACTTGTTGATGGAGAAATAAAAAAGCTCAGGTATTAACCCGAGCTCTTCAATACTACCAGAATCACGTCGTACTGTATTTATTTGACCAGTACTTCACCAGACATTTCAGCAGGGATCTCTAGGCCCGCTAGGGACAACATTGTTGGCGCAAGATCAGAGAGTTTACCGTTTTCTTTAAACTCAACCGCTTTGTCACCTACGTAGATGAGTGGTACTGGTAGGTTAGTGTGTGCAGTATGTGTACCGCCAGTTTCTGGATCGACCATCATTTCCGCGTTGCCGTGGTCGGCTGTGATCAGGAGCTGACCACCCACTTCTTTGATTGCTTCAACCACTTTACCGACGCTTTCATCCAGTGCTTCGATCGCTTTTTCAGCGGCTTCGTAGATACCAGTGTGACCAACCATATCTGCATTCGGGTAGTTACAGATGATGGTATCGAATTTGCCTGACTTGATCGCTGCGACCATTTTTTCAGTCAGCTCTGGAGAGCTCATCTCTGGTTGCAAGTCATAAGTGGCAACTTTTGGAGAAGCAACAAGTTGACGTTCTTCGCCGGCGAATTCGCTCTCAACACCACCGTTGAAGAAGAAAGTTACGTGTGCGTATTTCTCTGTTTCAGAGATACGTAGCTGAGTTTGACCTTGCTTAGATAGCCACTCACCGTAAGTGTTCTCAAGAGAAGCTGGTGGGAAAGCAATTGCCAGAGGAATATCAGCCGCGTATTGCGTTAGCATTACGAAGTTGATCGCTGGGAATACTGCACGCTCAAAGCCTGCGAAATCAGGTACGAAAGTACGCGTGATTTGACGAGCACGGTCAGCACGGTAGTTCATGAAGATTACCGCATCGCCATCTTGGATAGCTGCGTCTTCCTGGCCTTCAGCTTTAATCGCTGTTGCTTTAACGAACTCATCGTTCTCTTCACGAGCATAAGCCGCTTCTAGACCCGCGACTGCTGAGTCAAAAGTAAATTCTGCTTTCGCTTGAGTGAGAAGATCGTAAGCAATTTGTACGCGGTCCCAGTTGTTATCACGGTCCATTGCATAGTAGCGACCTACTAGTGATGCCACTCGGCCTTTGCCTAGCTTAGCGAATAGCTCGTCAAAACGTTTTAGAGAGTTCTCTGCGCTACGCGGTGGCGTGTCACGGCCGTCTAGAAAGCAGTGTAGGTAGATTTTCTCAGCGCCACGGGCTGCTGCCATTTCAACAGCTGCGTAGATGTGGTCTTCGTGAGAGTGAACGCCGCCTGGAGACATCAGACCCATAAGGTGAACCGCTTTGCCTGCTTTTACCGCAGAATCAATGGCTTCGATAAGCGCTGGCGTTTCTGAAAATTCACCATCAGCAATAGATTTAGTAATGCGAGTCAGGTCTTGGTATACAACTCGGCCAGCGCCAATGTTTGTGTGGCCTACCTCAGAGTTACCCATCTGACCGTCAGGAAGACCAACATCCAGACCAGAAGCAGAGATTAGTGTATGTGGATTGTTTGCAAGCAGGCCGTCGATAACAGGCGTTTTCGCATTTGCGATAGCGTTGCTTGCAGTTTCTTCACGGTGACCGTAACCGTCAAGAATGACTAGAGCCAATGGCTTCTTAGCTGACATAGTGATGTCCTCGTCAAATTCAAAGTAACTTTGGAAACAAAATTAGCGTAATTTTACTACACTTTTTAACCAAAACTGTAGGCTAAGATCAAATATTGTTTGCTAAATATTGTTGTTATCTTTCACCTTATACAAAGTAGTGACTATTGAGATGCGCTTTATATTCACCTTGTTATCACCATTGTCGCTCATTAAGGGAAAATTTAAAGCGGGTATAAACTATTACTCTAATAGCTGTTAACTGACTAATAGCCCAGTCCCTGCCACCGCCAAAATGGCTCCTAGCCATGCAAATCGGTTAGGACGCTTCTTAGTGTAAACCCAAAGTAGAGGTAGTAGCATGATGGGTGTCGTAGAAGAAAGTAGGGCTACCATACCGACATTACCTTCTTGTAGAGCGTAAAGGATAAGTGTCATACCAACAGCCATAGCGAGAAAGCCGTTGACAGCAGTGATCGCAAACAAGCGAAGGTTCATCGGTAATGTTGCTTTTGCAATCTTTGCTCCACTGAAGAAAAACAGACAATGCGCTGCAAAGGCCGTCATCATGCGCATCGCTGATGCGGCGACAGGATCGATAGCCGTCTGCATGACTGGTTTTGCGATAATGCCCCCAAGTGCTTGACATAAGGCTGCGATAAGACCTAAGGCAATTCCTAGCCAGATATTACCTTTCACTGAATCTAGTTGATGATTGTTTTGCCCTTTACGACCAAAAAAAATCGCGGTTAGAACACCGGAAAAAACCAGCGCTGAGCCGATAAGCTCGATACTCGTCATCGTTTCGCTAAACAGGAAGTAGCCAAGTATGGCAGAAAAGACCGCATGGCAGGAAAACAGCAATCCAGCTTGACGAGGGCCCATACGATTCAAGCAGGCAAACAGTGCAGTATCACCGATAAAAATACCGATCAGTCCCGACAACGCCATGGCTGAGAGGGCACTGGTTTCAACGGTTGCCCAACCCCCAGTGAAGCCAGCCATTGAAGCAAGAATGACAGATGTACATCCCATTCTCCAGCGGCTGTAGGCAAAGGTACCAAGGTGCTGTGCAGGGCCAACGGAAAGTAGGCTAGCCACTGCCCAGAGAAAGGCGGCGGCTAATGCCAGCCATTCAAACTCCATTAGTTGTTCGTCCTATGAACAAAGAAATCAGTAGACTGACAATATGCATTAAATGATGAAAGAAACAAAGTCTAAACTTTAAAACGTTCTACCTCAGTTCGGACAGTATTGGCAGATGTAAACATGTTGGTCGCGCTTTCGCTGCTGTGCATGGCCTGTTCTGAAAGAACATCGGACGCATCCTTAATCCCTTGAGTGTTACGGCTAATGTCTTCGCTGACGGCACGTTGTTCTTCTGCAGCGCTGGCAATTTGCAAGGCCATGTCATTGATTTCCGTAATAGCAGATGTGATGGTATTGAGACTTTCATACGCTTGTTGAGCGTAATCAACACTAGTACCTGCTAAGGCGGTGCTGCTCTCCATGCTGTTGACCGCCAACTGGGTATTGTTTTGTAATGTTTCAATCATGCTGCGAATTTCTTCGGTTGAGCCATGTGTTCGTTGACTCAGTACTCGCACCTCATCGGCAACGACAGCAAAACCGCGGCCCTGCTCACCAGCTCGTGCAGCTTCGATTGCAGCATTGAGTGCCAGCAAATTAGTCTGCTCAGCGATCTCACGGATGGTGGAGAGGATTTGGTTGATGCTCTGTGTATTGTTTTCCAACTCGGAAATAATACCTGATGCAGCGGATACCTGATCGGCCAGCTCCACGATTGCCTGGCGGTTCTTCTCAATGACTTGTTGACCATCTTCACAAGCCGAGGCTGAGCCTTGAGACGCATTCGCTGTCAATTCTGCGTGGTTGGCAACTTCGGCGGCTGTCGCGGACATCTCATGAATAGCAGTTGCTATCTGATTGACATCATTTTGTTGTGTTTCTACCTGCTGAGAGGATTGTTGCGCCAATTGGTTCGCTTGTTTTGCCTGAACAGACAGCTCTCTACTGTGATAGATGATGCCACTAAGCATTGACTGCATTTGACTCAAGAACTGGTTGACGTGCTGAGCCAGTTCCCCGATTTCATCCATACGACGGATTTCAATTCTCTGGGTTAAATCTCCCTCGCCATGAGAGAGCTGAGAAAGTGCCGCGGACAAGGTTTGTAAAGGTTTAAGTAATCGGGTGATCACATAGGTACTGATCGAAGCAATCAGGATATAGAGGAAAATAGAAGCGATCGCTGTGAACTTAATCTGTTCCGTGACGGAGGCATAAGCCATACCTTTATCGACCACGATACCCAGTGACCAATCCGTATTTGGCACATTAACGACATAGATGAGTTTGTCACCTTGCTGAGGCCAGTGAATCGTTGATATGGTGGAGGTATTCACTAACTGATGAACTTTGTCAGCCGATAACGCCGGGTTGAGTTCAGTCAGAGGCTGCTGGCTCAATTTCTCATCTTGATAAGCAACAATGTTATTTTTTCCATCGACTAAAAATGAGAAACCATCGTTATCTAAATGCACGTTGAGGACTTCTTCTATGATACTCGTGACGGTTAAGTCGGCAGCGAGTACGCCATTTTTTCTGCCATTAAAAGCTTTGGCAAAACTGACCACAATACTGCCATCAAAGTCTTGATAAGGTTCGGTGACGATTAGCCCATTGGTTGCCATGGCGTCTTTGTACCAAGGACGAGTTCGAGGATCGTAATTGGCTGGCCAATCCTCGGTTTTATCGCCATAGGCAATAGAGCCGTCATCAAAACCTGCGTATACAGATAAGAACTTGCCAGCACGCTTGGTGATTAACATCTCTCTATCGGCATTACTCGAATTGAGTATGCTTACCTCATTAGCCAGCATCATATCGCTTCGAATCAAGAGCCAGTCGCTGATATAGCGAGACGTTGCGTGACTGACGTTGGCCATCTCACTGTTCAGGGCGGAAGTGGTTTCTTGTTTTAACTGACTAACGGATATCCAAGCTTGGACCCCGGAGACAATTGCAATAATGATCGCGATGGCGATCTGAATTTTTAACTTAATCGTGTTTCTCATTGCCTTTCCTTAATACTCAGACAACCTATCGAAAATCAGAGTGTTTAGGTTTGAATTGGTGTTTACACCCTGTTGGAGCGGAAATTTACGTAGGAACTGCTGAAATGGCTATAAATGTTGGTTTAACAAGCTGATATTATAGAAATTGTTAAAATATAGATTTGATCTATATAGATATTCAGAGAGTGGAATATCAATGAAGTCCGACCTTTTTACTGAATTGTGACTTCTTGCCCAACAATTAAGCGAGAAGCCACCACCTGATGTTCAGGTCAGCAATAGCGCAGCAATGTAGACAATGATTAGTCCCATCACACCAAGGATGACACCGGTTTTAGCCATGTCTCTGCTCTCAATAAGCCCGGTGGAATAAGCCAGAGAGTTTGGTGGAGTTGAGACTGGTAGAATCATACCAAGTGAGGCCGAGAAGGCGACGACAACCAGCAAGCCTTGCAATCCGCCCATAGAAGAGAGACTCTCCATTGAAGCGCCAATAGCGGCAGCAATAGGCATCAAAAGGTTAGCTGTCGCCGTGTTGGACATAAAATTGGCCATTAACCAACATACAATCGACATGGTAATCACTACTGCAACAGGAGAGAGTGCTTCGTAGTCGATCGCGTGTGCGAGTGCGGCTGCCAACCCGGTTTTATCCAAGCCAATGCCAATCGCGATCCCCCCTGCAACCAACCACAGCACATCCCAGTTGATCTGTTTGAGCTCAGCTTTACCCATAATGCCCGTTAGGGTGAAGACTGCGAGTGGAATGATTGAGACGACATAGGTGTTCATCCCATGTACTTTAGTGGTCATCCATAGCAAGATGGTGGCGGCGAATGTTGCGTACACCACAATGGCGCGCCAGTTGCGCTGAAATTGTCCATCTAGTTTAAGCGTCATGGTCTTCTGAGAGGAGGGGAAGAGTTTTTGGAGCAAGAACCAAGCGATCGTTAGCTGAATAATGACAAAGGGAAGGCCCATCATCATCCAGCTTAAAAAATCGATGCTATTTTCACCGGTTAGATATTGCAGGGCAATCGCGTTAGGTGGCGTACCGATCGGGGTTGCGATGCCCCCTGTGTTGGCGGCAATCGGAATACATAAAACGAGTGCTTTGATACCGATGTCACCTTTGGGAGCTGAAGCGACGATCGGGCCAAGCAACGCGAGCATCATTACAGTGGTGGCGGTGTTGGACATGAACATTGAGAACACGGCAGTGATCAGCATCAATCCAAGCATGATAAATTTAGGCTGGTGACCAAAAGGCCGCAGTAAAACTCGAGCGAGATTATTGTCCAGTTCATATTTTGATGCGGCGATGGCCAAGGCAAACCCGCCCATAAATAGGATGATAATAGGTGAGGAAAAGGCACTGAAAATATCAGTGTATTTCATCAGTTCGCCGAGACCGTGCCCCGCTGGTGGGGTACGGAACAAGTGCAGACCTTTATCGGAAATCATGATCAGCTCAAGTGCAATGATCAGAATTGAAGTGGCAAAGACAGGCACAGGTTCGAGCACCCACAGTAGGGCTGCAAGCAGAAATATCGCCAACAAACGATGTTGTATTAGGGTCAGATCTGCGATGGGAATGGCATCAATCGGCATCATCAATACCGCGATGGGTAAGCCAAAACAAATCAGCAATTTGATCACTATGGTTGGATCAATTCTAGGCATAAAGGTTTAACCTCAAAGCGAAACTCTGCGGCTAAGAATAAAGAATAACCAAATTAAGGTCTTAGATTGAGATGGAAATTTTTGAATGTAATAAAGAAATGTTGCGTAAGGTTTGTTTCTGGTCAAAAAAAGCCCCGAAAAATCGGGGCTGTTATGGTTATTCTTGCTCTTGCTCTTGCTCTTGCTCTTGCTCTTGCTCTTGCTCTTGCTCTTGCTCTTGCTCTGGAGCGGTAAGGTGAGCGTAGGGGGTGCCCATAATTGTTGTGTTGCCATTGGCCATAGATGCATCAAATTTGATCGCATCTTTAGCAAACAGGTTGATCACCGTTGAGCCAAGTTTAAATCGACCCATCTCTTCCCCTTTTTTGAGTATGACTGCTTTATCCCCTTCGCTTGGGTAATCCCACTTGTAGACAGTGTTGCCACGCGGTGGAGTGATAGTGCCTGCCCAGACTTGCTCTATGCTACCGACGATGGTCGCGCCGACTAACACTTGAGCCATAGGGCCAAATTCAGTGTCGAAAATACACACTACGCGCTCATTACGCGCGAATAGGTTTGGTACATTTTCTGCGGTCAAAGGGTTTACCGAGAACAGGTCACCTGGCACATAGATCATCTGGCGCAGTGTACCGTCACAAGGCATGTGGACTCGGTGGTAATCTCGTGGTGAAAGGTAAAGCGTTGCAAATTCACCATCGGCAAATTCAGCCGCAAGATCAGCGTCACCACCCAGTAATTCTTGAGCTGTAAAATCATGGCCTTTTGCCTGAATGAGTTTACCATCCTGAATAGGACCAAACTGGCTGACACAGGCGTCTGCTGGATGAGTAATGATGCTATTCCCTTCGGTTATCGGGCGTGCGCCGTCTTTCAGCTCACGGACAAAAAACTCATTGAAGGTTTTGAAATGCTTAGGATCAGAGTGCTTGGCCTCGTCCATATTGACGTTGTACTGCTTGATAAACCAACGAATGACGGCAGTGGTTAGGCCTCCCGCTTTTGCGGATGCCAATTTACCGACCAAACGGGTCAAACCGTGTTGAGGGATCCAGTATTGCAGTCCAACTTTAATCTTATCCATTGTCATAAATTCCAATGCTAACTGTATGTTTGCTTACTTTTGGGCGCGAGATACTACTTAAATTTGTAGGTAAAGTCAGTATCAAGCGCTGATGATTTGTGCAAGAAGCCGTTACAGATCGGCTTTTTTGTTGCGTGAGTACTGACGGTTGGCTTTGACTTCGGCCATGCTTTCAAGAATGCGATGGTAGTTTTCAAAGCGAACTTCACTGATTTCACCATTTTCTACCGCTTCACGTAATACACATCCTGGATCATCATTGTGTTTGCAGTCTCGGAACTTACAGCTGCCAAGGTAGTTGCGGAACTCAACGAACGCCTTGGTGACTTCTTCAGCCTCCAAATGCCACAAACCAAACTCACGTACTCCGGGAGAGTCAATCAGATCGCCACCTGTTGGGATGTGATAAAGCCGGGAAGCGGTGGTGGTGTGCTGACCTAAACCAGAGTTTTCTGATACCTCACCTTCTTCAACGTTAAACTCCGGCATCAACGCATTCACTAAGCTCGATTTACCGACGCCAGATTGACCCACAAAAATGTTAGTACGATCTTTGAGTTCGGCTTCCAGTGCTGCAATGCCTTCTCCCGTCTGTTTACTGACTAGCAGGACTTTGTAACCGATACGCTCGTACTCACTCAGCCATTCCTGATATAGGTGACGTTGCTCTTCTTCAAGTAAGTCAATTTTGTTTAGCACGAGAAGAGGGGCGATATTGAGTGTTTCAGAGGCGACTAAGTAGCGGTCAATGATGTTGAGTGACAATTCTGGCAGTACAGAAGAGACGATGACCATTTGATCGACGTTTGCAGCCACGGGCTTAAGACCGTCATAGTAGTCAGGGCGAATCAGCACTGAGCTGCGTGGCTCTACGGCTTCAACAACGCCATTTATGCCTTCCATTGATTCCAGACCTGCTCGCCAAATCACCTTGTCACCGGAGACCAAAGTCTCAATACCGCGACGCAAATTGCAACGGTGGATTTCTCCGCTTTCTGTGTCTTCAATGTCGGCGTGTTGACCAAAACGGGTAATAACCAGACCTTTTTGAGTTGTACCCAGCATGGATTCTTCCCATTGAACAGAATCCTCTTTTGCCAGTTTACGTTTCTGGTTACTTCTAACTCGTCTGACTTGACCTTTGGTTAGCTTTTTTTTCTTTGCCACAATTGTCTACTTAACTTTAATCATCTTGATGGAGCCTAGGATCGCTATCCTGAGGATCAGAATTTGGGTATAGTACCTCTTTTAGCATAAAACCAATAGGCAACGATTTATGTCCTTTAGCGATCAAAATTTAATTTGGATTGATCTCGAGATGACAGGTTTAGACCCAGAAACCCATAAAGTCATCGAAATCGCCACTATCGTCACGGATAGTGAGTTGAATATTTTAGCTGAAGGACCGGTACTTGCCATCCACCAACCAGAAGAAGAGCTGGCTAAAATGGATGAGTGGTGTACGACTACGCACACGGGCAGTGGCTTGGTGGATCGAGTTCGCGCCAGTAAAGTGACTGAACAGGACGCGGTTCGTCAGACAATTGAGTTCCTGGAGCAGTGGTTACCAAAGGGTGTGTCGCCAATATGCGGTAACAGTGTGGGTCAAGATCGTCGCTTCCTATACAAACACATGCCTGAACTGGAAACTTACTTCCATTACCGCTATATCGACGTCAGTACTCTTAAAGAGCTGACCCGTCGTTGGAAACCAGAAGTATTAGACGGCTTTTCTAAGACAGGTAGTCACTTGGCGTTGGATGATATCCGTGAGTCAATTGCTGAGCTAAAGTACTACCGCCAAACAATTTTTAATATCTAAAAATACGGCTTTCTAATAAGAGTTATGATTAAAAAGCCACCACTCAGTTGGAAAAAACTTCTATTCTGTGTGCTTTTTCATCAAACAGAAAAAAAACACCTTTTTTTTTCAGGAAGGACTTGCATCACAAAAAAATGCTCTTATAATTCGCAGCCCTGAACGACGGAAACGTTGTTAATGCGACACTAGCTCAGTTGGTAGAGCGCAACCTTGCCAAGGTTGAGGTCACGAGTTCGAACCTCGTGTGTCGCTCCAAATTTAAAGCTGTCATCGTGCTTAACGGTGAAACAATACGGACGCGGGGTGGAGCAGCTTGGTAGCTCGTCGGGCTCATAACCCGAAGGTCGTCGGTTCAAATCCGGCCCCCGCAACCAAATTTATAGGTGTTGTGATTCGCTAGCTCGTCGGGCTCAGCTATTCATAAAACCTCGCGAAGGCCATCGATTTATATCTGGTCCCCGCAAGCAATTCTCTTTACGAGAATATGCGACACTAGCTCAGT
>NZ_JXXU01000105.1 GCF_000967495.1 Vibrio neptunius | reverse complement strand
CCACCCGTTCTTCAAGCCTTGAAACTTGTCGACTAACGTGGCTAGTACTGCATCCCAACTGCTTTGCGGCAGAGGAGAACCCCTGACTTTCCGCAACGGCAACAAATTCGTTAATCCCTTCAAAGCTATCCATACTCACCTTTGCTATATAGCAATAATGTTTTGCAAACAAAGTGTATTATCACCCAAATAAAGTGCAATTAGTATTAAGGGGAACAAAAAATATGAATCAATCAGAAGGATAGACGCATGAAAAAGGTACTTATACCCGTCACTAATCACGCTACACTAGGCACTACAGATCAAGCTAATGGTACTTACGCGCCAGAACTCACCCACGTAGTCAAGACACTCCTTACGGCTGGAATTGAGTACGACATCGCTTCAATCAAAGGCGGGAAAGCGCCTCTGTACGGTACGGATATCGAGGGTGACGCGGTGAATGACGAAGTCTTAAGCAATGACGATTTCTTGAACAAAATCAACAATACAATTCCAGTATCTCAGATCAATGGCTCAGACTATGATGCGATTTTCTACCCAGGCGGTTTTGGCTTATTGTCGGATCTTGCCGTCAATAAAGACTTTGCAATTATCGCCGCTAAACATTACGAACAGGGTGGCGTTGTAGCAGCAGTATGTCATGGCCCTGCGGCCTTATTGCCAATAACGCTAAGCAATGGCGATAAACTATTGGCCTCAAAATCAGTCACCGGATTCACACGTGAAGAAGAAATCGATTTCGGCACCATTAACGACATCCCGTTTCTGCTAGAAGAGTCGCTTGCGCGAAGTGCAGCACAATTTAGCAAGGTTCAACCTTGGCAGGAATTTGTCATTGTCGACCAAAGAGTCATCACAGGCCAAAACCCAACTAGTGCCCACAGTGTAGGCCAAAAGTTGGTGGAAATTTTAGCTTAATCGATTTGGCATCAAGGCGTAGAATCCACAGCCTACCTTGGTGCCAGCTCTTCTATGCGTTTTTCTCATCGTAAGCTTTGCGCGCACGCTCAATATCTTGCCGATGGTCATCAGCCCAACATACCAGTTGATAAAGAGGCTTCACAAGCTCCCGCCCCATTTCTGTTAAGCCGTATTCTACTTTTACCGGTACTTCTGGATAGACCGTTCTGTTGACATAGCCTTCTCGCTCTAAATCTCTTAATGTTTGAGTCAGCATCCGTTGTGATATGCCTTCTATTCTAGATTTTAAAGCGTTGAACCTATCTTCCCCATCCACCAACGCAAACAAGATCAAAAGCGACCACTTGTCACCAATTTGCGAAACCACATTGCGCACAGCGCAATCTTCATTGTTATAAAAAACTCGTCTTTCCGGTTTAGCTTGTTCAGCCATGTGTACCCCTTATCAAACTCTAAGCGCGCATAGGTTACCAAAATGTGCCTAGCGAACATGAAAGTGCCTTCTTGTCATGTAGGTTACTATTAATTACTATGATGATCAATGTATACCTAAATAACAACTAGTACCTTGGAGAGAGCCATGCTAACACGAACCATATCCACCATTCTTTTGCTCTTAACGACCACGAGTTATGCGCAATCATCAAACAAATTGACGATTAACCTCCATGAGTTGCAGAAACCAAACTGGACTGAGCAGGAGCGAGCTAATGCCGAATTGATTACCGATTTTGTGCAGAATTTAATGAATGACCATAATTTTGATTATGTACTAGAGCACTACAATGATAGCGCCTACATACAACACAACCGTAATCTACCCGACAAAGTAACAGGCCTAGTGGGTTTCTTGCGTGATTTTGTTGAGGAATACCCTGATTATACCTACGACGTAAAACACATTTATGTCGATGGCGACTACGTCATTTTCCACTCACATGCCACGCTGGATAAGGAAGATAGAGGTAATGATGAGAAAGGCATGAATATCATCGACACTTGGCGACTCGAAGACGGCCGAATCGTTGAGCACTGGGACTCTATTCAGGCGCTTGATTTCTCAATGCGACTGTACTCATTGCTCAGTGGTGGCGATATTCAAAATGGCAATGGTGTGTTTTAATTCGGCCACCGGAATCGAGAACAGGGCGATGATCGCCCTGTTCTGTTTTGTGTCACTGGCCATCAAGGTTAACCGAAGTCCAATGTCATCAATAGTCTGGGTTGATCACTCTCAATCGACGGAGAGCGATGAACAAGCCCTGTTGCTTCGTTGCCTTCCCATCGCCCACCTTTAAGCAATGCTACATCTCCACAGGTAAGCTGCTGCACGTCAGATTCTTCTCTATATAAACCGGATGAACAATCAGGTTGGCCGTTACTGCCATGACCTAACTTTGAACGATCCAAAACATGGTTTGGTAACCAGTCTGTAGCCACCCCATGATAAGTCGTTACCAAACGGCAAGGAACTTGATCAACATGAAAACGCGGACACATTGCACCGCCAAGTGTTGCAAGCCTCAGCCCGACTTGCTCAAGCTCAAATAAGCAGCAAAACATATCAACAAGCTGAACGATGTTTTCTAGCAGAGCTTGCGGTGCTTGACCGTCAGTAGCATAAACCAAATCGTCCATTGCGCTCTCAGGAGAGACTGTCAGCGACTTGCTCAATGAGGGGTTGGTGTCAACAAATTCACGAACCGATTCGATGAACGATGGTTCGAATTGACGCTGCCAAATCACAATATTCACTTCGTCTTTATAGATATCGGCCAATACCGTCGGTTGTTTCCCTGAACTGAAACTGGGGGCGGTCACAACATCAAGCTCAGCACTATAGATTTTTTGTTCAGCCAAAGCCGCATTCATTGCATAACCTCCTATATTAAAAAGCATGATTTGCCAGCTTCATACTTCATTCATGGTGACAACCTCCCTGTTTGAGCGATGACCACGAATGACAGACAAAATCACAATGAAAACGTTATAACATAACAAAATAACTTATCAACTCTTACGTCAAACTAGCGGTAAATCGCCTACTCGGAAATTCGCTAATCGGCTGCACTTTTTTTACCTCTTTACCCGCTCTCCTCTATGGCATGACAACGAGTCACAGACGCGTTGAGCGATGCTTTCTGCCGTCCAGACCGTGCTCAAGCTAACTTGCTCATGAAAATTCCTCATGTTCAATGTGAAGCAATACCATTGTTATTCAAGTACAGAACAACGTTATAAAGGACTCTACTCTTATATCTAGACAGAATTTAGAGACAACAAATGACTGACTAGAAACGTAAACAAATACAAGAAGTAAGCCATCACTTCAGCGTTCATCTAAGGAAATAGGATAACCAATCACCATGACTACAGACTTCAAATTTACTATCAAGAGCCTTAGCCTTGATGAAAACTATCGTCCTTCAGACAACACGCGCATTACAACAAACTTCGCCAACTTGGCGAGAGGAGAAAGTCGCCAAGAGAACTTACGCAATGCGCTTAAGATGATTGACAATAACTTTAATGCCCTTGCTCACTGGGATAACCCTAATGGCGATCGTTACTCTGTTGAACTAGAAATCGTTTCTGTCGACATGGATATTGCAGCCGATGGCGAGCGGTTCCCTTCTATTGAAGTACTCAAAACCTATATTGTCGATCATAAAACCAATGAGCGTATCGAAGGCATTGTAGGCAATAACTTTTCTTCCTACGTTCGCGATTATGACTTTAGTGTGTTGTTACTTGATCATAATAAAGGTAAGTCGCAATTCAGCGTCCCTGATAACTTTGGCGAGCTGCATGGCAAACTGTTCAAACATTTCGTTAATTCAGAGACATACAAACAAAACTTCACAAAGCTTCCTGTTATCTGCTTGAGTGTGTCAGACAATAAAACCTACCATAGAACTGACAATCAGCACCCTATATTAGGCTACGAATATCAACCGAATGAGTCGTCTCTGACAGAGCAATATTTCCAAAAAATGGGGCTAAAAGTTCGTTACTTTATGCCACCAAACAGTGTCGCTCCGTTCGCTTTTTATTTCTTTGGCGATCTATTGAATGATTACACCAATCTGGAGTTGATCAGTACCATCAGCACGATGGAAACATTCCAGAAAATCTATCGTCCTGAAATTTACAACGCAAACGCGGCAGCAGGTAAGTCTTATCAGCCAAGCTTAAATAACCGTGACCACTCTTTAACGCAGATTGTGTATGACCGCGAAGAGCGCAGCAGATTGGCGGTTGAACAAGGAAAGTTTGCTCAAGAACATTTCATTAAGCCATACCAGACAGTGCTTGAACAATGGTCTGCGCAATACGCTTAACAACTGACAGAGGGATGAAAGGCTGACTATGAAAACACTATTACCAACTTCAACCGCTGGCAGTTTACCCAAGCCTTCTTGGTTAGCAGAACCAGAAACACTCTGGTCTCCTTGGAAACTGCAAGGTGATGAACTTACCCATGGCAAACAGGATGCACTGCGTTTGTCGTTGCAAGAACAACAACATGCGGGTGTCGATATTGTCAGTGATGGAGAACAAACCCGCCAACACTTTGTGACCACTTTCATTGAGCACTTAAACGGTGTTGATTTTGAACATCGTAAAACCGTAAGGATCCGTAATCGCTACGACGCAAGTGTTCCGACAATTGTTGGTCCCGTTAGCCGTCAAAAGCCCGTTTTTGTCGAAGACGCCAAGTTCTTGCGCCAGCAAACCGATCAACCGATCAAATGGGCACTGCCCGGCCCAATGACCATGATTGATACGCTGTACGATGACCATTATAAAAGTCGTGAGGAGCTGGCTTGGGAATTTGCCAAAATACTCAATCAAGAGGCCAAAGAACTGGAAGCTGCAGGTGTAGACATCATCCAGTTTGATGAACCCGCGTTCAATGTGTTCTTTGAAGACGTCAATAATTGGGGTATCGCATGCTTGGAGCGCGCAATTGAAGGGCTGAAATGCGAAACAGCCGTTCATATCTGCTACGGCTATGGAATAAAAGCCAATACCGACTGGAAAAAGACGCTCGGCAATGAATGGAGACAATACGAAGAAATCTTCCCGAAACTACAACAGTCTAATATTGATATTATTTCACTGGAATGCCATAACTCACGCGTGCCCATCGAGTTGCTAGCACTGATTCGAGGCAAAAAGGTGATGGTTGGCGCCATTGACGTAGCAACTGAGAGTATTGAAACGCCTGAACAAGTAGCACAAACACTGCGAGAGGCACTCAAATACGTCGATGCCGATAAACTTTACCCGTGTACGAACTGCGGTATGGCACCACTCCCGCGAGACGTCGCACGCAACAAGCTGAATGCACTCAGTGCCGGTGCTGAACTTGTGCGAAAAGAACTGTCCGTTTAGCCAATTCACTATCTCAAGCTGCCTGCAAAGGTGAGGCAGCTTGGACTTTCGCTCCATTACGCCCCAAGTTTTCCAATCAAATACTGGCTATCTATCTCTGCTCCACTGTTCGAGCGTTCGCTACCAAGACCAACCTTTTGCCGACCACTTCTAGCACTTTTTCGCCAAAAGTGTGATCCTCAATTAGAGTTTTAGATCTAACAACTAAAGTTATTGAAATTTATGCAAACATACTCGATATAAGAGTTGTTGCTTATCATTGAGCTTTCCTTGTATCAAGCATCAGCAAAAACCAATAATAAGATTTGCATAGAGACGTTCAGAATGAAGAAAATAATCCTCCTCGCAGTATGTGTCATGTTTGGCATTGCGGTGGCCGCCAGTATGATCTCAACTTACCTTATCTCCAGTCAGAAAATTGATGAGATCATCCTCCATAAATCACAAGTGCAAGCGGAATTCTTGGCAAGCAATGCTGGGTACATCCTCGAAAACTCACAAGATCCGTTAAAAGACCTGCAAACTTTAGTCAGCAAGCTAAAACAACGATCTGATGTCAGCTACGCAATTGTCATTGATAGTAATGTGACAGCGGTTGCTCACAGCGATAAACAAAAGCTCAACAAAACCTATGAGGACAGCTATACCGTCGCTGGCGCGACAAGAGGTGTTCAGCAATATTCAAAGTGGTATGCAGATGTTCAGCAAGTGTGGGTCTATGACATCATGGCGCCGATCTATGTAAACGGCCAACTCTATGGCACCTTCGACATCGGTATTCCCATCACTGAAGTCAGCCAAGCAACCAATGGCATTGTTACTTATCAGCTGTCTTCTATGGTGGCGATCTTCGTGCTTTGTGTCGTCGTGCTGTTCTTCTTGTTAGGTAAGCTAATGAAACCTCTCTCGGTACTTAAGAACGCATTAAACAATATCTCCCAAGGCAACGGTGATCTCACGGTTCGCCTACCCACTAAGGGAAATGACGAAGTCGCTCAGATCTCTTCGGCGTTCAACGTCTTTGTGAGCAAAGTCCACGAAATCATTTCACAAGTGGTCAAAACAGGTGCAGAGCTCAACAACGCCGCTATTGCCCTTCGTCAGCAATCTCAACAAGCCCTAACAAGAGGCCATGAACAAAACGAGCAAGCGATGCTGGTCGTCACCTCAATGAATGAGATGATTGCTACAGTCAATGAAATTGCGTCAAGTGCGGCTGGCGCAGCGAACGCCGCCAGCACAGCAACCAGTGAAGCTCAAGGTGGACAGAAGACGATCGAAAAAACGACCACGGCAATTAATGATCTTGAAACCGAGATGAATAGCACGTCGAACATCATCACAAACCTCGCGGACAATACTCAGTCAATCGGTACCATTCTCGACGTCATTCGAGGTATATCAGAGCAAACTAACTTACTGGCACTGAACGCCGCCATTGAAGCTGCACGCGCAGGCGAAGCGGGGCGTGGCTTTGCGGTTGTCGCTGATGAGGTACGCAACCTAGCGACTAAAACGGCACAGTCTACGGATGAAATTGACGCCATGATTAACCAGTTGCAAACCGAGGCGCAGAATGCCGTGGCGTCAATGAACAATAGTAAAACACTGATTCAGGAAGGCACATCTGAAACTCAAGTGGCAAGACAAGCGCTGGAAGACATTGCCACACAGATCGTCACGATTCTGGATATCAATACTCAGGTCGCAACCGCAACTGAGCAGCAATCCACAGTCGCCAATGAAATCAACCTCAATATGGATACGGTGAGTCACTCTGTGAAACATGGTCTTAATGCTAGCGAACAGTTAGAACATTCAAGCCAGAAACTTGCCGAGCTATCACAAGTTCTCGATCGACATGTTGGGTCATTTAAAATTTAACTCTGTGTTTCCAGATTCGCGCTGTTAGCCGAGTAAATTCAATCAAAGCCAGTCACTTTTGCGACTGGCTTTTTAGTTGATAGAAGCGTCCCCAGCTTGCCATTCATTGAGCCATTTCGAATATGGCATCATTATCGAACGCCCAAGCCAAGGCTAATAAAAAAGCTCCCATGGTTCGGGAGCCTTTCGGTTAGGATCTCGGTGGAGTAAGACGACTCCTCCCTCTTGCTATTGAGGGTTCAGACCCAGTGTTTTGAGAACAAGTTTGAAGTTATCTTGACGCTCTTTGATTGCGTGTACTTCACCGCTGACTGGACAGGTATGGTCTGGACAACCTCGGTTCACAATGCCAGATACCGCATCAATAAACTGTGTACCTTGCAAACCACCATCCACGTATTTTTTCAGTTCAGTATGGTAATTCCAGTCTGCGTATGGCCCACCAACGTCATTGTACGCTTGTACTGATGTCACCCAGTAAAACAAACCTGCGATCCATTTGATCTCACGGTTTTCTTCAGAGCTACAAATCAGTCCTGGGTTAGAACAGAAATCAAGATCGGCATACAGAGGATTTGCCGGTGGCGCTTCAACCGTCACACCATTAACTGTGGTGCCAATAGTCTCTGGGTCAACATGTGAGCGGCCCATAAAGTGGTTTAAGGTACCAAAGTTCTGGCGACCTGTGGTTTGAATAACACCACGTCCCCACCAACCACAGCCTTGTACTGTACCGTTGGTATCTGAACCATCCCAGATAAACTTACCCGCTTTTTGTTCAGCATAGACTTTACATTCATCACGTTCCCAAACCTGCTTAGACGTATCGACAACACTCGGTACTTCATTACAGTGCCCATTGTTTGTCCAACGACCAACATTGCCATTGACGAGCAACCCTTGCTCTTTCAATACTGAATCTGGAGCAGCAAAGATAGGCGCTGGCGCACCATACCATTTCGCATTAGTTAACGCGCTCACTTCCATCTTCGGATCACGAGGACATGAGTAAGGGTGGTCTTGGCCTGTGACTGGATCCATACCATAATCAGCGTACTTCTGACCTAGCTGGCCACAACTTGCTGTCATTGGATAGTCTACTGGCGCACCGTAACGAACTTCAGACCAGTTATTTTCATCACAAGCATTGTAACGAATAGTCTCTTGCATACTTTGCGATAAGAAGGCGGCGATAGCCACTTTCGCATAAAGAGTGTTGGTCGCATCATCCGCTGTATCGTCCAACAGCCAGAAGGTATTACCCGCAACACCTACGTTATGCATTGAGTTGAGACCGGCAAGGAAATCTGCCCATTTATACACTGTGGATGGGATCCATTGCGATTGAGGGGTTTCAAACAGGAAGGCTTGGTTATTCATTGCCGTTTCTGCGTTTGCCAACTCGTTGTTGAGTGATTCGATACGCGTTAACGGCCCACTGGTCACACTCTCACCGACATAGTAGAGCGGCACAGTCGCCTGCTGATAACGGGTAATCTTAGCGCTTAAGTCGGCAGTGTCAGTATCAAAATTGATGGCAAAAATATTGCTGTGTGCCGCTTTACGAATATGGCGTTCTCCAGATGTATTACCTAAGAAGTAAGACGCAGTTTGTGCAGTAGGAAGAGACGTCAACATAGCCGGAGTTTTAAGGTAATCCGTCACTTGTTTCACATATTCTAGTGCGTAGTGCCACTGATTGTCGCTCAATGCAGGTGAAGCGCTCGACTTAGTAAAGGCGACGAAGTCTGCTTTGGTTAATGAATCGGCTTTGTACAGCTCAAATGCAGACAGCAGATCCGACGTAGCGCCGGAAGCTGCATTCCAAACGGCTCTCCGGCCCGAGTGAGTGTCGTAAGCAAAGTCACCGATACTCAGTGTCCAGCCAAACGTCGCTTGAGGAGCAAGTGTCGAAATAACCAGGTTATAGGCTTGAGCCCAACCGCTTACATCGTCAGTCAGTGCATTGATATCATTGATATCGATCTGGCTGCCCGTCGCATCCACAGCAGCGGTTAGCGCCTGCTTAACAGCGACAACACCTAGAGATTGGCCTTTATCTGCCGTCGCAACATCCAGAACATCACTGTTAATAATGACCGATGAAGAACCAGCAGTTTCGACCGTTTGAATTAGAGACACGAACGCATTCGTTAACTGAGTGGCATCAGACAGGTTGGTGCTGCTGATGGTGTCAACAACTAACGTAGAGGGCGCATTAAACGTGGCAGGGCTGGTGACGACGAAATGGCTTGGCCAACCGTTGACTTCCAGTCTTACCGGATCCATAGGGTTTGGTAAGGAAAGTAAGGGGGCAGTACCCGGAGGAGTACTATCGCAGTTTAGATGATGAGCCCAGCTACCGTCACTACCCGGAACGGACGACGTCCACCAATTCGCTTTATAAGCAATGTTGTCTTTTACCATGATATCGCCACCCTTGGCGTGGTCACCTTGGGTCCAGTTTGGATACTCGTTGAACTCAACACACAAGTCGTCAACTGGTCCCGGTGTGGGCGCTGGATCAGGCGTTGGAGCAGGATCTGGGGTCGGCTGAGGGTCTGGATCAGGCGTTGGATTGGGGTCTGGGGTTGGCTCAGGAGTGGTATCGCTAATCAGCTTCCAAGGTGAGTCCCATTCATTGGGATACTCACCCGTTGGGCTCTGGCCCGCACCCGCCCACCATTTGGCTTCATAGGTTTTTCCATCAACCGTGACTTGTGACCCGCCAGCATAAGATTTGCTCGAGTCATAAGGCTCTGCCGCAAATAAGTGGCCGCTTAAAACCATACACGCCAACGAGGTCGCTATCTTACTCATCTTAAACATAATTCTACCTTTCAGTTAATTATCTTGTTGTCTTATTTCATGTTGTAGTAGGGAAAGACATTTACACTGCAGAATAAATAATCATCTGAAAATAAGTTAGCATCTCTGGCCTGACAGATCTGACAAAAAGGTAGGAATAATATCAATATGCGGCAAATATCACGCCTTTACAGTGAGAAAACATTCAGTTAGTTAATGGAATAAAATAACTTTCAGAGGAAGACTCAATCAAGTAAAAGCGGTATCACAACAGAGTCTGTAGACAAACAAACTGATAAAAGAATGGCGTAAAGAAAAGTGTAAGCTTCTGATATAGAGGTGATTTTTAAAATCTCTGGCACTTATCGGGCGATTAATAAGCGTTGGTATGATAAAAAAGCCTGACTTTTTCTCGAGTCAGGCTGTGCCCTTGGCGGTTATTTTGTGTGGAATATCTGCTCCGTTTCAAGCGAGGTCATGGCTCTGATTTGACGCCAGAGGTAATAGAAAATACCAAACATCATCAACATACTTGGAATTGCGATGATCGGGTAGCTGTATAGCGTTAGCTTACCTAACTCTTCATTGAATTCTGGTGTTCCCGCTGGGCTTGTCACAATCCAAGTGGCTAAAAAGTAGTTCATTGCCGAAGAGAACGCGAACGTGCTGGCAAAAAGATAGTTAGATGACATCAAACAACGTTCAAACGCTTCCTTCTTGCCACTTTGTTCTAAACGCTCAGTGATCAACGCCAGATTCAATACCGTGTCGTTCAAAATCATCTTCTGCATAAACGGATAGCGTGTGAACGTAGAGCCCAATACCGCTAAACCAATCAGGCCAGGAATCAATGCTTCTTTCAACGCTAACCAGCGCGTATCTAACTCTAGTAACCCAATCCCACCCGTTAGTAGCACACTGACAAATCCGAGTGCCGAGATAAAGTTAAATTTTTTGTTGCGGATCAGATCCATACAACCGTAAACAATGGGAAATAGCAAAGCGACCACTAAGGCCGTGGCTGTGCCTAAATGCTCATCACCACTGAACTTCATTAAGATGAATGAAGGGATAAATACGTTAAAAAGGATCTCGAATAGGGGGTTCGACTTTTTTGCCGTCGTGTTACTCATAATTTCCTACTGACTCTATAAAATCGGCTGTTATACAACTTTGAGAGGCAGTGTTCATTGCTTAGAACAAGATGTAAAGGGTTAAAGTACCAAGTTGTGTAACGACTTATTAAATAAATCGTTCCAACAATCATTGAAGTAGGAAAGGTAACCCTGATTGGCTTAGGTGGCATATTTGGATTTGAGCCAACCATAATCCAGTTGAAGATAAAACGGCGGCTTAACAGGGTATGAAATCAATATGAGGGTTGATTGACTCGCCACTCGCCAGCCACTTAAATGACGCGATCGGCTGAGCGGGTTAAATGCGTTGGTTGCATAGTTTGGTGTCTCAAATATCTGCTCGGTTTGTGCTTCACCACTTTACTTGCCAACCTAATAGCGTTCTCTGTCTGGGATTCAATGCGTTTCGGAGTGACTTCATAGGTCACTCCGACTTACATTAAGGTGTTTACGGTTCTTCAGATACACATGGAGAGAGTGACAATGGATCATCATAACCTGGAAGAAAACTAGACACGCTCGATGAACCTTCCCTCATTAACACATACCTGAGTTTATGCTTACCTCCAGAAATATGTACATTACTGGAGGCATAGTGAACATTAACTGGCCAACCATAATTCGATTTTATCGACAGTGTAGACAAAGCTTCAATCTCCTGCTGATAAGGTCTTCGCCAATTATCTCTACCGTTAAACTTAATTGATGCTAAGTCTTTACAATAGCGATCAAACTGACCGAAATCCCCTGCATCTATAGATGTATTTTCAATTGAAGCGTCATAACCATCATTGCGCATTGAAGCGAATGCGTTAGTCCCACTCCCCCCTTCTACCCAAAAATCTGAGTGTGTATACCCAGAGTTATACAGAGTGTCATCCTTTATATAATACATGTATCTCATCACTTGCGGTCTTGGCGGCTCGGTAAACCATTTCCCAGCGATGCTACCCGAGCTGCCCGCAATGATATGCAAACATTCCTCCGACTGATGGTTCATATCCGTGTTACCTTCCACTCCACAGGTTTCTAGTTTCCTTGGGGTTTCCAGGCTTACCACCGGAGATAGCAACCCATTATATTCTGCTTGTACACTAAATTGACCGATAGCCCCTGCAACCAGCCTTCCTTCAGGGCTTAGTGTGTAACATGGCTCTCCACCACAATTTTCATCAACCATTGTCCAAGTGACGTCAGTTGTTACCTCTTGTAAATTGAGCTCATCATTTATTGAATAAACTTCCAACTGAAACGGGCGTCCTGAAAGCTCTTGGTTTTGTCGCTGCACATGGGGAGCAGAATTAGCAGGTGGAGCTGGTCGAGTAAACCTTATATGCAGTTTGGAAGAGTCTGTAGGTGTATCATCGTCACCAGAGCCACCCTCGCCACCGCTGGAGTTATCACCACCACCGGAACCACCCTCGCCACCGCTGGAGTTATCACC
>NZ_JXXU01000104.1 GCF_000967495.1 Vibrio neptunius | reverse complement strand
TGTAGTGGTCAACAAATTCCGGACACTAACTTAAGCCGATTTTCGGCAGTAACTGGGGACAGCCCATCATTTGCTTGATGAGGCCGGTGCCTATTGTAGTAATTCATTAAGTAATAGCTGATATCCCTCTTTGCCTGAGTTTGGGTTAAATATCCTGTCGCTGGTATCCATTCGGTTTTTAGGCTTCTAAATAGCCTTTCCATAGGAGCATTATCCCAGCAATTACCTCGACGACTCATGCTCTGAGTTATGCGATATCGCCAAAGCCTTTGACGGTATTTTAGGCTACTGTATTGGCTTCCTTGGTCTGAGTGGAACATCACGTTGTTAGGTCGTCCTCGTTGTTCCCAAGCCATGTCCAAGGCTTTGCAAGTCAACTCTGCATTAGGTTTGTCTGATAGTGCCCAACCCACTACACGACGGCTAAATAGGTCGAGTACAACAGCCAGATAACTCCACTTTGAACCGCACCAGATGTAAGTAATATCGCCACACCAAACTTCATTTGGAGTGGTAACAGAGAACTCACGCTTCAACCTATTGGGGATATCTGGTCGCTCTAGCTTAGCCTGCTTATAGCGATGCGAGCCCGGTTGTTTGCTTATCAGCTCTGCTTCTTGCATAAGCTTACGTACTTTGAAACGTCCGACATCAAAGCCTTCAGACTTCAGCATAGAAGCAAGAGTTCTGCTACCAGCAGCGCCGCGACTCATGTTAAAGAGCTGCTTCATTCTGCTGGCTAACCGAATGCGATTAACATCCGGCTTTCGTTGTTTAAACTCGTAGTAGCAGGAAGACGCAACATCGAACAGCTCACAAAGAACTTTGACCGTTTCGTGCTCCCTCAAC
>NZ_JXXU01000103.1 GCF_000967495.1 Vibrio neptunius | reverse complement strand
GTCGGTGAAGTCAGCCAAGGGGTCATCCAAAGCGACAAAATGGTGGGCGCACAACAGGGGGGCTTGATACTGGTAGCTGATGAGGGACGCAGGCTGCAGTGGGCTGATAAGCCCTTGGTCATCGGCTTCGGTCACCGTGGGAGAGGCGCAGGTCAAATAAAACGCGCTTAAGTCTTCTTTGCCGACATCGGCCACTTCTTTTGAGATTTGTTCAATCGGCAGGCGATGGGTTGGGGCGGTGATATCGCGCAGCCAGGCTTGTCTTGCTTGTTGGCTCTCTGGAGTATCGCCTGTGTAGAAATCTTGCAGGTTTTGTGTCCAGCGCTGGCTCGCATAACCGATAAAATAAGGCCGGCCAGTTTGATAAAGCACGTAAGCGTGCGGCTTTTCAGCGTCTGCGTTATATCGCGTTTCGGCTAGGTCACCAACAAAGCGGTAGAACTCACCTTTGATTACTTGGTATTCAGCCACAGACCAAGCGTCGGTCTCGGGGTCTTGGCTGAGGGCATAGAGCCAGCCATCGCGCAGCTGCCGTAAGGTATAAGGGAGTTTGTCTGAGCGCAGCACGCCGCCCGGGAAGAGTGTGGTGTCAGTGATGGGGCTAAGCCCTTTGACCACCTCATCATTGAGTGTGTTGAGGTCTCGGTTGTCGATGGCGTAGCGCACCGGAGCCAAGGCGGCAAAGGCGCTTTGATTCGCCGTGGCGACCTTCACCACGGGAAACGGTTTCTCACGGGCGATGCGGTCTATCGAGAGCAGCCCCTCACTGAGCCGGGCGGTAAAGGCTGGGTAACCGACATCCAGCGCATGGTTGTACACCCTCACGGGCTCGGTGTAGATGACCGCCCCCTTATCCAGTGGCGATAATGGCAACGTCGGGTTTAAGGTTTGTAAGGTCTCAAGAGTGACACCGTGCTGCTGAGCAATCTGCTCTAGGGTTTCCCCTTGAGCCGCCTTGTGAGCGGCTCGGCGACTTACCTCTTCCACGATTGGCCCTTTGGTCAAAGGGATAATGGCGTCCATATCGAGCTGGACGCCATGCTCATTTAAAAAGGCCGTGTCTACCGCCGATATGGCTTGGTCATCCATGGCGTGTCGGCTAAACAGCAAGTGCTGGTCGACCACCACCTGACCCTCTCGCTTCCACAGGGCTAAGACAAAATCGCTGCCAAACTGGCTTCTAGGCTCTGGATTCATGGCCCCCGCTGTGCTTTGCGTGACCAAAAAGTGATACCGAGTGTCCCCTTGGAAGCGGTATTCATGCAGCAGCTCACCATCAACAAAATGGTACAAATAGCCTTCGGTCGGTAGGCCGAGCATTTCGCCGATTTGGATCGCGGGGCGAATTGGCACAAACGCGTATTCGATAGTGAGGTGGTCTTTGTCTTGAGGCGTGATGTCTGCCCAACGGAGTTCGGCATTGACCGGAAGCGGGGCTTTGCTTCCCACCCACAATTGTTGGGTTTCTTGCTTGTCTATCGAGACAATGCTGCGGGTATGAGGGCCATTGGCGACTTGACGCCATTGAGAGAGCCGGCTTTCTTGTGCGGTCTTGCCTAGCAGGCTGCCTATGTGCGGCTCGACTGCCTTGCTGTACAAACTCATCTCGCACGCATATTCGACCGCGTAAGCGAAGGCTGGCTCCTTCTCTTCGGGTGGAGAAATGGTTGGCATTGGGCCAGCTGGTTTCTGTTCAATAATCGGCTTGTAGCCAGCCCTAATGTGAGGTCTTTTTGTTTTAAACGGGTCGGGTGGTTTACGCTCCATGTCCATGCCCTCTGTCGAAAGTTGAGAGGGAGTGTAGGCGCGTAAGTTGTAGGTAAAGAGTTAATTATTGGTGATTTATTCTAAATTATTTTATTGGTAGATCTTCATGCAACGTCATATGTAAATAATACTAACTAAAGTAGTATATTACTCTTCATGGCTAACACTTTCCCAAGGCGTGTTTTCCCCCATAATCTGTG
>NZ_JXXU01000102.1 GCF_000967495.1 Vibrio neptunius | reverse complement strand
ATCCTGCACGACCCACCATTTCTTTTACAGAAATGATTCTCAAGATGGGGCTATAGCTCAGCTGGGAGAGCGCCTGCCTTGCACGCAGGAGGTCAGCAGTTCGATCCTGCTTAGCTCCACCATTCTTGACGTCTTCCACAAGACGAAAAACTCATGTGGGCGATTAGCTCAGTTGGGAGAGCACCTGCCTTACAAGCAGGGGGTCACTGGTTCGAGCCCGGTATCGCCCACCATCTTTAAGCGCATTTGCGTAAGTGTTCTTAAAAATGGTTACTTCATG
>NZ_JXXU01000101.1 GCF_000967495.1 Vibrio neptunius | reverse complement strand
GAGTGTCCACACAGATTGATACGTTTATACACGTTAAGAGACGATACTGGGTCTGTAGCTCAGGTGGTTAGAGCGTTCGCCTGATAAGCGAGAGGTCGGTGGTTCAAGTCCACTCAGACCCACCAATCTTCCTCCCAGAAGAATTGGCACACAGTATCAACACCTGATGGGGCTATAGCTCAGCTGGGAGAGCGCCTGCCTTGCACGCAGGAGGTCAGCAGTTCGATCCTGCTTAGCTCCACCATCTTTAAGCGCATTTGCGTAAGTGTTCTTAAAAATGGTTTTCATCAGAAAATCAAGCTCTTTAACAATTTGGAA
>NZ_JXXU01000100.1 GCF_000967495.1 Vibrio neptunius | reverse complement strand
CTACTCACTCCTTCGTCGTTTTATGGAATGACCGCTTGTACATCAGGCCATCCCAAACAACGTCATCCTCAAGAGTGAGGCACGAACGAGTTGGGGATCTCTTAAAGCGAATAGAACCCTTACTCGATCTATGGAACAACCCAGCAGAAGAATCCGAAATAGTCGTAAGACTCTTTTCTCGAAGGGCGTAGCCCGTTCTCCGAGCTACGCGTTCTGTAGGGCTATGCCCGTACTCTATTTCGCCTCAATATGATCAATCATCAATTGCAGCGATTGATTGCCCCGAAACTCGTTGATATCAAGCTTATACGCTAAACGAACCGTTTTCGCTGAAGCATCTGGCCAGCGACGCAGATCGACGTTGAATGCAATACCATCAATCATAATATTGGTTGGATGACCTTTGTGTAGAGGTTCTAGCATTAGTTTTAGGTGCTTTTCTCCCACCAATTTCTGATGCAGAACCTTAAACTCACCGTCGAACAGAGGTTCAGGGAACGCCTGCCCCCACGGTCCACCAGCACGAAGCATCTCTGCGATGTGCATTGAAAACTCTTCTGGCTTCAATTCACCGTCAGACAAAATCACACCTTTGAGTGCAGCGTCGTCCAACTCTTGTTTCACAGCCTCATCAAACAACTGAGCAAATCGTTCGAAGTCTTTTTCCATGATCGTCAGGCCAGCCGCCATGGCGTGACCACCAAATTTGAGGATCAGACCGGGATTTTGAGTATCAATACGATCGAGAGTGTCACGCATATGCAGGCCTGGAATCGAACGGCATGAGCCCTTAATGCTCCCTTCACCACCATCGGCGAAGGCAATCACAGGACGGTGGAACTTCTCTTTGATTCGAGATGCTAAAATGCCAATCACACCTTGGTGCCAGTCACGCTGAAAAAGTACCAGCCCATGGGGCATGTTCTCATCACCAAATTGAAGACGCTCACAAAAAGCCATCGCTTCCTGCTTCATGCCTTCTTCGATTTCTTTACGCGTTTGGTTCAAACCATCCAGCTCACTCGCCATACGACGTGCAGCATGAATGTTGTTGGCCATCAATAGTTCAACACCAAATGACATGTCATCCAAACGACCAGCTGCGTTGATACGCGGACCCAGTGCAAAACCGAAATCGGCAGCGACCAATCGACGTGCATCTCGCTTTGCGACTTCAATCAAGGCTTGAATACCAGGTCTTGCTTTACCCGCACGTATACGCTGCAGACCTTGGTGAACCAGAATGCGGTTGTTTTCATCCAGAGGCACTACATCAGCAACCGTGCCCAGAGCAACCAAGTCGATCAGTTCCATCAGTTTAGGCTCTGCCATGCCCTGATGAACAAACCACCCTTGCTTTCTCATATGAACACACAGTGCCATCATGAGATAAAACGCTACTCCCACTCCAGCTAGGGCTTTCGAAGGAAAAGCACACTCTTCGAGATTTGGGTTGACCATAGCGTCAACATTCGGTAATTCGTGGCCGGGTAAGTGGTGGTCAGTAACCAGTACCTTCAAGCCCTGCTCTTTCGCATAGCGCACACCATCAATTGAAGAAACGCCATTATCGACCGTCATGATCACTTCAGCTCCAATCTCAATCGCCTGATCAACGACTTCAGGGCTAAGACCATAACCATCTTCAAAACGATTTGGCACCAAATAATCGACGTTATTGGAACCTAGCATTCGTAATGCAATCACCGACAAGGCCGAGCTGGTTGCCCCATCGGCGTCGAAATCTCCTACGACAATAATACGTTTATTGCCTTGAATAGCTTCAAATAGAAGTTCGACAGCAGCGTCAATACCGTGCAGTTTTTGATAAGAGTGCAATGCACGCGCCGTCGTTTCTAACTGCTGGGCACTGGTGATACCGCGTGAGATATAAATGCGCTTAAGAAGTGGCGCAATGTCGGTAGAAAGCAGACTGAGATCAACCTCAGGCCGTCGTTGAATTTCGATCATAGATTGGATTGAGCCTTGTTCTTGGGCAGGACGCCTGAATAGCGAACAAGTTAACAGATGAGAATCTTATATCAACCTAATTCATGGCATAGGATTCTCATCACAAGATAGCTTCTCAGGCACTCAAACGTAACTCTGAAGGCTGAGTTACGATTTTTGTGTTTGTTGTAGGCGTTGCAGCATCTGCTCAGGTGGTAAATAACCACCAACCATTTCACCGTTTGGTAGGAAAATTGCTGGCGTTCCGCTGATACCTAACTCACGTCCAAGTGCGTAATGCTCTTTGATGATTTCCTGATACTTGGCGAAATTTTTGCTCTTTTCAGGGAATTCACGTTTTACCTTGCCGTTATGCATGGCAGCTTGAGGATCATCCGAACCCCAAATCGTTGCCATTTGATCCGCAACAGAACCCGTTGCGCCCTGACGTGGGTAAGCCATGTAACGAATAGTAATGCCTAAATCGTTGTAGTCTTTCATTTGGCTATGAAGACGCACACAGTAACCACAAGTAATATCGGTGAAGACAGTGATAACGTATTTCTCGTCTTTGGCCTTAAACTCGATCATGCTGTCTTTGAAAGTTTCAATTTTATTCGCATTGATCGGTGCCTGACGTTTCGCCAACACATCTTCATACTGACCATTGCCATCAAGCTTATACAGTGTGCCCGCTAGAAAGTAGTCACCGTTTGGCGAAGCGAAAAGAATTCCACCACTAGTCTGCACTTCGACTAAACCATCTATCTCTGCTGGAACCACTTGTTTTACTTCTAGCCCTAACTTGGCAAAACGCTCTTCAAGCTGAGCCTTATCAAATTTGACTTCCGCTGCTACTGCCTGTGCCGCCACGAGCAGTGGTAACGTAAGTAGAGTTATTCGGCGTATTACGCTCATTAAATTCACCTTATTTTTAATATGATAAGAGATAATCCCTTATGCTCTTGGATGATGTTCACTGTGTAGCTGTTTTAGCCGTTCTGTCGCTACATGAGTATAAATTTGTGTCGTCGACAAGTCGCTGTGCCCGAGTAGCATCTGCACTACACGCAGGTCGGCGCCGTAGTTGAGCAAGTGCGTCGCAAAAGCATGGCGTAATACGTGAGGCGACAACATCTCGGTATCGATACCAGCCAAAACCGCATAATGCTTGATACGGTACCAGAATGTCTGACGCGTCATCTGGCGAGCTCTTTTACTCGGAAAGACGACATCGGATGTAGTTTCCCCAAGTAACTCAGACCTGCCTTGTTGGATAAAAGTTTCAATCCAATCAACCGCATTTTCGCCCATTGGCACCAAACGCTCTTTGCCCCCTTTACCCGTAACACGCACAACGCCCTGACGAAGGCTGATATTTTCCATCGTCAAACTGACGAGCTCGGTCACACGCAAGCCTGTCGCATAAAGTAATTCCAACATGGCTTTGTCACGCAGTTCCATTGCATCGTTTGGGTCTGGCGCATTGAGCAGCGCTTCAACCTGCTCTTCACTTAGATCTTTGGGTAGTCTCTTGGGCAACTTAGGGCTGACCAATAAAGCACTAGGATCATCCGCTCGCACTTTTTCTCGATGCAAATACTGAAACAAGCGACGAATCGCAGACAACATGCGGGCTCTTGAGGTCTGCTTGAAGCCCTGATCCATTAACCAACTTTGGTAATCCTGTAAACCAGACAAACTAATAAAATCGAGCCTATAGTTATTTGCAGTCATCCACTGAAGTAGTTTGGATAAATCATTACGATAAGATGCCAGCGTATTTTCGGATAATCCTCGCTCCAACCACATCGCATCTAGAAACTGCTCTACCATCCCCTGATCGGGTGACATCATCTCTGACACTGTAATCCTCAACTTTATGATATGCGCTCAATGTAAGTGCCACGCAGCAATAAAGCTATAAAAATTGCCATTCGATATGGATATTCGCTGCAAAGCTCGCCATTTTGTGTTTAGAATTCGCTATTGATTCAAAATAATGAAAAAGAACGTGATGAAAATTGGTCTATTTTACGGTTCTACGACTTGCTACACAGAAATGGCAGCCGAGAAAATGCGTGCCATCATAGGTGAGGAATTGGTGGATATCCGCAATGTCAAAGAAACGCCTCTGGCAGAGATGGCTGATTATGATTTTCTGATTTTAGGCATTTCAACCTGGGATTTTGGTGAAATTCAAGAAGACTGGAATGAAATATGGGATCAAATCGATGGTTTGTCGCTCAATGGTAAGACCATCGCACTATATGGCTTAGGCGATCAAGAAGGCTACGGCGAATGGTATCTGGATGCAATGGGTATGTTGCACGATCAACTTAAGAAGACAGGTGCAAACCTGATTGGCTACTGGCCAAACGATGATAGTTACGAGTTTGAAGCATCAAAGGCACTGACCGAAGATCGCAGCCAGTTTGTCGGCCTCGCTTTAGACGAAGATTCTCAGTATGAGCTCAGCGATGAGCGTATTGCCACTTGGATTGAGCAGATTCTGGTTGAGTATCAAGAGACGCTGTAAAAACGGGAATCGGGATGCGGGAATCGGGATGCGGGAACGGGCTTCGCCCTACGGATAACTAAAGATTTATAGGGTTGGCGTTTACGTCAACCCTTTGTTTTTTGTTTGTCTCGTCCTGAAA
>NZ_JXXU01000099.1 GCF_000967495.1 Vibrio neptunius | reverse complement strand
CCGAAGGTGGTCATACCGATGATACGGCCGTCGAAACCAACGTACTTGTACCAGAAGTCAGCAATACCCGCTTCAACTGCGATACGTGCCGTCACGTCAGATGGCAGAACCGCTTCACGGTAATCTGCATCTTGCTTGTCGAATGCATCTGTTGATGGCATTGAAACAACACGTACTTGCGTACCTTCAGCTGTTAGCTCAGCAGCAGCGTTAACCGCTAGCTCAACTTCAGAGCCGGTTGCAATAAGGATAAGCTCTGGCTTGCCTGCGCAATCTTTCAGGATGTAACCACCCTTAGCAATGTTCGCTACTTGCTCACTATCACGCTCTTGTTGTGCAAGGTTCTGACGAGAGAAGATAAGTGAAGTCGGTGCATCTTTACGTTCGATAGCCAGTTTCCAAGCCACTGCGGATTCCACTTGGTCACATGGGCGCCATGTGCTCATGTTTGGTGTTAGACGTAGAGAAGCCATTTGCTCAACCGGTTGGTGCGTTGGACCATCTTCGCCAAGGCCGATAGAGTCGTGCGTGTAAACTTGGATGTTCTGAACTTTCATCAGAGCCGCCATACGCATTGCGTTACGCGCGTATTCCATGAACATTAGGAAGGTTGCGCCGTATGGTACGAAACCACCGTGTAGTGCGATACCGTTCATGATAGCCGTCATACCGAATTCACGTACACCGTAGTGGATGTAGTTACCTGACGCATCTTCAGCCGATACCGACTTAGAACCAGACCACATAGTTAGGTTAGAAGGGGCAAGGTCAGCAGAGCCACCTAGGAATTCAGGTAGCATTTGACCAAACGCTTCAAGTGCGTTTTGAGACGCTTTACGTGATGCGATGTTGGCAGGGTTTGCCTGAAGGTCAGCAATGATTTGTGTTGCTTTCTCTTCCCACTCAGCTGGCAACTCACCGTTTAGACGACGCTTAAGCTCTGCTGCTTCTGAAGGGTAAGCTGCAGCGTATGCGTCAAACTTCGCATTCCACGCTGCTTCTTTCGCTGCGCCTGCTTCTTTTGCATTCCACTCAGCGTAAACGTCAGCAGGAATTTCAAATGGACCGAATTCCCAACCAAGTTGCTTGCGAGTCGCTGCGATTTCTTCAGCGCCTAGTGGGGCACCGTGACAGTCGTGTGAACCAGACTTGTTTGGAGAACCAAAACCGATGATGGTCTTAGTACAGATTAGCGTAGGGCGTGGGTCCGCTTTCGCCGCGATGATAGCCGCGTTGATCGCTTCAGGATCGTGACCGTCTACTGCAGGAATGACATGCCAGCCGTACGCTTCAAAACGCTTAGGTGTATCGTCAGAGAACCAGCCTTCAACATGACCGTCGATAGAGATGCCGTTGTCATCCCAGAATGCGATCAGTTTGCCCAGACCTAGCGTACCAGCCAGAGAACATGCTTCATGAGAGATACCTTCCATCAGACAGCCATCACCCATGAATGCATAAGTGAAGTGGTCAACGATGTCGTGGCCTTCTTTGTTGAACTGTGCCGCTAGAGTTTTCTCAGCCAGCGCCATACCTACCGCGTTAGTGATACCTTGACCTAGAGGACCTGTTGTTGTCTCGATACCTGGTGCGTAACCGTACTCTGGGTGACCTGGAGTCTTAGAGTGCAGTTGACGGAAGTTTTTCAGGTCGTCGATTGACAGCTCGTAGCCTGCTAGGTGAAGCAGAGAGTAAATCAGCATAGAACCGTGGCCGTTTGAAAGAACGAAACGGTCGCGGTCAGCCCATTCTGGGTTTGCTGGGTTGTGGTTTAGGTGAGAGCGCCAAAGAACTTCAGCAATGTCAGCCATACCCATAGGTGCGCCTGGGTGACCAGAGTTGGCTTGTTGTACGCCGTCCATGCTAAGGGCACGGATAGCATTAGCTAGATGTTTACG
>NZ_JXXU01000098.1 GCF_000967495.1 Vibrio neptunius | reverse complement strand
CAGGGCGGGAGCATACTTTGATGGATTTATAACCCAAAGAAGACTCTTGCCCTATAATCATCGTTCCAACCCGCTTTCTTCATCTTCACTTTTTGGCTCGGCGCACCACAGTCGCATTGCGTGAGCATATTCATAACAAAACGCCTAAACAACGCGATGTTTTCAACGGCACCATCTAAAGTGATACGAGAGCTATCTTCTTTAAAAACCACATCTAAAACATAATGTTGGCTGTTCTCGATCCGCCAATGCTGGCGAATATAATGGCCCAGAAGTTTGTGGTTCGGCGACATAGAACTAATGTAGTAAGAAGTATCTACACTGCCTTTACCGTTGAGCACACGATGGCGTTCCACTGCTATTATGCTTCTTACCGTCGGCCATTTCTCCATTAAGTCGTCCGGTAATTTGGCCTTTAGCTGAAACACGTATCGCTCTTCGCTGCGACCATGTTTTTTCTCTTTGACTTCGGTGACTATTTTCTCTTTACCAGCATCAAAAACCGCTTGGAACTGCTCCACAACAGCCGCTTTAAGCTTAGGCTGATTGTTCTTAACCTGAACAACAACATGCGCTTGTTTTTCTTTGATTTTTTCTAGTGTTTCACGCTGGCAATGCAGCGCATCAATCGTGATCACGCTACCCTTTACATTTATAACATCAAGCATTTGGCGAACAATGCTTATCTCACCATTTTTAGTCTCTGTTGGCTTTTGGCTTAGTACGAGACCACGCTCAGTGTCGTAAGCCGTGACCAACTGCAATGCTGTTTTCCTGTCGTTACGATAGGAGCCTCGCAGAACCTTTCCGTCAAATGCGATAATGGGTTTGTTCTGAGTAGTTCGTTGTTCGTTTATCCAAAGAGCCAAAGCTTCAAGCAAAGACTCCGCAACAACGGAACGCAAGATGCGAGCTATCGTGTGTCTGCGAGGGATACCATGCTCGAATGGTCTATGCTTTCTTAACCAGTCGAGCTTTTCTTCTCCAAAAAATTCAATGTCTTGCCAACCTTCGCATCCCGATGCGATAGCGCTGATCACAAGGAACATAACATCGATAAGGTCGTGTTTCTGGTTAATGTCTGATCGAGTATCTTCTACAACAGATAAGTGTTCAATAAGGTTCAAAATGACTGTGCTGCTAAGGGTTTGGCACAATTAGATCATATTAGTTAACAAAGTGCGATCCCGCCCTG
>NZ_JXXU01000097.1 GCF_000967495.1 Vibrio neptunius | reverse complement strand
GTGGTGAACTGAACAAGGTTCGTACTACCGCTCACTAGTAAACGGCCAGCCTAGGCTGCCTCGCCCAGCTCACCGTAATACCAACCGGATTGTTCAAACAAAAACCAATCCGTTTTCTACAGGTGCGCCAAGGCAGCACATAGAGAGCAGCGTTTTGCTGACGCTCTATGCGACTAGTGAATTGAGGCGGGGTACGAATCCCGACACTGGATTTTGCCAGTGCTGTTGCAGGATATCGCTGGGGTTTAGAAGAGTCAACGCTTTCAGCGCGCAGGCCGATTAAGTGGCCAAAAATCAGTACCTTGTAAAGAGGTGTGTTAACAATGTGTCGAGTAAAGGATGAGGTTTAGACAAGGCCGTCACAGAAAACGGCTGCTATTGTTTAAGGCTGAGAAGAGATACCCCACCAAGAAAGTAAAGCTTACCAAGATGTGACGAACGATTTAGGGCGCTTTTGTACAAATATGAGTTTCATCAAACCTATAGAATCAAAGACGTTCAATTTGCATCTTCTCTACAAATTGAATGAAGTTATCTTTTGCAAAGCTCTCTAACTGCTCATTCCAAATTAGGCCAACATCCCAAGAGCTATTTACCCCAGACAGCTCCCAAAAGGCAACATTCTCATTCGCAATATGCTTTACACTTGCAGGGACAATAGTGAAGCCCAAATTTGCTGATACGAGTGCCAACAGTGTTTGAATATCATCGGCCTCCTGAACTACATTCAGTGTTTTCTCATGCTCTTCCACTAGCATGTTTATTTGTCGGCTTAGCCCCTTACCTCGCTCAGGGTTAAGCTGTAAATAATCGATTGAATCTAACAAAAACCACAGTTTGTTCTTGTCTATAATTTGACTTTTGTGCGTCGCAAGCACTAAGTGATCTTTACAGAGCTTCATGCCCTTCAGCGGAGCTACAGTTGGTAGTCGACTAAAACTGAGATGAAGATCCCCCTGAAGTAGCAATTCTGACTGCTTTTGAGATGGTATATCGTTAAGTGTAATGTGGATCTCTGGGTAGTATTTTTTAAACTTGGCTATGTAATCTGGTGCAAGGTAGTAGGAAGATATACCAAAACCTATATTGAGAGTTCCTGCAACTCCCTTGGCGACTCGTTGAGTTAGAGACTTATACGATTCAAAACTCGATACAATTCGTTGCGCTTCAGGTAAAAGAGCTGCGCCTGCCGCAGTTAGACTGGCCCCTTGTCTTCCTCTCTCAAATAAAACTACTCCACAAAAAGCTTCAAGGCGCTGAATCTTCTTAGTTAAAGCTGACTGAGTGATGTGTAAGTGCTCTGAAGCTACTCGATAGTTACCATCCATCGCTAACTGGCAAAATGTGCGTAAATCGACAACATCCATTCCATGTTCTCATTAATTATAGGAATTTTATTCATTATACGGAATCAAAGGAGCTTTTTAAAATAGTTGATATTCACTAAGTAAAGGAACAATTATGAAAGATATCCGTGTTGCTACTGTCCAATTTAACCACCATCCGAACGACAAAAACTACAACTTATCGGTCATTCAAAGTTACGTAGAAGAGGCAGCTAAACAAGGGGTAAAAATTATCGTCTTCCCTGAAATGTGTGTGACTGGTTATTGGCATGTTTCGAAACTCAAGAAATCTGAGATCAATGATTTGTCCGAGTTCATTCCACAAGGAGAAACGTCTCAACGCTTGCTAAAAATGTCTGAGCAATACCAAATCAGCATCGGCGCAGGTTTAATTGAAAAGGACAAGCACGGAAATCTCTACAATTCTTACGTAATGGCAATGCCTGATGGCCAGATATCCAAACACAGAAAGCTGCATACGTTTGTCAGCGAACACATGAAAAGTGGCAATGAATACACTGTATTTGATACACCACATGGATGCCGTTTAGGAATCCTGATTTGCTGGGATAATAATTTAGTCGAGAATGTTCGAATAACAGCATTAAAAGGGGCTGATATACTAGTCGCGCCTCATCAAACAGGCGGAACAAACTCTCGCAGCCCTAATGCGATGGGGTTGATTGATCCCCAACTTTGGCATAATCGTCACCAAGATCCAGATTCGATTCGTTCTGAAATGCAAGGTTCTAAAGGAAGAAAATGGTTGTTGCGTTGGCTACCCGCGCGTGCCCATGACAATGGTATGTTCCTGATATTTAGTAACGGTGTTGGGGTTGATATGGATGAAGTTAGAACGGGGAACGCGATGGTGCTCAATCCCTATGGTGAAATTATCGCTGAAACTGACTGCATCGATAATGATATGGTTATTGCCGATCTCAATGGGAAAGATCTAAATATGTGTACAGGCAGACGCTGGATCAGAGGTCGTAGACCTAATCTATACGCTCCCTTAACGATGGAAGGGAGTGAATTAACGCCTTATCAGGCAAGATTCTCGACACAAAAATAGATGGCGTAACTTATTGAGTGGTCGCCAACGAATAATACGTTGGCGCTTGTGAATAGATTTTTTCGTACAGAGCCCCTAAATTCAGATAAATTCAAGATAAATTCAGGATAAATTCAGGACACACACCAAAATGGGTAAATTCAGGACACACACCAAAAGACTAGAAAAAGAACTGAAGCCGTGCCTGTCCCCCATTGGTCGCGCCTTGTATCGACGCTTACCACCAGTAGTAGTCTTGAAATTCGTTTGGATCATGAGGTAAGGATGATAACCCCTCTCGATCTTGCAGGTAGAGAGAGGAAAAACGACTGCGTTTTTGCCTCGGCGCAAGATTGACCACCTGATCCATCAGTGCGGAAAGTTTTGGATCAGATAAGGGCGTACTGGCCACCACCAACTCTTGAATTTTCGGATAGAGCTTTACATACTCGGCGTTTGATAACCATCTCATTACCATTGGGTTATTTGTTCGCGTTCGGGCTAAGGATATCGCGGTGTCCCCTTCTTTATCTTTGAGCCCGGTGTCGGCTCCTGCCTTAATCAGCGCTCTCACGACATCCGCTTTTGAACGATCACTGGCTTCCATAAGCGCGGTTCTTCCGTCAGCATCTTGTCGATCAATATCCACCTTGGCATTGAGAAATTCTCTGACTGCTTCGAGGTGACCACGGGCACTGGCGATAAAAATAGGCTCTCGACCATGGCGATCGGTAGCGCTTGTGTTGGCCCCGAGTTTAAGCAGTGTTTCAATCGCCGATGGCCACCCGTAGAGACTCGCCGCCACTAACGGGGTTTCTCCATCTTTGTTAAGCGTCTCGATATTAACCCCTGCTTGTACGAGTAGCTCAATAATCTCGGCAGCGCCTGCTCTTGCGGCTTCACCAATAGGAGTACTGCCGCCGTTAGACAACGCTTTCACGTTTGCCCCTGCCTCGATCAACAATTTGGCAATGACGGCATGGCGCTGTAAACTGGCGGCCATCAGAGCCGTTCGACCATACTGATTGGTGACTTCAGTCTCTGCGCCTTCCGCTAACAATGTTTTTACTGTCTGGGCGCAGTCATTGTCAACCGCATAAATGAGCGCAGGTTTTTCTTGTTGAGTGCGAGTATGACGACAAATTTCTGGTTCGACTGGCAAGTTTTTGATATCAATGGATTGCCTGTATTGGCTAAAAAGCGCCACTATTTTGCGACTGTTGTTTATTTTTGCATAATCTAAAGCGGAATAGCCCGTCGAATCCCGTATATAGGTTTTCGCATTTGCTTTCAGTAACGCGTCTACAACATCAATTTTTCCGCTGTAACTTGCAAGTATCAAGGCCGTACGTGCAGCGCTTTGATTGTCTTTGATATCAAGATCTACATTGGCTGCAATTAGCTTTTCTACAATCTCAGTCCGCCCCTTTTGACTGGCATACATGAGGGCTGTCCAGCCTCTATGATAGTCCTGAATCGTTAAGTCAGCGTTCGCATCAATCAGTTGCTCTGCAATGGCGGCGTCCCTTTGTGTGCTGGCGTACAGCATGGCCGTCATGCCCGAATGATCTTGCACATTGAGATCGGCCTTAGCGGCAATCAGTTTCTCGGCCACATAAGCATTATTCTCGAGGGCGGCATACATCAGCGCCGTTACACCATCGTTATCCACTAAATTGAGTTGCGCTTTCGCCTTGATCAAATCTTCGATCAGTAAGGGGCTCTCTCCTCGGTGTTGAAGCATCGTGGTGGCGCTATGTCCTCGAGCCGCATGCATCAGAGGCGTGATGTTGTACAAATCTCGATTATCAGGGTTGTCGCCCAGTTTGATAAATTCTTTAGCTTTATCTAAACAACCAAATTTAACCGCAATCGGTAAACGAACGAGCGGATCGTTAAACAGTTTTTCCTTTTGGCAGTGGTAGGACCCGGCGTGAACTTGGCTAATAGTAGTGGCGATTAAACATGCCAAGGCCTTCTTAAGCATGAACTTTCCTTTTTTGGGGAGGGGGAGACATACTAAATCGAAATCATAAAAACTGTAAATAAAATCAACTAGATTCATTTAAAATCCATGTTGACTCTAAAGGTACGTTCATTCACCCCAACCCACAGGCGCCATCAATGGGGTTTTGAACGAGACCGTCAAAGGTGCCCGGATTTCGCCAACACCTTACTCACCTTGAATAATAAATTCTAAATTCAGGACACACACCCAAAGTATTTCTTGAGGAAGCATTTAGGGTTCTTCAAAGTTGGGGTGGAAAGACACTAAAGATAGTTGGAAGTCAATAACAACGCCGACCGGAGCCCAGGTGATGGTTAATTATGGGGTTAACCATAAGTTTATAGTGCCTGTCCCTAAATGACTTCTAAATGACTTTGACGAAGTCTGTTTCACCGGTTAGGGCAATTGCAGGGGTTCTGCCCTCTTGTTTCAGCTCAAGCATCCTTTTGTGGATTTGCCTTGCATTCTTAAGGCTGATTATCGGATACTTCCTGCTACGGATGCGTTTGTTTTTACCATTGAACCTGCAACGGTATTGAAAGTGATGTTTGCTTTGGGCGATATTTTCGCAATGAGCCCTTCACCGTCACTCAATTCTGCTCGGCCGCTATACTCAGATTGCTTAGCAATCGCCTTTAGTTGCTTATCAGTGATGCTCAATTTGTATGTCTTAAGAATTAGGGCACAGCACTTACAGAATTTGGACACATATTTAGACGCAAGTGCAAATGTAAAACGTGCAAAAACTAAAATATTCAAATCAAAATACAGCAACATGACTAGCGCTAATCGACTAATTTACAAGGCTTGATTTGAAGAATTACCAACAAAATAATAATGCTATGAACAATACCGAACAGCCCACATTCTTCTTTTTTGATTATGAAACGTGGGGAACCAGCCCAGCAAAAGACAGACCGTCCCAGTTTGCGGGTGTACGCACCGATATGGACTTCAATATTATCGGTGAGCCTCTTGTTATCTACTGCCAACCACCTTCAGACTATCTTCCATCGCCTGAAGCTGCGCTTATTACTGGTATCACGCCTCAAACAGCAGTTAGTAAAGGGCTACCAGAGCCGGAATTTATTGCCAAAATTCATGAGCAGTTGTCTACGCCAAACACCATCAACTTAGGCTACAACAGCATTCGGTTTGATGATGAAGTGACACGCTACACCTGCTACCGAAATTTCATCGATCCATATGCCTGGAGCTGGCAAAATGGCAACTCTCGTTGGGACTTGCTTGATGTTATGCGCGCCTGTCATGCGCTTCGTCCAGAGGGCGTTACCTGGCCGGAGAATGAAGAAGGCTTTACTAGTTTCAAGCTAGAGCACTTATCGGTGGCCAATGGCATTGAGCACGAGAATGCACACGATGCAATGGCCGACGTTATAGCAACGATCGAAATGGCCAAAAAGGTCAAAGCTGCTCAACCTAAGCTGTTTGATTATTTCCTTAGCATGCGCCACAAACGTAAACTCAACGAACTGGTTGATATCGTCAATATGACGCCGCTTATGCACGTATCGGGGATGTTGGGGCGTGAATGCAATTACACCAGTTGGGTGGTGCCAGTCGCTTGGCATCCAACCAATCAGAACGCAGTGATTGTTGTCGATCTAGCGAAAGATCCTCAGCCGTTATTGGATTTAGATGTTGAACAGTTGAATCAACGCCTCTACACCAAACACTCTGAGCTTGGCCAAGACGAGCTACCTGTGCCAGTCAAACTTATCCATCTCAACAAGTGTCCTATTTTGGCGCCAGCTAAAACACTAACGGCCGAAAATGCAGCTAACATAGGCATTGATAGAGAACAGTGTTTACAAAACCTTGAACGACTAAGACAACACCCAGAAATTAGAGAAAAACTCAATTCGCTATACAGCATCGAGCGAGAATACGAAAAGAGCGATGATGTCGACACCATGCTTTACGACAGTTTCTTCTCTCCTGCGGCAAAAAAATCAATGGACATCATACGAGAGACTGAACCAAACAACCTTTCTGCCCTTGATATAGCGTTCTGTGATGAAAGAATTGCTCCACTTCTATTTCGTTACCGGGCAAGACATTTCCCGGGGACATTAGACGAGATGGAACAAAAAAAATGGGCGGTTCACTGCCGCGAGTACTTCGAAAGTCGAATTGAGGACTACATGCTGAATTTAGAAAACTTAGTTCACGAACATGAGAGTGACGATAAAAAGATAGCTGTCTTAAAATCTGTTTACCAATACGTTCAAAAACTAGTATCTTAACAACTTATTGCCTGCACCCTATAACATCTAGGCCTCATCATACAATAACAACTACCACCTTGATCGAGGCCTGTGAACATACTGAATCTGAGGTTCAGCGATTTCACATACGCAAACGTTGATAAAATTTGGACGACACTACCTATGGCGAAAACCTTGCTTAAATACGTCGTATCTATGGGGCTGATTTTACTCTGTCTTATGGCAGGCATGAACCTTCAAAACCTTCTAGATATCTCTATTCCGGGAAGCATTATCGGTATGCTTATCCTATTCGCTCTCCTTGCGAGTGGCCTAGTACCTGTTGAGTGGGTACGCCCAAGCGCCACGTTGTTTATTCGCTACATGGTACTTCTGTTTGTACCGATCAGCGTCGGACTCATGGAGCATTTCGATCTGCTTTACAACAATGCCCTGCCCATTCTCGCTAGTGCCGTTGGAGGCACATTGATCGTCATCGTTGTGCTTGGACTGATGTTGGATAGAATGCTAAAGCGAGGTAACCAATAATGTGGCTAGTGGTGACGATTATCGTTTTCCTATCTGCGCGCTGGCTATGCCAAAAGGTCAGTAGCCCTTTTATGAACCCTCTGTTAATCAGTTTAGCGGTCATGATTCCGTTGCTTACCTATCTTCATGTGCCGTTTGAAACTTATTACGACGACAACAAATGGATTAATTTCCTACTCCAACCTGCTGTGGTTGCCCTCGCTTACCCTCTGTATGAACAACTGCCACAGATACGCGCTAACTGGCGGATCATTATGTTGGCGTGTGGTGTCGGCAGCATCATGTCGATGCTAACAGCCACCGTTATTGCCTCCTACATGCAAACGGATCTCTCTTTGATCGCTAGTCTACTTGGCAAGTCGGTTACGACTCCCATCGCAATGGAAGTGTCGAGCCATCTTGGCGGGGAGCCGGCTATTGCCGCTATTCTGGTTTTGCTGGTTGGCCTGTTTGGCGCCATCTTGGCTTACCCTATATACAACTGGCTTAACATTACACACCCTATTGCTAAAGGGTTGACTATGGGTACGGTCTCACACGCCTTAGGAACCGCGACTTGTGCCGAAAAAGACGCTCAAGATGCCGCCTTCAGTTCTTTAGCACTGGTAGTTTGTGGTGTGATCACCTCCATCCTCGCCCCCTCATTCTTTGCGCTGGCTATCTGGCTAGCAGCATAACTATTGCGTCGGGTTGCTTATCCTCGCATTCCGACGCACATCACTTTATCGAAGAGTGCAATCGTTATCATGTGTGAGCTCACTCTAATTATGAAATAACAAAATTCATTACATACTTTTATGTGATTCAAATCTCAGAAAAGTTCTCCGTGTTACATAAAATGTAATACCAGTATCAGGGCAAGCCACTCTAAACAGGTAACTCAGGCAAGCCCCAAGATACCTATTATTGCTTAAACAAGGATTCAATATGAGAAGCCGCATTGAACAAGCGCTGTCTGAAGCGCCAGCTAAAGTCGCAGAGTTCCTTTCTCCTATTTTGTTAGCGGATGATTTTGACGCGACGCTCTCTTCGGAACAATTTGCAGAGCTATTAACGATTTCCGGCTTGGAAGACGATGAACTGCGTGTCTCACTACTTCCTTTTGCCGCCGCTTACTCTTATGCGCCGATCTCGAAATTCTACGTGGGTGCCATTGTTCGCGGTCTTACCGGACGCCTGTACTTTGGAGCAAACGTAGAGATCTTAGGGGCCCAACTCGGCCAAACGGTTCATGCAGAACAATCCGCCATCAGCCATGCCTGGATGAAAGGCGAGCAAGGTATCTCTGACATCACAATCAACTTTAGCCCATGTGGCCACTGCCGACAGTTTATGAACGAACTGACGACGGCGGACAGCTTGGTAGTCCAACTACCTCAACGTGATGAAAAAACACTAAAAGAATACCTACCTGAATCCTTTGGTCCATCTGATCTTGGCATCAAATCCGGTTTGATGGCGACTATAGATCACGGTAAAAAGTGTCAAGAGTCTGATGAAATGATACTGAAAGCCCTGAGCGCGCTCAATAAGAGTCACGCGCCGTATACACACAACTTAAGTGGCGTGAGCATCAAGCTGAAAAACGGCAAAGTGTATCAAGGTGCCTATGCTGAAAACGCAGCATTTAACCCTAGTCTTCCACCTCTACAAGTGGCACTTATTCAACTCTTACTTGATGGTGAATCTTTTGACGATATTGCAACAACCGCGCTAGTTGAAATGTCTGAAGGTTCTATTAGTCACCTCGCCGACACGCAATCAACTCTGGAAGCAATTAACCCAGATATTCCTGTTGCGTATCTGGCCATCTAAGACCACAAAACTAAAAGGCGCTGAAAAAGCGCCTTTTTTGCAGTCTGATCAAACATCAAAGAAGGGAGTCGGATCGACATTTAGGTTAGACGGAGCAATCGCTCTCTCGATTTTATACTGGCTATTTTTAATATCGACAAAGCTAACGTCAACAAAGCGCTTGTATTTACGCGAATAAAAACACTTCACTTCTGGTTTTAAGGGCTCATCTGGGTTCGATGTCCAAACAATACCCACCCTGCCATCATTGAGCTCGACCAATGCTCCCACAGGATAAACACCGATACAGTTGATGAACTTATAAACCAAGTCCCGATCAAGATGAAATGGCGTTAAACTCAATATTATCTTGAACGCTTCCGCCGAACTCATCCCTTTTTTGTAACAACGGTCGGCAGTCAAGGCATCGTAAATATCAACAATACAACTCATTCTACCATGCAGCGGAATTTCCTCGCCTTTCAGGCCTTTAGGGTAACCATTACCATCTAACTTTTCATGGTGCATCAAACACACATCTCGGCTGATGTCTCCTAATCCCTCCACCGTTAGGATAATCTCTTCTGCAAACACCTGATGAAGCTTCATATGATCAAACTCCTCAGGTGTGAGTTTGCCAGGTTTATGCAGAACTTTGTCATCGACCTTGATTTTACCAACATCATGAATGATGCCGCCAATTGCAAGCTGTTTAAGCGTGTCCTTTGGCAAATCAAGATGCTTACCAAAGGTGACGAGTAAGGTTGCAACATTGACTGAGTGTTCAAGCAAGTATTCGTCTTTGTTACGCAAAGCAGAGACACAATGTAACGCATCTGAATCAATCAATACGGTTTCAATAAGGTCGTCGGCCCACCCCTCCAATTCATCGACATGAATCGACTTATCATCAAACGTTTGGTTGAGGATTTTTTGAGCCAGATCTTTCGCTTCACGGATGATCTTTGAAGCTCGCTTTTGCTTGGAAAACCGGCTCATAGACTTTCGCTTTACCGGTGTGGTCGATGCACTTTCTTCGGGTAGAGCCTCCTCAACCACCGGCTTAAAGACACTTCCTTTGACAGAAAGGTTTTGGTCCACCCACGCAAATCTAATTCCATTTTTGATCAGCTGCTGAATAGCTTGCTGGGAGGAGACTCTACCAGCATTGGCTAAATTAACGCGTTCGTTATCTTCGATTGCGGTAACAAACATTCCAACCGTCAATGTATCAATTGGAACCTTTATGGAGTTGCTTGGATCGTATTTCATCTATCGGCTAAGGCTACTATTGTTAATTTTATAGTTTGAGTGAATTATAAGCTCAAACTCATCATTCTACTTAAGTATTCTCATTATTGATACAAATCACAATAATAATTTGTTTGTTACATCAAAGTTTCACTGGTCTCAAAAGCTCTAACTTATTGATGAAATTCGGTAATAAGGAAAGCAGCATCCTTCAAATTTTTTTTCCGCTATGGCTGGCTGAGCGAGGTTTCGTGGTCTTGCACTGTATCCTCCCGACACAAAAAGCAAACGTTTGCTTTTTATCTATATATACGTATGATTCGAGTCAACTTCATATCCGCGTATTTAAAGGTTATCTATGTTTGGTACTGCAACTCGCAACAATGCGACACGAGTTTTACTCCTAGGCTCGGGAGAGCTTGGAAAAGAAGTCGCTATTGAATGTCAACGTTTGGGCTTGGAGGTCATCGCTTGTGATCGATATGAAAATGCCCCCGCAATGCAGGTAGCACACCGTAGCTACACACTGAACATGCTTGATGGTGATGCACTAGAACAGCTCATCGCCAAAGAAAAACCCGATTATGTAGTACCTGAAATCGAAGCAATTGCTACAGATAAGCTGGTTGAGCTTGAAGCCAATGGCCTCAATGTGGTTCCGACAGCGAATGCTACTCGCCTAACAATGAATCGAGAAGGAATTCGGCGAATGGCAGCAGAACAACTTGGCCTCAATACTTCCCCTTACCATTTTGCAAGCTCCTATGAAGAGTTCATTCAAGCCATTGAATCTGTTGGTATACCATGCGTGTGTAAACCGATCATGAGTTCTTCAGGCAAAGGTCAAAGTGTCATTAAATCAGCGACAGACGTAAAAGCAGCATGGCAATACGCTCAAGAAGGTGGCCGCACAGGCGCAGGGCGTGTCATTGTTGAAGGCTTTATCGATTTTGATTATGAGATTACTTTATTAACCGTCAAAGCGATTGATGGCATCCACTTTTGTGCTCCGATCGGACATCGCCAGCAAGACGGTGATTATCGTGAATCTTGGCAACCTCAAGCGATGTCTCAAGCCGCCCTATCTGCCGCACAGCATGCCGCTAGTAAGGTGGTTAATGCATTAGGAGGCCGCGGCACCTTCGGTGTCGAACTGTTCGTCAAGGGTGACACCGTCATTTTCAATGAAGTCTCTCCTCGCCCGCACGACACTGGCTTGGTCACTCTCATGTCTCAAGACAGTTCGGAATTCGCACTGCACGTACGCGCTTTCACTGGCTTACCTATTTCAGGTATCACTCAATACGGTCCAACCGCATCTGCCGTGATTTTAGGGCAAGGTCAATCCGAGAATATTCAGTTTGAGGGAGTCACCGACGCTCTAGCCGAGCCGCAAACTCAGCTACGTTTGTTTGGCAAACCTGACATCAACGGACGAAGACGCTTAGGAGTGAGCATTGCTCGGAGAGACACCATTGAGCAAGCAATAGAAAGCGCTTTCGCCAGCGCAGCTAAGGTAAACATCGTTTATTAAAATAACAGCCCCTGCGCTCAAACACAGGGGCTGTTATCATTCGCTCTCGATCAAATACACTTCTTCTGCAAAGTGGGATAAGCCTTTCTTCGCTATCTTCGGGTGCTTCTCATCAGCATCATCACGATACAGTTTGGAAATTTTATATTCTGAGAACAGTTGGCGAACTTCAGACTCGGCGACCGAAAATGGAGGACCCGCCATTTCAGCCTGTGGGTAATCCAGAGTGACCAACAGAATTCTACCGCCAGGTTTAAGCAATGACTTGATTCGTTGAGCGTAATCAGTGCGCATTTCTTCTGGCAATGCGACGAGAGCAGCGCGATCATACACAATCTCGACAGGCTGAACCGGCGCAGTAAAGATGTCTCCGTTGTAAATAGATAGCTCATCAAACTGATACAATTCATGCTGCCCACTTATTGAGGTCACGGTAGGCGTATAAAAATGTTCAGAAAAAAAAGAGCGTACCGCAATTTTACTCAGTTCTACGCCTTGAACATCATCATGCTTGGTCGCTAACCAGACAAGATCTTCTGTCTTACCGCATAGTGGGACAAACACTTTATCCTCTCTGCTCGGTTTTGTTTCGGACCAATACTGAACCAACAATGGATTGACATCTTCGCGGTGAAAACCAATTTGGTTTGATGCCCATTTACTGTGCCAAAATTCTGGATCTTTCATTTCTATTCCCTACCTGACGTGACTGACTCATAGCCTATACCAAAGCATTTCTGAGTGGTATCCCTCAAACTGTATAAAACGTTCAGATTAGGTTCAGGTTGGATGTTTATACTTATTTACAACTTGAGAATGAACCATAAGCGAATCAGACGCTCAAATAAATTGAGAGAGTTCAAATAATTAGATCATGGGGTAAAAACGATATTGTAATTCGTCAGCAAGCCCCAATATAAAGAGTAGAGATAAGTACGTTTTGGCTGTTGAGCCTTTTCTTGCACCATTTACCCAAGACGCTACGAATCTAAGGAGAGTGAATGAGCCTATTTCTGCGAACTACGGCCCTGATGCTTTTAATGCTCAGCCGCGCACCAGCTTTCGCCGCTATTCCAACAACACCCGGTAGTGAAGAAAATCGTTCAACGAACCAGAACGAAGTCTGTTCCAAAGCATTCAAACATAACCTAAGTGGCCTGTATGGCATCCAATCTACGCCAACAACTCCTCTTCAGCCCTACTCTGACTTCGATATTCTTTACAGCAAAGCACACCAAGCTCAAGCTGAACTAGAAATGCTCTGTAAGAGCACCGCTATGTTGACCTCAACGGACGCTTACTTTGCCGGAGTGAAGTCGGCAGACAGAGCAAAACAAAAAATAGCTTACGAACTGGATGGGGATACAGAACGTATTACTGACCTCGCCCGTGCAACGATTGTTGCCAATGACATCGAAAGCTTGATGTCGGCTTATGAAGTGTTAAACCGTGAAACTACTGTCGTGAAGGTAAAAAATCGCTTTAAGAAACCCGGCGCTTCGGGCTATCGTGACTTGAATCTGTTAGTTCAGCTTCCAAAGACCAAAATAGTGGCTGAAGTCCAGCTACATCTGAAAGCCATTGCTGATGTAAAAAGCGGTCCAGAACATGACCTTTACGAACGCATTCAGAAAATAGAGCGTCAAGCCGCTTCAGAGAGTCGAGACATCAGTGAGTTTGAATTCGCCCAAATTAAGACAATGCGAGCTCAATCCAAAGCGCTTTACCAGCAAGCATGGCTGCCTTATATTACCACCCATCTTAGTGCCGCCTAGGCCCAATGAAATAGAATCGCCCTCTCCGATTGAGAGGGCGATTGTTCAAGGAAGACAGTGTGACCCCACAACAACAAACATACCTAGACCAATATCTCACCACTTTGACACCTCAGCAGAGAGGAGCGATACCAAGTACCATCGCTGAATACTTTTGCGCTGATGAGTTTAATGCCAACGAATGCGCCAAATTGATAAACGAAGGTGTGAAGAGAGCAAGTTGTAGTCTGAAGCAAGGCTACGATATTGAACAAGAGCCCCTTCCTCAGGTTGGTCGAATCACGGTAGTGCTTAACTGGCAACAGGAGCCAGTGTGTATCATTCGCCTGACAGATGTTTCAGTTTGCCCTTTCGATCAGGTTAGTGCAGAGTTTGCTCGCTCAGAAGGAGAAGGTGACCTCAGCTATGAATGGTGGCGTGAAGCACACATTAAGTTCTTTACTCAATACGCAGGTGAAATTGGCGCCGAATTCAATTTACAGTCAGAGTTAATACTAGAACGGTTCGAAAAAGTATATCCATTGTAACAACCCTATTCAGCCTTCAGCCACGGTGGGCCAGATTGACAACATCTAGCCCATATCCGATCACAAACTCTGCACACGACAAAATCATAAACTATAATTTTATCAGTTACATAAGCATTTGAAATGACTATATGATCTTTTGTCGGCAGTTTTTGTTATCTCTCATTCCCCTAATCATCGCTAACACTGCGTGGGGTCAAAGCGATTACGGACCTGTACAAAGCTATACGCAATCACCTTTTCATACCAACAGTTTGTCACCTCAGCTCCGTTCTGGGTTTTCAATGGATGAAAACGAAGCTGAAGTCTATGGTACAGGTATCATTTCAAGTATCTGGGCTGTCACTCCAGATTACGAATTAGACTATTATCAAAATCAAATCGCCGTCGGTGGCAAATGGCAGGTCGCTTCAGAATGGCAAGTAGAATTAAGCTATCGCTGGAACTACGCTGGCAACAACCACCTAGATCGATTAACCATCGCGTTTCATGATTGGGTTGGCATTGATCAAAACGGCCGAGAGGATGTGGCAAACGACCGATTTGTCATCAATATGCCTGAGTATGGCATAGAGTTGCAAGACTTCCGTGGAGAGAGTCTAAGTCACGCGATCACAAGCTACGTACAATACCAACTGATCAACAAAGAACATCACGGGCTTTCTGTTGGTGGGTCTCTATATTATAACGACACCAAGCACGGCGTTTTCAGTTCTTCAGAATTCGAACAAGGCATCCAGATGAACTATGGCTATCGCCGAGACAAGCATTCTCTCGATACCCTACTCGCCATAACTTTTCGCAACACGCCAACCGTGTTCAAAGATATGCCCTATCGTTCAAGTACTTGGACAGTCGGAGCAAGTTATCGCTACCAGTTATTGGAAAAACACCACCTGATCGGACAAATTGCATTTCATGAGGGCGTATCAAACGGAGAAGATGAGTTTTCCAAGCCATCGACTGAGTTCACCTTTGGCTATCGCTATCAGATGGAAAACTCGGCAATAGAGTTGACTGCCGTCGAGAACATGTTTAATGCAGACAACAGCACAGATATTGCGTTTGGGATCGGATACCGCTACCGATTTGGAAGTTAACGAATAATACTAAGTACCAAATACCAAATACAATAAATACCGAATAAATACCGCGAATAAATACCGGACACACACCCGCAAATACCGGACACACACCACACCAGTAAATCGTCAGTAAGACTCACCAAATCA
>NZ_JXXU01000096.1 GCF_000967495.1 Vibrio neptunius | reverse complement strand
TGTCTCGTCCTAAAATACGTTGATAGTTTTTGCTAAGTCAGCAGCGCAAGCTGCTGACTTTTTTCATGCACTTCAGTTGGCGTTCTCATTCCTAAACTTAAGTGCGGCCTCATATTATTGTAAACGTCGATTGATTCGCTAACCAAACGTTTTAAGTCTTCCAAACTTCGACATTTATATAGCAAGAACTCTTGTTTTAGAATGCCATTAACTCGCTCTGCTAGAGCATTCTGATAACAATCATATCCATCTGTCATTGAGGGAACCATTCCTGCCTGACGTAGCTTGGTTTGGTATAGCCCCGAGCAATACTGCAGTCCTCTATCTGAATGGTGGATAGCTGCATGCCTATAGTGTCGATTTTTGACGGCCATACCTAAAGCTTTGGCAACATCTGATGCTTTCATTTCGTTACTTAGCTCATAGCCCATGATTTTTCGGCTATAGGCATCGGTGACTAAAGAAAGATAATGCACACCTTGTTGTGACTCTACATAAGTAATATCACTAACGAAGACTTCTTCTGGGCGCTCTACGCTTTTGTCTTTCAACAAGTTAGGATGCTTGCGCATCCAGTGTTTACTATTCGTTGTTTTAACGTAGTTTTTCTTAGGCTTAACGAGCAAACCTTCTTTTCTCAAGTAATCGAACAGCCCATCACGGCCCAGCTTAATCCCTTGGCGTTCTAACTCGGGTTTAATAAGCTCATAGAGTTTACGTGTCCCTAGCCGTGGCATAAATTGTCGCCAGTATTGGACGAGAACTAAGACAGGGTTTAATGATTGGGCCTTCAACTTAATGCGACGAATTGCCTGATAGACGCATTGAGTTGTTATACCAAATGCTTTACATACGGTTGCTAGCTTTATGAGTCCTTTTTCTTTGGATTGCCAGAGTGTTCGGACAAGTACTTTTTTCGCAGTCCGGCTCCGTATTCATTATCCATAATGTCGACCATTCCATTTAGGACGACATTTTTCATTCGTTCTTGCTCAAGCTCTTTTTCAAGACGCTTAATTTTTTGAGCCGGCGTTTCTTTTGATCTAGGCATATCGGGCATACAAATTGGTTTTGACCAATCAAATGTACCATGTTTTCGTAGCCATTTGAGAACGGTAGATTGGCCTTGGATGCCATAATGTTTTTGTGCTTGTTTATAGGTGAACTCGCCCCTTTCTACTTGGGCTACAA
>NZ_JXXU01000095.1 GCF_000967495.1 Vibrio neptunius | reverse complement strand
CGCTGGGTCAACAGTGCAGCGCAGGTGGTGGCCTGGTTTGGGGCGGTGGTTTGTGTGTTTATGGTTGCCACGGTGGGCCCGATGATTCTTGTCGGTGCGGGAGGGCTGATTTTACTCTCGTTTACTGGCTTAAAGCGCCAGCCGGATGAAGAAGCCGAGGTGAGAATCGGGCATCGCGAAGATTGGTTATTCGTTTTTTACAATAAAAAACGTAAGGTTATCCAATTTTTTCATAAGTTTGACTGGTGCTTTTATCTCGATACCGATAGAACAAAGGTTTTTCGCTCCCACACTAGAGGTGACAGTTATTTGTTTTTTAATTCACAGAGTGAATTGGAAGA
>NZ_JXXU01000094.1 GCF_000967495.1 Vibrio neptunius | reverse complement strand
TCGGCTACCATGGCTTGGCTCTGCAGTTTTTCGATTTCTTCTTTGGTGCGAAACTTTCCCTGATAAAGATACTTCCAGTCTGGTAGAGGGGCTTTAGTCTGATTCAATTCCATAACTTCAGCAACAGGGTAGAGCCTAGTTCGCGATGGAGTCTCCAGTAACTTAGCTGGTCTGAAGCACTCTATGCCAAACAGGTCGCGGTGATCCTCAACTGCAACACATTCTATACGATAATGCCGAGTCAATTTTTCTATCACCGCCTCCATCTCTTTATTGGTCTTAAAAAAGAGGTGGCTGCCACCTCGATTATGGCTCCGTACTACGAGTGTTTTTGCAACATCCCTATATCGACACGAATCATATTTAAAGTAGAGTACTAATACTTTTCGCTCTCTATTGTATTGAGCAAACAGCCAGTCTTCACGACAACTAATTCGTACCTCAGCTTCTTCATCCGGTTGGCGCTTTAAACGGGTAAACGAGAGTAAAATCAGCCCCCCCGCACCGGCAAGAATCATCGGCCCCGCCACTGATACGGCCAAAACGCATACAATGGCACCAAACCATGCTGCGATTTGGGATGCTCTATTGATCCAACGGGGCATATTGCGCCGCTTTTTCACAACTAAACCGAGATCGGAAATGAGGTAGTCGTAGCGATAATCGAGGCCAAAGATCAAATAACAGTAACCATAAGTTAACGCCAGCATTACAAGAGAACCGACTCCCATAAAGGTATCCTTGCCGCTAGTGAACCAAAAATAACCCAGCATCATAGACAATACAGAAATCGGCATAAGGCTCAGCAATATATTATGGTACCTATTGGGCTCTTCAATATCGTATTTATGCCAACGTATCTGATCGTGCCCAGCCGCAATCTCCTGCTCTTGCTGCTTTTGCTTAAGCGCAAACTCTTCTGGAGTGAGATAAAAGGGTAAATA
>NZ_JXXU01000093.1 GCF_000967495.1 Vibrio neptunius | reverse complement strand
GCTGCACTGTTGACCCAGCGCGGCATATTACGCCGCTTTTTAACCACTAACCCTTTCTCTGACAGCGTATAGTCATAGCGATAATCAAGGCCAAACATAAGGTAAGCAAGACCTGAAAGGATAAGCGCCTGCCCTATCATCAGTGAATTAGAAAAGGTTTCACCGCGCTCAAAAAGCACAAAAGCGAGAAGATAAGAAGGTAAACACACCGCGATAGAGATGCAGTAATTAAAATAGCGAAAAGGCTTTTCAGTATCGTATTTATGCCAACGTATCTGATCGCGTCCAGCCGCAATCTCTTGTTCTTGCTGCTTTTGCTTAAGCGCAAACTCTTCTGGGGTGAGATAAAAGGGTAAATAAGCCAAGGGTTACTCCTCGGCTACCATGGCTTGGCTTTGCAGTTGCTCTATTTCGGCTTTGGTTATCCATTGACCATCAAACAAGTACCTCCATCTTGGGGGTGGTGTCTTGCGCGCTTTAATACCGTCTAATTCTGATTTCAAAAATTCAAGATGACGTGTTGGAAACTCTGCTAATTTAGGTTCAATTTTGCCGACAAAAATCTCTTTCTTCTCG
>NZ_JXXU01000092.1 GCF_000967495.1 Vibrio neptunius | reverse complement strand
AGTCTATGGATGGATTTAGTATCGGCTAACGCCTTGTGAGGTCGTTCCAGATTCTTGATGAGTTTTTTTAACGCCAGCTCAAGGTCTTCTAATTTATAAATAGCTTCTTTTAACGCATTGGGAAACATCTTATCTGCTTGGACTCGCACATACTGCATGCTTGCGAGGGCACCTTCCATCCACGTAATTACTTCATCCGGTGCAAGTGATTTCAGTTTTGCGATTAGCCCTTTAAACGTATGAATCAAGTCATCAAACAGGTTAAGTAGTGTACTGGTAGATAGCAGGCTTTTAATGCTATTAAGTTTTTCAACCACATCTTTAAGGACTGATGTTACGCTGATATTTCCTAGAACCTTTTGTACTTTTGGGTCCAGCAAAAATGTATTGATCGGTTTTAATGAAAGCCCCAGCGCTTTTGCCATATCTCCGCCAGACTTACGCACAAAAAGAAATATTATCTTTAGAACCCCTTTAACAGCGGAACCTAAGGTGGGGATTAAACCTATCAAGGTAACAACCAAAGCCACCCAAGCCCACTTATCTTCCGGCTCTTCATGTATTCTTCGGCAGTTAGCGATCAAATCTCGACAGTCTAGGATTTGGTCAACGATTGGGATGAGCCCCAATAGGGCATTCGCGGCAATTTGCCCCGTAGACATGTCTTCATTGAAGTCGCCTTGTAAGGCTTGCCAAATCCATTCAACACTTGCCGACGCAGCCTCCGAAAGTTGCTGGGCTTTTTCTTTAATGAACCCTTCGGCATTGCCTACCGCTTGTTCTAAGTTGTCATAGAGCGCTGCAAAAATATCGTTACCTAACATGTGTGGCTCCTTCACAACTTATCGATGTTGTTTAACAGGTTCGAAATTGGCTCTCTAGCAAGATCTTGGTAGGTTTCTTCTGGCTCATAATAAACCTCGACATAGCCATCCGTAGGTTTGTTTAAACGCGCATATCCATCGGAATCAAGCGTCCCTGTTAACCGGGAACCGTCTGAAAAGACTGCGCGATAAGGAACGTTGGGTATAGGCACGAGTTCGCTACTCTGATAGAAAAACTCCAAGAATCGCTCAGGAGCTGGCCTGCTCTTGCGCGCCAACGATGGCCTAACGACGCTATTATTCTTCGCGGAACTAGGGTTCATATTTACCTTGGCACCTTTAACGTTGATGTTCGACGCACCGTCAACCGTTACGCTTGTGCCATATAAATGTATTTTCCCGTCATTTTTTAGTAATAAACCTGCTGCACCAACTTGTAATCGAATTTCGTCTGAGCTGATCACAGCCGTTTGTCCATCGGACTTGATAGATGTATTGTTACCCACTCTGACAGTCAAATGCTGCCCTATGTTTTGGTTGTCATCCCCACCGACATCAATCGAACGTGACTGCCAGATCTCTTGAGATAGCTCATCATCAACCAATAGTTGATCGTTTTGCCCAATGACGGTTTTCTGGTCATATTGCGTTTTTATCCTGTGGTTATTCGCGACTTTTTTGCTAAGGCTTGCGTGGTAGAAAGCGGCAACATCCTCAATGACTTCTTCAGTGAAAGTCTGCTTGGTTACTGTCGTCTTATCACCGTGGATATCTTCTTTGCGATCACCGAAGATTTTGTTTTCTTGGTCTCGGTCCACTTGTAGCTCTTCATCGTTACCTATATCTCGGTAACGGTTATTGAGCACTTTGGTCTTCATGTCTTTCTGAGCACGGAAATACACCTCTTGTTGGTCATTCTCATCCTCAAAATACATTTCGTTGTAGCCGTCAGCCTTATGGCTGTGGGTGCGAAAAACGGTGCGGGTTTTATGCTGTGGCAACTCATAAGGTGGAGTATGCAAACCGTTATACACAGCGCCTGTGACAAGCGGCCTATCAGGATCGCCTTCTAAAAAGGTCACCACCACCTCATGACCGATACGTGGCAGATACACGGCGCCCCAGTGAGGTGCGGCCATCGACTGGCTGACGCGCAGCCAGCATGAGCTGTGCTCATCACTTTGTCCGTAGCGATCCCAGTGAAATTGGACTTTAATTCGCCCAAACTCATCGGTATAGATTTCTTCCCCCGCAGGCCCAATCACCACCGCCGTTTGCGGGCCATCAACCACAGGGGCGGCCATTTTCGGCGCGCGATAGGTCACATCTCGCGGCAGGCAGACAAACTGATTTTGGTAGGTTGTGGGGGCATCAGCCCCTTCTTCTTCGTGCACGTGAGGGTTTTTACCAAGGTGCATCACAGAGAGCATGAGGTAATCACGATTGACAGAGGCGCGTGGATGCTCGCTTATTTCAACACTCACCCCAGACGCTAAGCGCATAATGTTGCTTGAGGCATGAACCTGATCACTATCAACCCTGTATTGTGACATCCATTCCTTGCTGCGCTGGCCGCCAAACTCTGGAGAGGTGTAGCCTCCAGGGTAATCAAAGCGTTTTAAATCTGTATTCACGCCATCATGGGCGGCGGTGTTTTGCGGAATTTTTGGGGTGAGGTAATGGTAATCGCTATAACTCACCTCACTGGTGAGGGCGCGATGGATTTGCTCTAGATCGAAAATATGCTCTCTATCGGC
>NZ_JXXU01000091.1 GCF_000967495.1 Vibrio neptunius | reverse complement strand
GTCACCGCTGAGCCTGAAAGCGCTGAAGCCGGAGAGGATCCGAAGAAAGATGCGGTTGCTGCCGCCATTGCTCGTGCTAAAGCTCGTAAAGCGCAGCAAGAAGGCCAATCGGAGCCTGTCACCACCGAATCAGTAAGCGTTGAACCTGCTGAAGAAGATCCAAAGAAAGCTGCTGTAGCTGCAGCCATCGCACGCGCCAAAGCTCGTAAAGCGCAGCAGCAAGCATCATCGGATACTCTGACCACCGAACCAGCAAGCGTTGAAGCTGCTGAAGAAGACCCAAAGAAAGCTGCGGTTGCTGC
>NZ_JXXU01000090.1 GCF_000967495.1 Vibrio neptunius | reverse complement strand
CAAGCCATGGTAGCCGAGGAATAACCCTTGGCTTATTTACCCTTTTATCGACCATATCAACAGTGATGAATGGTCGATGATTGCTGAGCTCGAACACCGTGTGCTTGTGTTTAATAAAGTCAGCAGGGCGGTGCCTTTGTTGCGTCGCCATGTCACTCTCTGGATAGTGGAGAGAGAACATGGCGAAGATAGCACCATACCCCTTTGAATGATCTGGTGCGGTATTAAACGATTTTCGGTTGTCCATCGGAAGCGGTTGCACCACCATCAACAGGTAAGTTGACACCGTTAATAAACGAGGCGTCATCACTGGCTAAAAAGGTGACCACTGCGGCAATCTCTTTTGGTTCAGCAGCGCGCCCTAATGGGATTCGCTCATTAAATTTATCACGCACTGCTTGAGGCCAACCATTGGTCATATTGGTTTTAACTAAGCTTGGGCATACGGCATTGATGCGAACCCCGTCCAAACCATGATCCAGCGCCATTGCACGGGTCAAGTTGACCACGGCTCCTTTGGTTGCACAATAAAATGCTGCCCCCCAATCACCGCCTAATCCAGATACTGAGGCGGTGTTAATTATGCAGCCACGGGTTTTAAGTAACTCTGGCAAGGCAAATTTTGCACAATAAACCACACCATCGATATTGACCGATGAAATTTTACGCCAATCTTCGACGCTGCACTCCAGCACAGTGCCGGGAATATGAATTCCAGCATTGTTGACTAAAATATCCAACTGGCCAAAATGCGCGACACAATTTTGCACCAAGCTAGCCACTTGCTGGGCATCGGACACATCGACGTTCTGTGCGATAACTCGAGATTTATCAAAATGTTCCAAAGCATTCAGTAATGGCTCTTGATCCCAGTCTGCCAGCATCAATCGCGCTCCCTCGTCATACAAACGTTGTGCAATCGCCAGACCAATACCATTCGCGGCTCCGGTGACGATCGCCACTTTATCGGTTAAACCTTTCATAGAAAAACTCCTTCGTTGTTAATTTGAAAAACAGGATCTTGTTGCGCTTCGCTTCTGGCTTGCATTAGCTTGTCGTTGTCTGAGTAGTCGACGGGAATCGCGACAACCACGGGGCCTTCTAACTCCATTGCTTGACGGAGAGTAGGCATCAGTTGATTGGCTTGAGTGACGGCAAATCCATGCGCTCCAAACGACTCGGCGTAAGCTTGAAAATCAATCGGCCCAAATTTGACGCCTGAGATACGTTGGTATTTTTGTTGTTCCTGTATCTCGACCATGTTGTAAGCATTGTCAACCCAGATGATGTGAACAATATTGCACTTCAAGCGCACCGCCGTTTCTAACTCCATGCTTGATTGCATAAAGCCACCATCACCAGAAACCGACACCACCTTATGGCCAGGTTTTAATAAGCTTGCAGCAATCGCCCAAGGTAGCGCCACTCCCATCGTTTGCTGACCATTCGATACCAACATCTGCCGAGCACGAAAACAGCTCAAGTAGCGCGCAATCCAAATATGAAAGCTCCCCATATCAAGGCATAAGGTGGTATCGGGTGTGATGATGGCCTGCATGGTTTTAATTAAGCTCAAGGGATGAAAACCAGCGGCTTGTCGCTTAATCGGAGCACTTTTGATGATATGCCGTTGTTGCGCCACCTCTTCTAGAATCGATAAGGCTGTCGACGATAAACGGTTACATTCGTTGATCTGAGTGCAAAAGGTTTGCAAGGTCGAACCGATATGACCCACAATTTCGATACAGGGTTGGTAATGCTGTTGGTACTGGGCCGGTTCAATATCAATGTGGATAATGGGGCAACGACCAGCATTCCAGAGTTCTGGATCGTATTCGATGGGGTTAAAACCTATGGTGATGATCAAATCGGCATCTTGCAGTAACACATCCCCGGGCTGATTATTGAATAACCCGACTCGGCCAGCAAAATGGTGATAATAGTTGATATCGACGGCACCAGCCGCTTGATAGGTTCCCACCACAGGCAGTTGCGTTTTTTGTAAAAACTGACTGATCATCGGGGCGTTGGCTTGATCGCTCGCATGTAAACCAAGCAGCACTACACAGCGCTGCGCTTTACTGATCCGATTGGCCGCTTCTTCAATCGCGGCCCGATCCGCATAAGCGTGTGGTCGATAGCTAGGTGGTGTGACTAAATCGGTATCTGTTTGATCACTTAAAACATCTTGAGGGACACTGACAAAGCATGCGCCTGGCCGACCTGACTCAGCAATGCGAAATGCATTTGCCATGATTTCACTGGTTGCATCAATATGCTGGATCTCTGCACTGTATTTAGTGACTGAGCGAAAAATGCTAACCGTATCCATGCTCTGGTGAGTTTGCTTTTGCTGGTAACTGCGTTTGACTGCGCCACCAATCGCTAGCATAGGGTCGCCCTCTGCGTTGGCTGTTGCGACGCCGGTGACTAAATTTCCGCATCCCGGGCCTGAGGTTGCCAGTGTCACGCCCGCCTTGCCTGTTAAACGTCCCATGACTCCGGCCATAAACGCGCCGTTGGCTTCATGTCTTACTGGAATCAGCTGAATTGGGGTATCTTCCAACGCATCAAATAAGCGATCAATCTTGGCACCGGGTATACCAAATACATACCGTATGCCAGCGGTCTCTAACTGCTGTGCAATTAACTGCGCGCCACTGCGCAAAGCGTGATGGGATGACATAATATTTCCTTTTAACTGACTGTTTTGGGTTACTTTTCAGCCGCTTCGATCGCGGCATGAAGGTCGTTGGGTACTAAATCGGCATCAAGAAAATCAGGGGATACTGGGGTATCAATCACTAGGCGCGAGACTCGGCCTATTTGGAGAAAACCCGATGAAATCAGGTAATCCTGAACATGGCCTCCGCCTGTTCTCGCTTGATCAATAAAATGCTCGTGGTAGCCAGGAACGTTAATGCCCGTGGTGTATTTCGGGCTGCGAAATCCCGCCATCACGCCTGATTTATGTTTAAAGTGAAAGGTGGGCTGCTGTTCGATCGCTTCCAACATCGGCCGGTAAGGGCGTTGCTGTTTAGGCACAGTTCGGGTTTGAACGGATGGAAACTCGCCTTCAAGCCGAATCGCACAAAAGATGTTGTCACTGGGAATCAGACGGTCGATAAGATGGTGGACTTCCTGACGAGTGAGCGTGTCATTGATTGGCAGTTCAATGTCGGGTTTGAAGAAAGTAAACACGGCAAAAGGCGTTTTTTGGTCAAGCTGAGCAGGGTGCGCAGAGCCATTCGCGTGCAGTTGGAACACTTGGTTATCAAAGGCAATCAACTCGCCATCCAATTGATTAAAAGTGCCTAACCCAAAATCACCATGTTTAAGCAAGTCAGCAATGGTTGTTGGCCCTTCATAAACGCCGGCAATCAAAGCGCTCATCAGTGAAGTTTGATAAATCACACCCTCTCCTGAGCTTTGCTGATAGTGAGCAAACTGCTGTGAAATGTGCTCAGGGCAAGAACAGGCGGAAGAGAGATAACGTTGCATAATTCAACCTAAATATGAACCGAGGTGTATATTTAGATTGACTTGAGACGCACAACAAATCCAATATAAAAAAGATTTATTTTGATATGAAAAAAATATGGATGAATGATGGAATTTCGCTACATGAAGTACTTTGTTGCTGTGGCTAAAGCGAAGCATTTTACCCGAGCTGCAGAGCAGTTAGGCATCGCCCAACCCCCATTGAGCCAACAGATCAAAAAACTAGAGGAGGAATTGGGTGTTGCGTTATTCAGACGTTTATCTCGTGGTGTGGAACTCACCGCCGCGGGTGAAGAGTTTTATCATGATGCGCAGCATATTTTACAAGAAGTGGAATGTTGTCAGCGTAAGCTAGAGCAAATTGCGCGAGGTGAAAAACAGGAGCTTCGCATTGGGTTTGCTTCTTCAACCGCGAGCAGTAGTGAAGTGTTAGACAATATTCGTTGGTTGCACGAGCAACATCCGACGCTTAATTTGGTTGCTGTTGAGCACTCTATGCCTGAGTTGGTTATATGGCTCAAACAGCGGCGTTTAGAGTTCGCCTTTATGCGCTTGCCTTGTTATGCCTGTGAATCGCTCAACCATAAGATTTTATTTGATGATCCTTTTGTGGCCGTCACCCCGACCAACTATCGCTTGGCCGCGCATGCCAGACTCGATTTGGCCCAATTACACAATGAGAATGTGTTGATGTTTCCCCGTGATACTGGCCCGGCGTTGTATGATCGTCTTGAGGCGGCGTTGCATGATGCGGGCGTACATATTGCTCGGCCTTATGCTGCACCACAACTGCGGACGGCAATTACCATGGCCCAAGCCGGTTTTGGCATTGCGATTGTGCCGTTATCTTTAACTGAGCATCTTGATCAATCGGTTGTAATACAACAAATCAATGATATGCCTTTTGTCAGTCAGGTCGCGTTGGTGTGGGATAGCCGTCACCACCACCCCTTAATTCATACCAGTATTCGATGTTTGGATAGCCTCAAACAATCCTCCCTTGCTGGTGGGTCATCAACATAAGCAAGATAGTCATCAAATATTAAAACTATCAACTACACTTTGATGTGCGAGACGGCCTTGTCAATCTAGGAGAAAGTGTCATGTTGAATATGTATAAAGCTTGTTTATGGTGCTTCTTAGCATTATGTTTTCCCACCCTGAGTCAAGCATCTGAGCCCATTGAGTTGACCTTGTCCTATCAGATTAACCCTTCGCCTCCATACCAGATGGGAACAGGAGTAGAGGTGGTTCAGCCACCGGGTATTGCATTGGATGTGATCAATGCGGCGGCAAAAGAGCTCAATCTCACTATCAAATATGAACGCTACCCAAATGTGAGGGTGCTGCATTTACTAGAAAACGGACAGATTGACGGTGCGTTTATGTTTTCCTATAAACCCGAGCGAGCGGAGATAGCGCATTATCCTATGACATCAGATGGTCAGCTAGATTCGTCGAAGCGACTGGCCAGTCTCAGTTACTGGCTCTACTCTCAATCAAAAGCGAGATACGATTATGATGGAGAAAGGTATTCAGGGGAAAGCGGTATTATTGTTGCGGAACACGGTGACTCGATTATTGGTGATCTCGAGAAACAAGGGCAAAAAGTGCAACAACCTGAATCCGCGTATAAAGCACTGGTCATGATGACCAAGCGCACGAAAATCGTCGGCGCAGCGCTGCAGGATGTGAAAGCCGCTCCTTTGCTCGATAAGCCAGAGTTTTCTGGTATTGAGCGTTCATCCTCTCCGCTCAAGACGAAGGATTATTTTTTAGTTCTCAGTCATCGTTTTGTTGAGAAACACCCAGATGTGGCCGAAGCATTGTGGCAAAAAATTAGCGAGCTCAGAGATGAGGTTACCCAACAAAGCATGTACCAGTATGCTTCAGTGCAGTAGTTCGCGTCACCTGACTTCTTCATCTCAGATTGTTGGTGCGCATCAGCTATCGAGAAACCGACTAGCCTCGTTATATTGAGGCTAGTCTGAGGTGTAGAATGACTCACGTGTGAGGCGCTGTCTACATTATCTCATGGTCACAAACTCTTCTGAGCCCGTTGGGTGGATAGCTACCACAGAGTCGAAGTCTGCTTTGGTTGCACCCATCTTCATCGCAACGCCGAAACCTTGGATCATTTCATCGACCGTAAAGCCGATACCGTGTAGGCCGACGACGGTTTCTTCTTCACCAGCACAGACCAGTTTCATTTTACATGGTTGACGATGTTTAGTGACCGCTGTGTACATGGCGGTAAAGCCAGATGTGTAGACTTTGATGTTGTCTTTGCCGTACTTCTCTTCCGCTTCTTGGGTTGTGAGGCCGATAGTGCCGATTGGCGGGTGGCTAAACACCACAGTTGGTACTAGGTTGTAGTCCATCTTAGCTTCTGGCTTGTTGTTGAACAGGCGCTCAGATAGCTGGCGACCTGCTTTGACCGCCACTGGTGTTAGCTCGATACCACCTTCCATGATATCACCGACACAGTAGATGCCAGACACATTGGTCTGCTGATATTCATCGACCTTGATGTAACCACGGTCATTGGTTTCAACACCCGTTGATGCTAGGTTGATAGCGTCAGTTGCGGGGTGGCGACCGATTGCCCAGATCAGCGTATCGACGTTTTGAGAATTACCGTTTTCTAGGTGAAGCGTTAGGCTGCCATCGGCTTCCTTAACCACTTCTTTTGGCACTGAGTGGGTGTGCAGCGTTGGGCCTTCGGCTTCCATCACTTCAACTAGCGTCTCAATGATCATCGGATCAAAGCTGCGCAGTGGTGATTCTTTACGACAGAATAGGTGAGTGTCTGTGCCAAGCGCGCTCAGTACGCCAGCAATTTCAACCGCGATGTAACCAGCACCAATAACCGCGACGCGTTTTGGTTGTTCGTTCAGCTCGAAGAAACCGTTTGAATCGATGCCGTGCTCTGCACCCGGGATGTTAGGAATCGTTGGACGACCACCTACAGCGATTAGGATGTGATCTGCGGTGTAGTGTTCGCCGTTCACTTCAACGGTTTTCTCGTCAACAAACTTAGCGAAGCCTTTAATAACATTGACTTTGTTGTTGCCAAGTACGCGATCGTAAGATTGGTGAATACGACCGATGTACGCTTGACGACTTTCAACCAGCTTGTTCCAGTCGAAGCCTTTTACATCAACATCAAAGCCGTAGTCTTCAGCGTAAAGGTTCATCGCTTCAGCCACCTGAGCACCATGCCACATGACTTTCTTCGGTACACAACCTACGTTTACACACGTGCCGCCTAGATCCTGAGCTTCAATCAGCGCAACTTTAGCACCATACATCGCTGCTCGGTTTGCTGAAGCAATACCACCACTACCGCCACCGATACAGATATAGTCAAAATGAGTCGCCATTACTTTCTCCAATTATTGCGGGATTAAGGCGCTGTGCGACATCTGTTGCCCAGTCGCAAGCTCCCTGCGAGTTTTAATTCATTGTCTTTGATATGGAGGATAGATCGGTTGAACTCAATCTATCCTGTTTAACTTTTTCTTCGCCCTGCGCGGTACTCGTCGCAAGCGGCTATTACTCCGGTACTATCCAGTCTACTTTGATATGACCGGTTGCTGGCGCAATAGCTTCTTTGAGGAAAGGCAAAATAGCATTCATCTGGCTTTCCAATTTCCACGGAGGATTAATCACAATCATGCCTGACGCGGTCATCCCGTGCTCATTGCTATCGGCCGCAACACCTAATTCAATTTGTAAGATCTTACGGATACCCAAGCTTTGCAGACCTTCAATCATGTCTTCAATGTCGCAGCGATTAACAACCGGATACCAGATTGCATAGATGCCCGTGGCCCAGCGTTTATGGCTCTGATAAATCGCTTGGACGACATCACGGTATTCTTTGGCCAGTTCGTAAGGCGGGTCAATCAGTACCAGACCACGGCGTTCCTGTGGAGGTAAGCTTGCCTTCAAACGCTTGAAACCGTCTTCCTTATAAATGCTGACTTGACGGTCACGATGAAATTCTTGTTCCAGCAATGGGTAGTCGCTTGGGTGAAGCTCCGTCAAGACCATACGGTCCTGTGGTCGCAGATGCGCACGAGCCACACGCGGCGAGCCTGGGTAATAACGCAGTGTGTCACCTTTGTTCAGTGCCTGAATCGATGCGAGGTAGCTTTGGATCTCTTCTGGGATCTCAGCTTGTTGCCAGACACGTGCGATACCTTGTTTGTATTCACCTGTCTTTTCTGACCATTCGTGGGTTAAGTCATAGCGACCCACACCCGAGTGGGTATCATGGTAAACAAATGGCTTATCTTTTTGCTTGAGCGCGTTGAGGATAAGGCTTTGAACAATATGCTTAACCACGTCAGCATGGTTACCTGCGTGGAAGCTGTGGCGATAACTTAACAAAATGACACTCTCTAACTGGTGACGACACCGGGTAATTTAATAGCAGATAGTATACGCCACTATTGAAAATTGCTGAACCTACCTATATTTACTATTTAAGACAAACGAGAAATAACAAAGACGGACCCGTCAGTTCGCTTTTTGCCAATAAAAGGAATGCTTTATGTCTAATCCTCTTCTGAGCTTTACCGATTTGCCCCCGTTTTCTGATATCAAACCTGAACACGTGAAACCAGCCGTTGAACAGGCGATTACAGACTGCCGAGCAAAAATCGAGCAGGTACTAGAAGGCAACAGTAACCCAAGCTGGGAAAGCGTTGTTGCGCCAATTGAAGAAGTGGATGATCGCCTCAGCCGCCTTTGGTCACCTGTGAGTCATATGAATTCAGTGATGAACAGTGATGAATTGCGTGAAGCGTATGAAAGCTGCTTACCTCTATTGTCCGAATACGGTACTTGGGTAGGGCAGCACAAAGGCTTATTTGAAGCCTATAAAGCGATGAAAGCCAGTGAAGAATTTGCTGGCTTGACTCAGGCACAGCAGAAAACCATCACAGATTCGCTACGTGATTTCGAGTTGTCAGGCATCGGTTTGCCTGCTGATGAGCAGCACCGCTATGGTGAGATCAGTAAGCGTATGTCTGAGTTGGGTTCTAAGTTTTCTAACAATGTGTTGGACGCGACCATGGGTTGGACCAAACACGTTGAAGATGAAAAACAATTGGCAGGTATGCCGGAGTCTGCATTGGCAGCAGCCAAAGCGGCGGCTGAGTCTAAAGAGCTGGATGGTTACCTGCTAACGCTAGATATCCCATCTTACCTTCCGGTGATGACTTACTGTGACAATCAGGAATTACGTAAAGAGCTCTATGAAGCTTATGTCACTCGCGCCTCGGACCGTGGCCCGAAAGCGGGCGAATGGGACAACAGTGAAATCATTAATGAACAGTTGAAGCTGCGTTATGAAATCGCCCGTATGCTGGGTTTCAATACCTTTAGTGAGAAGTCTCTGGCGACTAAGATGGCAGAAAACCCATCGCAAGTGTTGGGCTTCCTCAATGACCTTGCCCACAAAGCCAAGCCGCAAGGCGAGCGTGAAGTTGAAGAGTTACGCCAGTTTGCTAAGAGCGAGTTTGGAGTTGAAGAACTCAACCTTTGGGACATTGCTTACTACAGTGAAAAGCAGAAGCAGCATTTGTTCCAGATTTCTGACGAAGAGCTACGCCCTTACTTCCCAGAACAAAGAGCGATCAGTGGCTTGTTTGAAGTCTTAAACCGTGTATTTGGTATGAATGTCAAACAGCGAGAGGGCGTTGATGTTTGGCATGAGTCAGTACGATTCTTTGATATTTTTGATGCCAACGATCAGCTTCGTGGCAGCTTCTATCTTGACCTGTATGCGCGTGAACACAAGCGCGGCGGTGCTTGGATGGACGAATGCCGTGTGCGCCGTATCAATGCGCAAGGTGAGCTGCAATCACCGGTGGCGTATCTGACCTGTAACTTTAACAAACCGGTTGGCGACAAGCCTGCGCTGTTTACTCACAATGAAGTCGTGACGCTATTCCATGAGTTTGGCCACGGTATTCATCACATGCTGACTCAGGTCGATACTGGGTCAGTTTCAGGCATCAACGGGGTTCCGTGGGATGCGGTCGAGTTGCCAAGTCAGTTCCTAGAGAACTGGTGTTGGGAAGAAGAGGCGCTAGCGTTTATCTCTGGTCACTTCGAAACGGGCGAACCACTGCCAAAAGAGATGCTGGATAAGATGCTGGCGGCGAAGAACTTCCAATCGGCGATGTTTATTCTTCGTCAGCTCGAGTTTGGTTTGTTTGATTTCACGCTGCACACGGAGTTTGACCCTGAAATCGGTCCTCGCGTGCTGGAAACACTGGCGGATGTGAAGTCTAAGGTCGCTGTCTTGCCTAGTCTGGAATGGAACCGATTCTCGCACAGCTTTAGCCATATCTTTGCTGGTGGTTACAGTGCAGGTTATTACAGCTACCTGTGGGCGGAAGTGCTTTCTTCAGATGCCTTCTCTCGTTTTGAAGAAGAAGGCATCTTTAATACCGACACCGGTAAGAGCTTCCTAAATAACATTCTGGAAATGGGCGGTAGTGAAGAGCCAATGGAGCTGTTCAAGCGCTTCCGTGGTCGTGAGCCGCAAATCGATGCCTTGCTGCGTCATTCTGGGATTCGTGCTTAAGCACTGAGCTTTGAAACTAAAAACGCCCTCCAATTGAGGGCGTTTTGGTATTGGTTTTACCCTTGTAGCTTGCGCTTAATCAGCTTATCCAGAGAAACCAAGCCGGGCCCCCAGACGATGACGTTGAGAATCATCAAGCCCCAGAGTTGGTGGTCGTAAAAGCCTTTTTCCCACAATAGCGGGTAGGAAACGACAGCAATAATATTGAACACGAACAAGATGGCCGCCATGGGTCGGGTCAACAGGCCGAATGCTAAGAAAGCTGGCAGAATAAGCTCGGCGGCAGTACCTAGGTAAGCTGCCAGTTCCCAAGGTAAAATCGGCACCTGATATTCGTATTCAAACAGGTAAAGGGTGCTGTCCCAAGAAGCAATTTTGGTCAGGCCAGAATTAAAAAAGACCCAAGCAACCCAGAGTCGACAAAACAGCAGTAGTAGTGGCACAAACACACATTGGGCTTTATCGACTAAGGCGTCGTAGCGCTCAATCACGTTTTTTATAGCGTTAGACATAGCAACAATCCTTATTCTTATTGGGCAAGAGAAAACCCAGAAATTAACTGGTTCTCCAGCAGCACTCCCAGATAAGGCAGGTGGGTTTCTGGGATTTCTCCTAGCGTGCAACCTGAGCTGAGATACTGAAGCAGTTCAAAAGGCAGCTGATCGAGCGCCATCGTCCAACATTGACCGTCGGGTTGACTGATGATCACGCCGTACTCGGCTTGATGGAGCGTCAGCTGTTCGAAATCATTATTCTCAATGGCCAGACGCAGCGCATACACCGCGTAGGGTGAATGAAAAGGTAAAGTGCCGGGCGAAAGGTGAAAATGGATGTTAGGCTGCTGCTGCTCTGCTACTTCCGCTAAGCGAGCAATCGGCCAAATATCTTCCGGTGTTTTGACACTACCTTGACGTTGTTGAGAGACATCGATTTGCCATTCAAAACGTGCCACATCCGCAGCATAAGGGGCCGCTTCAACCACTGCTGGGAAAGCTTCTATGGTGGTGGCGAAATGTTCACCATAGTCAGTCACGTCACCAGTGCGAAGAGGGTGGTTGAGGACGTGCGAACGAGCCATTTGCTCAAAGCACTCTTCACCCACCAGCGCCAGCACCATAGGGTAAGTGGCCTGAAGTACTTCGCTTAAGCTGATGATGAAGTTGTTGCGGTAAATTTGCATCCGTTCGTCGGCACTGAAGGTATCAGAACAGATATCACAGGCATCACCCGTCGCTTGATAGTGTAGGGCATTGGCGAAGTTTTTTTGTAACTCTGCTAGGGATTGAGTCATGACGCCTTCCTCCCCTGCAACGCGTCGAACTGAATCAGCCTCTCACTGGCTTTATGGCATTCTGCCAACAGCACTTCGGGCTGGGGAATGTCCAGATCCCATTCAATCAGCGTATGGCGCGGGCCGTGAGTAGCCAGCCATTGTTCGTATAGTGTCCACACTTCATCAGAAACAGGCTGACTGTGGGTATCTATCCAGATTTGACCTTTTTCCAACTGCTTAATCGTAAAGCCTGCCAAATGAATTTCATCGACTTTATCGGCCGGAATCGCATTGATGTAGGTCTGACTATCGAAACCATGGTTAAAGGCGGAAACGTGGATATTGTTGAGATCAAGCAGTAATCGGCAGTCGGTACGCTTTTGTACTTCAGCCAGAAATTCCCATTCGGCAATCGTAGAGTGAGCAAACTTTACATAGCTCGATGGGTTTTCTATCAACATTGGCCGCTGAATATAATCCTGAACGTCGATGACGTTGCGGCAAAACACCGCTAAGGCTTCTTCTGTATAAGGTAGCGGCAGCAGATCATTAAAATAGTGGCCGCCATTTTCACTCCAACTGAGATGATCGGAGACCAAAAACGGGTTGACCTCATCAATGAGTGATTTGAGTTGTTTAAGATGGTGTTGGTTAACCCTGTCAACGCTGCCGAGCGATAAGCCAATGCCATGACAGCTTATTTGGTAGTCATTCCTCAGTTTGCGCAGGCTTTGTCTCGCTGGTGAGTATGGTTGAAAGTAGTTTTCACTGTGAATTTCCAACCAAGATAAGTCGGGTTTATTGTCAGTGAAATAATCGATATGAGGAGAGCGCAGTCCTACACCCACCTGATTGTGGTAGTTGTCCTTATTCACGAACTCTTCCTTTGTGGGTAAAAACAATAAAGGCGACCGAGTTGAGCCTAGGTCGCCCCATCCAATCGATTAAGAAGACTGAGTGCTACCGCCAACGAGCTTGCCACATAGTCCTTTAGGAACGACTACGAAGGCATCTTTCTGGTTATCTTCTTTTGCAGTACCTGCACAAGAACTGGTTTTGGTTGCACAATCGTTTTTACCTGCTTTTGAAACGCCGTAGCATTTCTCTTTTTCTGCAGCAACAGCAGGTGCCGCAGTGAGCATTGTGCCGCCTAAAGCGAGTAGACCAGTAACAGCAGCAGTAACAGCAAGATTAGACTTTTTCATAGTAATTTCCTCAGACTTTTCCTTTCTTAGTGAATACCCAAGTGATCTGCGGTTAAAACGTTTATTCAAAGGTCACTTGGGTATTTTTCACAAGCTAATTCATCAACTTGCTTAATTAAAAGGATAGAAAAAGCCTCAATAAACTTTCAGAAAACCAATAAAAAATTGACTTATTATTGGTTTTATTTATTTAAGGTTATGTTTTTTAGAGAAAATACAGCATAAAAAATTTGTGTTTTTTCTTCTGAAATAGATAGGGTGTTTAGGTTATAATCGATTTTCATGTATAGATAACCAGTAGCTGAGCTCATAATGGATCCTTCATTACTTCTTGACGGCCTTAACGATAAGCAGCGTGAAGCCGTTGCCGCTCCACTTGAAAATTTACTTGTCCTAGCGGGCGCAGGGAGTGGTAAAACCCGGGTGCTGGTGCACCGTATCGCGTGGCTGATGTCGGTGGAGCAGGCGTCTCCTTTTTCCATTATGTCGGTGACGTTTACCAATAAAGCCGCTTCGGAAATGCGGGGCCGTATTGAAGAGTTGATGATGGGTAGTGCGTCAGGAATGTGGAATGGCACGTTTCACGGTATCTGCCATCGTATCCTACGTGCCCATTATATTGATGCGAAATTACCGGAAGACTTTCAGATCATTGATACGGATGACCAACAGAGATTGTTGCGTCGTCTCATTAAAGCGCAAAATCTGGATGAGAAGCAGTGGCCAGCCCGTCAGGTAAGCTGGTGGATTAACGGCAAAAAAGACGAAGGTCTGCGTCCAAGTCATATTGATGCTTACCATGATCCTGTGACCAAAACCTATCTACAACTCTATACGGCTTATCAGGAAGCGTGTGACCGTGCTGGTTTGGTCGATTTCGCCGAAATTCTTCTGCGTACTCATGAGTTGTTGCGGGATAACAAGTTTGTGCGTGAGCACTACCAGGCACGCTTTAAACATATCTTGGTGGATGAGTTCCAGGATACCAACAACATTCAATACGCTTGGCTGCGAATGATGGCCGGCCCAGAGTCACACGTGATGATTGTTGGGGATGATGACCAGTCTATATACGGCTGGCGTGGCGCTAAGATTGAAAATATTGAGAAGTTCACGCGCGAGTTCCCAAGCGTCAACACCATTCGTCTGGAGCAAAACTACCGCTCTACTAAAACCATCCTCGAAGCCTCCAATACTCTGATTGCTAATAATACAGAGCGCATGGGGAAAGAGTTATGGACTGACGGCGTCGAAGGTGAGCCGATCTCTGTTTACTCTGCTTACAACGAGTTGGATGAAGCCCGTTTTGCTGTCAACAAAATTAAGGAATGGCAGGAAAAAGGTGGTGCATTGAATGATGCGGCCATGCTTTATCGTAACAACGCTCAGTCTCGGGTACTGGAAGAAGCGTTAATTCAGGCTGGCTTACCCTATCGTATTTATGGTGGTATGCGATTCTTCGAGCGTCAGGAAATCAAAGATGCACTGAGCTATCTACGATTGATGGCAAATCGCAATGATGATGCGGCGTTTGAGCGGGTGGTAAATACACCAACACGCGGGCTTGGAGACAAAACCTTAGAGACGATTCGTTTTGCAGCGCGGGATCGTGGTTGCACGATGTGGCAAGCGAGTGTTGCTCTGCTGGATGAGCAGGTTTTGGCTGGTCGAGCGGCGGGAGCGTTAAGCCGTTTCGTTGAGCTGGTCAGCGCGCTGGAAGATGATACCTGTGAAATGTCTCTGCATGAGCAGACGGACCATGTGATCAAATACTCCGGCTTATTTGCCATGTACGAACAGGAAAAAGGCGAGAAATCCAAGGCGCGAATAGAGAACTTGGAAGAGTTGGTCACCGCCACGCGCCAATTCGAAAAGCCGGAAGAAGCGGAAGAGATGACGTTGCTCACGGCATTCCTGACCCATGCAGCGCTGGAGGCGGGTGAAGGTCAGGCCGACGAGTTCGAAGATGCAGTGCAACTGATGACCTTGCACAGTGCAAAAGGTCTGGAGTTCCCATTGGTGTTTATGGTTGGTGTCGAAGAAGGTATGTTCCCAAGCCAGATGTCCGCTGAAGAGGCTGGGCGCTTGGAAGAGGAACGTCGACTGTGCTACGTGGGGATGACCCGGGCGATGGAAAAGCTCTACATCACCTATGCTGAGATGCGTCGCTTGTACGGTCAGGACAAATACCACAAACCTTCGCGCTTTATCCGTGAACTGCCAGAAGGCTGCTTAGATGAAGTGCGAATGAAAGCGCAGGTCAGCCGTCCGGCAAGCTCGGGCCGCTTTAGCCAGACAGTGGTCAAAGAGAATTTTAACGAGACAGGTTTTAGTCTTGGTTCTCGCGTTATGCACCCTAAGTTTGGTGAAGGGACAATCATCAACTTTGAAGGCAGTGGTCCGCAAAGTCGCGTTCAGGTTGCTTTTAATGGCGAAGGTATCAAATGGTTAGTGACCGCTTACGCTAAACTAGAAACGTTATAACTGCTAAGTTTATTTTCTCAAAATAGCTGGGCTTGTAGACAAGGCGGCAATTGAACGAGCCCCTGAGCATAGGGAACCTATGTGATGGGGCGAGTGAAAGCAGACAACGCAGTCTAAAGTTCAAATATGAAGAGAAAAAGATAAAGAAAAACCCCGAGGGCTTGCGCCCATCGGGGTTATAGTCTTACTCGCAGCAATCCGGCTACTATAAGTGCTCCATGCATCAAATCCTTGATAGTATGCTGATGTCCTTCAGCGTCGTCCATTCATCGCCATCCTAGCGGTGTCCTTGACCCTATCCTGGTCCACTAACTATCCTAGTTAGCTCACTTCACTTGTTCCTTAAGCGGTGTCCTTGTCATCATCCTGATGATAAGTCCCTTCCTCATCCCGAGGTGTCCATTTCCCATCCTTAGTAGTAACCATCCTAGTTACTAATGAGTCCGTTCAATGTCCTATTCGCTGTCCTTGCCGATTGTTCATCCTGAGCAACCGTATCTTCTTCCTGAAGATGACCAAATCCTTGGTAATTCCTGTTCCGTGTCAGCATCCTTCCGACAGGTTTAATATTACGTTTCTGACGGCTTTCATCAACAGCATAGAATTAGACTTGTTGAATGAGTGTTTGGTTAAAAATAGTTCATTGTCTTTTATTACAATGACATACGTGTAATAAGTTGTAATCTTCTCACTAAAAAAGCTATTTTTGCTCACCAGCCTGTAAGAGATCTCGCACAAGCTGGTGAGCAGATCGACGCTATTGACCGATAGCCGCACCTTCGCGTCTTGGGTCTGCTGCGCCTTCTAATTCATTATTCTTGAATAGAATTGCGTGTAGGCCAGAATTCAAGTCACGAATATTCACTTCGAAACCCATTTTCTCTAGTTCTGACTTGAGGTTTTCTGCCTCCGTTCCTTGCTCAATATCTAATGTACCGAAGCGATTCAGTAAGTGTGGTTGGTTGATCGCTTGCTGAATATCCATATCCCACTGAGTGTGAGCAATGATGGCTTGAGCGACATAGCCAATAATGCGGCTGCCACCCGGAGATCCGATCGCCATGTAAGGTTTGCCGTCTTGCATGATGATGGTCGGCGCCATTGAAGAGCGAGGACGCTTACCCGGCTCTAAACGGTTTGCAATAGGATGCCCGTCTCTGTGGGTTCGGAAAGAAAAGTCGGTCAACTCATTGTTTAGCAGGAACCCATTGGTCATCAAACGTGAGCCAAACGCGTTTTCAATCGTGGTGGTGATCGACACCACATTGCCCTCTTTATCTACCACATTGAAGTGGCTGGTCGATGGCAGCTCAATCGATTCATCACGGCTTTGACGCTGAGCGTAACTCCAAGGCGGTGTACCTGCAGATGCTGACTCCAGTGCTTTCCCCGGTGTAATGAGTTTTGCACGCTGTTTGAGGTAGTCTGAATTGAGTAAACCTTGAGTCGGCATAGGGACAAAATCTTCATCGGCCATATACATGCCGCGGTCGGCAAAGGCTAAGCGTGAAGCGTCGGCGATGACTTGCCAAGATTTGGCGTTATCAGGCCCCCAGTTTTTAAGATCAAACTGCTCTGTCATTGTCAAAATTTGACCCACGGTAAGAGCTCCAGAGCCTGGAGGCCCCATTCCACAGATGTCGAAGCTTTGATACGCGGAGCAGACAGGCTGACGCTGTTTGATTTGGTAAGCATCGAAATCAGCTTGCGCTAGTACGCCTGGGTTGCCAGCGGCCGATTGGACGGTTTTGATGATATCGCTTGCAATTTTGCCCTGATAAAAGGCGTCCGCACCCGCTTTAGCGATTGCTTCGAGTGTGGCCGCGTATTCAGGGTTCTTCAGTAATGTACCTTGTTGCTTGGCAGAGCCATCACGATTAAAGAAATAGGCTTTGGTTGCTGGGAAACGCGATAGGCGTTCTGCATCTTTCTCAATCAAGGTGGCTAAGCGAGGGCTAATGGTAAAACCGTTTTTAGCGACCTTAACTACAGGTTCAATCAGCGTTTTCCATTCAAGTTTGCCGTATTTCTGGTGAGTATCCCACATCAGTTTCACGGTGCCTGGTGTACCGACGGAGCGGCCACCTACCACAGCATCGTAAAATTGCATCGGTTCGCCATTCTTATCTTGGAAAAGGCGAGGTGTTGCTGCTAGAGGTGCAGTTTCACGGCCATCATAAGTGGTCAATTGCTGCTTTTTTGCATCCCAATACACTAAAAAAGCACCGCCACCAATACCAGAGGACTGTGGCTCCACTAGGCCAAGCATGAGCTGAGTGGTGACCATAGCATCGATAGCGTTACCGCCTTGTTTGAGGATATCAGCACCTGCTTGTGTTGCTAGCGGGTTAGCGGCGGTGACCATCCAGTCTTTGGCCTTAACCAGTTGCTTTTGTTCTAAGCCACTACTGTGTTCTGGGGCAACTGAATCGGCGGCCTGATTTGCGGCCGCACCAACGGACGTTAGTAATAGGCACGTCGTTAGGAAAGTACGTTTCCACTGCATCTTGTTCTCCTTGTTATTTATGCAGCGACAAGAGTGACAGCGGAGTGACCGTGAGTCTAAGAGTTTGTTATGAAAATGTAAGCTCGAATCAAATTTTAGACACTAGAGAGTAGGGCAGACAAGGATTGCAATAAAATGCTCACTCCGATAACAGTGAATAGCACGCCACAAAGGCCATCTATGTATACGGCTAGAGAATGAATTTTTCGTTGCATGCGCTGCGTGGACAGTGCCCAAGCAAGAAACGAGAACCAGAATAACGACAGACTCCAGAGAATAACCAGCGCTAACCCTTTACCAGTTAACGACATGCTGGCAGGCACCAAACTCGACATCAGGCTGACAAAAAACACCAAAGCCTTTGGATTGAGTATGTTAGTGGCAAATCCGCGTGACAAAGCCTGACGTTTGTTGCTTAGTAATAAGCTGGCTTGTGCGGGGCGCTCGTCAATGTGATGGTTATTGCGGAGTGTTGACCAGCTAGCCCTGAGTGCGCCGTAACCCAGGTAGAACAAGTAGCTGCCACCAGCGAGCTGCAGCACAGCAAACAACATCGGTTGCTGATGAACAAGGTAGCTAACGCCCGTTAAGCTCAGTACCGAGTGCAGAAGAATGCCAAATGATAAGCCAAGCGCAATGTATAAGCCCGTCTGGCGACCATAGCGTGTTGCGTTTTGTACCACCAGCGCAAAATCCGGTCCTGGGCTCATTAAAGCGACAAAGTGAACCACGGCTAAGGTGGTGAGAATGGTGATTTCGTTCATCTGATTTGGTTGATTGTTTTAGATGGCTTCAGTGTGCTATGGATTGCGTTTGAAAGATTGTAAAAAACTGACACTAACTGATTTGAGAAGGGTTAACGCCGTAAGTGGACTTAAACGCCTTGCTGAAATGAGCCTGATCATAAAAACCCACTTGATGGGCGACTTCAGTACCGCTCACTCCCGATTTGAGCAGCTTCATTCCTTGCTCCATGCGCAGGCGGCTCAACCAAGCATAGGGGGTTAATCCAACTTTGGCTTTGAAATGGCGTTGAAACTGGGTAGGGCTCAATTCACACAACTGTGACAGTTGTTCTAGTCTCATTGGCTGATCGAGATTGTCCAATAGGTACTCTTTCAACGTTGCTATAGATTGGTTACCTAAGGGGATGGCGCGCTTTTGTTCTAAACGGCCGTAATGGCTAAACAAACGTTCAAACCCCTCATAAGGCAGACAATCTTTTGCCAGTTGGCTGAGGTTATTGCGTGTAAGCAATTGGTGAAGTTGTGAGAGAGGCTGAAACACTTTCTGATCGGAAATAATCAGTTGCTTGAAGTGAAGTAGAGCACTCTGTTGCTTGAGCTGAGCAAGTTCGCTAAACCACGCAGGGTCAAGCGAAAATACCCGGGTTTGATAACCGGACTCCAAGATAGATTGACCGTCATGCAGCTCATCAGGGGGCATGATGACTAATTGCCCTTTACCCACATGATGGTTTGAGCCTTTATAGTGGAACTTTTGTTGTCCACCCGTGATAAGGCCAATATGAAAATCAAGATGATAGTGGCGTGAAAAAGCGAATGACCGATAATTCGCTTCAATCAGACCTATCTCTTTTGTCTCAGTACTGTGGTAATTGACCTTATCCATACAACGAAAAAAGCTTGATGATTATTTCATCAAGCTTATATGTGGGTCAGTGATTTGTCTTGTAAAAAACGATCACTTTTCTGTTGCCGCTCTACGCGAACGCTTGCTGCTCTTCAGACCATCAAAGCTAAAGATCACTAAAGCCCCCCAAATGAAGGCAAAGGTGATGGCTTTGTCTGTGGTAAAGGTTTCGCCATACACTAAAACCGCCAGTAGGAACATTAAGCTTGGGCCAATATACTGAAAAAAGCCTAGGGTTGAGAGCTTAAGACGAGTGGCTGCGCCAGTGAAACACAACAAAGGTAAAGTGGTGATGACGCCTGCGGAGATCAGCAGCAGGTTCAGGGTCATAGGGTTCGCTGCAAAGTCGGAAGTCGGGGAGTCGGCAATCCACAATAGATACACCGCTGCGGCTGGCAGCATAACCAGTGTTTCAATAAATAGGCCCGTTTGAGCATCGAGGCTGACTTTCTTACGTAATAGCCCGTAAAAACCAAATGTTAGTGCAAGCGCGATCGCGACGATAGGCACAGAGCCAAAAGCGATCAACTGAACCATCACACCGCAAGCTGCAAGTGCAACGGCAAACCACTGCAATTTACGTAGCCGCTCACCTAAGAACAACATGCCGAGTAGCACATTAATTAGTGGGTTGATGTAGTAACCGAGACTGGCATCCAGCATGTGATTGGCATTAACCGCCCAGATAAAAATCAGCCAGTTGACCCCTACGAGTAGTGAAGTCGAAACCAGAAACAGCACTTTGGTTTTGGAGCGAATGACATCTCGTACGCCACGCCAGCGACGACCTATATGTAGCAATACTGCCAACAGAGCAAAAGACCACACCACTCGATGACTGAGAATTTCAAACGGTGACACCTCACTGATGGCTTTAAAATAGATCGGTGCAATGCCCCACATGGTGTAGGCACCGATGGCGAGAAGGATGCCTTGCCGTGCTCTTTGCTGTTCTTCTGGTGTCATTGACGTTTACTCAAAGGATGATTGTCTGCAAAAGGAAGCATCCAGTATACGAATGAGTCGGTTAATCACCTAGCAATTTGCGGTTTTATTCACATCCGAACACTACTACAATGTGGCCTTTGCATTCCCCATTCTTTGCTCAATCGAGATATCAATGACCGCGACACTGCTTGCTGAACAATCTGAACCGTCACCGACTCCACAAAGCGTACTGGAGGATGTGTTTGGTTATCAGTCATTTCGAGATGGTCAGCAAGAGGTCATTGAAGCGGCTGTCAGCGGTCAGGATAGTTTGGTCATCATGCCTACGGGTGGCGGTAAATCACTCTGCTATCAGGTTCCGGCCTTGGTGCGTGACGGTTTAACATTGGTGATTTCTCCTCTGATATCACTGATGAAAGATCAGGTCGATCAGCTCAAAGCCAATGGTGTTGCGGCGGAGTGTGTCAACTCTTCCATGCCCCGCGATGAGTTGTTCTCGGTCTATCAGCGGATGCAGTCAGGCCAACTTAAACTGGTGTATGTGTCACCCGAACGCGTGTTGATGCGCGACTTTATCGAACGCCTTGAAAGTCTGTCGCTGTCTATGATCGCCGTTGACGAAGCACACTGTATTTCTCAGTGGGGACATGATTTTAGACCTGAATACGCGTCGCTTGGCCAGATCAAACAACACTTTCCTCATGTGCCTTTTATGGCGCTGACGGCAACGGCCGATGATGCGACGCGCAATGACATCATGCATCGTCTGCAATTGAACGAGCCTCATATCCACTTGAGTAGTTTCGATCGCCCCAACATCCGTTATACCTTAGTTGAAAAACACAAACCGATTTCTCAGGTGATCCGTTTTCTCGACACTCAGAAAGGCAACTGCGGCATCATCTATTGTGGTAGCCGTAAGAAAGTTGAAATGGTGACGGAAAAACTGTGCAACAACCATATTCGTGCCGCCAGTTACCATGCAGGCTTAGAGGCAGACGAGCGCGCTTATGTGCAAGAAGCGTTTCAGCGTGATGATATCCAAATTGTGGTCGCCACGGTGGCGTTTGGTATGGGGATCAACAAACCCAACGTACGCTTTGTGGTCCATTTTGATATTCCACGCAACATTGAATCCTACTATCAGGAAACTGGTCGAGCAGGTCGGGATGGTTTGCCAGCAGAAGCGATGACGCTATATGACCCAGCAGATATCAGCTGGTTGAGGCGCATGTTGGATGAAAAAGACGATGGGCCACAAAAGCAAGTGGAAGCGCATAAGCTCAATGCGATGAGTGCTTTTGCTGAAGCGCAGACGTGCCGTCGTCAAGTGTTACTAAATTACTTTGGTGAGTACCGTGAACAGCCTTGTGGCAACTGCGACATCTGTTTGGACCCGCCCAAGCATTTTGATGCCACTGAACAGGCACGTAAAGCGCTGTCTTGTGTCTACCGGGTTAATCAGAACTTTGGTATGGGTTATGTGGTTGAAGTTTTGCGTGGTATGCAGAACATCCGCATACGCGAAAATGGTCACGACAAGCTCACCACTTATGGGATAGGACGTGAGAATAGCCACGACTACTGGGTGAGTATTTTCCGTCAGTTGATTCATAAAGGTATGTTGTTCCAGAATATTACTCGCAACTCAACCTTACAGCTTACGGAAGAAGCGCGTCCGCTATTACGCGGTGATACTGCTCTTGAATTAGCCGTGCCTCGTCTTGATACCGCCGCGAGAGCCGCTAAGTCGGACAAACTTACCAGTAAGAACTACGATAAAAAGCTATTTGCTAAGTTGCGTAAGCTTCGCAAAGCGATTGCCGATGAAGATGGTTTACCACCATACGTGGTGTTTAGCGATGCCACCTTGATTGATATGGCAGAAATTTTGCCAACCTCTTATGGTGAAATGCTAGCGGTCAATGGGGTAGGGCAGCGTAAGTTAGACAAATATGCCGATCCATTCTTAGATTTAATTCAGGAGCACATTACTCATCATGGTTGATTCAGTGCAGCAAACGGAATTTGGTTTGCTTGAGTATCAAGCGCAAGAAGGGCGTATCATCATTCGATCTCCGCGTTTTGATTTTGATAGTTTTCCTCAGCTGGCTGATAAGCTGATAAAACTCCTCTCTGCGTCTGTGGTTGAAAAGCAATGGGACGCCGACATGCATTCATGGTTGATTGATTTTGAAGGATGTCAGTTGTTTCTCAAATCGGAACATTATAGCGAGAGTGTTTGGTTGGAGGCTCTGGCCATAACAGAGAGCAGAGAAGAGTTGGATTACCTCGCGGGCCTATTTCAACGCGGATTCTAGTTAGGCGAACCGATTGCATTAAGCACATCTATTGCCACTTATATCGGTTAATGTATAATCGCCGGCCGCGATATTGGTCATGTTTAAAGCTTCACTTGGTTTAATGGCACAGCGCTATTTTGATGAAGCGATAGTCATCTCAATATCGAGTTTTATTTTCGTTTTACATTGTTGGTAAGAGTCTTTCCGTGGCTGGAACAGATTCGCTTTGGGTTCCCTCACCCCCAAACCAAACTAAAAAGGTATCGCATGAGTAACTTTACCCCTGCGCAGCAGCGCAAAGCCCTTTTGTTATTAGTTCTATTTCACTTGATCATTATTGCATCGAGTAATTATCTGGTTCAGCTTCCATTTACTATCTTTGGTTTCCACACCACGTGGGGCGCCTTCACGTTTCCGTTTATCTTTTTGGCAACTGATCTGACAGTACGAATTTTTGGTGCCCAACTTGCGCGTAAGATCATTTTCTGGGTGATGCTACCAGCGCTGGCAGTGTCCTATGGCTTATCGGTATTGTTTTTTGAAGGGCAATTTCAGGGTTTCTCACACTTAGGTGAGTTTAATTTGTTTGTTGCGCGTATTGCGATTGCGAGCTTTATGGCTTATCTACTAGGGCAAATCCTAGATGTGCATGTGTTTAATCGCCTGCGCCAGATGAAGCAGTGGTGGGTTGCCCCAACGTGTTCCACTCTGTTTGGTAACGCGCTGGATACTATCGCTTTCTTTGCCATTGCATTCTACCAAAGCCCTGATCCATTTATGGCTGAGCACTGGACCGAAATCGCGCTGGTGGATTATGGATTCAAACTGGTGATAAGCTTAGGCCTATTTGTACCTATGTATGGTGTGCTGCTGAATTACTTGGTGAAGAAACTCACAGCTGTTAATCCTGACTTTAAAGTGATTGGCGCCAAATAAGGTTCGCCTTTCGAAAACAAAAAAGCCCGACAAGTGACCTTGTCGGGCTTTTTATTTGTTCTTTAGTTAGTTGGCAATGATGCTCAAAGGCCAGCCAATGTCACTTTGACGGTTGGCTTCTATCTCTAACTCCGCCGCAGTTAGAGGGTTGGCTTTCAGCCACTGTTCTGCAACCGTTAGGGTGAGCTTATCGCCTTGAGATTGAAGTGCGATATTGGGCTCCAAATCCGGATTGCGACGATGGGTCAGTAAAACCGCGAGACGCAGCAAACGTAATACGCGTTTGGCACTGTTACCTGACAGCGCATGTTGCTCTGGCAGAGAAGTGAGTTGTTCGCGATAACGACGTGATACTTCACCAAGGAAGTGCTTTTGTGCTCGGGTGTAACCGGGTAGATCCAAGTTTTGCAATAAGTACGCACTGTGCTCACCGCCTTTCTTGAAGTCAATCGTTAGACCAATTTCATGCAGCTTCGCCGCTGTCTCTAGCAGAACGCTGCCCTGAGCTTCTGCAATCCACTCGGCTTCACATTGCTCAAGCAGTTTACTGGCTAAGGTTGCGACTTGTTGACCGTAAACCGTATCAATTTGGTAGCGGGTTTGAACACTGGCAATTGTGCGAGCACGAATATCGTCTTGCTTGAGTTCATCGACCATTTCATACACTAAGCCTTCGCGCAGTGCGCCGCCAGCCAATGTCATTGAATCAATTTCCAGTAATTCAAAGATAGCGATGAGAATCGAAAGACCGCTTGGGAAGACCAGTGCGCGTTCTAGCGTTAGCCCTTCTATCTCCAGCTCTTCCAAATGATCCGCCAGCATAGCTTGTTTTTGCAGACGCTTGAGTTTGGCGTGAGTAATGACTTCGTCCATACCTTGCGCTAGCATAATTTCCTGCAAAGCCTGAACTGTACCAGAAGCACCGACACACACATCCCAGCCAATCTTAGTGTATTGCTCAAGGATAGGTCTCAGCGTTTCTTTAGCCGCTTCAATCGCATTGTTAAAGTTGGTTACGGTGAGCTGGCGGTCCTTAAAGTGGCGCTCCAGCCAAGTAACACAACCCATTTTCAGGCTGGTCAGTGCCTTGGCTTCAAAACCTTCACCGATAATAAGTTCGGTACTGGCGCCGCCAATATCGACCACCAAACGACGACCGCTGCCGCCAGATGTGTGTGCCACCCCTTTATAAATGGTGGCCGCTTCTTCTTCGCCACAGATCACTTCAATCTTGTGACCAAGAATCTGGTTTGCTTTATCAAGAAAGATATCCACATTGGTGGCGGTGCGCAGTGTTGCCGTGCCCACAATGCGGATATTCTGCGTTGGTATATCTTGAAGTCGCTCTGCAAATAGACTCAAGCAGTCCCATCCGCGTTGCATGGCTTCCTGGCTTAAAGCGTTATTGTCGTCTAACCCTGCGGCAAGACGAACCTTACGTTTAATTTTTGCCATAGTCTGAACGCTGCCATCAATGTGACGCACAACGAGCATATGAAAACTGTTCGACCCGAGGTCGATGGCAGCGTAGAGCGGGGAAGAAACTGCTTGGCTCATAGACGACTTAAGAATCCTTTTGGTGACGTTGACGAGAGCGGTTGTTGTTACGACGGTTGCCTGAGCGTGAACCACCCGTGTTGGTACGACGTTGTTGCGGACGATTAGAACGCATACGTAGTGGCGCTGGTAAATCTTCGATCAGCGCACTTGGGTCGTAGTTTGAAACAGGAATGGTGTGCTCAATGTACTCTTCAATCGGCGGTAAGTTAATAGCGTAGTCTTCACACGCAAAGCTGATTGAATGGCCACTTGCCCCTGCACGACCCGTACGACCGATGCGGTGTACGTAATCTTCGCAATCGTCAGGTAGGTCAAAGTTAAATACGTGAGTCACTTGAGGAATGTGAAGGCCACGAGCTGCTACGTCTGTTGCCACTAGCAGGTCAACTTCACCTTTCGTGAACTGTTCCAAGATGCGTTCGCGCTTCTTCTGCGGTACATCGCCCGTCAATAGACCTACGCGATGCCCATCAGCTGCTAGGTGGCCCCATACGGATTCGCACTTGTGTTTGGTATTGGCAAAGATGATCGCGCGTTCTGGCCATTCTTCTTCAATAAGAGTTTGTAGCAGAGACATCTTGTGTTCGTTAGATGGGTAAAACAGCTCTTCTTGAATACGGTGGCCAGTTTTGGTACCTGGTTCCGACTCAACGTGCTTTGGATTATGCATGTGTTCAAACGCCAGTTCTTGAACGCGATAAGAAAGCGTTGCAGAGAACAACATGTTCAAACGATCTTTAGGTTCAGGCATTCGACGGAATAGAAAACGAATGTCTTTAATGAAACCAAGATCGAACATACGATCAGCTTCATCAAGCACAACCGCTTGGATGTGGTTAAGGTTAAATACCTTCTGCTTGTGGAAGTCGATAATACGACCTGTGGTACCGATCAGCACGTCTACACCTTGCTCTAACTTAGCAAGTTGCTTGTCGTAGCTCTCGCCACCGTATGCCAATGCGGCTTTAATACCGGTTTCTGCTATCAGAGGTTCAGCGTCATTGTAAATCTGAATTGCCAGTTCACGAGTCGGTGCCATGATAATCGCACGTGGTTGAGTCGGCTTGCGACCTTCGTGCTCTGGTGTATTCAGCAGGTGGTTAAAAGTAGCAGTCAGAAAAGCCAGGGTTTTTCCTGTCCCTGTTTGAGCCTGACCTGCAATGTCTTGGCCGGTGAGCAGTACCGGCAACGCCAAGGCTTGAATTTGGGTACAAAACTCGAACCCTTTTTTCTCCAAACCTTCAACAACTTGGGGGTGTAAACCCAAATCGGCGAACTTTTGCTCTGTGATATGCGTCTTTTTCATGGCTATAGAATATCAGCTTAAGCTTGCAATACGAAAGTAAATACATTCCAATAGGGCATCTAAATACTGGTTATCATCCAACCAGTTCTGAAAAAACACATTGGAGTGGAAGATGAGTGATAAGATTTTGCAGCTAACTGATGACGGTTTTGAAGCCGACGTACTCAACGCTGCAAGCCCGGTTCTTGTTGATTTTTGGGCAGAATGGTGTGGTCCTTGTAAGATGATTGCTCCTATTCTGGACGAGATCGCCGAAGAGTACGAAGGCAAACTCACTATCGGTAAACTGAATATCGACCAAAATGCAGGTACTCCACCTAAATTTGGTATTCGTGGTATCCCAACACTATTACTTTTCAAAAATGGTAGTGTTGCAGCGACGAAAGTAGGTGCGCTGTCTAAAACTCAGTTGAAAGAGTTTTTGGACGCTAACCTATAATTCAGTTGTTCAGATAAGGCCGTGCATTTAACAAAATGCACGGTTTTGTTTTTGAAGACTAACAAAATCTAGACTAGGCTAGTATTTAGTGCTAATTTATCGCACGTTAAATAAACAAGTTTCTCTTCTTGGTCGATCCTGTGACCAAAATTCATCTTAACTAAATAACAGATCCTATTTTGACTAAAAAAGTATCCACCACCATGAATCTAACAGAACTGAAGAACAGACCAGTGTCTGATCTTGTCAAACTTGGCGAAAGCTTGGGCCTTGAAAACCTAGCTCGTCTAAGAAAACAAGACATTATCTTCGCTATCCTTAAAGCGCATGCGAAAAGCGGCGAAGACATTTTTGGCGACGGGGTTCTGGAAATACTTCAAGACGGTTTTGGCTTCTTGCGCAGTGCAGACAGCTCTTACTTGGCAGGCCCAGATGACATCTATGTATCTCCAAGTCAGATCCGCCGATTCAACCTTCGTACAGGCGACTCTATTGCTGGTAAGATTCGTCCACCAAAAGATGGCGAACGTTATTTTGCTCTGTTAAAAGTCAATACAGTTAACGATGATAAGCCAGACAACGCGCGTAACAAGATTCTATTTGAAAACTTGACGCCACTGCACGCAAACGAGCGTATGGTGATGGAGCGTGGTAACGGTTCGACTGAAGATATTACAGCACGTGTTCTTGACCTGGCTTCACCAATTGGTAAAGGTCAGCGTGGTCTGATTGTTGCTCCGCCAAAAGCGGGTAAAACAATGCTGCTACAGAACATTGCTCAAAGCATTGCTTACAACCACCCTGAATGTGAGCTAATGGTGCTTCTTATCGACGAGCGTCCAGAAGAAGTAACCGAGATGCAACGCCTAGTAAAAGGTGAAGTGGTTGCATCTACGTTTGATGAGCCTGCATCTCGCCACGTACAAGTTGCTGAGATGGTTATCGAGAAAGCAAAACGTCTTGTTGAACACAAGAAAGACGTAGTAATCCTGCTTGATTCTATCACTCGTCTAGCTCGTGCATACAACACAGTTGTTCCATCATCAGGTAAAGTCCTGACTGGTGGTGTCGATGCTAACGCGCTACACCGTCCTAAGCGCTTCTTCGGTGCTGCACGTAACGTAGAAGAAGGCGGTAGTCTGACAATTCTCGCGACGGCTCTTGTTGATACTGGTTCTAAGATGGACGAAGTTATCTACGAAGAGTTTAAAGGTACAGGTAACATGGAAATTCACCTGAACCGTAAGATAGCTGAGAAACGTGTTTTCCCTGCCATTGACTTCAACCGTTCAGGTACTCGTCGTGAAGAACTTCTGACTAAGAATGAAGAGCTTCAGAAGATGTGGATTCTGCGCAAGATTGTTCACCCAATGGGTGAAATCGACGCGATGGAGTTCTTGATCGACAAGCTCGCCATGACCAAGACTAACGATGAGTTTTTTGACGCCATGCGTCGTCAGTAAAAATTTGTGACCTCAAACGCCATCGACATTGTCGGTGGCGTTTTTGTTTGCATTCTTATCTGATTGGCCCCACAATGGCCAAGAATGTTAAGAGGAGGTTAACATGCAACAAGGAATGTTGTCGTCGGTTCTCCTATGCACGTCATTATTGATTGGAGCACCAACGGTTGCTGCGAAGGAAATGCAGTCAGAACAAGTCGAGCTGTTACTTCAGGATCTACAGATTAATCTGAAAGTTGCAGAACTGCTCCAACATGCTGTCGAAAATAATATCGACTCACTCAATTTCGCCCTCGAAAGACTGTCGCTTCCTCAACAAGAAGTGGCGCGTTTCCTACTGTTAAAAAAAATTGAAGACCAAGATGTCATCTTGACGCCTAAAATGGCTTTGTTCGTTGAAAAACAAAAAGCCATGGTGCCGACCTATCAAGTGTTGGAGAGAGGCGATGGGTATGAGTTTTCCATTCCTGCCTTTAACTATCCAGCTATCGCCAGTCGTTTACTTAAACAATGGCAACAGGATCAATCGACACTAGAATTTGTGTTGAGTGCAGAACGTGGCGAGCTGGAACTAAAACAGTGGCTGTCGGGTAGCGATTATCAAATCCAAGCGCGTGAAGCATTACTGGTTCGTGAGTTGGATAGTTTGTCGCCGGAGGCCGTGCAAAATTTAGTGCTTCAACTCACCGGAACAGCTGTGACCAGTTGGCTACCCTCATCACAGGTTATGGTGCGTTTAGCTCAGGTGAGTGAAAACCCTGACGTCTATAAACTGCTTTGGCTGATGCGTGCCGATTTTCAAAGCCAGTCTGAGCTTAGTCGTTTGGCGACAGTGGGCGATGAATTCTCAGTCAATCAGATCATGCTTGCTGCTCATAATCCGAGCCTTAAGGAACAAGCTATCAAAGAGCTGACTCGTATCAAGCCAATGAAGGATAAGGTAAAGGCCTTTTTGATAGACCGAATGGCAATTCGAGGTGAAGCTTCGATGGTCGCGACAGAGCTTGCGAATCAGGGCTATTCGTCATGGTTAAAAGAGCTAGTTAACCACAATCAAACAGTCCGTAGTAGCGCGATTTTGAACGTTTTATCACAATAAAAATAACCTTATAGAAAAGAGGGATCGTAAGATCCCTCTTTTTGTTATACTGCTTGCACTTTAATCAGTCACAGAAGACCAATGAGTTTTAAGGATTTACGCGACTTTATCGCTCACCTTGAGCAGGAAGGGAAGCTTAAACGCATCTCTGAGCCTGTCGACCCACATTATGAAATGACAGAAATTAGTGACCGTACTTTGCGTGCCGGTGGTCCAGCGTTGTTGTTTGAAAACCCTATCGGCTACGATGTGCCTGTACTCACCAACTTATTTGGTACTCCCGAGCGAGTTGCGATAGGTATGGGGCGCGAGGATGTCAAAGATCTGCGTGAAGTGGGTAAATTGTTGGCTTATCTCAAAGAGCCAGAACCTCCACGTGGTTTTAAGGATGCGTTAGAGAAACTTCCTGTTTTTAGACAAGTACTGAATATGCCTGTCAAAAGACTACGTAAAGCGCCGTGTCAGGAGATTGTTTGGCAAGGTGACGATGTCGACCTCGATAAAATTCCTGTGATGAGTTGTTGGCAAGATGACGTTGCTCCTCTGCTTACTTGGGGACTAACCGTAACTAGAGGGCCACATAAAAAGCGTCAGAACCTTGGAATCTACCGTCAGCAGAAAATTAGTAACAACAAAATAATCATGCGTTGGTTAGCACACCGTGGTGGTGCACTTGATCTGCGTGACTGGATCGAAACCCATCCGGGAGAGCCATTTCCAGTGTCGGTTGCCTTTGGTGCTGACCCAGCCACTATTTTGGGTGCAGTCACCCCTGTGCCTGATACGTTATCTGAGTATGCGTTTGCGGGTTTGCTTAGAGGCAGTAAAACAGAAGTCGTCAAATCTGTTAGTAATGATCTTGAAGTACCTGCCAGCGCCGAGATCGTGCTTGAGGGTTACATTGACCCGAATGAGTATGCAGACGAAGGCCCTTATGGTGACCACACTGGTTATTACAACGAAAAAGAAAAACACCACGTTTTTACCATTACGCATATCACCATGCGTAAGGACCCGATATATCACAGCACTTACACAGGACGTCCGCCAGATGAACCTGCTGTATTGGGTGTAGCGTTAAACGAAGTGTTTGTCCCTATCCTGCAAAAGCAGTTTCCCGAGATTGAAGATTTCTACCTACCGCCTGAAGGCTGTTCGTACCGAATGGCGGTGGTGACGATGAAAAAGCAATACCCAGGGCATGCTAAGCGAGTCATGATGGGGGTATGGTCTTTCCTTCGCCAGTTCATGTACACCAAGTTTGTTGTGGTGTGTGATGAAAGTGTCAATGCGCGCAGCTGGGATGATGTCGTGAAGGCCATGTGTGAGCATATGGAACCTGTTCGCGATACCTTAATGATTGACAACACGCCTATTGATTCTCTCGACTTCGCCTCACCAGTTGTAGGGCTTGGCTCTAAGATGGGCTTAGATGCAACGATTAAATGGGATGCCGAGAAGGCCTCTGACCCAGAGTTAGCATCCGCAAGCCAAATAGCAATTACAGATGAACAGTTACGTCAACTTCGTCAGGCATTTCCGGAAATTGTCGATATCGCTTTGCCAAAATCTGCTGGTGCCGATCGCTTTATGGTGCTGTCGATGAAGAAAAACCACGCCATGCAATCGAAAGCGGTGCTCAATGGTGTGTGGGAGTTTCTAAAGCAGTATACAGATGCTAAGTTTGTTATTCTCTGCGATGATGACGTCAATGTGCACGATTGGAATGACATAATTTGGGCGATTACCACGAGAATGGATCCAAATCGTGACACAGTACAGATAGAAGCAAAAGAAGGTCGTAGTTCCAAATTGGGTTTGGATGCGACCAACAAGTTTGAGGGAGAAGTCCAGCGAGAGTGGGGCGTCCCAATCAAGAAAGATTCTCAGTTAGTTGCGCAGGTCGATGCAAAATGGAGTAAGCTGGGAATATTATGAGCCATTTGGTGACCTTGAAGCCGCAGAATATACAATTCTATGTGCAGGAAGGGGAAACGGTATTGGAAGCTGCGCTCAACAATCACATCAGCTTCCCAAACCGCTGCCAAGTGGGAGCATGCGCAGCGTGTCTGTGTCGGAAAATAGAAGGTCGAGTCAATTACCAGCTTGAGCCAATGCTCACAGAGAAAGAGCAGCAACAAGGCTGGGTGTTTGCTTGTCAGGCCTTCGCAGAAAGTAATTTGGTACTTACTTTTGAGGAGTAAGTAAGAGGAATAAAATGACCATCCAATGTAAAGTAAAGTCTATTGAGCCGTTAGCTTGTAATACCCATCGAATTCTGTTGCATCCAAAGACACCAGTCAGCTTTAAGGCTGGCCAGTATCTAATGGTTGTGATGGGAGAAAAAGATAAACGTCCATTCTCTATTGCAAGCAGTCCTTGTCGTCATGAAGGTGAGCTTGAGCTTCACATTGGTGCAGCAGAGCATAACGCGTACGCTCTTGAAGTTGTGGAAGCGATGCAAAACGCATTAGAAAATGATGGTGACATCAGTATTGATGCACCTCATGGCGAGGCGTGGGTTAAAGAAGAGAGCGAGCGTCCTCTACTTTTGATTGCTGGTGGTACAGGCTTTAGTTATGTGCGTTCGATATTGGACCACTGTGTTGCTCAAAATAAAACTAATGAGATCTATCTTTATTGGGGTGGCCGAGATGAACGCCAGCTATATGCTAAGGATGAACTGGATGGTATCGCAACACAGTTCAGCAACGTGCACTTTATTCCAGTAGTAGAAGAAGCGACTTCTGAATGGCAAGGCAAAGTCGGAAATGTACTTCAAGCCGTCAGTGACGATTTTGATTCTCTTGCAGAATATGACATCTACATTGCTGGACGTTTTGAAATGGCGGGTGCGGCTCGTGAACAATTTACCCAGAACAAAGGTGCTAACAGCGACCGTATGTTTGCTGACGCGTACGCATTTATTTAAAACTGAATGAAATAGATAGATAAAAGAGGGCTTTTTGCCCTCTTTTTTGTTGTTTTGAACACATTTTCAACGAACGATGAGTTTTTTCAATTTTTTTTGAAAAAGGGCTTGCGCTATCAGAGGGACTCTCTATAATGCGCATCCACTGACACGGCAGACGCCACAAGGCTTCAGCAGTGTTAGAGAGGTGAAAAGCTTCTGAGAAAATAAGTTTGAAAAAGTGTTTGACTCTTCAAATTATCTCGCTAGAATGCACCTCCGCTTTGAGAGAAAGTTTCTTGAAAAGCAAAGCTCTTTAACAATATAAACCTATCAATCTGTGTGGGCACTCGTTGATGATAATCCAATTAGAAGCTTAGGCTTCAAATTAGGTTTCAATGAACTGAGTGACCATTGAATCGAAAGATTCAGCACAGTCAATTCAAACATTACTTTATGCTATTTATTTAGCAAAGCAATGTTCAGTATTCATTGAGCCGA
>NZ_JXXU01000089.1 GCF_000967495.1 Vibrio neptunius | reverse complement strand
AAGTATGCTCCCGCCCTGGTGTTTACGGTAGCATTACTCGAGAGTCACTTTATATCGATCTGATGTGGATTCTTATAGGCGCCGCTTGTTTGGCTTGGTCAGTAATATCAAAAGTTACCTACACAATATACAAAACTGACAATGCTAGATTGCACATCATTCATGATAAACAGCATGATGCTATCGTTAACGAATTAATGAGTCGACGCAAGGCACAGCTCCTAGCTTGGTATGCCGATGTTAACGTTGACAATGATCTAACTAATGAAATCAATAAGTTCAAATGGTTAGCTGAGCAAGAAGTTTTGACTGAAGAAGAATCAAAGCAAAAAATAGAAGAAGCAAAGTTCTATCATCAACAGCAAGGTGATGAAGAGCGACTACTCAATTAGATTGACACCTAACACATATCTGCTTTCAGCCCGTTTTAAGGCTACCACACTCTATTGGCTGCGATAGCAGCCAATGCTTTTCAAACAACAAAATTATCTATCTCGTCTCGCTATTTCGGTAACGTCCGGTGATATAGGTATGACTATTTGATTTTGTTTGACAGTGCTTTAAGGCCGAGGGCAGTCGCCTTTGTAATACTGGTTTCTTTATACAAGTAGTCATTGGTTCCAGAGTCTGTGACTTCAATAACCAAGTCTGATGTTGTTTGACGTAACGTCAGTGCGTTAGTATCAAAACCTTGTGGTTTTATGGCAATTTTATTATCACCTCGATAATTCCAGTTGAAAGTATGGCCTGATTTTGACTCTAGCGTGAGTTCTCTGCAAAGTATCTTGGCTAAATCTTCGAATTCCATTGTTGAGCTCGGTTGTTTAGTGATTGAATAGAAAGGATAATTAATCGATTGCATTTAGCAATCTATTTAAGCGGATTCGCAACGTTTGTCACTTTCGGTATGTACCCGCTTCAGTGTTTGCAGCACAATTGCGATTGTCGCTGCTCACGACCTAATTAAAACCTAACGGAGAATACATGAAAAAGCTCATCGCAGTGGCTTTCAGTTTTCTATTGATTGCTGTGGTTAATGCAGAACCAACTCCTGATTTTTCTGAGGTAGATACGCGAGAAAAAGCATTGGAACTCGTACAGCGAGGAGAATTATTTGAAGTGCTGCTCTTACCGACTGAATTAGGTGGCAAAAATGAACCTAGGAATATCGTGTTCGTCCCTGAAGATATTTCGGCGGCACACGAGCAGAATACACAGAATGTACTTAGTTTAATCAAGGATAAGCTGATTAATCGCTTAGAGGTCCAACCCGTTTACAAAGAAAATAGCTTTGTTCCTTCGCAAGTTAAAATGATTGGCAGGCACTCCGTTGAAAAGCGCAGGTTTATTACGGTACTTAATATTTGGTAGTAATGGCAAGATTGGCAATGACGTTTCCCAATCCAGATGACTGGTTACATTTGGTGGTCTGGAATAATTTAATTCACCAGTTGGCTGACCTAGAGATGACCTTGACGAAACCATGATTAAACTCAGTGAACATATGGGATTGGACAAAAAACCAATAAATTTGGACAACAACGACCAAAATGGTTGGAAACTGCTGATAGCACGAATAAAACCCAAGACATTGTTAGGCGCGTTGGTTTTTATTTGGACGATGCTGTCTTTGATTGGGTTTGTGGTTCTTATGTGGCCAGACAATTGGTATAAGTTTGATTGGCCAGAGCAGATAGTGGATATCAACTGGATGCTGTATATATCATCTGGTGTAGTCTGCTTTGCGTGGCTAGTGAGAAAACAGTGCTCTTCAGATGAGAAATTATCTTGCAAAGAGTTGTGCTACTCATTTGTGGGTTTTTTAATGATACACGGCTTACTTTTTGCTGGCGTGTTAACCCTTTTTGTGCAAGTCGTGCACATTTACAATAGTAAGGAAGCGGCATTGCATTTAGCAGTGAAAGGGAAAACAAGTCGATTTATAACAGGAGCAAAACCGGCGTGCAAAGGTGGCTTATATTTAGAAAGGTTTGAGCGTATTTGCTACGGAGACAAAGAGATTTGGGCCGCCGCTAAAAAAGGTATGAGCGTGATAGTGATAGGCAAGTTTTCAAATCTGGGTATGGATATCGATGAGATGTACCTAGTGACTAACAAAAACTATCGACCTCGGGGGAAAGTCATATTGGTACCGAGTGAGCATACTCACGTGATGACTTACGAGGAGCTACCTATACAAGACGTTATCGCCTCGGAGAATACAGGGGATTAATAAGAAACTTGAAGCTTGTCTTTAAGTAAGTGTTTGATTAAATAGCCAATACTCGGCAAGTTTACTTCAAAGCTTGCTCTGTGTTTTAGGTGGCTTGGATTCGTTTTGTGGTATGTTACAAGTCAGTTAGCACTTGAGGAGGAAGTATTCAGATTATAACATTTATAGCCCCATTGATTTTTGTCTCGTTTCTCGTGTTTAAGGCAAGGTTTTCGGTATATCAAAATACCCTCGACAATGGCGTTTTAACTTATTTTTCAGCTTTCCTGGCAGTCATTTTTACAGCGATTTTTTACATCTACAAAATTAGAAGAGTTAAACGCGCCGAAACAATGATTGTGGAACACGGTAATTTTGGAAAGCGCCCTAATTCAACAACCCGTTTGTTACCATTTATTGTTCTTCTGCTGTTTATCTTAATAAGAATAGGTATAACAGTTCCCAATGAAAGATATCTAGGTGACGAGGTTGTTAAAATCAACTTCATAGTAACTTGTAAAGGTGAACGCTCCGTTAAAGGTGGAACAATAAAGTATTTGTGTATCAACGACGGAGAAAGAGACCTTAAATATGATGCAAACGACATAGCGTCTCATTATTTTTCGATTGGAGAAGAAATTATTGCCACTACGCGACAAGGTTATTGGGGGTATTTAGTTATTCAAGATCTGCATAAAAAGAAGACTAGCAAGGCACTCGATGAGAAAGCCGTCACTTGTGTTGGGCTTACAGCTTCAGAGTGTGCTCGATACTTTGCTCCGTAGAAAAAGGCGGCTTAATAAACTCAGTTAATAGCTGAGCAAGAAAACATTGGTTTTTTATGTCCAAATGCAGCTGTATCTTTTTGTTGTGTTCTGAATCTCTTCTCAGCCTTAAACAATAGAAGCCGTTTTCTGTGACGGCCTTGTCTAAACCTCATCCTTTACTCGACAAATTGTTAACACACCTCTTTACAAGGTACTGATTTTTGACCACTTAATCGGCCTACGCGCTGAAAGCGTTGACTCTTCTGAACCCCAGCGATGTCCTCAAAAGCACTGGAAAAATCCAGTATCGGGATTGATACCCCGCCTTATTGCACTCTACACATAGCCGCTAACCAAAGTTTTGGTTCGCACTATGTGTGCCTTAGCGCGCCTGTAGAAAATGGATGTGTTTCTTTTTTGAATAACCCAGTTGGTATTACGGTGGGCTGGGCGTTCCGAGTGCGCGGTAGTATCAACCTTGTTCAGTTCACCACCCTTTGTCATGGGGTCTCTGTGTGGTGATGGAAATGTTTTCTTGTTGGAGGTTACCATGCCAAAGCTCACGGCCGACCATATTCTGAAAGTCCTTAAAAAGCTAAGGCAACGATTGAATGATTGGCGTTAAGTTGTTTTTCTTATAAATTTCGGTTATCTCGCCATTTTTCCTCATATTATCGAGCACCTCAATAAATTCTGACTGGTATTTCGCCAATGGTGACTGTTTAGGAGTACTTATATAGCGACCAATATAAGAGGTATCCACATAGCCTGATTGAGCCACTCCATTCGCTAAGCCGAAAGGAATAGACTAAGTTTAAGGCTATGGGTGTAAAACACAGAAAGACGCCTTGTTTCGTTAAGAAGTGGTGCTCTGGAAACACAAGGTCAGCTCTCTAATATAATAACGGTTAGCCATTCATCTGCAACATACACAACGTCGGTTGATTCAATGAGTAAAAGGAATCAACAGTATGAACATAAACAATACCATGAAGTTGGTGTTCGGGGTTATTGCTCTGGGCATTGTGATCAGCGTGGTGACTGTGCTGCAGTTAAACGATTTGTTGAAAAAAGTCGATGAGATGGCGCGAATCCGTTACCAATCTTATCAAGCCGCCGATGAGCTACGTCAAAGCTCTGATGACTTGACTCGTTTGGGGCGAACTTATGTTGTGACGGCTGATGATACCTACGAAAAAATGTATATGGACATACTGGCTATTCGCAATGGTCAGAAACCTCGACCAGAGAACTATCACACCATCTATTGGGATCTCGTGCTGAATTATGGTCAGAAACCCAAACCCGATGGACAGCGTGTGTCTCTCGAACAAATGATGGAAAATCTGGGCTTTAGTGAGTCTGAATTTAAACTCTTACAGCAAGCCCAAAAAAATTCTGACGCCTTAGTAAATATGGAAGTAAAAGCCATGAATGCGGTAAAAGGGCTCTACCCTGACAGTTCAGGCAATTATACTCGCCGAGGCGAACCAGACTTAGTCATGGCGGCGAGCCTACTACATAGCAAAGAATATCACCAAGAAAAAGCCAAGATCATGGCACCGATTGATGCTTTCTTTAAAGAGTTGGAATCACGGACCAACCGCCAATTTAAACACGCGGCTCAGAAGGTTCAGAATACTGTTCTCATCGGCAATATTTCTTTGATCGCGGTGTTTGTTATTGCAATTATTGGCTATTTCCTAGTTAATCGTCGGGTGGTAAAACCGATTGACCAAATGGCGACGCTACTCCAACAAGTAGACACTGACTCAGACTTAACTCTGCGTGTTGATGATAAAAGCAACAACGAGCTCGGTATTATAGGGACGACCATCAATAAAGTCCTTATCAGTTATGGCGAAACCATCAGCAAGATTAATCAGGTTAATGCCACTATTTCTAACATTTCTCAGTCTATTCAATCAATCACTCATAAAAACATCGATATTGCCAACCAGCAGAATCAAGAGATGGAAATGGCTGCGACTGCAATGGAAGAAATGACGACGGCATTGTCTAATGTCGCAGAGAGCACCAATATGGCCGAGCAATATGCTGGCAGTGCGGAAAAAGATGCCTCCACGAGTAAAAATGTGTTCGATAAAACATCTAACGAATTTACCCAGCTAGAGGGCGAGTTTACTAATACCTCGCAAATCATTCAGCAGTTGGCCGAAGAGTCAAACAATGTCGGTAATGTGTTAGACGTGATTAAAGCCATCGCCGAGCAGACCAACCTTCTGGCGCTGAACGCTGCGATTGAAGCGGCTCGTGCGGGTGAGCAAGGTAGAGGTTTTGCCGTAGTGGCTGACGAAGTGCGTTCTCTCGCTCAACGCACTCAAGACTCGACAGGTGAAATTGAGAGTATCATCTCCACGTTGCAAGACAAAGCCAAAGAGTCGACGGTGACTATCGAAAGTAGTGCGGATAAAATGCAATCGACACGCTCAAATATGCGTGTTGCCAACGATGCACTGAGTACCATTCAGGGGTCAGCCACTGAAATCCACAAGCTTAACTCGTCAATTGCGACCGCAACGGAAGAGCAGTTGGCTGTGAGTGATGAGATTTCAGGCAATTTGGTCAATATCAAGAACCTTTCTTCGAATATGAATGAGGCGATCAACCAACTGGAACCGATTGTCGTCGACTTACAGCATAACGTCGACGATCTAAATCAGGCCATCGCTCACATTCGCACTTAACTTTTTAATGCGTTGTGCTTTCTATGTAGTGGTTAATAAATCTCGGACTTTGATTCTATGAACTGGCGCTCAGCGCCAGTTCATGAATCTTCTGAGAGGAAGTGAGCTGTACCTATAATTAATTCAGTGACCACCGCTCTAGTGACATCTACTGTGACGGCCTTGTCTAAACCTCATCCTTTACTCGACACATTGTTAACACACCTCTTTACAAGATACTGATTTTTGACCAGTTAATCGGCCTACGCGATGAAACCGTTGACTCTTCTGAACCCCAGCGATATCCTGCAAAAGCACTGGCAAAATCCAGTGCCGGGATTGATACCCCGCACCTTACACATGGCGCATAGATGCCGGCTGAACCTTAGCCTCCATCATGTGCGGCCTAGGCACATCTGTAGAAATCTAAATCGCATGACTTAATGCGCATTTCGATTCGGTATTACGGTGGGCTGGGCGAGGCAGCTCCTTTCGGGGAGGCTGGCCGTTTCCATGTGTGCGGTAGTATCAACCTTGTTCAGTTCACCACCCTTTGTTATGGGGTCTCTGTGTGGTGATGGAAATGTTTTCCTGTTGGAGGTTACCATGCCAAAGCGCACAGACGATCATGTTCTAAAGGTTCTCAACTCTATTTG
>NZ_JXXU01000088.1 GCF_000967495.1 Vibrio neptunius | reverse complement strand
ATCGGTATGACCACCTTCGGGGAATCTGCACCAGCAGGTGAGCTGTTCAAGATGTTCGGCTTCACGACTGAAAACGTTGTGGATACAGCGAAAGAGCTTTTAGCTTAATTATTAATTGCTTTGAAAGCCGGGTCCTCGTGACTCGGCTTTTTTGTTTTTGCCCGATACGAGGAACTAGATGCGATTTATAACTCTATCAGGTAGTATTTGTGACACGAAAAAGATGTAGAGCGATGGAATCATGCTAAAAGTTGCGATCAACGGATTTGGGCGTATTGGACGTAATGTTTTGCGGGCAGTCTATGAAAGTGGCAAAAGCCAAGATATCAAAGTGGTAGCCGTTAATGAGCTAGCGCAGCCCGATGCGATGGCACACTTGCTTCAATATGATACTAGCCACGGTCGATTTGGTAAGAAGATTACTAACGATCAGGAGCATATTTACGTTCATCATGAGAGCGGAGAGTTTGATTCCATCCGTATTCTTCATCTGGCAGAAATCGATCTTCTACCGTGGAGAGATCTGGAAGTGGATTTAGTGTTGGATTGCACCGGTGTGTTTGGCTCTCAAGCTGATGGTCAAGAGCATATCAAAGCGGGGGCGAAGAAAGTCTTGTTTTCTCACCCAGGTGCCAGCGATCTCGACAATACCATTATCTATGGCGTTAACCACGATACGCTAACAGCTGATCACAATGTGGTATCTAATGGTTCGTGTACGACCAATTGTATTGTACCGATTATCAAAGCCCTTGATGAAGCTTTTGGAATCGATTCAGGTACTATCACTACTATCCACTCCTCGATGAATGATCAGCAGGTCATCGACGCCTACCATTCTGATCTCAGACGGACTCGTGCAGCCAGCCAATCGATCATACCTGTAGACACCAAGTTGCATAAAGGTATTGAAAGAATCTTCCCGAAATTTTCTAACAAATTTGAAGCAATTTCAGTACGAGTACCGACTGTAAACGTCACAGCCATGGATTTGAGCGTCACAATTAATACAAACGTGAAAGTTAATGACGTAAATCAAACCATTGTTAAGGCTTCTCAGTGTACATTACAGGGCATTGTTGACTATACTGAAGCTCCGCTCGTTTCCATCGATTTTAACCATGATCCCCATAGCGCGATCGTCGATGGTACTCAAACCCGTGTCAGTAATGGCCATTTGGTTAAGATGTTGGTTTGGTGTGATAACGAATGGGGATTTGCGAATCGTATGTTAGATACGGCACTCGCAATGCAAGCCGCTCCCCGTCAAATTTGACGCTTCGATGCTACTTTTTAGGGGAACGCAGATTAGAGGCGATGGAGAAATGTTTATTTCTAGCCTTGAAATAAATAATGATACACTCCATATCTAAATCAGTTTGAAGAATTATTGGGCTTGGCAGGGTCGCCGGGTCTTAAAAACTTTACTTTTTGAATATTTGAGAGGACACATCATGTCTGTAATCAAGATGACTGACCTGGATCTAGCAGGTAAACGTGTATTTATCCGTGCGGATCTAAACGTACCTGTAAAAGAAGGCAAAGTAACTTCTGATGCACGTATCCTAGCATCTCTACCAACAATCAAGCACTGTTTAGAAGCTGGTGCTAAAGTTATGGTTACTTCTCACCTAGGTCGTCCTACTGAAGGTGAATACGCAGAAGAGTTCTCTCTACAACCAGTAGTTAACTACCTAAACGACGCTCTAGATTGCGATGTTAAACTCGCTAAAGATTACCTAGATGGCCTAGAGCTAAACACAGGTGAGCTAGTCGTTCTTGAGAACGTTCGCTTTAACAAAGGCGAAAAGAAGAACGAAGAAGAGCTATCTAAGAAATACGCAGCGCTTTGTGACATTTTTGTAATGGATGCATTCGGTACGGCTCACCGTGCACAAGCGTCTACTCACGGTGTTGGTATGAACGCGCCTGTAGCGTGTGCTGGTCCTCTACTAGCGGCTGAACTTGAAGCACTTGGCAAAGCAATGGACAACCCAGAGCGCCCACTCGTTGCTATCGTTGGTGGTTCTAAAGTTTCTACTAAGCTAACGGTTCTAGAGTCTCTATCTAAAGTTGCTGACCAACTTGTTGTTGGTGGTGGCATCGCGAACACATTTATCGCTGCAGATGGCCACAACGTAGGTAAGTCTCTATACGAAGCAGACCTAGTTGAAACGGCTCAAAAGTTAATGAAAGAGTGTTCTATCCCCGTTGCGACTGACGTTGCATGCGCGAAAGCATTCGATGAAAACGCAGAAGCTGAAATCAAGCACGTTTCAGAAGTGGCTGACGACGACATGATCTTCGACCTTGGTCCAGAATCAACAGCGACTTTAGCTGAAATCATCGGCAACGCGAAAACTATCCTATGGAACGGCCCTGTAGGTGTATTTGAATTCAAGAACTTCGAAGCGGGTACAAAAGGTATCTCTGAAGCAATCGCTCAGTCTGCAGGTTTCTCTGTCGCAGGTGGCGGTGACACGCTAGCAGCTATCGACAAGTTCGGTATTAAAGCTGACGTTTCTTACATCTCTACGGGTGGCGGTGCATTCCTTGAATTCGTGGAAGGCAAAGTATTACCAGCAGTTGCGATGCTTGAAGAGCGCGCTAAGTAATTAAACGAAAGCGGGGGAGTGACTCTCCCGCTTTCTGGTTTGCTGCAAGTCTCATTGTTCTTTGCTAGAATGACGCACGTTGTGAGCAAACGTTTGCAAGAATTTAAACTTAACAAGTTTTATTTTTAAAACGACAGATAAATAGGATTACATCCATGTCTAAGATCTTCGATTTCGTAAAACCAGGTGTTATCTCTGGTGATGACGTACAGAAAGTTTTTGAAGTAGCAAAAGAGAACAACTTTGCTCTTCCGGCAGTAAACGTTGTAGGTACTGACTCAGTAAACGCAGTACTTGAAGCAGCAGCTAAAGTTAAAGCTCCGGTTGTTGTTCAGTTCTCTAACGGTGGTGCAGCTTTCTTCGCTGGTAAAGGCATTAAACTTGAAGGCCAAGGTGCGCAAATCCTTGGTGCTGTAGCAGGTGCTAAATACGTTCACGCAGTTGCTGAATCTTACGGTGTTCCAGTAATCCTACACACTGACCACGCAGCTAAGAAATTACTACCATGGATCGACGGTCTTCTAGACGCTGGTGAAGAATTCTTCGCACAAACTGGTAAGCCGCTATTCTCTTCTCACATGATTGACCTTTCTGAAGAGTCTCTAGAAGAGAACATCGAAATCTGTGCTAAGTACCTAGAGCGTATGGCTAAGATGGACATGACTCTAGAAATCGAACTAGGTTGTACTGGTGGTGAAGAAGATGGCGTTGATAACTCTGACATGGACGCTTCTGAGCTTTACACTTCACCTGAAGATGTGGCTTACGCATACGAGAAACTAAACGCTGTTTCACACCGTTTCACTATCGCAGCTTCTTTCGGTAACGTACACGGTGTATACAAGCCAGGTAACGTAGTTCTAACTCCAACAATCCTACGTGATTCTCAAGCATACTGTGCTGAGAAGTTCGGTATCGCACCTAACGCTCTAAACTTCGTCTTCCACGGTGGTTCAGGCTCTACTGAAGCTGAAATCCAAGAATCTATCGGTTACGGTGTTATCAAGATGAACATCGATACTGATACTCAGTGGGCAACTTGGGATGGTATCCGTAAGTATGAAGCTGAAAACCGTGATTACCTACAAGGCCAAATCGGCAACCCAACCGGTGAAGATGCGCCAAACAAGAAGTACTACGACCCACGTGTATGGCTACGCGCAGGCCAGTCTTCAATGGTAACTCGCCTAGAAAAAGCGTTCGCTGACCTAAACGCAGTAGACGTACTATAATTCTCCGGAATTCAGTACTCTGTGAAGTTTGCAAAACCCGCTCAATGAGCGGGTTTTTTTGTGTTTAGTGTATTTGTTTTATGAATGGGCTATTCCTCACTTAAAAGAGTGGCGAAACTGAAAACCATTGCGTAATCTGTAACGAGCCGATATCAGTTTTTTCTGATAACTCTTTGTTTTTGCTTTCTTTGCATAAACGTCACTTTATGAACCGTCAAAATTGATATATCGTGCCAAAAATCTGACACAGTTTCAGGTTAGCTATGAAGACGACTTCGTCTATCAATCATAAAAAGTCGTGTAACTCATAAGATCGACACACATTTTAGAGGGTATACATTATGGCAGGAAATTCGGTGGAGATTGAAACTCCATTAGTGGATGGCTTAGCGCAGGCTGAATCTTGGATTAGCAATAATTCTGACCTGTTGATCCAGTATGGTGTGAATGTTCTTTCAGCCATTCTGATTCTATTCATCGGTAACATTTTTGTTAAGATAGTGGCGAACAGTGTCGCTAAGATGCTGAAAAAGAAAAAGATGGATAAAGCGGTTATTGAGTTTGTCCATGGTTTGGTACGTTACTTATTATTTGTGATTGTACTGATTGCGGCTTTGAGTCGTATCGGGGTCCAAACCGCCTCTGTAGTAGCTGTTATCGGTGCGGCAGGCTTAGCGGTAGGTTTAGCGCTGCAAGGGTCGCTGTCAAACTTTGCAGCAGGTGTACTGATTGTTGCTTTCCGCCCATTTAAATCTGGCGATTACGTCGAAATTGCTGGCGTAGCAGGCAGTGTTGAGTCCATCCAAATCTTTCAAACGGTTCTGACGACTCCGGATAACAAGATGGTTGTCGTGCCAAACGGTAGTGTTATCGGCGGCCCTATCACGAATTACTCGCGTCATGAAACTCGTCGCATCGATTTGATTATAGGTGTGTCTTATAGTGCGGATCTGCAGAAAACCAAAGCGCTTTTAACCAAGATCTGTGAATCTGACGAGCGTATCCTTAAAGATCCTGCTGTTCTGGTTGGCGTACATACGTTGGCGGATTCTTCAGTGAACTTTGTGGTTCGACCATGGGTTAAGACGTCTGATTACTGGGGAGTGTATTTCGATCTAATGCAAGCGATTAAAGAAGGCTTAGATCATGAAGGCATTGAAATTCCGTTCCCGCAAATGGATGTTCACCTCAACAAAGTTGAATCCTGATTGGAAAAGCGAGGCCTAGCCTCGCTTTTTTATATCTCAATGACTGAGTTGGGGATAGCTTGCAATAGTTTCGGCAAGGAAGTGCCAGCAATGCCTATGGTCAGTTCAGGGTGACCGGGTGTGTAGAGGATTTCCGGGTGTTGGTATAAGGCACGTTCTACGACAATCTCAACATGTTCAGGCATACCGAAAGGGCAAACAGCGCCGGGAAGACAGCCTAACAGCGCTATCATTTCTTCATCGCTGCAAATGGAAGGTCGCCTCCCTAAGACTTGCTTGATAGCTTTACTATCAAGGCGTGCATCCTTGTGGGTCAGATACAGCGCATGCCCGCCCCCTTTCAATTTCAGAAATAGACTCTTGCTATGGGTACCTGTCCAACCAAGTTGCTCTGCGACACGCACATCAGTGGCGAAATCAAGAATAGGTTCATGACGCCATTCTTTAAAGCTCACTTCAAGCTGCTGAAGAAGAGCTACATTGTACTGATAGATTTGATCTAATCGTTCCATGTAATTATCCGTATTTATTGGCAAGTTCGTTAATTAGCATCAAGGCAATCGTGAACATCATTACGGCGACCACAATATCAATCCCTTGTTTTACTCTTGGTCTTGATAGGGTGGGGCCAAGCTTCGCAGCACCGATCGACAAGGTGTAGAACCAAACAAAAGAGGCCATGATCGTACCGAATGCAAACGAAATTCGATCTTGTCCTTCAAATTGTCCACCAATTGAGCCAAGGATCACCACAGTATCAAGGTACAGGTGAGGGTTAAGCACAGTGACTGCCAGTGCCCCGAGAATCACAGCTCGACGACCACGTTCTACGACTTGATGCTTGGACTCGGACGTTCTATTCGTGTACATGGCGCTTTTGAGTGACAGTAAGCCATAGAAGGTCAGAAAGGCAATACCGCCTAAGGTGACGACCGTGAGCAGGGTTTCATTTTGTGACAGGACTGCACCACCGCCAAATATGCCTAGCGAGATGAAGATAACATCGAGAACGCTACAAATAGTAGCGGTCGTCAAGTGATGGTTTCTCTTAATACCTTGGTTGAGAACATAGGCATTTTGCGCACCAATCGGAATGATCATGCTGGCACCCAGCCCAAAGCCTTGTAATAACACCCATAGATTCACGTTTATCTCTCCAGTGAATTGCGAATATGAGTGTTGAGAATAGAGTCAGTATCTTGATAAGTATAATTAATGATTTTAATCTATTATAAGTTTTACTTATTTTTGGCGGTGCTATGCGTGGGTTGGATTACAAATGGATAGAAGCTTTGGAGTCAGTAGTGACTCAAGGCAGTTTTGAACGTGCAGCGGAGGCGCTCTACATCTCGCAGTCTGCGGTTTCACAGCGTATTAAGCAGTTAGAAAAGTTTCTCGCTCAGCCCGTGCTTGTTCGCGAGCAGCCACCTAGAGCAACAATGGTGGGTAAAAAGCTGTTGGGCCTTTATCATAGGGTGCAATTGCTAGAAAGTGAGCTTGTACCTGAATTAACTAATAGTGATTCAGAGCGCCCGCTAGCGATTTCTATCGCCACCAATGCCGATAGCCTGGCAACTTGGCTGTTGCCTTCGTTACAGCAGGTACTGACAACGCGGAACATTGAGCTGAGACTGGCAGTACTCAATGAAGTTAGGGCAATAGAAAAGCTCAAAAGTGGCGAGGTCACTGGTGCAATTAGCCTAGAATCTCGGCCTATTCCCGGATGTCAGGCGGACTATTTAGGAAGAGTTGATTATGTCTGTGTGGCAAACCCGCAATTCGTCGAGCGTTATTTCCCCAACGGCGTTAACTATGAATCTCTACTGCAGGCCCCAGCAGTGGCATACGACCAGCATGATGATCAACATCAGCTGTTTTTAAAAGAGCATTTTAATATCTTGCCAGATAATGTCCGGACTCATCGCGTTGCCAGTTCAGAAGCGTTTGTCAAAATGGCCCTGGCAGGAGTCGCGTATTGTTTGATCCCAAGCTTTCAGATCCAAAAAGAGTTAGCGCAAGGGAGATTAGTCGACATCTTACCCGGGTTCTTAAGTTCATATCGCATCTATTGGCATCACTGGCAACTCGAATCGGGTGTATTGGAAGAAGTGACTCAATCCATTGTTAATTATGCGAGAAATGTGCTGTCGAGCTAGTACTTGGTTAAAGTTCTGTCAGAACATCGAACTAGACTCCTCATGCAGCATCTAAACGCTATGATGTATGTGATTAGTTAAATAAGGTGAACAATAATGAAGATAGTTTCTAGCCTGGCAATTGCCGTTTCAGGCCTGGTCAGTATTGGTGCATACGCTGATACGCCTAACTTCCCACACCTAGCTACGACCGGATATGGTGAAGTTGTTGCAAAGCCTGATATGGCGAAGTTTACGGTTCGTGTGGTCGAAACCACCATGACGGCAGAACAAGCCAAACAGACAGTCGACAAAGTAGTGACAGACTTTCTGACTAAACTGAAAGAGCAGGGAATGCGTGCTGACAACATCACCAGCTCTAATCTTTATATCTCACCACAATACCATTACCCGAAAAATGGTAAGCCTGAGTTAGTGGGTTACCGTGCTTCTCGCACTGTTAATGTTACTGTCGATGAATTGGCGAACTTGAATCAGTATCTGGATATTGCGCTGAATTCGGGCATCAACCAGGTCGAAAACATTCAGCTTAAAGTGAAAGATCAGGCTAAATATCAAGAGCAAGCACGCCAAGCCGCCATCAAGGATGCCAATAGTAAAGCCGAGTCACTGGCCTCTGGTTTTGGCAAAGATATCAATGGTGTGTGGCGAATCGATTACAATATGCCAAGCTCTCAACCCGTGCTCATGCGCTCTATGACGATGGATGCTAAAACAGAATCCAATACTTATCAGGATTCATCTATCGTGATCCGAGATCGAGTTGACGTCATTTATCAGTTGGATTAAGCAATGAAAGCACCTTTTTACACCTAAGGTGCTTTAATAGAGTTGTTATTAACCGCTTTTTATTATGGTGTGTACGGTTGCACATTTTATTTAAGAGCTTTGGTGGTGAGGTGTTAACAAAACATCTTTTGGTATCAATCGGTCTAAGCTGAATAGGAATATCACAGCATTAGCAGCCAATTCATGATGATCGTCGAACTTCTCCCACACAGTCATCGCTTATACCAATATGTCCTATTGCTTGCTGAGAGTCGTGAGTTTGCTTCGGGAGAGTTAACGCCTTGTATGAGGTAGGCTTTATGGTCCGTGTCTGTGGTTAGTAGTTTACCATCATGATGGCACACACCACGATAAGTGTGATGATATGGCTGTGTATGAATCAAAGACGCTCGGATTAAATTGAGTCTTTGTGTGTAAAAGTAGTCATGGTATTGCTTAAAACCTCGTTTGATTTTCTGGATTATACGTCTTGTTCGATTGTGGTTTGTATCTGTTCCATTGAGCGATGAAGATGACGATCAAACTGCTTTGTTGCTTGCTCGGTGTCCTTTGCTAGAACCAATTTCATGATGTTTTCACACTCATCAATCTCAAAACGACGTGTGTCCAGTCCATTGTTGCGAGCGAAATAGCGGTAACGCTTGATTTGATTGATAAGATCAGTGAAAAACTCAAACATGTTGCGTGAATTTGAACCTTCAAGCAGCGTGATATGGAACTGATGCAGGCGTTCTTCCCACTCTTTCCAGTCATAATCATCGTTAGGCAAATCTATTCGTGATAGTTTATGAAACGATGTTAAAACTTCGAGCTCCCAGTCTTCACTTCCTGAAAGAATCGATTTTTTCAGTAGCACAGCGGCGACGGTACGTAGGCTTTCGTATAGATCGGCAAGTTCATCCACAGATACTGGTGATACCCAGCAACCTTTTTGTGGCTCGAGACTGACATACTTTGTCCATGAGAGCTGCACTAGTGCTTCTCTAATTGGTGAAGCCCCCACGTGATATCGGCTTTTTAGATCGGCGACTACTAGCTTCTGACTCGGTTTTAGCTCTCCACTCAATATGTCTTGGTAGATCATTTTCGAGACTTTGTTAGTCAACGTTGGGCTAGACACTATCCTTTCCTCACATGCATAAATACAGCGTTATATAAAACGGGCGTGAATTTAATGGTACGCAATACTTTGAGCGATAATACAGCGTACTAAATAGTGAGACAAGAGGAAGGGATAAAAAAAGAGGGCCGAGGCCCTCTTTAAAAAGTGAATATTTATTCGGTTCTTATAGAACGTGAACAGAAGCTGTGTTTGTTGTACCAGAAGCAACTAGAGCGCCAGATACCATAACAACGATGTCACCTTTGTTACCTAGACCAGATTCAAGTGCGAGTTCTTTACCTAGTACGTAGAATGCGTCAGTGCTGTCGATTGAATCAACCAACACAGGGCGAACACCTTTTGTTAGCACAAGCTGAGCTGCTGTTTTTGCATTGTTAGTCAGTGCAAGGATGTTTGCTGTTGGGAAGTACTTACGTACTGAGCGAGCTGATTTACCACCTTCAGTTGCAACAACAATCAGTGGAGCTGCTAGTTTTTCAGCTGTGTCTACAGCGCCTTTACATACTGCTTCTGTGATACGTAGACGAGGGCTATCAAGGCGAGAACCTAGTTCCGCTTTTAGTGCTGCATCTGTGCGATTTGCGATCTGAGCCATGATAGTTACCGCTTCAACTGGGTACTTACCTTTGGCTGTTTCGCCAGAAAGCATGACAGCATCAGTACCGTCCATCACTGCGTTCGCAACGTCGCCTGCTTCTGCACGAGTAGGACGTGGGTTGTTGATCATAGAATCAAGCATTTGAGTCGCTGTGATAACCATCTTACGGGCACGGTTACATTTCTCGATCATCATCTTCTGAGCGAAGATTACTTCTTCCGCTGGGATTTCAACACCTAGGTCACCACGAGCAACCATGATACCGTCAGACAGCTCTAGGATCTCATCGAAGTTATCAACACCTTCTTGGTTTTCGATTTTAGAGATGATGTGGATGTTTTCACCGCCGTTAGCCGCAAGCACTTCGCGAATTTCTTTCACGTCAGACGCTTTACGGATGAAAGAGGCTGCAACAAAGTCAACGCCTTGCTCACAACCAAACTTAAGGTCGTTCTTATCTTTTTCAGATAGAGCAGGTAGGTTTACTGAAACGCCAGGTAGGTTAACACCTTTGTTTTCGCCTAGTGCACCGTTGTTCAGTACCTTACATTTCACTTCAGTTTCTGAAGTTGCCAGTACTTCCATTTCGATCAGACCGTCGTCCACTAGGATAGTGTTACCAACGTTAAGGTCTGCTGCGAAACCTGCGTAAGTTACCGCTACTTTGTCTTTGTCGCCCACAACTGAAGTGTCAGTTGTGAAAGTGAACTCCTGACCAGCAACCAGATCAACATCATCGCCATTTTCTAGCTTGATAGTACGGATCTCTGGACCTTTAGTATCTAAAAGGATAGCCAGTTGCTTACCAGACTCTTCCATTACTTTACGGAAGTTCGCAATACGAGTGCCGTGCTCTTGGTAGTCACCGTGAGAGAAGTTTAGGCGCATTACGTTCATGCCTGCATTTACGAGTTCAGTTAGCTTCTCTACAGATTCAGTTTTAGGGCCAATCGTACATACGATTTTGGTCTTTTTCATGGAAGATATTCTCCGGTCAATAATAGTTACAATCTGAAAGTCATTTATCTCGCTGAAGTCGAGGGTTCCCGCCTGGCATTTCGAGCCTTCTATATACAAGAGAACATCAATGTTGTCGTCGACTTCAGAACTGAAAGTCTTTCAACAAGTTTAGTCATTTTATGACCAAACTGTCTGGATAATACTCAGCATTTCTGTGACTAACCTAGGATATATGCGGTTAGTTGCAAAAAAATAACGGTCAATTCTGTAATTTTTTTTCTTTTCGGTGGCGAATTCTACCACTGATTCACGCCAATATCACTGTTTAAGAATTGTCTTAGGACAAGGTTTTGCCGCTATTTTTTATTTTTTGGTTCAAAATAAATGGACTTTAAAGTTTCGATTTGACTATAATTTCTTTCACAACGAAACTTATTGAATGAAATTAAGATGTCGAAACGAAACACGCAACTAAGAAGGCACGCAATTTCTAATTTGGTAAATGAAAAAGGTGAGGTCAGTGTTGAGGTTTTGTCGATCCAATTTGAGACTTCTGAAGTCACAATTCGAAAGGATCTTGCCTCTTTAGAGAAAAATGGCCAACTATTGCGTCGCTATGGTGGTGCTATCGCATTACCAAAAGAAGTCGTCAGCGATGAATTGAGCGAAAATGTTTCGATTCGTAAGGGTGAGCTCGCCCAAGCGGCAGCCAAGCTGATCCGCGAGCACAATCGCATTGTGATCGACAGTGGCAGCACAACCGCTTCATTGATCAAGCAACTGGATGGTATGCGTGGTTTGGTTGTGATGACCAACTCACTCAATGTGGCGAACGCGCTTAATGAGCTTGAAAGTGAGCCAACGTTATTGATGACGGGCGGGACTTGGGATGCACATTCTGAGTCTTTTCAAGGACAAGTGGCTGAGTCGGTACTACGCTCATATGACTTTGACCAGCTATTTATTGGTGCTGATGGCGTTGACTTAGAGCGAGGTACGACAACATTTAATGAATTGGTCGGCCTAAGTAAAGTGATGGCTGAAGTGTCACGTGAAGTCATTGTGATGGTCGAATCTGAAAAAATTGGTCGTAAGATTCCAAACCTCGAACTGGCTTGGACTTCCATCGATATCTTAATTACTAACAAAGACTTAAATCCTGAGTTCAAACAGCAAATTGAATCTCATGATGTGAAAGTTATTTGCGTATAAAGCTATTTAAAACAAATTAATCAATTTAATCCCGTCAATTTGGCTTTTTTGCTTGCTGTCTAGATTGCGTACCTCGGATGAGGAAGGGATACCAAAAAACGGAGATACAAATATGTGTGGAATCGTCGGTGCAGTAGCACAACGAGATGTGGCTGAAATTCTGGTGGAAGGCTTACGCCGCCTTGAATACCGTGGTTATGACTCGGCAGGTGTTGCTGTAGTTGATGGTGATTCTAATCTGACTCGCCTTCGCCGTCTGGGTAAAGTTCAGGAACTGGCGGACGCTGTGGACGCAGCGGAAGTGGTCGGTGGGACAGGTATCGCTCACACGCGTTGGGCGACCCACGGTGAGCCTTCAGAGGCTAATGCACACCCGCACATGTCTGGTGATATTGCTGTTGTGCATAATGGCATCATTGAAAATCATGAAGAGCTGCGTGAGCTGCTGAAATCTCGTGGCTATGTATTTGACTCCCAAACGGACACTGAAGTCATTGCTCACATGGTTGAGTGGGAACTACGCACTGCTGACTCACTACTTGAGGCGGTTCAGAAAACTGCCAAGCAACTTGAAGGCGCTTACGGTACAGTTGCTGTTGATCGCAAAGATCCTTCACGCATTGTTGTTGCTCGTTCTGGCAGCCCGATCGTTATTGGTTTCGGTGTCGGTGAAAACTTCCTTGCTTCAGATCAGCTTGCCCTGCTAAATGTGACTCGTCGCTTTATGTATCTGGAAGAAGGCGATGTGGCTGAAATTACTCGTCGTGACGTGAACGTGTTTGATCTTTCTGGTGAACGTGTTGAGCGTGAAATCATTGAGTCAAACGCAGAGCACGATGCGGGTGACAAAGGTCAGTACCGTCACTTCATGCAAAAAGAAATCTACGAACAACCAACGGCTTTAATTAACACAATGGAAGGCCGCCTAACATCGGATTCAGTCGTCACTGAAGCTATTGGTGTTAATGCGGCAGAAATCTTGAGTAAAGTTGAGCATGTACAGATCGTCGCATGTGGCACGTCTTATAATGCGGGGATGACTGCACGCTACTGGTTTGAAGACATTGCAGGCGTAAGTTGTGATGTGGAAATTGCGTCAGAGTTCCGATACCGCAAATTTGTGACTCGTCCAAATAGCCTGCTGATCACTTTATCTCAATCAGGTGAAACGGCTGATACTTTGGCAGCGCTTCGCCTTGCTAAAGAGAAAGGTTACATGGCGGCAATGACGATTTGTAACGTTGCAGGCTCTTCGTTAGTTCGTGAGTCCGACTTTGCTTTCATGACACGTGCTGGCGTCGAAATCGGCGTTGCATCTACGAAAGCCTTCACAACTCAGCTTTCAGCACTGCTAATGCTAGTGACGGCACTTGGTAAGCAGCAAAACCGTGTAAGCAAAGAGAAAGAAAAAGAGATTGTTGAAGCACTGCATGCATTACCAAAACAGATCAACTCTGCGCTATCGTTTGAGAAAGATATTGAAGCTCTAGCGGAAGATTTTGCTGATAAGCACCACACCTTGTTCCTTGGCCGTGGTGAATTTTACCCGATTGCTATGGAAGCTTCGTTGAAGCTGAAAGAGATATCTTACATTCACGCAGAAGCTTATGCTGCAGGTGAATTGAAGCATGGTCCTCTTGCGCTGATTGATGCTGATATGCCAGTGGTTGTCGTCGCACCGAGTAATGAGCTGCTTGAAAAACTTAAGTCGAACATTGAAGAAGTGCGCGCGCGTGGTGGCTTGCTGTATGTCTTCGCTGATGCAGAGGCGGGCTTTGAAGCTGATGAAACCATGAAGATCATCACGATGCCTCACGTAAGTGACATCACTGCACCTATCTACTATACGATTCCGATGCAGCTATTGTCTTACTACGTTGCTCTCATCAAAGGTACGGATGTGGATCAGCCACGTAACTTAGCCAAAGCGGTAACGGTAGAGTAACTTCAGTTAGACAAATGAAAACCGAGGCATTGCCTCGGTTTTTTTAGTTTTAATCTGTTTACATGTTATCCAGCAATGGAATCACTTCGTCCAGTTGATTTAAGACGGTTATCTTGCTTTTCAACTCACAAAGAGGTGGCAGAAGATCAGGAATCATCACTGCGTTGCACTCTGCTGCTAAGGCAGCTTTGATTCCGTTGTTCGAATCTTCCAGTACTAGGCATTGTTTTGCATCAACCCCTAGCTGGCAATAAGCCATCTTATAGCAGTCGGGATTAGGTTTGCCGAGAGTGACATCTTCAGCGCTAATAATGAGATCAAATTGCGCTAAATAGTGACTTGTCCGAAAGTTATGTTCGACATCTGAACGTTGCGAAGAGGTGACGATAGCCGTGAGTAGATCGCGTTGTTTTATAGCACTAAGGAGCGGTTCAAATCCTGGTTTGAGAGGAATACCGTGAGATCTTAGGTTGTGGTAGTGCTGGTCTCTAATGCTTCGATAACGATGTATATCGATAGCGCTTTGAAAGTAGTCTATAAGCTGTTGTTCGCATTCCGGATCTTGTACACCAATAAACTGCTGATAAAAGTCATCAGATATTGATAGCCCTTGTTCCATAGCCGCGAATTGCCAGCTTTGTTTGTAAATAAACTCACTGTCAAAAATAAGGCCATCCATATCGAAGAGTATAGCTTTGAGCATATGAGGTTCTTTCTATAGTGTGGGGGCTCACGGAATGATTAGAATGGGCTCTCTTTACCTAGTTCATTACATATTTCAACGATCGCGAGAGAGAGCCCAGACTTGATTATTTGTTGCTGGCGTTTCAGTTGTAACTGATAAAACTCGAGATCGATATCATCATCCGGTTCCATGACTTCCATATGTACCATGCCCATTTTTTTGACCAGATTAAGCTTCTTTATAGGGTCTAAGATATTGGGGTCGGTAAACTCATAATCGGTCACATCGCTGTTTAAGATGTTTTTGATTTTGATGATATCATCGATGTCGTGATAAACATCGTTGGGTAGCACCCCTAAACCAAACAAGAGTTTAAGACGCACTGATAAATCACCCAGTGGGCCTGAATCATGAAGCAGTGGACCGACAACAGATTGAACTGCAAAGTTATCTTTCTGGAAAATGCGCTGCATCAACGCATCAATAGAGTCATTAAACACATCAACAGCAGCAATAAAAAAGCCGCGAACCGAAGGTGCGTTGTTTAATCGCTCTATAATGTCGGTTTCATTTATTTTGTCTGCCATATACTGAACTAAATATCGTTTAATAAGGGGAGAAGAGCTCCCCTACATGTTGTTATAAGGTGTTGAAAATCGACTCGATTTGAGCAACTTCTTCACTGTCTTCACTCAAACCTGTGTAGCAAGCGAGGGTTTTACTCACACCATGCTCTATTAGTGAGTTTTGTAGCTCGATAGCCTGAGGGTCTTCACTACTGCGGTATTTTAATGCAGCTGCAATTCCTTTTAAAAGTATTCTGTTTTCAGTACCATACTCGATTGTACCGAGTAATGGTTTGATTAACCTATCGTTTACTCCCAATTTGCGAATGGGTTGGCGACCAACACGATCGACTTCATCGACAAGATAAGGGTTAGCAAATCGACCGAGGATTTTTTCTATGTATGCTGCGTGTAATTGGCGATCAAAGCCGTAGCGACGAATCAGAACTTCTCCACTTTCTTCCATTGCTTGTCTTACATCGGCTTGTATCTCAGGATCTTCTATCGCCTGACGAATCGTTTGATGACCTTTTAAACAGCCCAGATAGGCTGTGATGCAGTGCCCCGTGTTTAGGGTGAACAGCTTACGTTCTACAAAAGCCATTAAATTATCGGTCTTCTCCATCCCACTAATGTCTGGGATTTCACCTTTGAACTGTTGTTGGTCCACAATCCACTCACTGAAGCTCTCTACCGTGACTTCCAGTGGGTCATCATTGGCGGCTTCTGCTGGTGGGACAATGCGATCAACTGCTGAATCGACGAAACCCACAAGTAGGTCGGCTTTAGCATGCAATGAATGGTCTAAATGTTTATATACTTCGCCTTTTAAGTGTGTGGTGCCACGAACCATATTTTCACAAGCAATAATATTGAGAGGAGCGTTGTTTCCGGCTGAAAATCTTTTGGCAATACCTGTAGCTATTGTCTTGGCGATAATGTCGAGAACATTGGGCCCAACTGCTGTGGTGACCAAGTCTGTTTTTACAATTCGGTCAATCACATCTTCGCTGGCGGAGTTTACTGCGGTGACGTGGCTAACTGTATCAATCTGACATTGAGTACCAACGACTTTAACTTTGTATTCCTGTTTGTGGCTAAGTTGATCAATAAGTGGGGCATCAACGTCTGCGAAAGTGACGTTTACTTCTGCGTCCGCTAAGAGTTTTCCGATGAATCCTCTGCCAATATTACCTGCGCCAAAATGAACAGCATTCTTCATAATTTACCTACCAATTTCAATTGAATAAAACTAACGACTCTAGGGTGAGGCCAACCGTATAGGGGGCAGTTGACCTCGTTTGCTCTCAGGAGCAAAGTTGTTAAAGAGGTGATTAAGCGGCTTGCGGATTTCCAAGGATGCTGAGAATTTCCGCAACATCTTTGGTACTCGTTAGCTTATCAATGGCCTCTGGCTCATCGAGTGCGTTAGTAATGGTGGTAATGACCTGAATGTGTTCGTCATTTTTGGCGGCAATGCCAATGACAAGCTTGGCGACATCGTCTTGATCGTCGGTAAACTGGATGCCAGATGGGTACTGACAAATAACGATGCCGGTCTTCTTAACTTTATCCTTGGCTTCAATGGTACCGTGTGGAACTGCGATAGATTCACCTAAGTAGGTCGGAACGAGTTTTTCTCGTTCAAACATTGCGTCTACATATTCAGGTTCGGCGTAGCCCATCTCGACCAGTTTATTGCCAGCAAAGCGAATAGCTTCTTCCTTGTTCGTCGCGTTAAGTCCTAAATGAATGTTTTCTGATGCGATTTGGAAAACGGATGTTGGCTGAGGTTCAAATGTGTCGTCATTGGCCGCCATCAGAGAAACTTTAATTGCTTGCTCGTCATTCGCAGCTTGGCTTTTCTGGGCAGCAAGTAGCTTAGTGACCAGTTGGCTGTACATTTCGCTATCTAAGAAGTTGGTCAGTGAAATATGCTGAGCGTCGGGCGCATGCTTGCGAGCACGATCCGTTAAATCTTTATGAGTAATCACGATATCGGCACTCTCTGTTAAGTTGTTGATTGCAAGATTGTTTACGCTGATACTTAAACCTGCATCTTGTACCTTTTTACGTAGCATACTGGCACCCATTGCGCTGGAACCCATCCCCGCATCACAGGCTACGATAATACTTTTAACATCCGCTAAGTCTATGTTGCCTTTGTTTTGAGCACTTACTGCACTGTTTGACTTGGTGGCCGACTTCATGTCTTTCATTTGTGATGTTGCTTTTTCAAGTGCTGCTTCATCCCCGTCTTCTTCCGACGTTGATTGGGTTTTCATCAACAAAGCAGCAACTGTAAACGAAACACCTGTTGCGGCAGCAATAGACGCAAGAACTCCGACGATAGATGCTTTTTGAGTCATGAGTAAGATAGCGAAAATTGAACCTGGTGATGCTGGAGAAACAATACCCGCGTTAAACATGACGAGAACAAATACGCCTGTCATGCCGCCCGTGATTGCCGCAAGGATCAAGCGTGGGTTCATCAGAATATATGGGAAGTAGATTTCATGAATGCCACCGAAGAAGTGGATGATAGAAGCCCCACCTGCTGTTTGACGAGCAGTTCCTTTACCAAACACCATATAAGCTAAGAGGATGCCCAGCCCCGGCCCTGGGTTTGCTTCAATAAGAAAGAAGATCGATTGACCCATTTCTGAAGCTTGTTGGATCCCGAGTGGAGAAAATATACCGTGGTTGATCGCATTGTTTAGGAACAGGATCTTAGCAGGTTCTACAAAAATAGAGGTTAGAGGAAGTAGGTGTGCTGAAACTAGGAAATTAACCCCAGCGGCGAGACCACCAGAAAGTACTTTAACAAATGGTCCAATGAACATGAACGCAAGCATTGCGCCAAGCATACCAATAATACCTGCTGAGAAGTTGTTGACCAACATCTCAAAGCCACTTTTCACTTTGCCGTCGATGTAGTTATCGAATTTTTTGATTGCCCAGCCACCTAGCGGACCGACCATCATGGCACCCATGAACATAGGTATATCGGTGCCCACAATCACACCCGTAGTGGTGATTGCACCAACAACCGCACCGCGTTCGCCACCGACAAGTTTACCGCCGGTATAACCGATTAACAGTGGCAATAGGTAGGTAATCATTGGGCCGACCATAGACGCTAATGTCTCGTTTGGTAGCCAGCCTGTTGGAATGAATAGAGCAGTAATAAAACCCCACGCGATAAACGCGCCGATATTGGGCATTACCATATTAGACAGAAAACGACCAAAATTTTGTATCTTGATCTTAGCGTCTGGTGATATCATAACAGTTCCCCGTTCGATGTTCTGATGAATATTGTAGTAGTACGGTTCGCCAAAACCGCTTGATTGCTTAGTACCCAATCAATTTACCACACAAATTCATTTTGGAACTGACGACGGGTTTTTTGTGACCTCATGCAAAAAATCCTGCCCTCAACGCTTTTTTATGGCGATCTCTATCAAGTAATTGGCGTGTAATTTTTATACAATTTTTCAGTATTTGATATGTCAATAATAATTAAATGATCATTGTCACTATTTAGTGCTTTTCATTGAGTTATTTTATGTGACTCTTGTCACTAATTTATGGTGTTGGATTATCTGATACTGAATTTATGTGATCTTTGTTGGTTTATTTAGGCGAGTGTGCTTCACTGTTAATGTGATCAAAATATCATTTTGGCTTTAATGAAATAAAGCAACAGTTAGTTCTAGAGGCAAGCGGCTGGTTATTGATGTGCTTTCAAATGGGTGGCAAGGACATTTTGCCACCCACAAAAGGCTTAATTGCTATCTAGATAGGCTTTGGAAGAAATATTGGTCCAGGCACGCACCTTAGTCAGGTACTGTTTCTGAGAGGTAATGATCTCCTTTGCTAGTTCATCTTTGTTCGCTAGCTCTTCTAACAGTTCTTGAGTCGCGGTTTGCATTGCGCTGAGCACTTCCGGTGGAAAATCTCGAACTTTAATGTTGGGATATTCAGCACTCATGCTCGCCCAGCTGTTGGCATTAGCATCGAGTGCCTGTGTGTACATATCAAATGCCGCTACCCTGAAAGCTGTTTCTAAGATCGATTGAAGATCTTTAGGTAGTCTGTCCCACGTTTTTTTGTTGACTAGGAATTGAGTTTCAGAGCCAGGCTCGTGCCACGCTGTGTAATAGTAGGGGGCGATTTTTTGAAAACCCATACGCAAATCGAAAGCAGGGCCTACCCATTCAAGCGCATCAATTGTGCCTCGTTCAAGTGAGGTATACAGTTCGCCAGGCGCTATATTGGTTGGTTTTGCTCCAACTTTGGCCATCACTTCACCGGCAAATCCAGGAATGCGAATTTTTAAACCTTTTAGGTCTTCAACGGAATTGATCTCTTTTTTAAACCAGCCACCCATCTGAATATCGGAGTTGCCACCAGGGAAGGAAAGTAAGTTATGCGGTGCATAGACTTTTTCCATCAACTCCATACCACCACCACGATAAAACCAAGCGTATTGCTCGGTCGTGATCATCCCGAAGGGCATGGAAGAGAAATACAGTGTGTTAGGTACTTTACCTTTCCAATAATACGAACTGGAGTGCCCAAGGTCATACTGACCTGACTTGACCATATCGAAAATGCCCAATGGCGCTTTGTGTTTATTGGCAGAGTCTATGCGAATCTTAAGCCGACCGTTAGACATCTCTTCTGCTAGCTGAGCCATGTTCTTGGTGGCATCACCTAGAATTGGAGTATTTGGTCCCCAAGTTTCAGCTAACTTGAGTCGATAGACTTTTTCTGCGGCGAAACTGGTGACAGACGCTAAACCTAATAGCAACGCGATGGCGCCAGTAACTGTAGAACGAATGGTTTTATGAGATGGCATCATGATGGAGGTTACTTCCTTGTTATTGTGATTATCGTTATCCCTAGATTTCAGTTAGATGATAGTTCCGTCAATGGATTTTTGATTGGCATAATTTTGGTCAATCGATATAAAAGTCGGCTTTTCAGCAGCTATGAAAGATTGTTGCTTTGTTACTGAGTTATGGTGTGAAAGATCGCTTTGAGATTTATTTTAAATCAAGTGAATTCTCTGGATAGCAAAAGTGCTGCGTAAGTCACGCAGCATTTTCGTTGTTGTTCAATCAAGTTAAGGGGTGTGATGCGCTAGGTACTGTTGGGCTTGAGAGGTACCCATATAGCGGGCTAATGTTTTGACGGGCACTTGTTGAAGATCAACCATGATCAATCCATCCAATGCATTGTTAAAAGATGGATCGATATTGAATGACACTAACTTACCATTAAGACCTAAGTATTGACGCAACAATACGGGAACCCCTTTTCCGTCATCAATGCGTGCAATTACTCGCGACAGCAGCTGGAGATCGCCCAACGCGGTCAGCATGCTAGTATTCCAGTTTTTAGGTTGAACTGGCAGAGGGTTCGATGGTGTCACGTATTCGGCTTTCTCTGAGTCGTAATGATGGAGAGTCATGGTATCCGCAAGCAGTTGCCTCGCTTGCTCACTGTAGTCGTTACTGATACTGACAGGGCCAAACAAATGCGTATAGCTTGGGTTGCGGTGGACGAAAGTGGCGATCCCTTTCCAGAGCAAGAGCAGAGCGCCCATACTTTTTTGATACCGTTCATCAATCACCGATCGACCCATTTCAATCGATTTGCCCATGGTGTTGAGAAAGTCTTCGCCATAATGGAAAAGAGTTCTCGAATAGAGCCCGGACAGTCCCTTGTGCTGCATAAGCTCATCGACTAATCCAAGGCGATAGGCGCCAACTAGGCATTGATTATCCCTGTCCCAGATAAACAAATGCTTGTAGTAACGATCAAAGTCGTCGATATCTAAAGCGAGGCCTGTGCCTTCACCTACTTTGCGAAAGTTATTCTCTCTCAGCCTGCCTATTTCATGCAGTAATGAAGGAATATGTTCGGCGTCGGTGCAATAGACATCAAACTCACCACTGGTCAATAAGTGATGCTCAGCAGGCAGCTTGGTAAGGTCCATTTTAAGATCTTGAACGGGTAAAGCATGTGCGATAGGTAAAGGGTTGGACTCCAACTCTTCAGTGTTTTCAGCACTTAAGGTTTTGTTTTGTAATAAGTAGGTATTAAGGCGAAGGTAGTTGACAATTTGCGCGTCTGTTAGGCCGTTCACTTCTTTAAATTTGATTGCCGAACCGATGGATATATTGATTGGCCGCTGGTTTTTATTGAGTAGTTCGCGGCCAAGCATTAAGGTTCTAAGTAGTGGGTGGACTTTACCAGCCATATAGAAGCGCTTGGAGTTTTGACCATCGATAAACATTGGTATGGTACTCGCTCTGGCCTTACGTACTAAGCTGCTCACCGAGCGGCTCCATTCTTTATCTTCAATACGTTGAGTCTTCCGATCAACCAGTTGAGAGACTTCTCCTGCGGGGAAAAGGAGTAATAGCCCACCTTGATCTAAATGTTGGTGAGCCTGTCGAAGCGCTTTGAGGTTCGCTTTGTGGGCGTTTTGGCCTTCAAATACGTCGACACCGATAAACAGCTTATCGAGTTCAGGGACAGTTTTTAAATACTGGTTTGCCAATATCTGTACATCGTCTCTGACATGCAGCAGCAGCTCTGCCAGGATCACCCCTTCTACGCAGCCAAGAGGATGATTGGCCACGACCACTGTTGCTCCTTGGGTAGGAATATGCGTCAAAGAGCCTTTAATTACCTGATAATCAATACCAAGTATCTCTAGAGTAAATCGCAGAAAAGCTTTGCTGTCACAGTCAGTTGGCCGCAGTGCGTAATACCGATCAAGCTTTTGCAGACCAGTGGCCCACTCGGCTAAGTTTTCTCCTAAACCAAAAGGTGTTTTACGTGGTAAACGAAAAGGGCTCGAAACTTCCATACTGTCCTCGGTTCTACGATTGGCAAACCGAGGTTAGGTCGGTTTGATTGCAATTTGAGGTCAGAAGAATGAGAGATTTATGAATGAGCTATGACGCTTTCATGATCAAAGAGTAAATGGTAGCTAACTACTAATTTCAGGTGTAACAGTGGAAGCTTACTCGAACGAATCAAACGATTGGTCGCAAAACATAGGTAATGTTTGCCCGTGTTGGTGATCTACTGCTAGGTTGAAATAGGTATGTAAAGGCTTATTGCTGATAAAGCGCGGCACAAGACTTCGCTCAACGTTAGTAATAGTAGAGCCAATAGACCTTCGACTTGCTGCACTGGAATAAACGGGAACCAAGGGTTCCCGTTAACTTGTTTTAAACGATTATTTAGTCCGGTGAACTGCCATGTGGGCTAATGCGACGAGCGCTTCTTTATACTGAGACTCTGGCAGTAACTTCAGTTCTGCTATAGCCTTGTCCGCTTCTTGATAAGCTTTTTCGCGGGTATATTTCAGAGCGCCCGTTTGTTCCATCGCTTCCATGATGGCTGAAAGTTTCTCCATACCGTTCGACTTCTCAATGGCTTCACGAATCATGCTGGTTTGTTCTGGCGAACCGTGAAGCATTGCGTAAAGTAGCGGTAGGGTAGGTTTACCTTCAGCTAAGTCATCACCGACATTTTTACCCATGTCTTCACCGTCAGAGGTATAATCCATCACGTCATCAATCAGTTGGAAAGCCGTCCCTAGGTACTTGCCGTAATTCTGTAAGGCAAGTTCCATATCAGCAGGGGCTTCATTGAGAATAGCCCCTATTTGTGTTGCTGCTTCAAACAATCGAGCCGTTTTTGAGTAAATAACCTGCATGTAACTTTCTTCAGTCGTATCTGGATCATTGCAGTTCATGAGCTGTTGGACTTCGCCTTCGGCGATAACGTTGACTGAATCACTCATTAGTTTGAGGATCTTCATTGATCCTAGCTCTGTCATCATCTGAAAAGAGCGTGTGTAAATAAAATCACCAACCAAAACGCTGGCAGCATTCCCGAAAGCGGCGTTGGCTGTAGCTTTGCCCCTGCGCATATGTGACTCATCAACCACATCGTCATGAAGTAATGTTGCAGTATGAATAAACTCAATAAACGCAGCCGCTGTCGTATGTGCTTGGCCCTGATAACCCAGAGCACGAGCAGATAATACGGCTAAAAGAGGACGTATACGTTTACCACCACCACTAACGATGTAAAAACCTAATTGGTTGATTAAAGATACGTCAGAGTTGAGTTGAGCGTGAATCGTTTCATTCACTTTTGCCATGTCGTCGGCAGTTAGAGCTTGGATAGCTTTAAAATCCATTGTAAATCCGGCTGAAGTTAGAACTAGTAAGGTCTTCTTATCTGACTTTATTGCTGAATAATACACTAAAAAACGTTGATAAATACATGGCTAAAGGGCATGATTGCGGCACTTTTATCTGGCGATTAGCTTTTCGCCAATTTTTTCAAAATATGGCTTGTCATAGGGACATCTCTTCTGTAGAATCTGCGCCCTATTGATGATTAGTTTAGCGCACACCCATGATGCTCAATAAACAAGCATAAGGCTGTGCGGAAAAAGCGGAGTAAGATATGTACGCTGTTTTCCAATCTGGTGGTAAACAACACCGTGTAAGCGAAGGTCAAACACTTCGTTTAGAGAAATTAGACGTAGAAACTGGTGCAACTGTAGAATTCGATAAAGTTCTTCTTGTTGCTAACGGCGAAGACGTTCAAGTTGGCGCTCCTCTAGTAGAGGGCGGCAAAGTAGTTGCTGAAGTTGTACAACACGGTCGTGGCGACAAAGTTAAAGTCGTTAAGTTCCGTCGTCGTAAGCACTCTCGTAAGCAACAGGGTCACCGTCAGTGGTTCACTGAAGTGAAGATCACTGGTATCAACGCTTAATTTATTAGGAGAGTTTAACAATGGCACACAAAAAAGCTGGTGGTTCTACTCGTAACGGCCGCGATTCAGAAAGCAAACGTCTAGGTGTTAAGCGTTTCGGTGGTGAGTCTGTTCTTGCAGGTAACATCATTGTTCGTCAACGTGGTACAAAGTTCCACGCTGGTACTAACGTTGGTATCGGTAAAGACCACACTCTATTCGCTCTTACTGAAGGTAAAGTGAAGTTCGAAGTGAAAGGTCCTAAGAACCGTAAATTCGTAAGCATCGAAGCTGAGTAATTCTCACTGAGATTAAGAATTTAGGCTTCTAGCTGAATTCAAAAGCCCTGCCGATTCGGCGGGGTTTTTTATTTGCAGCAAGCTGGAATCGATACTAAGGCACTTTGTAAAAAGTCCCTCATTATATGTTCCTGAGTGGCAGAACGATCTGGGATTTTAGGTGATCGATCTGAAATTGGGATCTGCTAGAATTTATATCATTCACATCCTGAAACAGGGGCAGTGAGATGATATTTGCAACGCAACTACGATAAGTAGTAATTGGGCGGAGTAAGAGATGAAATTCGTTGATGAAGCGGTAGTTAAAGTTCAAGCCGGAGATGGCGGCAACGGTGTAGTGAGTTTCTGGAGAGAGAAATTCGTTGCGAAAGGTGGCCCAGATGGTGGTGATGGTGGTGATGGTGGCGACGTCTATATCCAAGCTGATGAAAACCTTAATACCCTGATTGACTATCGTTTTCAGCGCTTCTACGAAGCGGAGCGCGGAGAAAATGGGCGCGGTGGTAATTGTACAGGTAAACGAGGGAAAGATAAGGTGCTGCGTGTACCTGTCGGAACTCGTGCTGTGGATGTTCACACTAATGAAATCGTGGCGGAAGTCGCAGAGCATGGCAAAAAAATCATGGTCGCAAAAGGTGGCTGGCACGGTTTAGGTAATACGCGTTTTAAGTCGTCGGTCAACCGCGCACCACGTCAAAAAACCTTGGGCACTAAAGGCGAGATCCGTGAAGTTCGCTTAGAGCTATTGTTGCTTGCTGATGTGGGTATGCTTGGTTTACCAAATGCAGGTAAATCAACATTTATTCGCTCGGTGTCAGCCGCTAAGCCAAAAGTGGCTGACTATCCATTTACGACTTTGATCCCTAGCTTAGGTGTAGTTAGTGTCGTACCTGAAAAGAGCTTTGTTGTCGCTGATATTCCTGGATTGATTGAAGGCGCTGCTGATGGTGCTGGTCTTGGTATTCGATTCTTGAAGCATTTAGAGCGCTGTCGAGTTCTACTGCATATGATCGACATCATGCCGATTGATCAAAGTGATCCTGTGCAAAATGCGTTAACCATCATTGATGAGCTTGAGCAGTACAGTGAGAAGCTAGCAGATAAGCCGCGTTGGCTTATCTTCAACAAAGTTGACTTGATGCCTGAAGAAGAAGCGAACGAAGTGATCCAAAACATTCTCGACGCTCTAGGTTGGGAAGAGGATTACTACAAGATCTCTGCGGTGAATAAGCAAGGAACCAAAGAGCTTTGTTACAAGTTGGCTGACTTTATGGAGAATCTACCTCGTGAAGAAGAAGAGATCTCTGAAGAAGAGAAAGTTGACTTCATGTGGGATGATTACCATAAAGACGCAATGTCAGGCAAAGACGTCATTACTGAAGACGACGATGACTGGGATGATTGGGACGATGAAGAAGACGATGGGCATGTCGTTTATGTCCGCGAATAATCGTTGAGTTGATTGAAAGCCGCAATGTTTAAAGCATTGCGGCTTTTTTGTATTTAAATCAAATCAATTGTCGGCGTGATTCGCCACAATAACAGGCTTCTAAAGGAGTAGGATTGATTTATGGTTTCAAAACAACGCAGTGTTTCTCGCCTTATCGCTCAAGCAGGGCAAATGCTGCTTGCTCACGGAGCAGAGAGCACATTGGTAGGGGATATTACCCGACGTATTGGACTTGCGAGTGGTATGGATGAGGTGGAAGTTTCTTTATCTGCCAGTTCGTTAGTAGTGACGACTGTGTATCAGGAGCACTGTATTACCACTGCACGCCGCAGCCCTGATCGTGGAATCAATATGAGGGTCATCACTCAGATACAACGGATTTGTATCATGCTTGAAAGAGGCATCATAGACCATGCCTTGGCTCAGCATAAGCTGGAAAGAATTAATCCCGAACGTTACAACCGTTGGCTAGTCGTAGTGATGATAGGCTTATCTTGTGCTGCATTTAGCCGACTAGCGGGTGGAGATTGGGTTGTCTTTGCTATGACATTTATCGCTTCTTCGATCGGGATGATAGTCAGGCAGGAAATCGGCCATCGCCACTTTAACCCCTTGATGAACTTTGCCGCGACAGCGTTTGTTACAACCGTTGTGTCAGCGCAAGCGGTAATTTATGGGTTAGGTAATTCGCCGTTTTTGGTTATGGCCTCTTCGGTACTGATGTTGGTGCCAGGGTTCCCGCTAATTAATGCTGTCGCGGATATGCTCAAAGGCTATATCAATATGGGCATTGCTCGCTTTGTGATGGCAAGCCTGCTCACTTTAGCAACCTGCCTTGGTATCGTCGCGGCCATGAGCTTAGTTGGTGTCTGGGGGTGGGTGTTGTGATGTGGTTTGATTTATTGGTTGCTTTGCTCAACGACATGCTGTTTGCCGCTATTCCTGCTGTGGGCTTTGCTTTAGTTTTTAATGTGCCTCAAAAAGCCTTGGTTTATTGTGCAATCGGCGGAGCAATTGGGCATGGTTCACGCTACTTGATGATGCATTTTGGCATCACTATCGAATGGGCTACTTTTTTTGCCGCGATGTTGGTTAGTATTATTGGTATCCATTGGTCTCATCGCTTTCTCGCTCATCCTAAAGTGTTTACGGTAGCCGCGTTGATTCCTATGGTCCCAGGTGTATTTGCTTTTAAGGCAATGATAGCCTTAGTGGAGCTCAATCATAGAGGATACAGCCATGAGTTGGTGGCCATGTTAGCGGAAAACTTCCTCAAAGCAATGTTTATAATTGCGGGATTAGCGGTTGGCTTAGCCATGCCTGGGTTGCTATTCTATCGCCGGAAATCGATAGTCTGATACGTTTAAAGGAGCATCAGCAATGATCATCAGTATGATCGCCGCCATGGCAAAAGATCGTGTAATTGGTAAAGACAATCAAATGCCGTGGCATCTGCCAGCAGATTTTGCTTGGTTCAAACGTTGTACTATGGGCAAGCCTGTTATTATGGGGCGTAAGACGTACGAGTCGATTGGGCGCCCACTTCCAGGTCGTCATAACATTGTGGTCAGCCGTGATGTCAACTTAGCAATCGAGGGCGTCACAACAGTGATCACTATTGATCATGCTTTAGAGGCTGCTGGTGATGTAGACGAAGTGATGATCATCGGTGGTGGTGCGATTTACAAAGCCTGCCTTCCTCAAGCTGACAAGCTCTACGTGACTTATATAGACGCCCAAATAGAAGGCGATACCCAATTTCCGTATTGGGAAGATATGTTTGAAGAAACCCATTCTGAAAACTACGTAGCAGATGAAAAAAATGCGTACGATATGCGATTTGTTGTTTTAGAACGACAGTGCTAGCAGATTCGCTAACGGTTTGTGAGCTGGGAGTCGCGGAGTGTTGTTGGCTCTCTAGCTTTCTAGCGCATCTTGGGTAAAAAACGTTTTATCTTCCCATCTCAACATCGTCAGGCTACCACCCCACACACAACCTGTATCTAATCCAATGACATCTTTGCCAGTATAGCCTTCCAAGGCTGCCCAATGGCCGAACAACACTATCTTATTCAGCGGAATACGATTGTTAAGTTTAAACCATGGCGTTAAATGACTATCTTGGACATCTTTTGGTGGCCGCTTACAGGCCATATCTAGCCTTCCATCGGAAAAGCAGAAGCGCATTCTTGTGAAGGCGTTAATGATATATCGGTAGCGCTCAATGCCCTTGAGTTTATCATACCAATAATCTGGCTGATTATCGTACATGTTTTTGATCAGCCAATGCCATTCTTTACTCTGTAAAATGGCTTCGACTTCTCTGGCACTGTTTCTAGCGACATCAAGCGACCATTGCGGTGAAATGCCTGCATGGCACATAATGAACTCATCGTGCTCCGCGAGAAGGGGTTGCTGACGAAGCCAATTGAGTAGCTCTTGTTTGTCGTCAGCATTAAAGATAGGAGCGGTCTTATCCTTGCTCTTAACTTTGTGTACACCTATTGAGACGGCGAGTAAGTGCAGGTCATGATTACCTAAAACCACTTTAGCTGCTTGGCCTAAATCTTTGATAAAGCGAAGTGTTTCTAACGATTTTGGCCCTCGTGCAACCAGATCACCTGCAACCCAGAGTGTATCAGATTGAGGTTTGAAACTAGCTTGTTTAAGGAGTAGTTGCAGCTCATCAAAGCAGCCTTGAATATCACCAACAATATAATTGGACACAAAAATTCCTAAATGATATCAGTTGAGAATATTAGGTAGAGCAAGTCTAAACGGCTCAATTTCGGTGATAAACTCTCGGCCTTTCTCATCAAGAAGAATGTATTGACCTTGCATGACGCCAACGGGAGTTTCTAGAGCGGTACCACTGCTGTAGGTATACTCATCACTACCTGGAATAAAAGGCTGCTGACCTACGACACCATCGCCCTCAACTGTCATTTGTTTGCCATTGGCATCTGTGATTAACCATCGACGACTGATGAGCTTAACGGTTTGATTGCTTAAATTTTTAATAGTTATGATATAGGCAAAGACGTAGCGCTTGGAATCGGGTTGAGATTGTTCCGAAATGTATTTGGTATGAACTTGAACTTTAATACAAGGGTTAGCTTCCATGTAGACTCCTGCGTGCAAGTCAAAAAATTAGAGTTGTAGACCAACAGGTTACAACTCTAATTATATGAAGATTATTTGTGATTTGCGTCTAACCAGTTAGCTAAATCAACGAACTGTTCCAAAGTCAGATTCTCAGGACGCATACCAGGGTTAATACCCAACTGCTCCAGCGTTTCAGCATCGACCAGAGACTTAAAACAGTTGCGAACGGTTTTGCGTCTTTGGTTGAAGCCTTCACGACAAACGCGATCTAACCAATTCAGGCTGGTCGCTGGGTATGGCAGAGTCTCATATGGGACGAGGCGAACAACGGCTGAATCAACTTTTGGTGGTGGAACGAATGCTGTTGGGGGCACTTCTAGCACCGGAACCACTTTACAGTAGTATTGCGCCATTACCGTTAGACGGCCGTAAGCCTTAGTGCCAGGACCTGCGGCTAAACGATTCACCACCTCTTTTTGCAGCATAAAGTGCATGTCTTGAATATCTTTATGGTATTCAAAGAGGTGAAACATCAAAGGTGTAGAGATGTTGTATGGTAGATTGCCAAAGATGCGTAATCTATTGTTAGGCTTAACCAATTGTGTGAAGTCAAAACGCATGGCGTCGCCTTCATGAATGGTCAGTTTATCTGAAAGTTCAGGATGAGTCCTTAAACGTTCCGCGAGATCTCGGTCAAGTTCAATGACAGTAAACTTATCGACTTCTCGACCTACAGGCTCAGTAATCGCGCCTAGACCAGGACCGATCTCAACCAAGTTTTGACCTGGCTTAGGATTGATGGCAGAGACAATCCCATCAATAATGTATGGGTCGTTCAAGAAGTTTTGACCAAAGCGCTTACGTGCTTTGTGTCCTAAATGGACATCATTTCTCATAGTGTTCTCAAGTTAACTGGTTTTCTTGTCGACAAGCTCAATAGCATGAGCGAGTGCCGTTGTAAAACTTCCTGTGTCTGCATCACCTGTCCCTGCAAGGTCTAATGCCGTACCGTGATCCACGGATGTCCTGATAAATGGGAGGCCCAGAGTAATGTTCACTGAACGTCCGAAACCTTTGTATTTTAGCACCGGAAGAACCTGATCGTGGTACATGCCTAGTACGGCATCCGCCTCGTTCAGATACTTTTCGTTAAAAATCGTATCAGCAGGTAATGGACCGACAAGGTCAATACCGTCTTCCTGGCGCAGCTTGTTCAACGTTGGTGTGATGGTGTCAATCTCTTCTCTACCCAGACAGCCATCCTCTCCTGCATGTGGATTCAATCCACAGACGTATATTTTAGGTGATGAAATAGCAAACTTCTCAACCAAATCCTGATGGAGAATACGTACTATTTTCTTCAGTCTATCTTCGGTTACCGCTTTAGAAACGTAAGCCAATGGAATATGAGTTGTCACCAAGGCAACTCTGAGTCCCTCTGTGGCCAGCATCATCACCACCAGTGGTGTGTTTGATTTATCAGCAAAGAACTCAGTATGGCCACTAAACGCGACGCCAGCTCGATTAATTACGCCTTTGTGTACAGGACCAGTGACAATAGCATCAAACTCACCATTCATACAGCCCAAAGCGGCTCTTTCTAGTGTTTCTAATACATAGTGGCCATTTTTCTCATCGAGCTGACCCGAAATCGCAGGAACATTAAGCGCAATATGATCGATAATCAACGAGCCTGCTTGCTGAGGGATAGGAAGCGCCTCAGCATCATAATCAATAAGTTGTACGTTGATATCGAGTTGTTTAGCGCGTTGCTCAAGCAAATCCTTATCGGCACTGACCACTATTTGATGCGGCCAGCTTTGTTTCGAAAGGGCTAAAACTAAATCAGGTCCGATTCCTGCGGGCTCCCCTGCGGTGACCACAATACGCTTAATTGTCATCTTGTCCTTCCTTGACGACTTCTACGAAAGCACTTGCCCTGATTTCTTGCAGCCAAGCACTAGCTTCTTCATTAAATTTACGATTAAAGATAATGCGATAGGCTTTATTCTTGAGCGCTGAATCTGTGCGGTCAACCTCACGGCGTTCCATCACTTCGACAATATGCCAACCATGCACGGTTTTAAATGGTTCGCTTATTTGGCCAACGGGAAGAGTGTCAATTTGATGTTTGAATTCAGGAACGTAGAGGTCTGAAGTTTGGAAACCCAATTCACCTTGTTGTGCTGCTGAGCCCGGGTCTTGGCTATATTGCTGAGCCATTTCACCAAAAGTTGCTTCGCCCAACTGAATACGGCGCGTGATATCGCGTAACTCTTTTTGCACCCCTTCATCGCTGAGGATTACTGTAGGTTTAATCAGAATATGTCGTGCATTGATCTCTGTTACAGCAACGGTTTCTAGGCCTTTCACATCCTCGATTTTTAGAATGTGGAAACCGACACCGCTGCGAAATGGACCGATAACACTGCCTTTGTTCTCTAGGTTGATTTGGTCTGCAAAGATAGTAGGCATTTCTTCTTTGCGCATCCAGCCCCAATCACCACCTTGTAGTGCTTTTGGACCTTTTGAATAGGTATATGCCAAAGTGCTGAAATCAGCACCTTGATTAAGCTCCTTGACGATTTGATTGGCTTTCTCTTCAATTGCTGCCTTATCATCACCATCATTCACACGAAGTTGGATATGGCCAATTTTGTATTGCACTGTTGCGTTGGTTTCTTTAGCCAACATGTTTGCTAGGTTATCAACTTCAGCTGGCAAAATGTTAATTCGACGGCGAACTAATGCGTTTCGAGCTTCACTAGCAGCAATTTCTTTGCGCACCTGTTCACGGAACTGCGCGTAGCTCAATCCTTCTTTTGCTATAGAATTAGTGAGTTGCTCAAGCGTCTGATTGTTGTTCTCTGCAATTTCTTCGATCGCTTCATTTAGGCGGTTGTCATCGATAAGAACGCCAATACGTTGCGCTTCCTGCTGCTGGATGGTATCTACTATTAGCTTTTCTGTGACTTGTTCACGCAGAGTCGCGTCAGCAGGTAGCGATTGTTGGTTTTGTTTAGCATTCGCGCGAATAGTTTTGAGAGAAGTCTCTATATCACTTTGCAATACTACGCCGCCATTTACAATCACCGCGACTTTGTCCAGTTCGACAGGCTCTGCTTGTACAAAAGAAAACTGGCTGGCTGCAATTAGCCCAAATATGGTTTGCTTCCAAAGTTTCATAAATTTCCTGTTAAAAGAATGAGCCTGCGAATTTAGACCACAGGCTTTCAAATTAGTTGTTTAAGAAGAACGGGCGACCGTAACCTAAAGAGCTATTAGCCGTATCAGATCCTGTCACGCCGGAGTCAGAGCCGATAGAAGTGCCGAATCCAATAATACCGAAATTAAAGCTGAAGTTGTTTTCATATATAGGCTGTACGGGATCAGACAGTAAACCACTGCGCAGTTGATTACTGTACGAGAAGCCAATATACCAGCAATCTGATCTGTAACTTAGGTTGGTTAGCCATTCCAAATCTTCTTCGGTTGTTAGGTCGTAGAAATATTGGGCACTTGCATACCACTTTCTGGTTAGCTGGTAACCCGCAATTAAGCCTGCCTGAGAAATGCCATCTTTGGTTAGGCTATCTAGAGGCAGGCTGTCTCCTACGGTACTGTCAAGATAACTACGTGTAACGTAGCGATAGTTACCTTGAATGAATCCTCCGGAGAATCGATACTCAAGTGTGCTATTACCGAGCTGAACTTCACTGGTGTCGATATCATATTGGATACCACCATGATAGAAGAGGTAGTCGTCATAGTTGAAGTCCATTTCGACCGCCCATGCAGAGTAATCGGATTTGTTATCTTGATTGGAGATATTGGAATTTTTAGTATCTTTGTCCAAGTAGAAGATTTGTCCGAATGAGATATTCAGGCGTTCTTTATATTGTTCATCAAAAAAGCGAGTGGAAGCGCCATAACTAAACTGGTTAGCTGCGGCAATTCTGTCTACGCCACTGTACTTACGGCTGCGGAACAAACCATAGTAATCGGTTTGAAGGAGCGTCGTATCATAGAGATAAATTTCACTTTGATCTTCTTCAGGCACATACAAATATTGGATCTGAGGTTCCAATGTTTGAGTGTAGCTATCGAACAGAACGGTATCTCTCTCTAAAACGACACCTGCATGGGTCCGAAACTCTGGAATGACTCGTGAGGTTGACTCTTTTAAGTTGTAGCCTTGGCTACTAAAATCACTCAGGTTGAGTCCCCCTAAATCTTGCTGATAGTAGGTCCCTAAAACTCGAGCTTCTGTGGTCCAAGTTCCCCAAGTAGTGCCAACAGGTATTTTTATACCAGGCTCAACATGCACTCGCGTTGCAGACGGTTTAGCGGGGTCATCAGTATCAAATTGAGACACATGGCTGATCACATCGAAATCGAGATAGCGCATTAACTCCGGAGAATAATAGTTAAACTCGACTTGAGGTAACAGTCGGTATGGCGTGTTACTGCTGGTGGTTAATACTTGAAAATCTCTAGTTAAAACGGCGGCATCCCATGTTAAAGAACGATAAGTAGCTCTGGCTTCTTGTAGAAGCTGACCATCGGATTGATTGCCTAGGCTTGAGTCAATATTGGAAAAATAGCTAATATCACTGACTTTCGAGTAATCAATTTCAAATTTCCAATTCTCTTGGAAAATACCGCTGTGTTGCCACTGAAATCCCCAACGGTCACCTTGCTCTGGGTACTTTTGATCATCAGGTAAATACTCAGATTTGAGCGTACTATAGCCGAGGTCTGAGAGGTATCTAAATTCGCTGTTGAGCTGGGTGCCTCGCTCCTGCATATACTTTAGAGTGGTCTCTAAGTCGTAGTTTGGTGCCAAGTTCCAGTAAATCGGCACCTGCATTTCAAAGCCATCACTAGAACCGTAGGAAACGGTTGGATATAAGAAACCAGTTTTACGCGTATCACCAATGGGGACGGTCAGAAATGGTAGGTAAAAAACAGGGACGTTTAGTATTTCAAACCGAGGGTTATAGAAGGTGGCTTCCTCTTCGTTTTGATCGATATCGATGCTCGAAGCCTTCATTCGCCAAGATTTGTCACCTTCTGGACAAGAAGTGATCGTGCCATCCTCTATCTCATAGACAGCTTTGCCTGTTTTGGATACATAGACAGCTTCACCGCGACCAGGCTCACACAAGAATTTATAGTTGGTATTCTCTAATGTCACTTGTTCAGTATTCAGATGATTTACGGCTTTGTCTGAGATCGTTTTTAACTCGCCATCGCTGAATGTCACGTTACCCTCAGCGACGACAATATTATCTTGTTGATGAAGAGTGACATTGTCCGCTTTCATGCGTTTTTTGCCTTGTACAACGGTTACGTTACCACTGTAGGTCGATTTATCACCATTGATCGCTTCTAAGCTGTCGGCTTCAACGTTAATTGGCAGTTGTTTTGCGTTTTCAGGCTCCTCTTCATTGACCAAGCATTGATCAATAAGGTCTAATGTTTGGCATTCGCCAATGAACGGCATTTCTTGTGACGTGTCCAGAGGGATGTCTTCAGCCTGAGCCTGAGGCATAAGAAAAGCGGCACTAATTGAAGTGGCTAACAAGGTGCGAGGAAAACGTGACATCGAGTTTTACTATCCTGTTTAACTTGATATATCCGGTGAAGTAGGTGACCGAATGTAAAATAAAACGGTCCCTATAATAAAGGAATTTATAGCTTACGGCACTATCAGACCGCTTTATGAAGAAAAAATTCAGAGATTGAGAACACATAATGCATATTTTCGGCAAAATACTTGGCACTTTTTTTGGTTTCCTAATGGGAGGACCGTTTGGTGCGATATTCGGCCTTTTTTTAGGTCATCAGTTCGATAAAGCACGCAGATTGCGCCAAGCTGGTTTCAACCCTGGCTTCGGTGGTGGCCCCAGCCAAACTGAACGTCAAGAAGAATTTTTTAAAGCTGGTTTCGCCGTGATGGGGCATGTAGCGAAAGCTAAAGGGCAAGTTACCCGTGAAGAAATTCAGTTAGCGACCACCATGATGGAACGGATGAATTTGCATGGTGAGCTGCGACGAGCAGCACAAAATGCATTTCGTGAGGGTAAAGAAGCCGACTTTCCGTTGGAAACTGTGTTAGAGAGAGTTCGAATTTCAGCTGGGGAGCGATTTGATCTGATGCAGTTCTTCTTAGAATTGCAGATATCGGCAGCGTTCGCAGATGGAGATATTCACCCTAGTGAACGCAGCGTTCTACATAAAGTAGCGAAAGGGTTGGGTTTCTCTTCCGATCAACTTGAGCAGCGCTTACGCATGCAGGAAGCGGCATTCCGCTTTCAGCAAGGCGGTTTTGGAGGACATTCAAATAATGGTCACTCTCATCAATACGGACGAGGGCAGCAAGCCACTACTGCCGATCAGCTTAGTGATGCGTACAAGCTTTTAGGTGTTGACAGCAATGCCGATACGAAAACACTTAAACGTGCATACCGTAAACTGATGAATGAACATCATCCAGATAAACTGATGGCTAAAGGTCTTCCGCCAGAAATGATGAATGTAGCCAAAGAGAAGGCACAAGAAATCCAAAGTGCCTATGACCTGATCAAAAAAACCAAAGGTTTCTAAAACTAGTTAAGACGAGCAAATAAATAGCCTGATGTGTTTTATCATCAGGCTTTTTTACTTCCTATAGTTCAATCAACAGTGATGTGACAATTGGACCTGCCTGAGGCCTTCATCGACTATATGCTCTCGTAAATTCTTATAGGACACTGGCCTGCTCGTATCACGGACACGATTAAACTTTAATGAATCTGAATGATTAATAAGTATTAATTAAGGGACTTATGCGCGTCTCGAGATTGTAATGTTCTCTCCTTTTGCACACATGCAAAACGGTCCTCCTTTTTATTCAAACAATACGGTTGAGCTAAGTCGTACAACTCAGTAGCTAGCATAGGAAGCTATTGAAATGAGTGAACATTTATTATCAAAATCGCAGTTTCTGATGACCCTTGTAGCCGCAACTGCATTAATGACTGCCAGTGAAGTATATTCTTCTGAACAACAAACAGTGAGTGTGACGGGTGACTATTACGCATTTGGGTTAACTTCCAGTGAAACTCTTTCAGGAAAAGAGGGTACTGCGGCCGCTGGTATCGCTAGGGTAACCATTGATTGGTTGGCTTATCAAGATGAAACTGACCTAGATACAGGTTCATTAAGGTTGAGGGTCGACCATAAACATGATTATACCGAAGATGCTCCGTCTCAGTTTGTTATGGGGAATATCGGTGGTTTTGGTTTAATACAGCCTGCTTTTAGTGATATTGGTTCAAGGCTAACTAATCTATATTGGAAGCATGAATTTAATGCACAAGATACAGAAATGATGGCCGGCTTTTTAGACAGTACGGACTACATTGACACTTACGCGCTTGGCAATCCCTATTCCGGTTTTTCTAACATCCAGTTTAGTACGGGGTCAGGTTCTATTGCTATTCCTGATGAATCGACATTCGGGGTTTCTGTTCGGCACATGATGTCTGAAAACTTTTATGGCTATTTAAGCTTCTCTGATGCGAAAGCAGACTCTACCGAGCCGTTTGATGGGGTTGAAAACTTTTTTCGCGACAACCAATATTTTAAGTCGCTGGAAATTGGGTGGGTGCCTAGTAAAGATGCATTTTATATGCAGAACTCTCACTTGACGATTTGGCATAGTGACGGGCCTAAGGAGCAGTCCAGTGAGAACTATGGGGCTAATTGGTCGACCATTTACAAAATGGGCAGTTGGGTGCCTTTCTTTAGAGCCGGAGTCGCAAAAGGGCCAGAAGCCCTCTATAAGTCCTCTGTTGTTGCTGGAACTGGCTATCTCGGGCTAGGCCCCGGAACACTTGGTTTGTCGGTCGGTTGGGCACAACCTAATGCTCCGTTTGATGATACGTTCAACTCTGAACTTTATTATCAAATGAATTTTGGCCCTGTATCGATAGCCCCCAATGCTCAATATCTTAGTCGCCTTCCTTTCAACTCTCAGGTAGATAGTGCTTGGGTATTTGGTATCCGAGGGAACATAAAACTGAGTATCTAGGCGTTTGTTTAACGCCCAGCCACTCAACGAAAACAATATCATGCTGAAGGGGACGCTCATCGTCATGTGATGTTTTTATGGTTTTTGTAGCCAAATGGAGATCACACACTATGACGCTTATCAGAGTAGACAGGCGCGCACTGAACGAAGAGGGATCCATTTACCTCTTTAACCAGCCTCTCCACTAGAACGCGTTAACTGTTACTGGGTTAAAGTTAGGTTGTTCAAAATAGGAATCTTGATTCTAGTAGCATAAACCTGTTTTGGTTTTGCTATACGGTCGTGAGAAAAGCAAAAGGCCTGAGAAGCGAAATCGCTCTCAGGCCTTTCTTGTTCTTTACCGAACGAAAGTGGTGGCCCCTCGCAGACTTGAACTGCGGACCAATCGATTATGAGTCGACTGCTCTAACCACTGAGCTAAGGGGCCGTTAGGACAAGAATTATAGGGGAAGCCGATTAGGCTGTCTAGACACTTAATAGGGTAAATGCGCTTAGTTTTTATCCACTTAAATCATTTAGATATAAAAAAGGCGAGCACTTGCTCGCCTTTTAATCAAATTGATGGGTTATTCATCCAAGAAACTGCGTAGAGTCTCTGAACGGCTTGGATGGCGTAGCTTACGCAATGCCTTCGCTTCAATTTGACGAATACGCTCGCGAGTAACGTCGAACTGCTTACCTACCTCTTCAAGAGTGTGGTCGGTGTTCATGTCGATACCAAAGCGCATACGCAGTACTTTCGCTTCACGAGGTGTTAAACCTGCAAGAACATCTTTAGTAGCGACTTTAAGACTTCCTGACGTTGCAGAGTCTAGTGGTAGCTCAAGAGTTGTATCTTCGATGAAATCACCTAAGTGCGAATCTTCGTCATCACCGATTGGTGTTTCCATTGAGATTGGCTCTTTAGCAATCTTCAGAACTTTACGGATTTTGTCTTCCGGCATTTGCATGCGTTCTGCAAGTTCTTCCGGCAACGGCTCGCGACCCATCTCCTGAAGCATTTGACGAGAGATACGGTTGAGCTTGTTGATCGTCTCGATCATGTGCACTGGTATACGGATAGTACGAGCTTGGTCTGCAATCGAACGAGTAATTGCCTGACGGATCCACCAAGTTGCGTAAGTCGAGAACTTGTAACCACGTCTGTACTCAAATTTATCAACGGCTTTCATTAGGCCGATGTTACCCTCTTGGATCAGGTCCAAGAACTGTAGACCACGGTTGGTGTATTTCTTCGCGATAGAAATAACCAGACGCAAGTTTGCTTCAACCATCTCTTTCTTCGCACGGCGAGCTTTTGCTTCACCGATAGACATACGACGGCTGATGTCCTTGATGTTTTGAACTGTGAGTGATGTTTCTTCTTCGATGATCTTTAATTTTGAGATCGAACGACGAATATCTTCTTCACTGCGACGGATCTTTTCTGCATATGGCTTATCGGAAGATAAAATTTCATCCAGCCACGCTTCGCTTGATTCGTTGCCTGTGAAAAGAGTAATGAAAGACTTCTTCGGCATCTTGCCATACTCAACAGATGCCTTCATGATCAGGCGTTCTTGAGTACGTACACGCTCCATTGAGGTGCGCAGCTCTTCAACAAGGTAGTCAAACTGCTTAGGCGTTAGACGGAATTCTTTGAAGACGTCGATGACCATTTCATGAGCAAGTGTCGCTTTCGGGCTCTCGTTTCCATATTCGTTACAAGCAAGCTGGTAGTTTTGGAAAGTGTTACGTAAAGCTGTGAACTTCTCTAGAGCAAGCTCAGGATCGATCCCTGTATCTTCCTCTTCTTCATCGTCTTCTGACTCTTCTGCGTCTTCTTCCTCGGCATCTTCGTCTTCAAGGTCTGCTTCTGCAAGTTCAGAACCGATATGCGTAGCCGTTGGTGCCGTTGTTTCATCTGCGTCCGGATCGACGAAGCCCGTGATAAGGTCGGTTAGGCGAAGTTCTTCCGCCTGTACCTTATCAAACTGCTCAAGAATATAAGGGATAGTTCCTGGATACTCAGCAACAGCGTTTTGAACTTGGTTGATACCATCTTCAATACGCTTTGCAATATCGATCTCACCTTCGCGAGTCAGCAGTTCTACGGTACCCATTTCGCGCATGTACATACGCACAGGGTCAGTGGTGCGGCCGATTTCATTTTCTACGCTTGAAAGCGCAGCAGCAGCTGCTTCAGCTGCGTCTTCATCGGTGATTGTATCGTCATCGTTCAGTGCAAGATCATCAGCATCCGGAGCAGTTTCTACTACTCTAATACCCATGTCGTTAATCATCTGAATGATATCTTCGACCTGCTCGGAATCTACGATTTCTGCTGGCAGGTGGTCATTTACTTCTGCGTAGGTCAGATAGCCTTGTTCCTTGCCTTTAATGACAAGTTGTTTTAGCTGTGACTGCGGATTTTGATCCATAGACGGTATCCAACTTAGTATCTGGTGAAGGAATTAGTATGCGAGTGCAAACCACACATATTAACAAATTAATTTGTTGCTGACTATTCGAACAGGGTTACGCTTTTAAATCTAGCATTAGTGCTAGCAGCTCCCTTCTTTCTTCGGTTGATAAACCGACACTTCTTTCTTTGGCCTGCAGATTTTCAATTTGTTTTTCGACACACTGAGCAAGTATTTTGTCCAGTGAGTCTAAAAATATATCTTGTTCATTATCTTCGTCGAGTGGGATTTCCCATCCGGCTAAACGAGACATTAGAGCTTCATGGCTCGTATCTCTCCAGTGTTCAGTTAACTGGCCTGTGTTTACATTGGGGTGCTGATGACAATATTCAAGCACCTCGATGAATAAACTTATCCCTGGGACTGGTAAGTCTCTCACACTTGCCAAATCAGGTACCATTTGAGCATAGCTCGGATTCTGAATAAGCAAAGCGATAACCTCACGCATGGGAGTTCGCTTGAGTTCTTTATGCGGTTGAGGCTTAGTTTCACTGACTTTCTTACGTGGTTGACGCAACCTGTTGTCAAACCCAGTGCGTTCATCAAGAAGTTTTTCCAGCAACTCTTGGAAATAGGGGTCTGGGATTTTATTGATCAGGTTACTGGCATGTGCACGCAGTGCGGACTTTCCTTCATTGCTGCCTAAGTTGAGCTGATGAATTTCGATCAAGTTCTCAAACAGGTAGCGTGATAGAGGGATCGCTTGCTTCATTTGTTGCTCGAAAGCATCTTTACCATGCTTTCGAATATAACTATCGGGATCTTCACCGTCAGGAAGAAACAAAAACTTCAGAGTGTTACCTGTTTTTAGGAATTGTAGCGCATTCTCGAGTGCTCGCCATGCCGCTTCTTTACCTGCTCGGTCACCGTCGTAGCAACAAACAACAGTATTGGTTTGACGGAACAAAAGTTGAATATGGTCACCTGTGGTGGATGTACCCAGTGAAGCCACTGAATAGTCAACACCATATTGAGCAAGCGCAACGACGTCCATATAGCCTTCAACAACCAATATCTGTGGAGGTTCACGGTAAGCCTGCATGACTTCATATAAGCCATATAACTCTTTACCCTTATGAAATATCGGTGTTTCTGGTGAGTTAAGGTATTTTGGTGTTCCATCCCCGAGGACTCGTCCCCCAAAACCAATCACTCGGCCTCGCCGGTCGCGGATCGGGAACATCACCCGGCCACGAAAACGGTCATAGCGGTTCCCTTTGTCATTCTCAATCAGCATACCACCTGAAACAAGCATATCTTGAGCTTGTTTCTGCTGGCCAAAGTTTTTACGGATGAGGTCCCATTCATCTGCAACATAGCCAATACCAAACTTCTGAACAATTTCACCCGACAAACCACGACCTTTGAGATAATCGATCGCGACCTTACTGGCGGAAAGTTTGAGTTGTTTTTGATAGAATTGCGCGATCCCAGCCATTAAATCGTAGAGATTACGTTTTTGCTCGGTGTTTGCTTGAGGTTGATTGGCTGGAAAACGTCCACCTTGACGTTGTTCTCTCGGAACATCAAGACCAACAGAGGAAGCGAGTTCTTCAATGGCTTCAGGAAACTCAAGGCGTTCGTACTCCATCATGAAGTCGATGGCATTGCCGTGTGCCCCACAGCCGAAACAGTGATAAAACTGCTTTTCTTGGCTAACACTAAAGGAAGGCGTTTTTTCGTTGTGGAAAGGGCAGCATGCGCCGTAGTTTTTGCCTTTTTTCTTAAGTTTTACCCGAGCGTCAATGATATCGACGATATCCAGTCGAGCTAGTAGGTCATCAATGAAACTGCGGGGGATGTGTCCTGCCATAAAACCTAACAAAGAAAGAAAAGACTAATCTAGATACAAACAAGCCGTGCGTTCCAGAGGATAGCACGGCTTGTTGCAATTTGGGTTGGGTAATTAACCAAGTTTAGCGCGAACTAAACCACTTACTTTACCCATATCTGTACGCCCTTGAATTTGAGGCTTAAGCACGCCCATTACTTTACCCATGTCTTGCATGCCCGCAGCACCTGAATCAGAAATAGCACTTTCAACAAGTGCAGCCACTTCTTCATCTGTTAGCGGTTGGGGCATGAAGTCCTCAAGTACAGCAATCTCAGCTTGCTCAGCGTCAGCAAGGTCTTGACGACCTGCTGATTCGAATTGAGCGACAGAGTCACGACGTTGTTTAACCATTTTCGTCAGTACAGCGAGAATATCGTCGTCGCCCAGAGTTATCTGTTCGTCAACTTCACGTTGTTTAATGGCGGAAAGAGCTAAACGAATAGTACCAAGACGCAACTTGTTCTTGGCTTTCATCGCTAATTTTTGCTCTTCTTTGAGAGTATCAATCAGAGCCATAACTATAATCCTTTTGGACTTAGTTATTAGTACAGGCGAACGCGACGAGCGTTTTCGCGAGCTAGCTTCTTAGCGTGACGCTTTTGAGCCGCTGCTTTAGCGCGTTTGCGAACTGTAGTTGGCTTTTCGTAGTGCTCACGACGACGCACTTCAGAAAGGATACCTGCTTTTTCGCAAGAGCGTTTGAAACGACGTAGAGCAACGTCGAACGGTTCGTTTTCACGTACTTTAACTACTGGCATATGCCTTTCACCTCAGGGGTTATTCGTTAATGCTGACTTCACAGTACCGAGCTCAAATGCTGGGTCTACAATCAGCTTGATCAAAAATGGTGCGGAATTTTAATCCGATCGCATAGGCTTTGTAAAGCCCTTTTCCGTCTATTCAGTATACAAAATTTGTTTGCGAAGCCAAGCCGAGGTAAGATTGCGTCAATTTTGAATCTGAGATTAAGACACCTAGGTTAAACCATGCGCATTATTGGTATTGAAACCTCATGTGATGAAACAGGCATCGCGATTTATGACGATGAGAAGGGCCTTCTTTCTCATAAGCTATACAGTCAGGTTAAGCTCCATGCCGATTATGGTGGTGTGGTTCCTGAGCTTGCTTCACGAGATCATGTAAAGAAAACGATCCCATTAATCAAAGCTGCAATGGCTGAAGCGAACCTGACGCCAAAAGATATTGATGGGGTTGCTTATACTGCAGGTCCAGGCTTGGTTGGGGCGTTACTTGTAGGAGCAACTATCGGTCGTAGCTTGGCGTATGCGTGGGGTGTGCCTGCTGTGCCTGTCCATCATATGGAAGGTCACCTCCTTGCCCCTATGTTGGAAGATAATCCTCCTCCTTTTCCATTCGTTGCGGTATTGGTGTCTGGTGGGCATTCCATGATGGTTGAAGTAAACGGCATTGGTGAATATAAGATTCTTGGTGAGTCGATTGATGATGCCGCTGGTGAAGCATTTGATAAAACAGCTAAGCTGATGGGTTTGGATTACCCAGGCGGCCCACTGCTTTCTAAGTTGGCCGAAAAAGGTACGCTAGGGCGCTTTAAATTTCCTCGTCCAATGACGGATAGACCGGGCTTAGATATGAGTTTTTCTGGGCTGAAAACATTCACGGCTAACACCATTGCTGCGAATGGTGACGATGAGCAAACTCGTGCTGATATTGCTCTGGCGTTTGAAGAAGCGGTGTGTGCTACATTAACGATAAAATGTAAGCGAGCGCTAGAGCAAACGGGCTTTAAGCGTATTGTTATTGCGGGTGGTGTGAGTGCTAATCGCCGCTTACGCTCAGACTTGGAGCAGCTAGCAAAGAAAGTGGGTGGTGAGGTTTATTACCCTCGTACCGAGTTTTGTACTGATAATGGTGCGATGATCGCTTACGCAGGTATGCAACGCTTGAAGAACGGTGAGCTGGCTGATCTATCCGTTCAGGCAACGCCACGTTGGCCTATCGATCAGCTTGAACCCATCGTATAAATGACCTGCTGCAATAAGGCCGCTCTTGAGAGTCGGCCTTTTTTCTTTCTTCTGGCGTAAAACTGAAAACATCCGAGGTGTTAATTTTGTTATTAATGATACTCTTAAGTTTTATAAATAATATCAATGGAAAAAACTGTGAATAAATTTGCTGTAGATGGCCATCAAATGGCGTATCAGGATGTTGGCCAAGGCCCAGTTATCATTTTTGGTCACAGCTATTTGTGGGACAGCAAAATGTGGGCGCCTCAAATTGAAGTCTTAAGTCAAAATTATCGCTGCATAGTGCCGGATTTTTGGGCGCATGGTCAGTCTGAGTTTGCCCCAGATTCAACTCACTCACTGGTGGATTATGCTCAGCAAATTATAGCGTTAATGGACCATCTAGAAGTTGAGCAGTTTTCGATTATCGGGCTTTCTGTGGGTGGTATGTGGGGCAGTGAAGTGGTAAATCTGGCGTCTGAGCGTGTCAAATCTCTAGTTATGATGGATACGTTCGTTGGTTTAGAGCCGGAAGTGACCCACAAGAAATACTTTACTATGTTGGAGACGATTTCGGCCGCACAAATGGTTCCAGAGCCTATCATTGATATTGTGACCCCGATGTTTTTTGCGCGAAATGCAGAGCAAGATTCACCTTATTTAGTAGCTGGGTTTCGAGAGAAGTTATCTAATCTGAAAGGTCAGCAAGCTGCCGAAGTCGCACGTATGGGGCGAATGGTGTTTGGTCGTCGAGATCAAATCGAAGATATTGAGAAGTTCACGTTACCTGTGCTGATCGCTGTGGGGCAAGAAGATATTCCTCGTCCGGTACTGGAATCGTATTTGATGAACGATTGTATTACCGGTTCTGAGCTGATTCAGGTACCAAAAGCTGGTCACATTGCCAACCTAGAGCAGCCGGAATTTGTGACCGCAATGCTGCAGAACTTCCTTTCCAAGGTATACAGCTAGCAATAACAAGGCCTCATCAGGAGGCCTTGTTGATTCCTTTCTTTTTCTCGCCGACTTTAGGTTCTGTTCCCTCAAACAAGCGTCTGATATTTTGGTGGTGCCTGAATACAATCAGACAACATAGCATGGCGACGGGTAATGTGTATTGAGGTTTGATCATCCACGTATATAAAGGTGCTAATAGTACCGTGACGATGGCAGCCAGAGATGAGTAACGGAAAATCAGTACTACTAACAGCCATGTTGCAATGATCATTGCTGTCAAGTCGAGTCCTATTGGGGCTATGGCGCCTAAGGCAGTCGCAACACCTTTACCACCTTTAAAATGAAAGAAGATCGGATACATATGGCCTAAACAGGCTGCGATGGCAATTACACCAAGAATGATTGGATCAATATTCAGGAAGTAACCACCCCAAACGGGAATAGTCCCTTTGAGCATATCGAACAGCAGCACTGCCGCTGCTGCCTTTTTACCTCCAATTCTTAACACGTTGGTCGCACCTGGGTTGTGAGAGCCTACTCCTCGAGGGTCAGGAAACCTGAGTATGCGACAGATCAAAACAGCACTTGAGATCGAGCCCAGTAGATAGGCAAGGATGATCATGACAAGTGCTAGTGGCGTCATAGTAAAGTTACTCGTTATAAAGAGATGTTAGCTAGGCAAGTAATTGATATCATATCGCGCTTAGAATACTCAAACTACCAACTGCGTGGCGTTTGAGATAAAAATAGTACGACTTTTTACCTGATTTGGGTATCCGACCTCTAAAGGAAGCAAAGCGCATGGATAAAGTATTTATCGAGCAGTTAGAAGTGATCACCACTATCGGCGTTTACGATTGGGAACAGGAAATCAAACAAAAGCTGGTTTTGGATATTGAAATGGTTCATGACAATCAACCAGCAGGTAAAAGTGATGATGTGGCTGATGCGCTGGATTATGCGCAAGTCAGTTCTGCGGTGTTATCTCATATTGAATCTGGCCGTTTTTTACTTGTTGAGCGTGTGGCTGAAGAAGTGGCGCAACTGATCATGACGCAATTCAGTGTGCCATGGGTCAAGATTCGCCTAACCAAACCTGGTGCTGTACCACAAGCTTCCGGTGTTGGAGTTATCATTGAACGAGGCGTGGCATGAACACCACATACATTGGAGTAGGATCCAATGTAGAAAGGCGTAAACACATTAAAGCCGCAATTGATGAGTTGTCTGCTTTGGGTCAGAATCTTAGACTGTCCACGATTTATGAGTGTGAAGCGGTTGGGTTTGAAGGGGATACCTTCTATAACCTTGTCGTAGAAATGAAAACGCCGTTAAGTTTAACGGAATTTTCACGACAACTGCGTCATATTGAGCTCAAATGGGGTAGGGAAGAAGATGCCCAAAAGTTTCAGCCGCGGACTATCGATCTCGATATCATTTTATTTGATCAGAGTATCTCTGAGCGTTCGCCGGAGCTTCCCCGGAGCGATATCTACAAATACGGTTTTGTGATTGAGCCACTTAATGAGCTTTGTGCTGAACTTTGTGTGCCAGGTGATGGTCGAACCATACGCCAAATCTGGCTCGAATCGTCTTATCCGGAAACCTTAAATAAAGTCGACCTCTGGTTTGATTACCAAACATAATTGAGTATCTAATGAGTTATTTTGAAGCGTTTATTCTGGCCTTAATACAAGGTCTTACCGAGTTCTTGCCTATTTCCAGCTCGGCGCACTTAATCTTGCCTTCAGCGGTGTTAGGCTGGGAAGATCAAGGTTTAGCGTTCGATGTGGCCGTACATGTTGGTACATTAGCAGCCGTCATGATCTATTTTCGTAGTGAAGTTGTGTCGTTACTGTCGGCCTTTTTTGCGTCTATTTTTAAAGGTGATCGCAGTAAAGAAGCAAAACTGGCGTGGATGATCATTCTAGCAACTATTCCTGCGTGTGTGTTTGGTTTGCTAATGAAAGACTTTATAGAATTGTATCTGCGCAGTGCTTGGGTGATAGCGACCACCACGATCGTGTTTGGTTTATTGCTATGGTATGTCGATAAATATTCGAGTCTCGAGGATGATGAATATCAGGCGGATTGGAAAAAAGCCTTGTTTATTGGTGTTGCTCAGGCACTAGCCATGATTCCTGGCACTTCGCGTTCTGGTGCGACGATCACGGCAGCCTTGTACCTAGGTTTTACCCGAGAAGCGGCGGCAAGATTTTCCTTCTTAATGTCTATTCCTATCATTCTATTGGCTGGTGGTTATTTAGGTCTGAAACTAGTAAGCAGTGGCGACCCTATTCATTTGGGTGTGTTGCTGACCGGGATCGTAACCTCGTTTATCAGCGCCTACGTATGTATTCATTTCTTCCTGAAATTGATCTCTAGAATGGGAATGACACCTTTCGTGATTTACCGATTGATCCTCGGCTTCGGTTTGTTTGCATTTTTACTCATGCAGTAGGCACAGTCATCAATAACTTTGTAAAGACCACATTCTTCAATCTCGCTTGAAAAGAGACATTATGATATATATGTGGTCTTTCTATATCTCTCATTCTTAGAATATTTTATGCGAATTTTTGCCCTAACTTTACTCTTGTTATTAGGCTGGCTGCAGTACACCTTGTGGTTGGGCAAAAATGGCATCTCTGAGTTTCAGTCGGTCAAAGCTGAAATTGAAGTTCAGCATCAGGTCAATGGCAACCTGCAGAACCGAAACGATGAAATGTTCGCTGAAATTGATGACCTTCGCCAAGGACTAGACGCAATCGAAGAGCGCGCTCGTCACGAACTGGGAATGGTAAAAGAAGGTGAGACGTTTTACCGCATTGTCGGAGATGACAACTGAGCATGACGCAAGTGACCCCTTCCATTGTAGCGATAGTCCCTGCGGCTGGTGTTGGCAGCCGCATGCAGGCAGACCGCCCAAAGCAGTACCTTTCTATTAACGATAAAGCCGTCCTTGAGCATACCGTCGAGAAACTACTGCAACACCCAAAGATAGACAAAGTCATCGTATCGATTACCAAAGGTGATCCATATTTCCCGCTGCTGTCTATTGCCCAACACCCGCAAGTAGTAAAAGTGGATGGAGGACGGGAGCGAGCAGATTCCGTCTTGTCTGGGCTTAAGTTTGTTTGTGACCATCAGCTTGCCGATTGGGTGATGGTGCATGATGCCGCTAGGCCATGTGTAAAACAGCAAGATTTAGATAAGCTTATTGAGGTGTCATTAAAGCATGAGGTTGGAGGCATTCTTGCTTCGCCCGTCAGAGACACAATGAAAAGAGCAAACAGAGGTCAAAATATTGATCATACTGTAGATAGAGAAGCACTGTGGCACGCACTGACTCCACAAATGTTTAAAACTGAGCAATTGACCACGGCTTTGAGTGAGGCGCTTTTGAAAGGTATTACGATTACTGACGAAGCGTCCGCGATGGAGTGGTCTGGGCAATCTCCAGCCCTAGTACAGGGAGCGGCAGATAATATAAAAATTACTCAGCCCGAAGATTTAGCGCTCGCAGAGTTTTATCTTAATCGTAACAAAGGATGAATCATGATTCGTATTGGTCACGGCTTCGACGTTCACAAGTTTGGTGGTGAAGGCCCGGTAATTATAGGTGGTGTTTCTGTACCATATGAACAGGGGCTGATCGCGCACTCAGATGGTGATGTTGCTCTACATGCACTATGTGATGCGTTACTCGGAGCTATTGCAGCGGGTGATATTGGTCGCCACTTTCCTGACACTGATGATGAATGGAAAGGGGCTGACAGCCGAGATTTGCTGCGCGACGTGTACCGTAGAGTTAAACAACAAGGGTATATACTGGGTAATGCGGACGTCACCATTATGGCTCAAGCGCCCAAAATGGCCCCGCATATCACGGCGATGTGTGAAGTGATTGCGCAAGATCTGGAAACGGATATTGGCAATGTGAATGTCAAAGCGACAACAACTGAGCGCCTTGGTTTCACTGGCCGCAAAGAAGGTATCGCGACCGAAGCGGTCGTATTACTAATAAAACAACAATAAAAACTACGCCTAGCGACTATCGCTGAAAGGGGTAACGGTAGCATTATGACTGACATTTTATCTTCACTTGCCTATTTGAATGGAAAACCTCAAGCAACGGGGAAGTTGAAAGCCCAGCCGCAGCATTTTCAGGTTAACGAGGATCTTGGTTTTGCCTTTACGGGTGAAGGAGAGCATCTGATGGTGCGTATCCGTAAGACGGGAGAGAACACCAGCTTCGTTGCAAATGAACTGGCTAAAGCCTGTGGCGTGAAATCGAAAGATGTCAGCTGGGCTGGTTTAAAAGATCGTCATGCTGTGACTGAGCAGTGGTTAAGTGTACATCTGCCTAAAGGGGATACTCCTGATTTCACAGCGTTTCTTAGTCAACATCCAAGTATTGAGATTGTCGAAACCAGCCGCCACAACAAAAAATTACGTCCGGGTGACTTAATCGGTAACGATTTTATCATCACGTTGACTGAGGTAAGTGATGTCGAAGATGTAATTGTGCGACTTGACTCAATCCGTCAACACGGTGTGCCAAACTATTTTGGTAGTCAGCGTTTCGGGAACAATGGTAATAATCTCAATGAAGCAAGACGTTGGGGACGTGATAATGTACGCACTCGAAATCAAAACAAAAGAAGTTTGTATCTTTCGGCAGCACGCTCGTGGATCTTCAACAACATAGTGTCACAGCGAATTGAACAAGACGTGTTTAATCTGGCTGTAGAAGGTGATTGCATTCAGACATCTGAGGGAATTGTTAGTGCTGAATCAGAAGCAATGGCAGAACTTAACGAGGCCATTAAGCAAGGCGATGCTCAGATCACGGCAGCGATGGCGGGTGACAATGCTTTGCCCACTACAGAGAAGGCTCTAGTATTGGAACAGCCTCATCTGGATGCGGAGCCTGACTTGATGGCTCTGATTCGCGGAAATCGCATGCGTCATGATCGTCGTCCTGTAGCGCTAAAACCTCAGGATCTTTCCTGGAGTGTTGAGCAGGACACAATAACATTGCGATTCTCTTTGGATGCTGGCTGCTTCGCCACCGCAATCATTCGTGAGCTTATTCAGGAACAGGAAGTGGAGCGCAGCTACTAATGAGTGAGAAAGCGATTAAAATTCTTTTGAGCAATGATGATGGTGTACATGCTGAGGGGATCCGTGTTTTGGCTGAAGCATTGAGCGATCTTGCCGATATTACCATTGTTGCACCTGACCGAAATCGCTCTGGAGCATCAAACTCACTGACGTTGGAACAACCTCTGCGCGTCAATGAGTTATCAGCAGGTAACTATTCTGTGCAGGGAACTCCAACCGATTGTGTGCACTTTGCGTTAAACGAACTAATGAAAGATGACCTACCAGATTTAGTACTGTCTGGTATTAACCATGGTGCCAACCTAGGTGATGATGTGTTGTATTCAGGGACAGTAGCAGCGGCTATGGAAGGTCACTTTCTAGGAGTGCAGTCGATTGCTTTCTCATTGGTTGGGAATACACATTTTACGACGGCCGCTCACATTGCTCGTCATCTTGTCGAACAGCACCTAGCGTCACCGATCCCAACCAATCGACTTTTGAACGTCAATATTCCGGACGTGCCACTTGAAGACTTAAAAGAAATCAGAGTTACTCGTTTAGGTGCGCGTCATCACGCAGAAGCGATGATCAAGCAGCAAGATCCTCGAGGTCATGATATTTATTGGCTAGGGCCTCCAGGCAAAGAGCAAGATGCCGGTGAAGGAACTGATTTTTATGCCATTGAGCAAGGCTATGTATCTCTGACCCCGCTACAAGTGGATCTCACGGCTCACGAGTCGTTGTTAAGTATGGGCAATTGGTTGAAGGACAAATAATCATGACGAATCCACATGCCGGCAGATTGATCGATTTTCTGGTCGCCAGTGGCATTCAGGATCAAAAAGTGCTTGAGGCAATTTACGCTTTGCCGAGAGAACGGTTTGTTTCTCAGGCTATGGTACATCAAGCGTATGATAATAATGCGTTACCTATTGGTCAGGGACAAACCATTTCTCAGCCTTACATTGTAGCCAAGATGACAGAAGCGCTTGAGCTTAGTCAAAACAGTAAAGTTCTGGAAGTGGGGACGGGGTCCGGTTACCAGACAGCTGTTTTGGCTCAGTTGGTAGGACACGTTTATTCCATAGAGCGTATAAAATCCCTCCAATGGGAGGCTAAGCGTCGGCTCAAACAGTTAGATATTTATAACGTGTCGACCAAGCACGGGGATGGTTGGCAAGGATGGGCAACAAAAGGACCTTTTGACGCTATTATTGTCACTGCGGCAGCCGCTTCTGTTCCTCCTGTATTGCTTGAGCAACTGACTGAAGGAGGGGTTCTAGTGATTCCTGTCGGTGAAGATGTTCAGCAGTTACTCAAGATCACTCGCCAAGGTGAAGCGTTCTTGTCCCAAATTATTGAAGATGTACGTTTTGTTCCCCTGATTGCTGGTGAACTTGCTTAACTATGAAATGTTGGTCTAAGTTTATTCCTGTTGTGGCCTTAAGTAGCATACTGATTGGATGTGCTGCTCACTCCCCTGCGCCAGTTTCAGGTCTCAACAAAGACTACAGTTCAATTTCTCGCGGTAGCTACCGAGGTAGCTACTATCAGGTCAATAAAGGTGACACTCTTTACTTTATTGCGTACGTCACAGATAAAGATGTAAAAGACATCATTCGTTACAATGGCTTAACAGCTCCTTACACCATTTTTCCTGGGCAAAAACTGAAACTTTGGCAGCCTGCCTATACCCCTCCAGCGTACGGTAGTACAGGCATAGGTGCGGTATCTACCCCTGTTGTTGTCGCTGTAGCCTCTGCACCTAGTATAAATTCGAGTAAAAACTCGAATCAATCACTTAACGCTGATAGTACACAAAGTAAACAAAAAGTGGTTAAAAAAGATCCAGTTAAGAAGGTTGATCAATCAAAGTCAAAGGAGTATGTTGGTTCTAAAAGTAAACAAAAAGTTAACAAACCAGTCAGTAGCTCAAAACCAAAGAATGATAAAATCTCAAAGTGGTTGTGGCCAACAAAAGGGAGGATAATCAAAAACTTCTCAGCTGGAGACCAAGGTAATAAAGGCATCGACATTGCAGGACAGCGAGGTCAGTCGATATCGTCTACAGCTAGTGGCACCGTCGTTTATTCGGGTAACGCGCTGCGTGGGTATGGTAATCTTGTGATTATCAAACATAACGATAATTACCTCAGTGCTTATGCGCATAATGAACGGTTGCTCGTACACGAAGGACAAAGTGTAAAAGCAGGCCAGAAAATCGCAACGATGGGCAGTTCTGGAACCAACAGTGTTCGTCTACACTTTGAAATTCGCTACCAAGGTAAGTCGGTGAATCCAAAACGCTACTTACCATAATACTTAATAGGTATATAGCGACATTAGAAGTAGTAATGTCTTGCTAGCTCGCCAGGGGGAGGCGCTATGAGTATCAGCAATACAGCAACGAAAGTCGAAGAGTTTGAGCTTGAACCTACAATGGAATCTGTTCAGGCAGTTGAACTGACTACCACCAACCGTACCCAAGCCGAGGAAAACAAAGAGGAGTTCGATGTTTCCACTAAAAGTTTGGATGCCACTCAACTTTATTTAGGAGAAATTGGTTTTTCTCCACTACTCACTGCAGAAGAAGAAGTCTTGTACGCCCGACGCGCCTTGAGAGGCGATGAAGCCGCGCGCAAACGTATGATTGAGAGTAATCTTCGCTTGGTGGTGAAAATATCCCGTCGATACAGTAACCGTGGTCTTGCTCTGCTTGATTTGATCGAAGAGGGCAATCTTGGACTGATACGAGCTGTTGAGAAATTTGATCCTGAAAGAGGTTTTAGATTCTCAACCTACGCAACGTGGTGGATTCGTCAAACCATTGAGCGAGCTCTTATGAACCAGACCCGAACTATTCGTCTTCCAATCCATGTCGTCAAAGAGCTGAACATTTATCTCCGCACTGCTCGTGAGTTATCACAAAAACTTGACCATGAACCGACGGCAGAAGAGATTGCAACACAGCTTGATAAGCCAGTTGATGATGTCAGTAAGATGCTACGCCTTAATGAACGTATTAGTTCAGTCGATACACCAATTGGTGGGGATGGTGAGAAAGCCCTATTAGACATTATTCCCGATGTAAATAACTCAGACCCAGAGGTATCCACACAAGATGATGATATCAAGTCCTCATTGATCGATTGGTTGGATGAACTTAATCCGAAGCAAAAAGAAGTGCTTGCTCGCTGATTCGGACTACTAGGGTATGAACCGTCGACACTGGAAGAAGTAGGCCGCGAAATCAATTTGACTCGTGAGCGTGTGCGTCAAATTCAGGTCGAAGGCTTACGCCGCCTAAGAGAGATACTGATCAAACAGGGGCTGAACATGGAAAACCTTTTCAGTATTAACGAAGAGTAAATCACCCTCAGATAAATGACAAAGCCTTGGCATTGCCAAGGCTTTATTATTTGTACCGTGGTGTACTCTTACATGTGTTCCGAAAGCTAACTTGTCAATTTCCTTGATTAGCGTTACTTGGGAATACTTTGACGAGTTTAATACGGTTCTCTTCTAACTCGACGATTTCCATTGGATGCCCTGACACTTGAACACTCAAGTGGCTTTCAGGAATATCCTCTAAATGCTCAAGGATCAAACCATTCAATGTACGAGGGCCGTCAGTCGGTAGCTTCCACATTAAACCTTTGTTGATATCGCGAATATTGGCACTGCCTTCAATTAAGAAGCTGCCATCACCTTGTGGGGTGATTTCTTCAGACAAACTTGGTGCAATAGAGGTAGTAAACTCACCAACGATTTCTTCCAGAATGTCCTCGAGAGTAATTAAACCTATGATATCACCGTACTCGTTAACGATTAGGCCAATTCGCTCCTTATTGCGTTGGAACTTCAGTAACTGAATATTGAGTGGTGTGCTTTCTGGAATAAAGTAAACTTCATCTGCTGCTCGAAGGAGTGTTTCTTTATTGAACTCATTCTTTTCCAGCATCAAACGATAGGACTCTCGCAAGCGAAGCATGCCGACGACTTCATCAATTTGATCACGGTAGAGAACAACTCGGCCGTGAGGGGAGTGGGTCAGCTGGCGAACAATCGATTTCCAATCGTCATTGATATCGATACCAGTAACCTCATTTCTTGGCACCATGATGTCGTTCACTGTCACATGTTCAAGATCAAGGATTGAGATCAGCATATCCTGGTGTCGCCTTGGGATCAGACTACCTGCTTCATTAACAACGGTGCGTAATTCTTCTGAACTGAGGTGGTCATCGCCACCGTGACTCGCTCGTATTCCAAGTAATCGAATAAAACCATTGGTGATGAAGTTAACTAGCATAACTAGTGGTGACAGGAGTTTCATCAGGATACTGAGAAGAATGCTACTAGCGTAAGATACCCGTTCTGGGTAGAGCGCCGCCAGTGTTTTAGGTGTGACTTCGGCAAAGACAAGAATAACCATGGTTAACGCACCAGTGGCAATAGCGACACCGATGTCCCCGTATAAACGCATACCGAGAATTGTTGCGATAGCAGAGGCGAGAATGTTGACTAGGTTATTGCCGATCAGAATCAAGCCAATCAAACGATCAGGGCGATCTAGAAGCTTCTCAACCCGTTTTGCTCCTTTGTGTCCATTGTTCGCAAGGTGCTTAAGGCGATACCGATTCAGAGCCATCATGCCAGTCTCTGAACCTGAGAAATATCCTGAAATAACAATCAGACACGCGAGTAGCGCAAACAAGATACCCGTTGATATGTCGTCCAAAACTTATCTTTTCCTTTTGATGTTTGATTAATTTATGACCTAACTAAAGCGCCAAGTCAATCTCAGGTAGTGGGCAGGGTATTGTAAAAGAAAGGTGCATTATATGCACCTGTGAATATCAATTAGTTAAGAATGATCTCGCGAACAAAGCGACTACCGAAGTAGGCAAGCGTTAATAAAGTTGCTCCAGCAACGGCAAACCATGTAACTTTGCGGCCACGCCATCCTTTCTGATAGTGGCCCCATAGAAGAACTGAATACACTACCCAGGCAATGAAAGATAAAATACCTTTGTGCGCTTTACCTTGGGCAAACATATCTTGAACAAAGATAAAACCAGTAATCAGTGTGCCTGTAAGAAGCATGTTTCCGACTAAGATAATTTTAAACAGCTGTCGTTCAACCATTAAAAGTGGTGGCAAATTGGGGTTGATCACTAAGGCTTTTTTCGTCTTAAGCTTATGATCTAACCACGCTAGCTGCAGGGCATACAAGGCACCTATGGTTAATGTTGAGTATGAGAATAGTGCCAACGAAATGTGGATAAGCAGTTTAGGATCTTGTTCAAGATGCGTAATAAAGGTACTGGGTAAAAAAGAGGCTGCAGAAAGGTTGATTGCCGCAAAACTATATACCACGGGCAGTAAGAACCAAAGACGTGTTTTAAGCATTGCTATGCTTAAGACCAGAGAAATAATAAAGCTAATCAGCGAGGCGACGTTGAGGATGCTAAGATTTTGTCCCGAACCTTCGATAATAAGATCGCTCAATAACCAGGCATGAAAAACGAGCGCTAAAAAAGCACTGATCAAAACCGTTTTGGTTCGGATCCCTGTTTGGTGCACAAGGCCTGGTACTATGGTTGCTATTGCTAAAAAATAAAGCACGGCAGCAGCAACGGCAATTAAGTTGTCCATTCTTCTCTAAAGATCTGGTGAATTTTTAGCAAATTATACCCTGCATCAACAGCTTGAGCTATGACTTATCTCCCTGATTTTGTGTTGAGTGAGAGATCAAATGTTATTGCAGTCGTGCAAAGGAGGGACTGGCTAAGGTATACTCACAGTAATTTGTCGTCGTTTTAGGGCGACTGCACTGTAGGTCGCTCAGGTAAAGAGACTAAGATGTTTGATAATTTAACGGATCGATTATCCAAAACGCTGAAGAACATCAGCGGCAAAGGTCGTTTGACCGAAGACAATATTAAAGACACTTTACGTGAAGTGCGCATGGCATTGCTTGAGGCGGATGTCGCTCTTCCGGTTGTACGTGATTTTGTTAAGCGCGTAAAAGAAGGTGCTGTGGGCGTAGAGGTTTCTAAGTCTCTTACGCCTGGCCAAGAGTTCATTAAGATTGTTCAATCTGAACTTGAAGCTGTTATGGGGGAGTCCAATGAAGCTCTGAATCTTGCAGCACAGCCGCCAGCTGTGATTTTAATGGCAGGTTTGCAAGGTGCGGGTAAAACTACCTCGGTTGGTAAGCTTTCTAAGCTGCTTAAAGAGAGAGACAAGAAGAAAGTCTTGGTTGTTTCTGCGGACGTTTATCGCCCAGCGGCGATCAAACAGTTAGAAACGCTTGCTTCAGACATTGGTGTCGATTTCTTCCCATCTTCGCCCGATCAAAAGCCGATTGATATTGCCAACGCGGCGATAGACCATGCGAAGAAGAAATTTTATGACGTTCTCCTCGTCGATACTGCGGGTCGCCTAGCGATCGATGAGCAGATGATGGGTGAGATCCAAGAGCTTCACTCTACGATTGATCCTGTTGAAACCTTGTTTGTTGTCGATGCGATGACAGGTCAGGATGCCGCAAACACGGCTAAAGCCTTTGGCGACGCGTTACCACTGACAGGTGTTATCTTAACCAAAGTAGATGGTGATGCGCGCGGCGGTGCTGCACTTTCGGTTCGTCATATCACAGGTAAACCAATTAAGTTCTTAGGTGTTGGTGAAAAAACCGATGCGCTAGAACCATTCCACCCAGATCGTGTTGCTTCACGTATTCTTGGCATGGGTGACGTCCTGTCGCTTATCGAAGACCTACAACGCAATGTGGATACTGAGAAAGCAGAGAAACTAGCCAAGAAGTTCAAAGAGAAGAAAGGTTTCGACCTTGAAGACTTTCGTGAACAACTTGGCCAGATGCAGAATATGGGTGGCATGATGGGTATGATGGACAAGCTGCCAGGTATGAGCAATTTGCCAGACAACGTCAAAGATAAAGTTGATGACAAGATGTTTAAGCAAATGGAAGCCATTATCAATTCCATGACCATGAAAGAGCGTCAACGCCCTGAGTTGATTAAAGGCTCACGTAAGAAACGTATTGCCGCGGGCTCTGGTACTCAGGTTCAGGATGTTAACCGATTACTCAAGCAATTCACTCAGATGCAGAAAATGATGAAGAAAATGCAGAAGGGTGGAATGAAAGGCATGATGCGCAACATGCAAGGCATGATGGGTGGCATGGGTGGAGGCGGTGGCTTCAATCCCTTCGGACGCTAATTTCATCCGGCAACGAAAAAATTCAAGGTGTTAGCTGAGTCACAAACTCTAATCTCATTTTATGGTGGTGAAAAAGTAGCTAAATGCCTTGCATTGCTCCGGAATAAGAGTAAAATTCCGGAGCTTTATTTTGGCACGAGACCCCAAACTGTTTTTCATTGAGCAGTTCCTGGGGTTAATTTTATTTTTGAGAAAGCAAAGAGGACGACATGGTAACCATTCGTTTGGCACGTCACGGCGCTAAGAAGCGTCCATTTTATCAAATCGTAGTAGCGGACAGCCGCAATGCTGCAACTGGCCGTTTCATCGAGAAAGTTGGTTTCTTCAACCCAACGGCTAAAGGTCAAGAAGAAGGTCTACGTCTAGACCTAGATCGCGTTAACCACTGGGTTGGTCAAGGCGCATCTCTATCTGACCGCGTAGCTAAGCTAGTTAAAGACGCTCAAAAAGCGGCTTAATTCTTAATTTAAGAAGTAGTAATTAGCTTATGTCGATGAAAGGTAATGAAACAATGAGCAGCGAGAAGATTGTTGTAGGTAAGTTTGGTGCTACTTACGGCATTCGTGGCTGGCTTAAAGTTTTTTCCTACACAGACAATACTGAAAGCATATTTGATTACGCACCTTGGTTTATCAACCAGAAAGGTGAGTGGGTTGAGCGAAAAGTAGAAAGCTGGAAGCGCCATAACAAAGGTTTGGTGGTAAAGCTGGAAGGTTTGGATGTGCGCGAAGAAGCGCAATTACTGACTAACTTTGAAATCGCAATTGACCCTGCGGTACTGCCAGAATTGCCAGAAGATGAGTTCTACTGGCGTGATTTGATTGGAATGCAGGTTGTAACTGATAACGGTTATGACTTGGGCACGGTCTCTGACATGCTTGAAACTGGTTCCAACGATGTTTTGGTTGTTAAAGCAAATTTGAAAGATGCTTTTGGGCAAAAGGAACGATTAATTCCGTTCCTTGAAGAGCAAGTGATCAAGTTGATTGATCGTGAAGCTCAACGGATCGAAGTTGACTGGGATCCTGGATTCTAAACTCCAAATTACCAGAGCGAGATAGACATGTGGGTTGGCGTAATTAGCCTATTTCCTGAAATGTTCCGTTCTGTTACTGATTTTGGAGTAACAGGTCAAGCGGTTAAGAAAGGTCTCTTGTCGATTAAGACTTGGAATCCTCGTGATTTCACTTACGACAAGCATCGAACTGTCGATGATAGGCCTTATGGTGGTGGCCCAGGTATGCTCATGATGGTTCAGCCTTTGCGCGATGCTATCCATACCGCTAAGCAAGCCTCACCGGGTAAGACGAAAGTTATTTACCTATCACCTCAAGGTCGTAAACTCGACCAGAAAGGGGTGGAAGAGCTGGCAACAAATGAGAATCTACTTCTGATTTGCGGCCGCTATGAAGGGGTAGATGAGCGTATCATCCAATCAGAGGTTGACGAAGAATGGTCAATCGGAGATTTCGTGATGACGGGTGGAGAGATTCCAGCCATGACGCTAATCGACTCGGTATCTCGGTTTATTCCTGGGGTGCTGGGTGATTTCGCGTCAGCAGAAGAAGATTCTTTTGCCAATGGCTTATTGGATTGTCCACATTATACGCGTCCCGAAGTGTTAGACGGAGAAGAAGTACCAGCGGTGCTCAAATCCGGTAACCACAAGGACATTCGTCGTTGGCGGCTCAAGCAGTCGTTAGGCCGCACCTGGATAAGAAGACCAGAGCTCCTGGAAAACCTAGCTCTGACTGACGAACAGGAACTATTACTCGCTGAGTTCATTAAAGAATGTAAAGCGAAGTAACCTATTAAATTTAGTATCAGTTTATTCTAGGAATATTGAAAATGAGTAACATCATCAAGGCTCTTGAAGAAGAGCAAATGAAAAAAGACCTGCCTAACTTTGCACCTGGTGACACAGTTGTTGTTCAAGTTAAGGTAAAAGAAGGTGATCGTGAGCGTCTACAGGCTTTTGAAGGCGTTGTAATCGGTATTCGTAACCGAGGTCTACACTCTGCATTCACTGTACGTAAGATTTCTAACGGTGAAGGCGTAGAGCGTACGTTCCAAACTCACTCTCCAATGGTTGATAGCATTGAAGTTAAACGCCGCGGTGCAGTACGTCGTGCCAAACTGTACTACCTACGTGAGCGTTCTGGTAAGTCAGCTCGTATTAAAGAGAAACTTGCTAAGAAGTAATGCTATAACTAGCGTTCTCATAGTATTAGCGGAGACCAATCGGTCTCCGCTTTTTCTGCGCTTGGCTTCGGAAAGCTGGAACGGACTACGTCCTATGGAGAGCGGGAGCGCTTCGCTTTTGGAAAGCGGGATCGGGCTTCGCCCTGCGAGGGGAAGGTCGCAGTTGTATTCCGTCATTCCCTAGACTGACGCAGGAAGGAGTAGGGAATCTCAATAAGTCAGCGACTAGCTTGAAGAGATCCCCAACTCGTTCGTACCTCACTCTTGAGGATGGCGTGGTAAATTATTGAAATAAAAGGATTGATACTAAGTGCCAACCCTCTAATAGTTATCCACTTATCCACTTATCCACTTATCCACTTATCCACTTATCCACTTATCCAGTTATCCAAAAAACAAAAAAGGCGATGTTCTAATCACATCAGCTTTTCTATAATCCCGTAGCGCAGCGTTCTCGACTCTCGAGCGAAGCGTTCCTTACTTTCAGTACTGCTCTTCAGACCAACCGTCAGAGTCGGACATATCCGGTGCACCTGGTATGCTGTTCTCTTCATCAGCCCATTCACCAAAGTCGATCATTTGGCATTGTTTGCTACAGAATGGACGAAAAGGGCTTTGCTCTCCCCACTCGACGTCTGTACTGCATTTTGGGCAGGGAACGGTGGTAATTTTAGACATGGGATTATCTCTGAAAATGTTGAACGTTGAGCGAGTATAGTGCCATTTAAGCTAGCTACAAACTGCCAGACGGAAGTGAATATTATCGACGGAAGCTTGTCCCGAAGTAAAGTTGATAAACTTAATTGCAAAACGGTTTTTATGGCCGGAAATCATTGGGAAAACACCGTATTGCATTGGGATTTCGAGGCGCAGAATATTGGCATCTTCTGCATCACTTTGGTAAAAGCCTGCCGTAGCTTCTTGTGGTTGGAAGTGGCCAGTTTCACGGGTTAAGCGCAACCAAAGCTTGAGTGCGTCTGTTAGAGGTTGAAGTGTATCTAGCCATAGATTGGTGTCTTTGGTTTTTTGCTCTACCGGTAAGTGCAGCCAGTGGTGAAGAGCTGGTAAGTCAAAGCAGCATGATCCACCAGGCAAGTTGAATCGTTGGCGAATAGCACTGAGAAAGCGATCTTCTTTAAGACTTTGACCAAAACGTTCAGCCGTCATCAAGGCACTGTGAACATGGTCAACTTCGTTAAGAACACCGCTGAGCATTTGTTGGTCTACACCGTCAACATCCAACCAAGAGCGGTAAGTTAGGCGCTGCTTCTCTATGTCTTTAGCAAGCTCACTTTTAAGTTGTATCTGTTCGAATATCTCCAGAAGATCAAACAAAGAACGGAAAAACAAGAGATGCTGCATGTCATCGTTAAATTGAGAAGAAACGCTTAACTGATTCAATAACGCTTCAACGCGTAAATATATGCGAGTTTTCTCATTTAACGGATGTTCAAAAAAGTGCGTTGTCATTACATGCGGCCTTAGGTTCTTCTTTCTTTATTCTCACCGATTTTCACTACACATTTCTAGGTACTTTTGGTGCAATTCTGTGATTTGAGGCAAAAGTTCTTCGTTTGTTGCGTTATTTTTAATCACATCGTCTGCGATAGCCAGTCGTTGCGAACGGCTGGCTTGAGCCGCTAAGATTGAGTCAACCTGTTCAACAGGAACCTGATCTCTATCCATTGTTCTTTGGCGCTGCGTTTGCTCATCTACATCAACAACTAACACTCGATTTGTTAGGCTTTGCAGGTTATTTTCGACCATTAACGGGATAACCAGTAAAGCGTAAGGAGACGAGACTTTGGTAATATCAGCACGCATTTTTCGACGAATCATGGGATGCAGCAGCTGGTTGAGCCATGTTTTTTCCTCATCACTGGTAAAAATGTATTCTCTAAGTTTAGCTCGGTTTAGAGTCCCGTCTGCCAGTAAAATGTTAGAACCGTATCGTTCTTCGATAGCTTTCAGTCCCTCACCACCTGGCTCCACCACTTCTCGAGCAACGATATCTGCATCGACGATTTCAATACCATAAAGATCATGAAAAAGGTTGGCTACAGTCGTTTTCCCGCTAGCAATACCGCCTGTTAGGCCGATAACAAAAGGCATATCAGATCCCCAAAACTTGTGTGAAGTACCAATGTACGATGTTTTCTCCCCACATCACACTGATCCACCCCGCAATAGCAAGATAAGGACCAAATGGGAACGCTTTGTCGATGCCTTGGTTTCTGAGTCGCAATTGAATGAGACCGAACATTAGGCCAACTAATGAAGAGAGAAGAACAATAACAGGTAAATACTGCCAACCTAACCACGCGCCGAGAGCAGCAAGCAGCTTGAAATCACCATAACCCATCCCCTCTTTACCCGTAAGAAGTTTGAACCCCCAGTATACGGACCACAGGCATAAGTAGCCTACCATTGCTCCAATCACTGAGTCTTGTAAAGAGACTGGGCTAAAGCCCAACAATGACAGGGCTATTCCAGACCAAATCAGTGGTAAAGTTAATTGGTCAGGCAATAGCATGGTGTCGAGGTCGATAAATGTTGCAGCGATTAAAGCGAAGGTAAAGAATAACAGAGCGACAGTAAATACGCTGAGTTCGAATTGGTAAGCGATCGCAAAACTCATTAACCCTGAAACCAGTTCAACGATAGGATAGCGTGGGTTGATAACATGTTGGCAAAAACGACATTTCCCTCGTAAAGCCAACCAACTCAGTAACGGTATGTTGTCAATATTGCGTATTTGAGTGTCGCAGTTTGGGCACGTTGATCTGGGGATGCTGAGGTTATAAGTGCCTTGTGGCGGTTGAATGCCATACTCAGGGAAGCTTTCAGAACACTCTTGGCGCCACTCTCTTTCCATCATTTTAGGTAAGCGATGAATGACGACGTTGAGAAAGCTGCCTATGATAAGGCCAAAAAGAGTCGCTAGAGTTGGAAACAACCACGGATAATAGTTAAAGAGTTCCATAAAAATTCAGTTAGTGCTTATGTCGTCTTGAGTCGAGGCAGATATACTATCCCATTATGTTCATTAAGTTAAAGATAGGTAGATACATAGCAATTACCAAACTTCCTACCAAACCGCCTAGCACTAAAATTAAAATCGGCTCGAGTATTTTTTCAAGGCTTTCAATAGTAGTGTTAATTTCGTCTTCTAACTGCGTCACGACTCTTTCCAGCATTTTATCAAGTTGCCCAGACTCTTCTCCTATCATAATCATTTGCACCATGAGTTCAGGAAAATGCCCTGATTGACGCATAGCGGAGTGCAACGAGACGCCTGAACTAGCTTGTTGGACAATGTGTTCAATCGCTTTTTTATAGTGAGTATTTCTCGTTGTTCGTGCCGCTGTTTCCAAGCTGATAAGGATGGGTAAACCCGATGCTATGCATGTCGACAGTGTATGGCTGAAACGCGCCAGACAACTTTTGATGAACAAACTTCCTATTACAGGCAGGCGTAACTTAGCGCGACTAACCCCGTGTTGGAATTGAGCCGAACCTCTATATAAAAATGTAATGGCGATTGGTATCAGAATAGTGAAAGCAACAATGCTTAAGCTATACCGCTGCACAGTATGTGATAGCCAGAGAACTTGTTGTGTGAACCATGGAAGTTCAGATTGGTATCCGCTAAATAGGGCTTCAAACTCTGGAATAACTTTGGTTAACATCAAAACAGTTACTGCTAAGGCTGTGAACAGTACCAGACTGGGATAGATAGCAGCACATTGAATTCGATGCGTTAGCTGTTCAGTTCTCTCTCTATGTTCAGCTATGCGCTCCAATGAAGCCGCTAAACCCCCAGTTTTTTCGCCCACATTTATAAGATCGAGATATAGTGAGTCAAAACATCGGGATGATTGCCTGAGAGCATCTGTGACCGAGTGACCTGCTTGGAGTTGATGTCTTGTCATCCATAATGTTGCTCTTATCTCAGGGCGTTTTTGGTTTTGCATGATGATTTTAAGTGAGGTGGTAATCGGTAAGCCAGCAGTGAGCATTGTCGCCCACTGGCGTGTGATATGGGTGAGATCTTTGCTGCTAATGCTGTGTTTGAACCGCCAATCGCAGGCGAGTGGCTTCCGACGAATAAAGCGTACATCAATATTGCGCTCGTTGAGTTGTTCCATCACTTGTATGTCGCTGACCGCTAATATTGTTCCTTTTAACCGCCAACCTTTTTGGTTTACACCTTGCCAGTAGTACGACTCCAGTTTGGAAAAAGTACGGGGGGATTCTTTGCTCATAGTGAAAGCTCTGGTAGCACCCGTTGTAGCTCAGCTTGACTAGTCAGCCCCTGTGTCAGTTTTTCTAACCCAGACTGTTGTAGAGTCTGCATCCCTTGCTTCGTTGCTAGTTTCTCAATTTGATGGGGTGTAGCACCCGCCGCTATCATTTCTGCCATTTGGGGTGTGACGGGGAGTATTTCAAACACACCTATTCGTCCAGCGTAGCCTTGATTACAGTAGTGGCAGCCTTCAGGATTAGCTTCAAACACCTGATCTTGTGAAGCAATTGAAGTCAAAGATGCTCGTTTGCATTTAGGACAAAGGCGCCTAACCAATCTTTGAGCAATGACAAGGCTCAGAGCAGCCGCGATATTGAAAGGCTTTACGCCCATGTTCTGCATGCGAAGAACGGCTTCTGATGCTGAGTTAGTGTGGAGAGTGGAAAGCACTAAATGCCCTGTCTGTGAAGCTTTAGTAGCGATGTCGGCTGTTTCAGAATCGCGTATCTCACCGACCATAACCACATCAGGGTCCTGGCGGAGAAAAGCGCGTAGAGCCTGAGCGAAACCAAATCCAATTTTGGGTTGGATCTGAACTTGATTGATTCCAGATAAGTGTATTTCGACGGGGTCCTCTGCTGTGGCAATATTGATATCCTCTTGATTGAGGATATTGAGACCACTGTACAAAGAAAGCGTCTTACCACAACCCGTGGGGCCTGTGATGAGGATCATCCCCTGAGGTTTGGCTAGTGCATGACGATAACATGCACTTTGGGATGGGTTGTAGCCTAAGTGGTCCAACTGTAAGCTAGTGATTCGTTTGTCGAGTAATCGTAGCACAGCTTTCTCACCCCAAATTGTTGGTAAGGTTGAGACTCGTATATCGATATTTTTTGATGGTGATACTGCTAATGTGATACGCCCATCTTGTGGAAGGCGACGCTCTGAAACATCGAGTTTGGCGAGTATTTTCAGTCTGGCAATTAAACGATGAGACAGATGATTAGGAGGCTGCTGAATCTCAATCAGTAAACCATCGCATCTGAACCGAATGCGGAACCAGCCTTTATAAGGTTCAAAGTGAATATCTGAAGCGCGCTTTCGTACGGCATCTAACAGCACTTGATGTATGTAGCGACTGATTGGCGAAGTATCTTGATAAAGAGCTTCATGATCGACGGTTTCTTCTGCTGGGAGCTCGACCAGTTGTTCCAGTTGTTGGGGAGTGAGCTCTTTAAAGTCGTTCCATTTTTCCGATTCTGTATCTCCGTACAAGTTGTGTATTGCATGGGTGATAGTACGTGCATCACACAGAACAAGATTGATTTTCATACCTGTGGCGAAGCGAAAGTCTTGCTCTGGTTCTGCAATGGATGGGTCGATAACTGCCAAAGTCAACTGTTCGTTGTCGATAGTAATAGGCAACGCTGAATGACGACGCACTAGGTCACCAAGCCCAAGATGTTGGCAGCACAGAAAGTAATCGTATGAGTCCAATTTGATAATGGGAAGGTTAAATAACTCGCTTAGTATCGTCGTCAGCTTTTTGGGTGATAGTTGTTCAAGTGAGAGGAGAGCTGTGTAAGCATCAGTTTTACGCTCGCTCATCGTCTTAAGTACATGCAAAGCTTGCTCTTGGTTTATTTTATTTGCTTTTTGCAGCAGCAGGGGTAACTGACTCGTCATTAGCGACTTGGACACCAATTTTGGCTCTCGGTACCGCTACAACTGATTGCCCATGAAATTCCGCTGGTCGAAAAGTCTGACGTTAGAGTCACACTGGCATTGCTCGGCAAGGAGCCTTTCACTCCTGATAGGGCTGCGACAATCACACTCGCGGCTCCACTGGTTTGCGCTTTAACGTAAAAGCCGTTGAAGTTCTGCTGTAGTGGCACGCCATTGTTACCAGAGGTACAGCTAGCTGCTGAGCTATGATTTGTAAGGCAAAGGCTTACTGCTGTTTTCATTGCTGATGTTGCGCTAAGTAGATCGCTGGCGTGAGCACGTTGAGTGTAGTTTTGATAAGCAGGAATGGCGAAGGCAGACAAAATACCAATGATCGCCACGACGATCATCAGCTCTATCAGTGTAAAGCCTCGTGATGTATTGGTGTACGACATCATCATGGTGCTGATTCTCCAGCCTGTTTAAGGGATTTTGCTGAAGGTTAGGTTAGCGAGTGCTGGTCTGGCTATCAGACAGGATAATATACTCGAGAGGAATAGATTCGCTTAATCCAAATCAGACATTAGAATTACACATCTGTGCTGTATGAATTGGTATTTATTGTGTGGTATGGTGGGGCATTTAAAATGCAGAAAGAGAGGCAGTGCCCCCTTTCTGTATCTGTATATCGGTTGGGTTTATTTAAAGCGCATTGACAAATCCATGGCTTTGACGTGCTTGGTTAGAGCGCCAACAGAAATGTAGTCGACACCCGTTTCCGCGTACTCGCGTAGGGTTTCGAGAGTGACATTACCTGAGTTTTCTAGCGCAGCTCGGCCAGCGTTAATCTTCACGGCTTGACGCATCATCTCGGTTGTGAAGTTATCAAGCATGATGATGTCAGCACCAGCTTCTATCGCCTCAGTCAGTTCTTCTAAGCTCTCTGTTTCAACTTCAACAGGTTTACCCGGATTCAACTGTTTAGCATTCTGAATCGTTTGAGCGATGCCGCCGTTGGCAATAATGTGATTCTCTTTAATTAGATAGGCATCGAAAACACCGATACGGTGATTAAAACCACCGCCACACGCTACGGCATATTTTAGCGCGCTGCGTAGGCCAGGGATGGTTTTACGGGTATCTAACAGTCTACAATCTGTGCCTTCGAGATGCTTTGCGTACTCGGCAGTCATCGTGGCGCAACCTGATAGTGTTTGGATAAAGTTCATCGCATTACGTTCACCGGTCAACAGCGCGCGTGAAGGGCCTGATAGGTGACAAAGTATCTGATTAGGCTCAACGACATCACCATCTTGGACATGCCATGTAATCTTTACTTCACCACCCAGTTGCTTGAAGACTTCATCAGCCCATGCTTGACCACAAAATACGCCATGCTCACGGGTAATGATGGTGGCTTCGTTGTGGGCATCAGCAGGGATTAGACTTGCGGTAATATCAGCGCTTGGATCTAAGGTACCACCGAGATCTTCTTTTATGGTTTCGGTCACGGAGCGAGAGATTTCCAGAGGCAAATGCTGTTTCAAATATTCAAGACGTTCTTGGCTATTGTGGGTTTCTTTCATTGCAAATCTAATAGGCAGTTGAACATAAGGTGCGCATGATACGATGACTGTGAAGGAAATTCAGCCATTATTCTGGTATTTCACTGTTGAAAGTCTAAAATCAAGAGCTTAGTAAGCAAAAGGAGACAAATATGATTGATAAAAGTGGTTGGTATCAAGGTGCCAGACATGTCCCGTCTCCCTTTTTCGATCAGCGAACTGATGCAACAGACATCTCCTTGCTGGTGGTGCATAATATCAGCTTGCCACCGGGCCAATTTGGCGGACCATACATCGAGCAGTTCTTTACTGGGCAACTCAACGCTGAAGAGCATCCGTTTTTTAAAGTGATTCATGAGATGGGCGTTTCTGCGCACTGTCTGATAAGGCGTGATGGTGAAGTGGTGCAGTTTGTACCATTCACAGCGAGGGCATGGCATGCTGGCGCTTCAAGTTTTGCGGGGCGAGAAAAGTGCAATGACTATTCGATCGGCATTGAGTTAGAGGGCAGTGACTTTATTACCTACACAGATGAGCAATACCAAGCTTTAACGGAGCTCACCAAGCAGATTCAAGTCAGCTACCCGAAAATCACCTTACCGCGCATTACTGGCCACCAGTACATTGCGCCACTGCGGAAAACCGATCCGGGGTTGGTGTTTGATTGGGGTAGGTTTAGAAAAGGGTTACGCCCTTAGAAATAGGAACGGACTTCGTCCTTCGGGAACGAGCTGCGCTCTATGGTTCGCTTTGCTGCGGGAAAGCTAGATTTGATCCCATAAGAAAAATGGATCAACGTTAGTTATCCAGTTATCTGTCATTCCCTAGACTGACGAAGGAAGGAGTAGGGAATCTCTAAAAGTTCCCTCCTAGCTCAAATAGATCCCCAACTCGCTCGTACCTCACTCTTGAGGATGACCGTAACTGTCTCGTCCTAAAAT
>NZ_JXXU01000087.1 GCF_000967495.1 Vibrio neptunius | reverse complement strand
CCCTAACAGCAATGTTAGGGCTTTTTCGTATCTGCAGTATTACTGTTGGTCTGTGACCAACGTGTCCAGTTTTAGCGCAAACTCGGACTCTGTTATCACTTATTAGGGTCAACCACTTATTGAGAAACCCAGTCGAACTGAAATTTAAAGCCCGTTACTGACGCAACGGGCTTGTTTGTGTCTGGAGATGAGTGCTGAAGTATTTGTCTTAGGTTGGCTAGAAGCAATATTTATACATAGCCTTGGAAAGTATCTCGACAGTAGGGTCGATAAACTCAAACGCAAGAAATTCATCCGGTTGGTGAGCTTGGTCAATAGATCCCGGACCAAGTACTAGCGTCGGACATAGCTGTTGAAGAAAGGGCGCTTCAGTACAGTAATTGACAGTTTCTGAGTCAATACCGCATATCTCTTCCACTCCTCCTATAAAAGGGTGATCATGCTGACATTCGTAACCAGGAATCGGTTCGTGTAGAGGTGTTATATCAATCCGGCCAGGCCATTTTGCCTCGATTTCTTTTAAGGCGCCACGAAGCATGTTATCCAATCCATCAAGGCTTATTCCAGGCAGAGGGCGTACGTCATAATGAAGCTCACAACAACCACAGATGCGGTTAGCGCTGTCTCCACCATGAATGTGGCCAAGGTTAAGTGTTGGGCTTGGAATCGCGAACCCAGGATGGTGATACTCTTTGATTAGTTTGTCACGCAACTGCATCATGGCAAAAAGGATTTCATGCATGATTTCAATGGCGTTGACCCCTAAAGCCGGATCTGACGAATGGCCAGATTTGCCTGTGACTCGAATAGCATTGGCAACATGGCCTTTATGGCCTCGTATCGGAACCAAGCTCGTAGGTTCTCCGATAATGCAATAGTCCGGCTTGAATGGTGCATTATCAGTAAAATGACGTGCACCAAGCATGGTTGTCTCTTCATCACACGTCGCTAAGACATATAACGGCTTACTTTGTTTACTCCAGTCAACCTTCTTTACTGCTTCAAGAATGAAAGCAAAGAAACCTTTCATATCAGCCGTTCCTAGACCATAGAAGCGGTCATTCGCTTCTGTGAGGGCGTGAGGTTCGTAATTCCAGCGGCCTTCATCGAAAGGTACTGTATCGCTGTGACCAGCCAGCAGAAGCCCTCCTTCACCGCTTCCTATTTTACCTAGCAGATTAAACTTCCCGGGTTCGACCTCGATAATGTCGACTTCAAAACCTATGTCTTGCATCCAACTGGCAAGCTTTTCAATGACTTTTGCATTCCCTTCATCCCAACTCGGATCGGTTGAACTGATGGAAGAGGTAGAAATCAGGCCTTTGTAGACCTCAAGAAAACTGGGTATTTGCATATTAAGTTCGCTTTGCCTGTTGACACAAATCAATAATGAAGGTAAAAACATAATAAATCAGTTTTAATGAATAAAAAACCATTAAAAGCTAAGTTTATTAAATTTATAGTCACTGGTTGTGTGACGAATTTAAGGTCTTAATGGATGTCTGAGATGCTCAAAACTACAATTATTGGCGCCAGCGGTTATACCGGAGCTGAGTTAGCACTGATGGTGCATAAACACCCACAACTTACGCTATCAGGTTTATATGTATCCGCCAATAGTGTTGATGCCGGTAAATGTATCTCTGAGCTACATGGAAAACTGGCGGGTATTATCAGTCAGCCTGTAGAGCCTTTAAAAGATATCAATGCTGTAGCGGCGGAAAGCGATATCGTTTTTCTGGCCACTGCCCATGAGGTTAGCCACGATATTGCGCCTACGTTTTTGAAACAAGGTTGTCAGGTATTCGACTTGTCGGGCGCTTTCCGAGTTAAGAAACACGGCTTCTATAACGAATTTTATGGCTTTGAGCATCAACATGAAGATTGGCTAGATAGCGCAGCTTACGGTCTTGCTGAGTGGAACCACAACGCTATTAAACACAGCCAGCTCATTGCTGTGCCAGGCTGTTACCCAACAGCCTCACAGCTTGCGATTAAACCTTTGGTCGAGGCGGGTTTGCTGGATGCTGTTCAGTGGCCAGTAATCAATGCAACCAGTGGTGTCTCTGGAGCTGGTCGGAAAGCATCGATGACCAACAGTTTCTGTGAAGTGAGTTTGCAGCCTTATGGTGTGTTCGGTCACAGGCACCAACCTGAGATCGCGACTCATCTAGGGACTGAGGTAATTTTCACCCCTCACTTAGGTAACTTTAAACGTGGAATCCTTGCGACCATCACCATGAAGTTAGCTAGCGGAGTGAGTGAGCAGCAGGTCTCACAAGCATTTAATACGGCATATGAGAATAAACCTGCGGTGCGCCTGCACCAAGCGAAGTTACCCAGTATTCAACATGTTGAAAATACGCCTTTCTGCGATATTGGTTGGAAGGTACAAGGCGAGCATATCATTGTCGTTTCTGCGATTGATAACTTGCTTAAAGGTGCATCGAGTCAAGCGATGCAATGTTTAAATATCCACTACGGATTTCCAGAGTTAACTGCCCTTGTATAAGCAAGTCGGTAAAGGGAAAAGTAATGACAGATAACAAACCAACTCCATTAGTGATCAAATTGGGCGGTGCTGCCCTTTCGTGTACTGAGACGTTAAGTCAGGTTTTTAGTGCAATTGCTGACTATCAGAAGCAGGCTCAGCGACGAATCGTGATCGTCCATGGAGGAGGTTATCTTGTGGACGATCTTATGGCCCAGCTTCAGATTGAAACGCTGAAGAAAGAGGGGCTTCGTGTCACTCCCTATGAGCAAATTCCCTTGATAGCAGGTGCTTTAGCCGGTACGGCGAACAAGATGCTTCAGGGGCAGGCGATCAAAGACGGTTTGAATGCTGTTGGCTTGTCCCTTGCTGATGGTGGGCTGTGTCAGGTTGAAGAGTTGGATCCAGAACTTGGTGCTGTTGGTAAAGCGACGCCGGGTAACTCTACGGTATTACAGGCGATTTTAGCGGCTGACACATTGCCAATCATTAGCTCAATTGGCCTGACTGCAGAAGGCCAGATGATGAACGTCAACGCTGACCAAGCTGCAGTTGCCGTTGCTGGCGCCTTGGATGCTGAGCTTGTTTTGTTGTCAGACGTCAGTGGCGTTTTGGATGGCAAAGGGCATCTGATCAAAAGCTTAGATGAGCAAGAGGCGCAAAGTCTGATTAATGGGCAGGTAATCACTGACGGTATGATCGTCAAAGTCAATGCGGCACTGGAAGCGGCTAATGATTTAGGCCGACCAATAGAAGTAGCTACCTGGCGTTATCCTGAAAAGCTCGCGCAGTTGTTTGCCGGGCACAGCATCGGAACACAATTTTTGCCTAAGAATTAGTCGCTTGTGTAAAGACATGAGCACAACAAAAAGAACGAAAAGTCACCCGTTGCACTGACCGCCACGCGCAGAGCCGGGATTTTGGAGAAAAGAAAATGAGCAAGTTAAAAGTCAATAAAGTCGTAGTCGCATATTCTGGCGGTCTGGATACTTCAGTGATTATCCCTTGGTTGAAAGAAAACTATGATTGTGAAGTGGTCGCGTTTGTTGCCGATGTTGGTCAAGGCGCTGAAGAATTAGAAGGCATCGAAGCAAAAGCGAAAGCTTCAGGTGCATCTGAGTGTTATATCGCGGACCTGAAAGAAGAAATGGTCGCAGACTACATCTACCCGACGCTGAAAACAGGTGCTTACTACGAAGGTAAATATTTGTTGGGTACATCGATGGCTCGCCCAATCATTGCGAAAGCTCAGGTTGAAGTTGCGCGTAAAGTTGGCGCCGATGCCCTTTGTCATGGCTGTACAGGTAAAGGTAACGACCAAGTACGCTTTGAAGGCGCTTTTGCCGCTTTGGCTCCTGATCTTCATGTGATTGCTCCATGGCGTGAATGGGATCTGGTTAGCCGTGAAGAGTGTCTAGACTACCTTGCTGAGCGCAAAATTCCTTGTACGGCTTCACTAACGAAGATTTATTCACGTGATGCCAATGCATGGCACATCTCTACAGAGGGCGGTGTTCTGGAAAATACGTGGAATGCGCCTAATGAAGATTGCTGGGTGTGGACAGTCGATCCTGAGCAAGCTCCGAATGAAGCTGAATACGTGACGCTGAAAGTCGAAAAAGGCGAAGTGGTTGGTGTAGATGGTGAAAACATGACGCCTTATAACGCACTTGTTTACCTGAACGAAAAAGGTGCTAAGCATGGTGTTGGTCGTATCGATATTGTAGAAAACCGTCTGGTTGGGATGAAATCTCGTGGTTGTTATGAAACTCCGGGGGGCACGATTATGATGGAAGCGTTGCGTGCCGTTGAGCAGTTGGTACTGGATAAAACCGCATTTGAATTCCGTGAAGAGCTAGGCGTTAAGGCTTCTCATCTTGTATACGACGGCCGTTGGTTCACACCACTGTGTAAATCCATTCTCGCTGCGTCAGAAGAACTAGCTCAAGACGTAAACGGTGAAGTCGTGATTAAGTTGTATAAAGGTCAAGCTACGGTGACCCAGAAGCGTTCAGTGAACAGCCTTTATTGTGAAGAGTTTGCTACTTTTGGTGAAGATGAAGTTTATGATCAAAGTCATGCGGAAGGCTTCATTCGCCTTTACTCACTGTCTAGTCGCATTCGTGCGCTGAACAGTCAGAAAAAGTAACCCTCAACTAATTTAGCTGACGAGCCCATTTGCTTAGCAAATGGGCTCGTTGTTTTTTGGCAACTAAAACAACGGCACTTAAAATATTTATGAATAAATATGTAGCAATAATGAATTAATACTTTATTTTTGGTTTGAATTGCCGTAAGTTTGAACCATCAAAAAAATACTGGGTTTCACCCAGAAATAGCAATAGATCAAAAAACTGTTCGCACTGACAGTGAGCACCGGTAATCAGGAGATACGCAATGGCATTATGGGGCGGAAGATTTACCCAAGCAGCAGACACGAGATTCAAAGAATTTAACGATTCATTGCGCTTTGATTACCGATTGGCAGAACAAGATATTGTGGGCTCAATCGCTTGGTCGAAAGCGTTGTTATCGGTGGATGTGCTTAATGAAGAAGAGCAACAGAAGCTGGAACTGGCGTTGAATGAACTTAAGCTAGAAGTGATGGAGGATCCTCATCAGATCCTTCGTTCTGACGCGGAAGATATCCATTCATGGGTTGAGCAACAACTGATTGGCAAAGTGGGTGACTTAGGCAAAAAACTGCACACAGGCCGTTCTAGAAACGATCAGGTCGCGACTGACCTTAAACTCTGGTGTCGTCAGCAAGGTCAACAGCTACTGATGGCATTGGATCGTCTGCAATCTCAAATGGTATCGGTCGCGAAAGAGCATCAGGCAACGGTTCTGCCGGGCTACACACACTTACAGCGTGCCCAGCCGGTGACGTTTGCTCATTGGTGTTTGGCTTATGTGGAAATGTTTGAGCGGGACTACTCACGCCTTCATGATGCCATCGAACGTTTAGATACCTGCCCGCTTGGCTCCGGTGCTTTGGCGGGAACGGCTTACCCTATCGACCGGGAGCAGCTGGCACATAACCTTGGCTTTCGCCGTGCGACACGTAACTCACTGGATTCGGTGTCCGATCGTGATCATGTCATGGAGCTGATGTCGGTAGCCTCTATCTCTATGCTTCATTTGTCGCGTTTGGCAGAAGATATGATTTTCTACAACTCGGGCGAGTCTAACTTTATCGAACTTGCGGATACTGTGACCTCTGGATCGTCGTTGATGCCACAAAAGAAAAACCCAGATGCGCTGGAGCTGATCCGTGGTAAGACAGGACGGGTCTACGGCTCACTGGCTGGCATGATGATGACGGTGAAAGCATTGCCGCTTGCTTACAACAAAGATATGCAGGAAGACAAAGAAGGGCTGTTCGATGCGCTAGACACCTGGAACGACTGTATGGAAATGGCGGCGCTTTGTTTCGATGGCATCAAAGTAAACGGCGAGCGTACGTTGGAAGCTGCGAAGCAAGGCTATGCGAATGCCACTGAGTTGGCAGATTATCTGGTGGCTAAAGGCATCCCATTCCGTGAGGCACACCACATTGTGGGTGTGGCGGTAGTGGGGGCCATTGCGAAAGGTTGTGCGTTAGAGGAACTGTCGATTGCGGAATTGAAAGAGTTCTCCTCAGTCATAGAAGAAGATGTTTACAGCATACTGACGATAGAGTCGTGCCTTGAGAAGCGCAGTGCTCTGGGTGGGGTCTCTCCAAAGCAAGTCGCTCATGCAGTCGAGCAAGCGCAAGGGCGCCTTATCAAACGGGATACCTCTGCGGTAAATGTTCGTCCTGCGCGTTTAACGGATATTGAAGCGCTAGAAGGTATGGTGACCTACTGGGCAAATATGGGGGAGAATTTACCTCGTTCACGAAGTGAGTTGGTGAGAGATATTGGCTCTTTCGCGGTTGCAGAGCACCATGGCGAGGTAACCGGATGTGCATCACTCTATGTGTATGACTCTGGACTGGCCGAGATTCGTTCACTAGGTGTCGAAGCTGGTTGGCAAGGGCAAGGTCAGGGTAGCGCGATTGTACAATACTTGGTGGAAAAAGCGCGCCAGATGGCGATCAAGAAAGTGTTCGTTCTGACTCGTACTCCCGAGTTCTTTATGAAGCAAAGTTTTCTACCGACATCGAAGTCGCTATTACCGGAGAAAGTGCTTAAAGATTGCGATCAGTGCCCTCGTCAGCACGCTTGTGATGAAGTGGCGTTAGAAGTGAATCTGGTTGAGAAATCCATCGCACGAGCAAATGTTGCTTAACGTATTGATGGTTAAGGTTTTCGAAGAAAGATCAAAAAAGATCGAATGTTTGTGGGAACCTTATTCAAAAAGCAGGGTCTATTAAAGTACCACTGCTTTTTCTTAGAAGAATCTAAGAGAGCCCCAGAATCGACGTTGATTTTGGGGCTTTTTTCTTTTCTGGTAGCGACAATGTTTTCCCAAAACCCACTACCTCTAACCCTTTTTGTTTCGGCGTCGCCAAGGCAAAATGACAAAGCGCATCCAGAGGTGAAGGAATAGCAAGCCGTTGAATGCAAACCCTGCGATGATCAAAGCAACGGACTCTATGCTTTGAGGGGTATCCCTAAAGGCAAACCACCAGATGACCCAGCACAATACCGACAGCACCGTAAGCTGATCCATACATCGCTGACAACGGCCTATTTTTTTCCAGAACCAGTTGCTGTTTTTACAGTAGTCGCATGTCATGAGCGTCGTTTATTGGTTAACATGTGTCTTGATAATATCTCAAGCTAACGTGAAAGTGATAAAAATGATCGAACGTCAACAAACTAAACAACGTATGAGCCGTATCGTGAAGCATAACGGCACGATTTACCTATGTGGGCAAGTGTGTGCGGATGCGACGAAAGGCATTACTGAACAGACGCAAACTATGTTGGATAAAGTTGAAGAGCTGCTGCTTGAAGCTGGCAGTGACAAGGAGCATATGTTGTCTGCGACGATTTATTTGAAGGACATGAAAGACTTCCAGGAAATGAATGCGGTATGGGATGCATGGGTTCCTGAAGGTCACGCTCCAGCTCGCGCATGTGTTACTGCTGATATGGCCCGTGAAGCCTTGTTGGTAGAGATCTCTGTGATTGCAGCTGAGAAATAACGAGTCTATATGATAAAAAACGAGCCAATTGGCTCGTTTTTATTTTCTGTTCAGGACTAACAACCCGGTCCACAATCAAGACAGTGTTTAATCATCTCTGGGCCTAAGTGCAGTTTCGCATTCAGGTCGCGCAGAGCAGTGCGAACCCCTTCTTCAATTACCGGGTGATAGAAGGGCATATCGAGCATTTCTGAAACGGTCATCTTATTTTGATGTGCCCAAGCCAGTAAGTGTGCAAGATGTTCAGCATTGGGCCCTATCATTTCGGCTCCTAGGAAACGCCCGGTACCTTGTTCACCATAGACATGCAAGACGCCTTTGTTGCGTAGCATAACGCGTGAACGGCCCTGACCTTCAAAAGACACCTCTCCTGTCGCAAAGCAACCACAGTTGCCTAGACGAGTTTCAAGCTGCTTAAAGGATTCACCTACCATTGCAATCTGTGGGTCGGAGAATACCGCCGAGATTGACGAACGACGTAATCCTGCTCGGATATCTGGATATCGACCTGCATTGTCACCAGCAATTCGGCCTTGATCTGCTGCTTCGTGGAGCAACGGAATCTGGTTACTGGCATCGCCGGCAATAAAAATATTGTCTACCGATGTTTGCATTGTGTAATGGTCGGCTGTTGGTACCCCGCGTTCATCAAGGGCAACTTTGGTATTTTCGATTGCCAACTGATCGACGTTCGGACGGCGACCCGTTGCAGCAAGTACATAGTCAACAATGAAGGTTTCCAATTCGCCATCGTGATTGATGAATTGGATCTCGACTTTATCTTCACCTTCTATGCGTTGCATGCTTTCGACTTTCACGTCAGCATCAAGATAGAACTCTTCTTTGAACGCTTTGTCGGCATAGGCCATCACTTCAGGATCTGTTAGCGGCCCTACCTGACCACCGAGGCCGAACAGTTTGACTTTCACGCCAAGCCTATGCAGTGCCTGCCCCAGTTCAAGGCCGATCACTCCCGGTCCAAAGACGGCTATCGATTCAGGCAGGTCATCCCAATCAAACACATCATCATTAATGACCAAACGATCCCCTAGCTCATTCCAGACACCCGGATAAGCAGGGCGAGAGCCTGTCGCAATCACGATACGTTTAGCCGTGATTTGGGTGTGGTCATCCACCATCAATGTGTTGTTGTCGACAAATTTGGCGTAGCCTGCGATTTTGTTTTCAGCTGGGATCTCATCCACCCCTTCAAGTACAAAGCCAACGAAGCGATCACGTTCTCTCTTGACGCGATCCATGACTTCACGACCATTGATGACAATCTCACCTTGCGGATGGATACCAAAGCCCGGTGCCTTTTCTATCTGGTGCACGCTTTCTGCTGCCGCGATCAGCAGTTTGGAAGGCATACACCCCACTCGAGCACAGGTTGTTCCGTATGGTCCGCCTTCAATCATAACGACACTAGCGGTATGTGCTTTGGCTGCGCGATAGGCGCCTAGACCGGCTGTACCACCACCAATAATGGCGACATCGACATTGAGCTGTTTCATTTTGGATTCTCGCTTTGTCTGACCAGGCTTCCTAGCCAACCTGGGGAGATGAATTTGATTCCGCTACCAGAGTAAAACTCAGATAGCGGCTGGGTTCTGTAATTAATTCCCCGACCTTATGCAAAGCCGGAGAACCGAGGTAGCGATAGAATTAGCCTAGGTAAGATTCAAGCTCTTCGCTGCCACCAATGTGCTTACCACCAATGAAGACCTGAGGTACTGTTGTACGGCCTGAAATAGCACGTAAGCTTACTGTTGTTGCGTCTTTACCCAGAATCACTTCCTCATACTGAAGACCGTGGTCGATAAGATTTTGTTTCGCTTTAGCACAGAAAGGACAGCCTGGCTTGGTGAATACAGTGATCGATTCCTGCGTTTTGTAGTTAGGTGCGATGTAATTCAACATAGTATCAGCATCAGACACTTTGAACGGGTCGCCTGGCTCGTTTGGCTCAATGAACATTTTCTCTACTACGCCGTCTTTCACCAGCATGCTGTAGCGCCATGAGCGTTTGCCAAAACCAAGGTCGTTCTTGTCAACCAGTAGCCCCATACCATCAGTGAATTCACCGTTACCATCGGGTAGGAAAGTGATGTTGTCTGCTTCCTGGTCATTTTTCCAAGCGTTCATCACAAAGGTATCGTTGACAGAGACACAGATAATTTCGTCAACGCCGTGGTCTTGAAAGACTGGGAACAACTCATTGTAGCGAGGCAGGTGACTTGATGAACATGTTGGTGTGAACGCACCTGGCAAACTGAACAGGATTACTGTCTTACCTTTAAAAAGCTCATCGCTAGTTATATTGACCCAGGCATCACCTTGACGAGTTGGAAATGTTACTTGTGGGACGTTTTTACCTTCTTTTGATGCAAACATAATCGTACCTTTTGGTTAATGTGTTGTATTTCGTTATAGCACTTTGTATAAGCTGCCTTGTTTGTATGGACTTATTATTAAAAATTTTTTTTGATAGCTCTAATCGTTTAATGCTATGGTTTTAATAGTTTTTCTCTATCACTTTGAGACAGGTAAGTTACCAAGATGAATATCCGAGATTTTGAGTATCTGGTTGCTCTTGCTGAGCATAATCATTTCCGTAAGGCGGCTGAAGCTTGCTTTGTCAGCCAGCCAACTTTAAGTGGTCAGATTCGTAAACTGGAAGATGAATTGGGTACTGCTTTGCTTGAACGTAGCAGTCGCCGAGTACTGTTTACTGATGCAGGCATGCAGCTGGTGGGTCAGGCCAAACGTATTCTATCTGAGGTGAAAACCTTCCGTGATATGGCCAGTGGTCAAGGTGAAGCCATGACCGGGCCAATGCACATAGGCTTTATTCCAACAGTTGGCCCTTATCTATTGCCGAAAATCGTACCGACGTTGAAGGAACAATTCCCTGATCTAGAACTGTTCTTACATGAAGCACAGACTAACCAGTTGGTGCGTCAGTTGGAAGATGGCAAGCTCGATTGTCTGGTTTTAGCATCGGTGGCCGAAACGGCACCATTCAAAGAAATTGCAGTATATGAAGAGCCATTGAGCGTGGCAGTACCTTGCGATCACGAATGGTCTGGTCTTGAAGAGATCGACATGCTAGAGCTGAATGGTAAAACCGTTCTCGCACTGGGTGATGGGCACTGCCTACGCGATCAGGCGCTGGGTTTTTGTTTCGCTGCTGGAGCGAAAGATGATGAGCGCTTTAAAGCGACCAGCTTAGAGACGTTGCGTAACATGGTAGCAGCCGGCGCTGGGATCACTCTATTGCCTGAATTGTCTTTACCTAAAGAAAAACAGAAAGACGGCGTTTGTTATGTCAAAGCGACCAATCCAGTTCCCTCACGCAGTATCGTGTTAGCCTATCGTCCGGGTTCACCGCTTCGTTCACGCTTTGAGCAACTGGCGTCAACCATAAAGCATCAGCTAACAAATCAATAATAAGTAAAGATAAAAAAGGCGGATGTTATGACATCCGCCTTTGCTTTGTCTGTGTTGCGCTAGAACAGCTCTTCGCTTTCTGCTGAAGTGTAGATACTGTCAGTAATTTCATCCGTGACGAATTCTGTCGGTTCTGTGCCTTCAAGAAAATATTCAAACATCGAACTGGAGTCGAATTTGTTGGTCAGTAGGCCAGAATTTCGATCAATGCGAACACGGACAATATTCGACGGTATCTCTTTCTCCTTAGCTGGAACACCAGTCAAAGCTGTATGCATAAAATCTACCCATGCTGGTTGCGCGGTTTTTGCGCCTGCTTCAGCACCAGAGATTTGTTCCTTGCCTAGATTGCTGTTTGGTTTGGTCCGGCCAAGCTTGCGGGTATGGTCATCAAAACCGACCCAAGCTACGGCGACCATGCCTGGACCGTAGCCGTTGTACCACGCATCTTTTGAGTCATTGGTGGTGCCCGTTTTTCCGCCGACATCACGACGTTTCAACGCTTGCGCGCGCCAGCCTGTTCCATTCCAACCAGTACCTTCACGCCAGTTACCGCCACCCCAAATATTGCTATACATCATTTCACGTACCAAGAAAGCCGTTTGCTCTGAGAGTACTTGCGGTGCGTATTTTGGTTGTTGCTGGGGATCAACATCCTGCTCTTGGAATTCGTTTGCTACTGTCTGTTCTGGTTCACAATTTTGGCGGCAGATCGTTTTTGGGGTTGCCTTAAACTCAATGTTGCCAAATGGGCCTTCCACTTTATTGATGTAATAAGGCTCGACGTAATAACCACCATTAGCAAAAACAGAATAACCTTGGGCCATCTTCATCGGGGTCAGGCTGCCCGCGCCCAGTGCGATGGTCTCTGAACGTGGCACCTGATCAATATCAAAGCCAAATCGAGTCAGATACTGGCGTGTTTGATCTAGGCCAACTTCACGCAACACGCGCACTGCCATCACGTTTTTAGATTGCGCTAAGCCAATTCTTAAGCGAGTTGGGCCGATATAAGTCGGAGGCGAGTTCTTAGGACGCCATGCGGTACCTTGGCTTTTATCCCACTGGTTGATTGGTGCATCATTCACCAATGTCGCTAGGGTCAGACCCTTATCGATAGCTGCCGAGTAAATAAACGGTTTGATACTAGAACCAACCTGGCGCACGGATTGAGTAGCGCGGTTGAACTTGTTGTGGACGAAGTTGAAACCACCCACTAGAGACAAGACTGCGCCATTTTCTGGATCCATGGCAACAAACGCTGTATTGGCATTCGGCACCTGACTTAAGTGCCAAGTGGTTTGTGTTTCGCCATCTTCAAGAGGAGTCTCTATCTGACGGACCCATATTTGTTCACCTTCTTCCAGAACATCCGTGGCAGCTTTTGGTGCTGGGCCTTGGCGGTCATCGGTGAGGAATTTACGTGCCCACTTGATGCCATCCCACTCGAGTGTTTTGACGCCTTGGTTTTTCACCCATACCGTCGCCTCTAGAGAGGTGACCTTGGTAACGACAGCAGGAAACAACGACCCATAGGTTGGAACATTGTCCAGTGTGTCATCAATTTTCTGTTCATCAAATGCTGGTTGTCCGCTTTGCCAAAGGACTTTTTCAGCGCCACGGTAGCCATGACGTTCGTCATAAGATAGCAAGTTATTAATTGCAGCTTCGTTTGCTGCGGCTTGCAGTTTTGAATCTACGGTCGTGTAGATATTCATACCTGATGTATAAGCTTCTTCGCCATAACGTGACACCATCCAAGCACGAGCCAGCTCTGCAACATAGGGCGCACTGAGTTCGATTTCTGCCCCATGATAGCGTGAGATAATCTCTTCTGTACGAGCCTGATCGTATTCATCTTGCGTGATGTAGTTTTCATCCAGCATGCGTTTTAACACTACGTTGCGTCGGTGAGTTGCACGATCAATTGAGTAGATAGGGTTCATGGTAGAGGGCGCTTTTGGCATGCCCGCAAGGGTGGCGATCTCACTCAGTGTCAGATCTTTCAGATCCTTACCAAAGTACGTCTGAGCGGCAGCACCAAATCCATAAGAGCGATACCCTAAGAAGATCTTGTTGACGTACAGCGCCATGATCTCTTCTTTGCTTAGCAATTGTTCAATGTGAATGGCAATAAATATCTCTTTGATCTTACGCATAATTTTCTTCTCATTTGATAAGAAGAAATTACGTGCAAGCTGCTGGGTTATGGTGCTCGCGCCTTGTTTTGCTGAACCCGACAGTGCCACTACAACTGCTGCTCGGGTAATACCAATAGGGTCTATACCCGGGTGATCGTAGAAACGACTATCCTCTGTCGCGATCAAAGCTTCAATTAGATGTTGAGGAATCTCATCGTAATTGACAGGAATGCGACGTTTTTCTCCAAACTGGGAAATCAGTTTGCCGTCTTGACTGAATATCTGCATAGGTGTCTGCAGTTTGACATCTTTTAAAGTTGCGACATCGGGCAACTCTGGTTTTACGTAGAGGTAGAAACCAAAAATGGTTCCGACCCCAAGTGCCGTGCAAACCAATACGAAAATAAACAATCGCTTTATGAACTTCACCGGATAATCCCTGATTAATTAAGCTTACCGTTATGCAAATCTAAGTATTTTAAGCTAAAAAGTAGCTCAAATCTGTTTATGTTTTCACTAGATCAACGATCTAAGCCGAGGCGCTACGCAAATTTACGGAGCTGAGCTATATGGTCAAATCATTAATTACAGGCATAGATATTAGCCACCAGAGTATCAGAGCGGTGGTCTTAAAGCCTAGAAAAGACACTTTCACACTTGTTAGTTATCACCAAATGCCAGTGGAAGTGGATATTTTCACTGATAACCACAGGCTAAATTATCAGAAAATTGTAAAGAAACTCAAAGAACTAAGAAAGGCTTTGCCACTATTTAGTCGTAAAGTGTGCTTAAGTGTTCCCGACAACTCCGTAATAAGTAAGCAAATACAGATAGATAGCGATTTAAGTGATGAGGAATGCCAATATGTGATCGCTCAGATTTTTGCGCGGCAAACTCCGGTCGCAGTGGAGAAGCTTTACATTGATTTTGTTGCTCTTGCTGGTGAGCAGACGCAGGTAAAAGCGAATTATCACGTATATGCGGTCAGAAAAGAATGTGTAGATGCGCGAATAGCCCCTTTTCTCCAGTCTGGTTTTAAACCTATCTTGGTCAACCCATACTCACACAATCTTGCTCAGCTTATGCGGCATATTACTCGAAGCTCTGGTGAGTCCAATTGGATGCTGATGAACTTTAATTTAGATCATGTTGCTGTGTGTGTTGAAACTGAAAAGCAAGGGTTTGTATATAAAGAGCTTCCCCTCAACGGCTCCGAAATCGCGGTTGAAAAATTGTTTGAGCGACTTCTTGTGACGATTAATCTACTTGATCTAGAGCCTGAAGGTGTTTGGTTAAGTGGAGAAAAGGCTTTGTTAGGGCCATTTGCTGCTCTTTTGTCGTCTACACTTGGTCTGACCTGCGTGGCATTAGAGTTGTATGACTTGTTTGACTGCCAGCAGAGAAAAGCGGAGCGTGAATTTGGACCACAATATGCCATAGCGCTAGGTTTAGCGTTGAGTGGTTTAGGCTGTATGGAGAAAGGTCATGCAGCTTGATATCAACTTGATACCTTGGCGCGAACATCAACGCCAACGGAAAGTCCGCTATTTTGTTTTTTCTTGCGGTTTAATTGTGGCGATGACTGTGTTGATGGTTGTTGCTGTTGAATTATATCTGCAGTCACAAATTGGTGTTCAGCAATCGCGTATTGAGCAGCTTAATGCATGGGACGATAAGTTAGATCATAAAGTCAACCAAGTGAACGCTGTTGAGAAAGAAGTGCTGTTGCTACGAGCAGACATCGCTGAGCTGAAAACGCTGCATGACAAGCGTTACTTGCCATTGCAGTTGGTTGTCTTACTTTCAGAGTTGTTACCGGAAACTGTATATCTCGACCAAATTGAGATGGTAGGCAGGCAAGTTAGTCTGACCGGTGTTGCAGCTACCACCGAGCAAGTCGATCTGTTTCTTGCTAACTTGCAAAATTCACCTCTGGTGAGTGAGCTTAGGGTACAGTCTTTGGTGAATGGTGTAGAACGCTTTGCGACTGTTTATCAGTCGTTTTCTGTGACCTTCAAGCTGGTGGAAGGTCACCTTGGTTGATATGCGCGATATTGATTTAGACTCTCTAACTAGTTTACCTAGAGTAAAGCAATGTGGATTGTTTAGCGTTTCTATGCTGATTCTATTGGCGTTCGGCTATGTCACTGTGTGGAGACCGACGTTGTCAAACCTGAGCTTTTTGCTAGCAAAAGAGCAACAACTGCAAATCATGCTAGAGCAAAAACAGCAAAGAGTTTTATTGCTCGCATCGCACCAGACAGAACTTGATCAACTAGCAGAAGTGAGGGTGCAGATACAGGAGCAAATGGTACAGTCTGCCAGTATCACTGAGGTGTTGAGCCTTCTTAATCGAATGGCTCAACAGCATTCGCTGTTGATGGAGCGTATTGTTCAGAGCACTAGCCAATCCACAGGCTCCTTTTTGCAATCATCGCTACAGTTTGAGCTTTTAGGCCAATATCAGCAGATCGCTTCCTTCTTTCACGCAGTGGCGACATTGCCTGACTCTTTATATTTCGATGAGTTGCACTGGCGCCGAGCCGAGGTCGACAATACGACATTGATTTTGACAGGTGAGCTGTACCTCTTGCAGTCTCTGGATGAGGGCGACAGTGCGAACTAAACCATTGGTGTTTCTGCTCATCGCTTTGAGCGGTTGTAAAGCCAATCAGCATCCTCTGGTTTTATCAGAGGCAAGGCAATCATCTGTGGCATCCTCAAAAAAGCTTGGTCCACACCTTTTCTCTATTCAGCAAAACGCCAGCTTATCAATGAGTCGAGACCCTTTTTCGTTACCCGCTATTTCAAAGGCCTTGGTTAGTAACTCTTCACAGTGCGACGAAAGGACTGGCATTGTGGCTGACAACCAGTCAACAGCCCACCCTCAACTTCGTTTAGCAGGAATCATGACGATACGAGGAGAACATGCCGCACTGATTGAACTACCAAACGGTTCACTAATCACCAAGACGAGAGGTCAGTCTGTTGCCAATAACAGATTGATTACGGACATTAGTACAGATGCGTTGGAACTTCGTGAGTCTGTGCTGGATGGCGTTGGATGTGTTGTTTACAGAAACATCAAGCTGGTGATCAATTAGGTGACAACAATGAAGAGATATTGTCTAGTGACTTTCGGTTTCGTCTTGCTCTCTACGTGTGTAGATGCTCGCATTGCCTCGTCAGAGCGTCCTGAAGAACTGCCTCAGTCAGAGACGCTATCTGTTAACTTTCAGGATATTTCTGTTCGCAGGGTCCTGCAGCAAATTGCTGACTACAATGACTTCAATTTAGTGGTTTCTGATGCTGTGACGGGCAACATGACATTGAGGTTGAAGAATGTCCCCTGGTCTCAGTTGCTGGATATTATTCTGCATGTGGAAGGCCTTGAAAAGCATATAAAGGGTAATGTGCTTATTGTGGCACCAGCGGCTGAAATCGCTCAGCTTCAGCTTCAGCAGCAGGAGCAGGATGCAATGCTGTCGGAACTCTTACCTTTGAACTCAGAAATGGTCCCACTGCGTTTTGCCAAAGCAGCAGATATTGCGGCGATACTCGGTAAACAGGAAGAAACCAGCATGCTCTCTGAGCGGGGTTCTATGTCAATTGATTCCAGAACGAATAGCCTCCTGATTCGCGATGTTGTGAGCAATATTCAGGCGATAAAGTCGATCATTGAGGAGTTAGATGTACCGGTGAAACAAGTGCAAATTGAAGCTCGAATTGTCAGCTTCAATGAAGGAGACTTACAGGAGTTAGGAGTGCTTTGGGGAGGTGGGAACCGCTCTGTTGAAGAGGTAAGAGAAGGCAATCTTGCTGGCCTACAGTTGTATGGGGATAGCGGAGTGTCATTGGATGATTTGCTACGCACGAATATTAATAACACTTCGCTATCGACTACGGCTTTTCAAGTGGCAAAACTGGGCAGTGAAACGCTTTTAGATCTTGAATTGTCAGCACTGCAAAGAGAATCGAGAGCTGAGGTTATATCTAGTCCACGCTTGATCACGACCAATAAGCAGCCTGCTTATATTGAGCAGGGAACGGACATCCCTTATTTAGAGGCTTCTTCAAGTGGCGCAACCAGCGTCAGTTTTAAAAAAGCAGTCTTGAGCTTGAAAGTGACGCCACATATCACGGTCGATAATCGCCTAATCTTAGATCTGAATGTTACACAAGATAGGCCAGGAGAAGTGGTGAAAACAGGTACGGGAGAAGCCGTAGCGATAGATAGACAACGGATAGGAACTCAAGTATTGGTCAATAACGGTGAAACGATTGTTCTCGGGGGAATTTATCAGCACAGCATGACAGATACTGTCGATCAGGTTCCCGTTTTAGGTGATATTCCTGTATTGGGTGCACTTTTTCGACGAAATTATCAGAAAATGCGCAAAAGTGAGTTGCTGATTTTTGTCACGCCAAAAGTGGTGGTTCCTGAATCAATCAACAGATAGATAAAAATAAATTTGCATTAGTGTCACCTTATCTAGATAATTTCGGGTCTTATCACGAATTATCTGTGAGGAATAGGTGCTACAAGCATATCTGAAATCAGAAAAAACCTGATTTTCTTGTAGCGATGTCATTGAATTAACGTTGTAAATTAATGCTGAACATGGCTGAAAAACGCAATATTTTTCTTGTTGGCCCAATGGGAGCCGGCAAAAGTACAATTGGTAGACACCTGGCTCAACAACTTCATATGGAGTTTGTTGATTCGGATACAGTGATCGAAGAACGCACTGGCGCGGATATCGCGTGGGTATTTGACGTAGAAGGCGAAGAAGGTTTTCGTGTCCGTGAAGAAAAGGTGATCAACGACCTAACAGAAGAGCAAGGTATTGTTCTGGCGACAGGTGGTGGCTCTATCAAGAGTAGAGAAAACCGTAATCGTCTCTCTGCACGCGGTATCGTTGTTTATCTTGAAACCACAATCGAAAAGCAACTAGCACGCACCAATCGTGACAAGAAACGCCCTCTACTTCAGACGGACGATCCTCGTAACGTGCTGGAATCACTGGCAGGTGAACGCAACCCTCTTTACGAAGAAATTGCGGATTACACAGTGCGTACTGACGATCAAAGTGCAAAAGTGGTAGCCAACCAGATCGTAAAAATGCTAGAAGAACGTTAATACGTTAAATTTTAGCAACTGGAGAATACCCATGGAAAGGATTACGGTCAGTTTAGGTGAACGTAGCTATCCAATCTCAATTGGTGCCGGATTATTTAATGATCCGGCCCACCTTTCACTTTTATCAGCAAAACAAAAAGTTGTTGTGATTACTAATGTCACTGTAGCGCCATTGTATGCAGATAAAATCTTATCTCTCCTTGAGCAAGTAGGCTGTGAAGCTTCCCTGCTTGAGCTTCCTGATGGCGAACAGTATAAGTCGCTTGATACTTTCAACACCGTGATGAGTTATCTTCTCGAAGGTAATTTTGCACGCGATGTTGTTGTCATTGCTCTCGGTGGTGGTGTTATTGGCGATTTGGTAGGCTTTTCTGCTGCGTGCTATCAGCGTGGTGTTGATTTTGTCCAAGTCCCAACGACGCTATTGTCTCAAGTGGATTCTTCGGTGGGTGGCAAAACGGCCGTCAACCACATGTTGGGCAAGAATATGATTGGTGCTTTCTATCAGCCTAAATCAGTGATCATTGATACTGATTGCCTAGCGACATTGCCCCAAAGAGAGTTTGCGGCTGGTATGGCTGAAGTCATCAAGTACGGTATTATCTACGATTCGGACTTTTTTGTTTGGCTAGAAGATAACCTTAACAGGCTATACGAGCTTGATGAGCAGGCGCTGACCTATGCTATTGCGCGCTGCTGTCAAATTAAGGCAGAAGTAGTAGCTCAGGATGAAAAAGAGTCAGGTATTCGTGCATTACTGAACCTAGGTCATACATTTGGTCATGCGATTGAGGCTGAGTTAGGCTATGGTAAATGGCTGCATGGCGAAGCGGTTTCTTCCGGTACTGTAATGGCGGCCAAAACGGCTCAACTTCAGGGGCTTATCACCGATCAGCAAGTAGAAAGAATTCTCTCTATACTGAAGAGAGCACAATTGCCTGTGCATACACCAGATACGATGACTTTTGACGACTTCATGAAGCACATGATGCGCGACAAAAAAGTGCTCTCTGGTGAACTGCGTTTAGTCTTACCAACCAGTATTGGTAGTGCAGAAGTAGTAAAGGGTGTGCCTGAGTCGGTCATCAAGCAAGCGATCGATTTTTGTCGCGATATCTAAGTTCTTTTCTTTAGACAGTGGGCTGTCATTAGGATGGTTAAATGAGTTTGACGCATGAATCCCGTGTGTTGGAGTTAGATTCTCAAGTTGAATTGCTTGAGCGTATGCAATTGCTGACTAACTTCGGTTCAAACTTAGTCACTGTTGGTGGAGCATCAGGAGCGGGTAAATCTTGGCTTGCTCAGCGCTACCTAGAAGCCTGGGCACCAGATAAAAACCAATCTCTCCTGATGTGTCATCCAAATCAGGACGCTCAACAACGCCGTACCATGATCCTTACTCAGCTCTTTTCTGAGCCGATGTTCAATCCATCCGATCCATTAACGGAGAGTTTCGCTCGACAAATGCAAGGTGAGGGCTGTGATGTTGTCATTGTTATCGATGATGCGCACCTGTTGCAGGAGTCTTTCGTATCTGAATTATGGATGTTGGTTTTGGAGGCACAGGAAAACCCAGCATGGACAATCAATGTAGTGTTGTTTGCACAGTCGAATAGCCTCGACGTGTTACTGACTCGACTCAGTTATGGGCAGGAACATAAGCCAATTGATCTAGAGATAGACACATTAAGCCAAGATGAAGCCGATCGATTCTTTGAGCATCTAGTGATTCGTTTTGTCGAAGATGAAAAAGAAAAACGCGTACGTAACGCATATCGAACTGTTGCCCGTCGACCGGGCGAGATTATGGCCTTAGGGGATCACAAAGTGGAAAAGAGGATTATTATCCGCTCAATCATTGGTTCACCAATCAACGTTGCTTTGCTAGTGGTGACACTGCTTGTATTTATTGGCGGTGGTTACTGGTGGATGATGAGTCAACCTTCACCGGATGAGCAAGCGCAGAAAATGGTCGACGCAATTGAGCAGACCGTAATTCCCACTTTACCTGAAGATTCCACAGCGGAAAGTACGTTGGCTGATGTTCAAACGGAAGGCGATGTTGTGCTTTCTCCAGCAGAAGATGATTCTGAATCTCTACCACCAGCTGTGACAGAACAAACATCGAGCGTGGGCAACTCGGAAAGCGATCATCAACGTGTTGTTATCACTTCTGAAGTGGTGGATGCCTTACTGGATGGCAAACCAGAGAAAGCGGATACTACAGCCATCAAGCAAGTGGTCGAATCGCCTAGTGCTGAGCGAGAAAAAACAGCGACTCAGAGCTTAGTTTCAATAGATTCGGTTGATCAAACCGAAAGTCCTGCTCAGCCAGAAAAAACCATCGTGCAGTTTTCTTTCACTCGAGACGAGCTAAAACGTTTTTCTCCGCGTAGCTATACTCTGCAGCTTGCAGCGGTTCGGTCATTGGAAGACGTGCAAGTTTTCCTGGATAAACACCGCTTGGCTGACAATGTGTATATCTATCCCACTGTGCGCAATGATGTCGAGTGGTTCATCATCACTTACCAAAACTATCCAACCATCCAGGTTGCTAGGGATGCAGTAGAAGCGTTGCCTGATGACCTGCAACAGTTGGATCCTTGGGCCAAATCACTTAGTCAGGTTCATCGAGAAATCGATCGAGTGAAATAACGCTGAGCTTAGCGGGAAAATATGTTACATTCCGCAGCCTTAATTTGTGGTTGATAGATAGAGCACTAGATGAAGAAGCAGCGTGCCTTCCTTAAATGGGCAGGTGGAAAATACGGACTTGTCGAAGATATCCAGCGATACTTGCCCGAAGGCCGTAAGCTGGTTGAACCGTTCGTTGGTGCTGGCTCCGTATTTCTCAATACTGACTACGAGCAGTATCTTCTCGCTGATATTAATCCTGATCTGATTAATCTCTATAACTTACTCAAAGAAAAGCCAGACGAATATATTTCTGAGGCCAAACGATGGTTCGTACCAGAGAACAATCGCAAAGAGGCTTACTTGTCTATTCGAGCCGAGTTTAATGGCACCGATGATGTGATGTATCGTTCGTTGGCATTTCTTTACATGAATCGTTTTGGGTTTAATGGTCTTTGTCGTTATAACAAAAAGGGTGGTTTCAACGTGCCTTTCGGTTCATACAAAAAGCCATATTTTCCTCAGGCTGAGCTAGAGTGCTTCGCTCAGAAAGCCAAGAAAGCGACGTTTGTATGCGAGAGTTATACTGATACTTTCAAGCGTGCTCGTAAAGGGAGTGTCGTTTATTGTGACCCGCCATATGCGCCGCTCTCGAATACCGCCAACTTTACCTCATACGCAGGTAATGGCTTTACTTTGGATGATCAAGCTGCCTTAGCCGATGTTGCCGAAAAGGCGGCTAAAGAGCGCAATATCCCTGTGTTGATATCCAACCATGATACGACGTTGACACGCCGTCTATACCATGGAGCTGAGCTCAATGTGGTCAAGGTTAAGCGTACAATCAGTCGCAATGGTGCTGGTCGTAACAAAGTAGACGAACTGTTGGCATTGTTTAAGCATCAAGACCATTGTTAACGACATTTCTCTTTTCTCAACTATCTTCTGGCGTTTAGCTTAGGTAGAATTGCGCTCAACGTATATTCAGTCGTTTTGCCCAATTTATTCTAGAGGTCAGGTATGAAAGATTTCCTTATCGCGCCATCGATTTTGTCTGCAGATATGGCTCGTCTAGGCGAAGACGTGGAAAAAGTACTCGCAGCCGGAGCCGATGTGGTTCATTTTGACGTAATGGATAACCACTACGTACCTAACCTGACTTTCGGTGCGCCTATTTGCCAGGCGTTGCGCGATTACGGTATTACTGCACCAATTGATGTTCACCTGATGGTGAAACCAGTCGATCGTATCATTCCAGACTTCGCCAAAGCGGGCGCATCGATGATCACTTTCCATATTGAAGCGTCTGAGCACGTAGACCGTACACTGCAATTGATCAAAGAGCATGGGTGTAAAGCCGGTGTAGTGTTAAACCCCGCGACACCGCTATCTCATCTGGAATTCATCATGGATAAGATTGATATGATCCTACTGATGTCAGTGAACCCTGGTTTTGGTGGACAGTCTTTCATTCCTAAAACGTTAGATAAGTTGCGTGCCGTGCGTAAAATGATTGATGAGTCGGGGCGCGATATTCGTCTGGAAATTGATGGCGGTGTTAAGGTCGAAAACATCAAAGAGATAGCTGAAGCCGGTGCCGATATGTTTGTGGCTGGTTCCGCGATCTTCAACCAAGCTGACTACAAAGAAGTCATCGACCAAATGCGTGCTGAATTAGCAAAGGCAGAGTAATTTAATGAGCAATATTAAACTTATCGCGTTTGACTTGGATGGGACGTTATTGGATAGCGTGCCTGATCTAGCAGTGGCTGCCGACCAAGCTGTACAAGCACTCGGTTACCCGGCAGTAACAGAAGAGCAGGTGCGGGATTACGTCGGTAACGGCGCTGATGTACTTATTGGGCGTTCGCTGAGTCGCAGCCTAACAGTATCGCCCGACTTGGATCCAGAACTGCATGCCAAAGCTCGTGTTCTATTTGATGACTATTACGAGCAAAGCGGACACAAGCTCAGCCACCTTTATCCTGCGGTTAAAGAAACCTTGGCAGAGCTGCACAAATTGGGCTTTATCATGGCGCTGGTTACCAACAAACCTTCTAAGTTTGTGCCTGATGTTTTAGTTAAACACGGCATTGATAAGTATTTTGTTGACGTGATTGGTGGTGATACTTTCCTAGAAAAAAAACCCAACCCAATAGCATTGAATTGGCTGCTTGATAAGCATGGTTGTCAGCCACAAGAGATGCTGATGGTAGGTGATTCTAGCAACGACATCAAAGCGGCAAAAAATGCGGGCTGCCAATCGTTTGGTCTGACTTACGGTTACAATCATGGTGAACCAATTTCTCAGTCACAACCAGATTTTGTTGCAGACACCATCGCAGATCTAGTCGATGTGGTCGCGGTTTCCGCATAGTCATAACAAAAGATCTTCCAAAATACTTGTTAATGAGTACACTGAGTAAACCGTGTGGCCAGAACCCACACGGTTTTTTCATTTTTAGATAAGAAGTCAGAGGAACTATTCCCATGAGCAAACCCATTGTATTGAGTGGTGTTCAACCATCAGGTGAACTAAGTATCGGTAACTACTTGGGTGCTCTACGTCAATGGCAACAGATGCAAGACGATTACGATTGCCAATATTGTGTTGTAGACCTTCACGCGATCACGGTTCGGCAAGATCCGAAAGCGCTGCATGAAGCGACTCTAGACGCATTAGCAATCTGTTTGGCAGTTGGCGTTGATCCACAAAAGAGCACGCTATTTGTTCAGTCACACGTACCAGAGCATGCTCAACTTGGTTGGCTTCTTAACTGTTACACCCAAATGGGCGAGCTGAGCCGTATGACTCAGTTTAAAGATAAATCTGCTCGTTATTCGAAAGACAGCTCAAGCCAGTTTGGTGACGTGAACGTTGGCTTGTTCGACTACCCAGTGCTAATGGCAGCAGACATCCTGCTATACGGCGCACACCAAGTACCAGTGGGTAGTGACCAGAAACAGCACCTTGAGCTAGCTCGTGATATCGCTAATCGATTCAACAATATTTACTCGCCAGAACAGCCAATCTTCCAAGTACCAGAACCGTACATTCCGACTGTGAATGCACGTGTTATGAGTCTTCAGGACGCGACGAAGAAGATGTCAAAATCAGACGATAACCGTAAGAATGTCATTACCCTGCTTGAAGAGCCGAAATCGATCATCAAGAAGATAAACAAAGCTCAGACAGATGCAGAAACGCCACCACGCATTGCCCATGATTGGGACAACAAAGCGGGCATCTCTAATCTAATGGGTCTTTACTCGGCTGCAACAGGTAAGAGCTTTGAAGAGATCGAAGCGCAATACAAAGGCGTAGAGATGTACGGTCCATTTAAGAAAGAAGTTGGCGAAGCTGTTGTGGCTATGCTGGAGCCTATCCAAGCTGAATACCATCGTATCCGTGAGGATCGCACTTATATGGACAGTGTGATGAAGCAAGGGGCCGAGAAAGCGTCTGCTCGCGCCGCAGAAACACTGAAAAAAGCGTATCAAGCTGTCGGTTTTGTTACTCGCCCGTAGGGGTAGGGCAGAGAACGGACTTCGTCTTATGGAACGCTGCGCTACTAGAAAACTAGATAGCTAGAGTTGTAAAAGCCGATGCAAGAGCATCGGCTTTTTTGATCGATTTGAAATGCTTTGCTTTGGATGACGGAACGGACTGCGCCCTATGGAACACCTTGCTTAGGGAAAGCGATATTGAGCGTTAGAAAAACAAACCAGTGACTCATTCGGGTTGTTGAAAAACGCTAAGTTAGTTATCCAGTTATCCGTAGGACGAAGTCCGTTCCCATATCCCGTTTCCCGCATCCCATATCCCTAACGAAGCGTTTGCTTTGGCTACTGTGCACCTTCAAATCCCATCTGGCGCCAAGCTTCAAAAGCAATAATAGCGACTGCGTTAGATAAGTTCAGGCTGCGAGCGTCCGGCATCATAGGAATGCGGATCCGCTGCGCCATCGGCATGCTTTCAATCAATTCAGCGGGCAGCCCCCGAGTTTCAGGGCCAAACAGCAGTACGTCACCTTTCTGGAAATTGGCATCAACGTGGTGCCCCGTGGTTTTTGTTGTGCAAGCGAAGATACGATAGTTATCGCGCTCTCTTTCTAGATACTCGACAAACGCCTGATAATTCTTATGACGAGTGACACGTGCAAGGTCGTGATAGTCCAAGCCAGCGCGGCGTACTTTTTTCTCTTCTAGATCAAATCCTAGTGGCTCGATGAGATGCAAATTGGCACCGCAATTGGCACATAGGCGAATGATGTTACCTGTATTTGGGGCAATTTCAGGCTCATAGAGGGCGATATCGAACATAGCGTTAACTTCTTATCATTTGCTTGGAAGCTAAGCAGTATAAGGCGGCTTTCAAATGCCGCCAAGTATGAAGTAGTGCGTTTTTTTAAGCGTTTTGAGCTAACGCAATGGCATAGTTTTCACTGACAACATCCCAGTTCACTACATTCCACCAAGCGTCAATGTATTCAGGTCGACGATTTTGATAGCTAATATAGTAAGCGTGTTCCCATACATCCAGCGCCAAAATAGGCTCACCTTGAACGCTCGCAACATCCATTAAAGGGTTGTCCTGATTGCTGGTGGATGCAATGTGTAGCTTGCCGTCTTTCACAACTAGCCAGGCAAAACCAGAACCAAATGTATTGATTGCTGCCTCAGAGAACAGAGATTTAAACTGTTCGAAGTTTCCGAAGGTGGCGTTGATTTGTTTAGCTAACTCACCAGTCGGCTCGCCACCGGCATCAGGGGACATACAATTCCAGTAAAGGATATGGTTGTAGTAACCACCGCCATTGTTACGGACGGCGGGAGAATATTTGGAGATGTTGGCAAAGATATCTTTCAGTGAGGCATTTTCCAGTTCAGTCCCTTTGACCGCTGTTACAAACTTATCAAAGTAAGTGCGGTGATGCTTACTGTAATGGACTTCCATGGTTTTGGCATCAATATAAGGTTCTAGTGAGTCGTAAGCGTAAGGCAACTCTGGGAAAGTATGAGACATAGTAAATCCTCCGTAATTGAAGGATTTACTTTAAATGATAATAAGATCCATTATCAACTGTATTTTTATAAGGTTATTGCTCTGGTGTCAGCGGCAGGATCACCTCTACACGAAGCCCACCAAGCTGGCTGCGTAAAGCACGAATAGTTCCGCTGTGCTGGCGGATTGCGTTTTCGGTAATGGCTAACCCTAATCCCGTGCCTCCACTGTGACGATCTCGTGCGGTTGAAACGCGGTAAAAAGGTCGGAAAATCGCTTCGAGTTCATGTTCAGGCACACCTTCTCCATTGTCATCGACGGCAATAGTGAGTTGATCTGTCTGGACGTTGAGCGACACTTGAATAACATCTTTGCCATAGTAAATAGCATTGCGAACAATATTGTCTACAGCACTCATGAGCAATTTGGGGTTCCCTGAAATTGTGCGCTCAGGAATATCATCATAGCGGAATGATTTATTCATCTGTTCTGCTTCAAATTGGGCATCAGAAAGAATGGCCTCCCATAAGCTGATAATAGGTTGCTGCTCGCGTTCGACATGGCTATCGACCTGCATGCGTGACAGCTCTAACAATTCCCCAATCATCTGTTCCAGTCTTTGTGCTTCAGTGTCAATCCGAGTGAGCTCAGGGCTTTCTCCTTGTTTTCGAGCAGCAAGAGCGGTGGCCATTCGTAAGCGTGTTAATGGCGAGCGAAGCTCGTGTGAAATATCAGACAGTAAGCGTTGCTGACCTGAAATCATCTGGTTTACTGCCTCAACCATCTGGTTAAAACTTTTACCCGCTTGGCGAAATTCGGAGGTGCCTTTCTCCAGCTGTGGATCAACACTGAATTCTCCATTTGCTACGCGTTTAGCGGCGAGTTCTAGCTTTCTTGCTGGCTGGCTCAGCGCCCATGCAAGCCACAATAACAAAGGTGTACTGACCAGCATCACGGCAAGCAGTAACTGGAAAGGTTTATCAAACAGTCGAATCAGGAAAGGAGAGGGTTGATTCCATTTGACGCCTATGTACATCAACAGATCCTTCTGAGCCAGTGTGATTGGTAATGGCCCTGCAACCATGTAGTGTCCATAGAGTTTCTGTTTTGGATACTCAGGATCTTCGATACTGGTAATAAAATTTTGCACCGCTTTGAGCTTGAAGTCTTTACGATCGCGAGTGGTCAGAATATTGCCTTCTAGATCCGTTAAGACAAAGTGTGGGCGAGGATCTCTTGGAGGACGCTTACGCCCTTCTAAATAGAATATAATCCGGCGTAGATCTGTTTCGCCAGCAAAGCGCTGCTCGATCTTTGTCTTGGTTGCTAACAGCTTTTTGTAATGTTCTGCGGGTATATCTCTTGATTTTCTTGGGTCTAGATGAGGTAGAGACAACACAGCGATCAGAACGAGAAACATGGTAAACCAAAAAATGGCGAAGATACGTCCGTAAAGGCTAGTGATCTTAGGTAGACGCATTAATCTTCCTCAACTAACAAATAACCTCGTCCGCGCAAGGTTTTGATTCGTGATTTACCATCTTGACGGTCCGGTAGTTTTTTCCTCAGATTTGAAACATGCATATCTATGGCGCGGTCAAAAGCGGCTAGGCGTTTACCCAGAACATCTAAACTCAGAGTTTCTTTGGTCAAGGTTTCTCCTGGATGCTGAACGAAGTGACTAAGCAGCGCAAACTCCGTAGTGGTTAGCTCTAAGTATTGTTCCTGACAATACGCTTCCTGCTTACCGGGATAAATTTTGATGTCCTGATAATGAACACAGTCGCTATTTTTAGCCACGCTTTTTGTTTGCGTACGACGCAATATTGCGCGGATGCGGGCCAGCAGTTCACGATCGCTGAAAGGTTTTGGCAAGTAATCGTCAGCTCCGAGCTCTAATCCAATCACTCTATCTATTTCTTCACCTTTTGCTGTCAACATCAATACTGGAGTCTGCCAGTTTTCTCGTAGGCGTTTGAGGGTTTCCATACCGTTGAGTTTAGGCATCATGACATCCAGCAGAACTAAATCTATATCGTCACAAATCGCCGCAAGTCCTGCTTCTCCGTCATTGGCTTCAGATACATTGTAACCTTCGAACGTCAGTACTTCTTTAAGTAAACCAGTCAGTTCGGTGTCGTCGTCAATCAATAGGATATTTGTCATGGAATATATCTCTCAATCTTATCGGTTAATCTAATATTACTGATTATTCCTTGAGAGCTTTAGTCTAAATTTTGCTCTTTACGATTATTTACGCTCTCTAGACGTCACTTTACGTTGCAGTTCGTATTCTACACTCAAGCGCTGTATAGACAGCTTGATTCCATTCCTCTGGATATGAAAGGTACGATTATGAAAACTGCAAAGAAACTGTTATTGGCGGCGATGATTCTTCCTCTGACTCTGGGTACAGCGAGTGCTTTCGCTGCTAAAGATCATAAAAAAGGTTCTCACGGTGAGTTTGGTTTTGATCGCGGCATCATGCGTCAGCTTGATTTAACAGATGCACAGAAAGAGCAAATAAAAGCGTTGCGTGAAACGTCTAAAACACAGATGAAAGCCGAGTTTAAACAAAACTTCGAAGCTCACCATGCTGAAATGCAAGCCAACAAAGAAAAGTTACAAGCTTTGGTACTCGCAGATACATTTGATCAGGTAGCCGCGAATGAACTGGCTAAGCAAATGGTAGAACAACAGACTGAACGTAAAGTTAAAATGCTGGAAAAACAACATCAGATGCTGAGTATCCTTACTCCAGAACAGAAAACCAAATACGTAGAACTGCAAAAAGAACGGGCGGAAAAGCGGTTCAACAAGATGCAAGAACGCCTAAGTGACAGTGAAGCATAGAGCGATAACAGCAGCGGCCGATGGGCCGCTTTTTTGTATCATTTTTATTCAACAATTGGCGCGTTATACTTAAGGTAATGTTTTTCAAACGCTTTACTTTATGAAACACGAATATGCACGTTTGGTGACACTGGCTGCTTGGACAGCTACGATTGTTGCCACTTTACTGCTGGTGGTAAAACTGGCCGCTTGGTGGGTTACGGGGTCGGTGAGTTTACTCGCTTCATTAATCGACTCTATGCTTGATATTGCAGCGTCTTTGGTCAACCTTTTTGTTGTCAGGTATTCACTCCAACCAGCCGATAGGGAGCATACCTACGGCCACGGTAAAGCTGAGTCTTTGGCTGCATTGGCTCAGGCGATGTTTATTTCTGGCTCTGCCGTCTTTTTGATCCTCAATGGTATTGAGCGTTTCTTCAGGCCTCATGAGTTGCAATCTCCCGAGTACGGGGTGTACGTGAGTATGTTCGCCATTGCTGTCACTTTTGCTTTGGTACAGTTCCAGAAACACGTTGTTAGACAAACCGGCAGTCAGGCGATTGCTGCAGACTCCTTGCATTATCAGTCAGATTTATACATGAACGCAGCGATCATGTTGGCATTAGGGCTGAGTTGGTTTGGGGTTACTCAAGCGGATGCTGTGTTTGCTGTGGGTATTGGTCTATACATTTTGTATAGTGCTGTTCAAATGGTTAGAGAAGCGATTCAGACATTGCTGGACCGAAAGTTACCGGATGAAGAGTTGGAACAAATCAGAGCGTGTTGTTTATCTGTCGAAGAAGTTCTCGGTGTGCACCAGCTAAGAACCCGTATGTCGGGGCCGACACGCTTTATTCAGTTGCACTTAGAACTCGAAGATCAGATTCCTCTGATTGAAGCGCATCGCATCTCTGATCTGGTTGAGAGTCGGCTGATGGATCTGTTCCCACATGCTGATGTACTTATCCATCAGGATCCCTATTCTGTTGTGCTCGGGCCGGAGAAAAATCAAAAGGCTCAAGATTGGTAGTGTGGCTTTCGAGATATTACCTCAAGCGACAATGAGCCGTTTATTGTCTATCTTTTCATCGAGCGCACAATTCGTTGGTATTCTGATATGTATCAAACCAGTGGCAGCGCAAAGCTGTAATACTCTTACATAAGTAGAAAAGTTACATAATTCTGTGCAAATAAAAGTAGTATTCCTTGGGCGTCAAGGTAACATATTGCACAGCTATAAGAATCTTGTCGGGAATTTATTTGTAAATTGCTGACGTAAAAGTTGAAATAAGATTCCCAAAAAAATCGAGGGTGAGCATGATTAAGAAGATCGGTGTTTTGACAAGTGGCGGTGACGCACCAGGCATGAACGCAGCAGTTCGAGGTGTGGTACGTACAGCTCTATCGGAAGGTTTAGAAGTGTACGGCGTTTATGACGGGTACCTAGGCCTTTATGAAGACCGTATCGAGAAGCTTGATCGTTCAAGTGTATCTGATGTGATCAACAAAGGCGGTACTTTCCTAGGCTCAGCTCGTTTCCCTGAGTTTAAAGAGGTGGCTGTTCGTGAGAAAGCGATTGAAAACCTGAAGAAGCATGGTATCGAAGCGCTGGTTGTCGTCGGTGGTGATGGTTCTTACATGGGAGCAAAGAAGCTGACTGAAATGGGTTACCCATGCGTTGGCTTACCGGGCACTATCGATAATGATATTGCTGGTACGGATTACACAATCGGTTACCTGACCGCTTTGAATACCGTTATCGATGCCATTGACCGCCTACGTGACACTTCTTCTTCTCACCAGCGAATTTCTATTGTTGAGATTATGGGCCGCCATTGTGGTGACCTGACTCTGATGTCGGCGATTGCTGGTGGTTGTGAGTACATCATCACCCCTGAAACTGGTCTAGATAAAGAGAAACTTATCAACAACATTCAGGACGGTATCAAAAAAGGTAAGAAGCACGCCATTATTGCACTGACTGAACTGATGATGGATGCTAACGAACTGGCGAAAGAGATTGAAACGGCAACGGGTCGCGAAACTCGTGCAACGGTTCTTGGTCACATCCAGCGTGGTGGTCGCCCAACGGCATTTGACCGTGTTCTTGCATCTCGTATGGGCAACTACGCCGTTCATCTTCTTATGGATGGCCATGGCGGTCGTTGTGTCGGTATCCAGAAAGAGCAGCTGGTTCACCACGATATTATCGATGCCATTGAGAATATGCAGCGCCCTGTACGTGAAGACTTGTACAAAGTTGCGGAAGAGTTGTTTTAAACGGCAATGAATTGATAAAAACCACCCAAATGGGTGGTTTTTTTATGCTTAGTTCGAAGCATTTTTCTTTCTGACATTTGAACGCTTGCGCTGCTGAATTTTCTGATGCACACCCCGACGTAAGGCTTTAATTCGATTCTCGGCTTTATCGACTCCTAACAGAACAACCAGTGCTAGTCCCGTAAGAACAACAGATTGCTGCGAATAGCCGAGACCAATCATTAGTCCTAATGCTGCCAGTAACCAAATCACGGCAGCCGACGTTACGCCATGAATTTTGCCATCTAATGTCATCATCACACCAGCGCCTAAGAAGCCAACACCGGTAATGATCTGACCTAGCACCCGTGCTTGATCTAAAGTATTAGGTGAAAGAGAGACTGCCATCGACATAAAAAGGTAAGTACCAGCGATGATTAGAATGGAAGTCCTGATCCCGACAGGTTTACCTCGTGTCTGGCGTTCGGCACCAATTAGCAGGCCATTGAACGCGCAGCACAGTAAGGCATTCCAATCAAATGGACCTAGGTCGAGCAAGGGATCTAGTAACATGTGCATAGTGTTCTCCTAAACCGTGGAGTATGCCGAGTGGCTTCGGTTTAGGCGAACAAAAGATATTTATCTTTAGGATAAATAACTGTGAGCAGATTGAAGGCAAGCCTATTACGACCAAAGTACGCTCGCCACAACTATGCCAACCTAATCAATGAGGGCAAACCCAGTTTGCTTTTCACCATCATTCTAAATGCAGATCTAATGGTGTTTTGCTGGATCTACCGCCGATTTCTCTGGTTAATTTAGGGACCAGATAGCCGGACACTCGTTCAATGACCCCTGCCATGATCTGTTTAGCTTGTTGGTCTGAAACAAAAAAGTGCGCTGCACCTTGCACCTTATCCAATACGTGCATGTAGTAGGGCAGCACACCCGCATCGAATAGTGCTTCGCTGAGCGCAACTTGAGCCTCAACGCTGTCATTGACGCCTTTAAGCATTACGCCCTGGTTTAGCAAAGTCACACCCGAGTGCTTTAGCGTACTTAAAGCATTTATCAGCTGCTGATTGATCTCATTGACGTGATTGATGTGCATGACCATAATCACCTGCAAACGGGTCGTCATAAGCAATTCAGCCAGCGAGGTGGTTATTCGGTCTGGGATCACAACGGGCAAGCGAGAATGAATTCTCAGCCGCTTAATATGTTGGATATCCGCTATTTGATCGATCAACCAACGCAGCTCCTCATCTTTTGCCATCAGAGGATCCCCTCCTGAAAGAATGATTTCATTCAGCTCTGGATGTTGGCGTATATAATCTAAGCTCTTAGCCCATACCGATTTACTGCCTTTGTTTTCGCTGTAAGGGAAGTGACGACGAAAGCAATAGCGGCAATTGATCGCGCAACCACCTTTTACGATCATCAAGGCTCGGTTGCGGTATTTGTGTAGTAAACCTGGTATTTGGTTGTCCTGTTCTTCCAAAGGATCATTAGAGTAGCCAGAATGTACGTCAAACTCTTCTGAGAGTGGTAAAACCTGACGCAGCAAAGGATCCAATGGATTGCCTTTCTCCATTCGATCCACAAAACTTTGTGGAACTCGTTGGGCGAACAGTTTGCGCGCTTCAAATCCGCCTTGCCAGGGAGAAGGATCAATTTCCAGTTGTAGTAGAAGTTTTTCAGGATCAGAGATCCCATTCGCTAGCTGTTTGAGCCAGTTTTGCTCAACAGATTCGACTTTTCGGGTTATGATGTGCGGCATTAAATTTAACTCGAAGAATGGTAAGAGGAAAAAATGGCTACTGTTAGCACGAATGAATTCAAAGGCGGTCTTAAAATTATGCTTGATAATGAGCCTTGTGTCATTCTCGAAAACGAGTATGTAAAACCAGGCAAAGGTCAGGCATTTAACCGCGTTAAAATCCGTAAACTGCTTTCAGGCAAAGTTCTAGAGAAGACATTCAAGTCAGGCGACACGGTAGAAGTTGCAGACGTCATGGATATCGACCTGGACTACCTGTACAACGACGGTGAATTCTACCACTTCATGAACAACGAAACATTCGAACAAATTGCAGCGGATGTCAAAGCCGTTGGCGAAAATGCGAAGTGGTTGGTTGAGAACGATTCTTGTATGCTGACTCTTTGGAACGGCAACCCTATTGTTGTGACACCACCAAACTTCGTTGAGCTGGAAGTAACGGATACTGATCCTGGCCTTAAGGGTGACACGCAAGGTACGGGCGGTAAGCCAGCAACACTAACGACAGGTGCCGTAGTACGAGTACCTCTGTTCATCTCTATTGGTGAAGTGATCAAAGTAGACACTCGTTCTGGTGAATACGTAGGTCGCGTTAAGTAAGCGTAAACTTACTCATGATTTAGAAAAGGTCACGTCGGTGGCCTTTTTTGTTTCTACGTGAACTTTGATGTGCCACAATTCTTGTACTCTACAATGAGACTACACTAGTCAGTATGAAACAGTCTTTACGTATCTGGCTCGACGCCGCTCGACCAAAAACGCTGCCATTGGCACTAGTATCGATATTAACCGGTAGTGTGCTGGCCTATTCTACTCATCATTTTTCTTGGGTGATTGGCCTGTTAGCCTTTGTCACGGCCACCTTATTGCAGATCCTATCCAACTTAGCGAACGATTATGGTGATGCGATAAAAGGCACTGACAACGACAAACGCCTTGGCCCTACGCGCGCTGTACAATCCGGTGCAGTGACTCAGGCAAATATGAGGCTGGCGATTGTGATTAATGTTGGCTTGACCATCATTGCTGGGCTAGCTTTGGTTTTTTACGCGCTCGATAGTCTGCAAAGCATTCTGACTTTTATTGGCTTAGGTATACTGGCTATCGTTGCTGCTATCGCTTATACGGTCGGGAATAAGCCTTATGGTTATGTGGGGCTCGGTGATATATCAGTATTTATATTCTTTGGTTTGCTTGGTGTAGCTGGTACCTTCTTTTTGCACACCGGTCTTATTGCACCTTTGTTGGTTTTGCCCTCAGTAGGCTGTGGTTTACTCGCAGTCGCGGTATTGAACATCAACAATATGCGGGATATTGAAAACGACGAAGAGTGCGGAAAGCGCACGGTTGCCGTTCGTCTTGGGCAGAAAAATGCTAAGCATTATCACGCGCTATTATTAGCTGGCGCTGTCTTTGCGTTTATTGTGTACCTGCTGCTTCAGCCAGCGTCTGTCTGGCTGAGCGTTCCGTTTTTGTTGAGCGTATTCGTGATTTACAGACACGGCAAAGCCGTATGGCAAGCACAGCAGCCTGCGCAGATCGCCCCAATGATGCCAGTTATTGTGAAGTGCTCTCTGGTCACTAACTTGTTGTTTGCTGGGGTGGTTATAGCTCAAACTCTGGCCAGTTAATTGAGCCTTGTCATTGCAATGACTTGATCTCTCTATATACTCGATGGAGATGACGAACCGTATGGGAAGGAACACTATGGAATACAATACGTCGGCTTTATGTGATATTTACTCAGAACAAGTGGATGTAGTAGAACCTATGTTTAGCAATTTTGGTGGCAGTGCCTCATTTGCTGGACAAATCACGACGGTGAAGTGTTTTGAAGACAACGGTCTGATTCGGGAAGTGCTCGAACAAGATGGCCTAGGTCGTGTTCTGCTAATTGATGGAGGTGGTTCATTACGCCGTGCTTTGATTGATGCAGAACTGGCGTCACTGGCTGAAGAAAACGAATGGGAAGGTTTGATCGTTTATGGCTGTGTGCGTGAGGTTGATGATCTCGAAGACATGAATGTCGGCATTCAAGCTTTGGCCTCAATTCCTGTTGGAGCGGCATCGCAGAATGTAGGCGAGGTAGATATACCCGTCAATTTTGGGGGAGTTACTTTCATTCCCGAAGATTACCTTTACGCCGATAATACTGGTGTTATCTTGTCTCAAGAGCCATTGGATGTTGAGCTCGACACCGACGAAGAAGATGAGCTTATCGCCGACTAAATGGTAAAGAATCAAAAAACACCGACCTTCAAGGTCGGTGTTTTGCTATGCGGCTTCTGCTAAGAATTGGCGTCGGACTCTCAACGCGTAAAGATAACCCAGAATGCCGCCCAATATATTGCCGAGCGCAATACCTATAAATAGCCCTTCAATATCGTACAAGTAGCTACCCATCCATGCGCAAGGCAAGGTAAAGGCGAATAGGCGCATAAAGCTCCATTGGAATGCTTTGAGCGGCTCATGCAGTGCATTCAGGCCAGACACCAACATCATGACGATGCCCTGAAAACCGTAACTGAACGGTACGACAAGCAAATAGTGCCAAAGCAGATCTTTCACTGCTTGTTCTTGAGAGAAAAGCGCAGCAAGTGGAATACTCAGCGGAACCATCATGACAAAAATCCCAAACTGGAAAAGCAGCGAGAAGCGCATGCTGAGAAATAGCCCAGCGAAGCTACGTTGAGGGTTATTAGCCCCGACATTTTGAGCAATGAATGGTGTTAAGGTAGAGGTGAGCGACATCAAAACAATGATAAGGATAGATTCCACACGCTGGGCTGCACCATAAGCGGCCACTGCCGCGGTGCCGTGACTGGAGAGTAGCATCATCAGAATCGCACCGGACAACGGGTTCATCGCGTTGGAGAGCGCTGCCGGAGTGCCAATTTTTAGGATTTGTCGCCAGTCAGCCCATAGCGTTTTGAAGCGGGGTAAGGCGAGAAGTTTTTCTCTTTTCACCAACACATACAGTGAGCCGATTAAGGCGCCAAACCAGCTTAGGGCACTGGCGATGGCGGCCCCCTGAATGCCAAGCTCTGGAAATGGCCCATAACCAAAAATCAGTAACGGATCGAGCACACCATTGATCAAGCCCGCCAGCATCATGATTTTGGCAGGTGTTTTGGTATCTCCTGTGGCACGAATTGCGCTATTGCCTGCCATGGGGACGACAAGTAATGGAATCGTCAAGTACCAGATGTGCATATACTGGTTTATCAGGGGCAGCAGTTCTTGTTCTGCACCGAGTGCTAGGAACAATGGGTCAATGGTGAAGTAACCTAAGCCAGATGCAAAAGCGACTAAAGTCACCGCTAGCGCGAGTCCATGACTTGAGAAGCGTGCTGCATCTTCGGATTGTCCTTGCCCGAGCAGACGGCCGATATTGGCTGATAGCCCGACCCCGATTCCCATCGTGATGCAGTTGACCGCAAAGGTCACCGGGAAAGTGTAGCTGATGGCAGCAAGGGCTTCTGTCCCGAGCAGAGAGATAAAAAAGGTATCCACCAAGTTGAACATCAAAATAGCCACCATGCCGAAAGTCATCGGAATGGTCATTTGACGGAGCACGAGAGGGATGGGACCAGTCAAAAGGCCGTGCTTATCCTGCATTCGAAACCACTACTCTTTGGACGGAAAAGCGTAGGATACTTGATTGATGTGTGAGACACAAAAAAGGCCAGCTTGCGCTGACCTCAATAAGAGTTTTCCTAAAGGAAAAATTACGCTTTCGCTGCTGCCGCTGCTTTAGCAATGGCCGCGAAGCTCTTCGCATCAAGAGATGCTCCGCCCACTAGAGCACCATCGATGTCTGGTTGTGAGAAGTACGCTTCAGCGTTTTCTGGCTTAACAGAACCACCGTATTGGATGATGACTTGCTCAGCGACTGCTGCGCTTTTCTCTGCGATTAGTGCACGGATAGAAGCGTGGATGCGCTGTGCATCTTCAGCAGTTGCTGCTTTACCAGTACCGATAGCCCAGATTGGTTCGTATGCGATGATCGCATCGTTGAGTGCTTCAATACCGTATGCATCGATCACGGCGTTAATTTGACGAGCACAGACTGCTTCTGTTTCACCCGCTTCGTTTTGAGCTTCTGATTCACCGATACAGAAAACAGGCTTCAGGCCGTTCTCTTTGAGGAAAGCAAATTTCTTCGCGATGAACTCATCAGATTCGTTGTGGTATTCACGACGCTCAGAGTGGCCGATGATGATGTGAGATGCACCAAAGTCTTTCAGCATTTCTGGAGACATATCGCCAGTGAATGCACCGCTGTTGTTTAGGTCTGTGTTCTGTGCACCTAGGATGATCTTGTTACCGCCTTCTGCGATAACGCGCTCAGCAAGGTCAATGTAAAGCGCTGGTGGAGCTACGGCTACGTCAACACCTTCAACACCTTCAAGTTCCGCGTTAAGGCCAGTTAGCAACTCTTTTACCATTGCTTTGCTGCCGTTAAGTTTCCAGTTACCCATCACTACAGGACGACGCATAGGAATATCTCCCTTTGTATTTAATGTAGAAAGTTCATTAATGTAAAAAATCTTCGTAGGAATATAACAGATTAAACTCATCAAATCATGACTAGTATCATGTCTTGATCGGTTCTGACGCAATGAATAAAGTTGTGACAGCGCATAATTGGTATAAGCTCTGTTGTACTGAGTGATCTGTAAAGCATTATGCTGGTTTTGTACTCGGAAACCGCAGTGGAAATTGGTAATAGTGGCGGAGTATTTTAGTGATTTTTTGAAACTCTCTTACATTTGAGGACTACAATGCCAAATTTAGTAATGGAATACTCTAACTCCGTCGATGAACGCGTGAATGTACAAGGTCTATTGGAAGACCTGCATCAAGTGACGCTTCAATGCGGGCTTTTTGACGTACCTTCCGTGAAATCCCGAGCGCTACGCTGCCATAATTGGCTGATTGGAGAAGATGGCGATAACGTTGACTTTATTCATATTAGTTTTGAACTGCTTGATGGCAGAACAGCGGAGCAAAAGCGCGACCTTTCACGCCAGTTAATGGATGTGTTGCAGGAGCAAGCAAGTCACGTGCATAGTCTAACGGTCAATATCCGAGATATGGATAAAGAGTGTTTTCAAAAAGTGGTCAATTAACATTTTTGATTTTTAGGTAAGTAGTTATGTCGATGAAAGAGCTGTTGTTTTCATTTCAAGGCCGAGTAGGACGTAAAACCTACTGGATATGGAATGTGGTTTATTACGCATTGATCATTGGTTTTGCAACGGGTATGAATGTGCTGTTTCCAAGTATGGCGCACCTGTTACTGCCACTATTTTTGATTGTGGTTTTGGTGCCGGATTTGGCCATTACAGCCAAGCGCTGGCATGATAGAGGCAAGTCCAGTTGGTGGCTACTACTCAATGTCCCATTGGTGGTAGGTCGTATGATGCTACCAACTGGTGATCCAACACAGATGCCGCAGTCTACAATGCTTCAAGCCCTAAGTTCTCTGGCTGCATTGGCGTGTGGCATTTGGATTCTTATTGAGTGTGGCTTTCTCAAGGGTCATCAAGGCAATAACCAGTATGGTCCAGAGCCGAAATAGAGCATCAAAAAGAGCTGGGCTGATGCAATGGCATCAACCTTGCTCCTTGTCTCCGCGTCTCTCTATTCCGTAAACAGGGTTTCGTATTTTACAAATACGGTTTGTGTTTCCCCATAATATAAGGTGCCATCAGATTGAATGGCCACTCTCAACCAGTTGTCCGCTGAGGTGGGTTTAGGTAGTCTGATGTACCAGTTCTGCCCTGCTTGGTCGGCTGGCTGCATGTCGATGGGTTGTGCGTTCTGATGTTCGCTACTAACCAAAGAGAGCTTAACCCCTTGAAGAGCATGCGCAGCATGCAATGACAGTTCAAGGCTGTCTTCGGTGAGCCTTTCAGAGCGGAACTTGACTTTAAAGTCCCCGTTTTCCATATCGCATAAACCACTGGTGTAGCGACAGTTTGATTTGCTGGCCAGCTTGTAACTCTGGCCCTCTTTCGCAGCATGAGGTTTTTCGCTGACGGCCATGTCAGTGCCAAAGTAGGCAATAATGGACAGAATCGGGGCAATCAAAAGAGCGACAATAAAGTGCTTATTTTTGAACATCTTGGCTTCCTTGCGACAACATTTCGAAACTACGGTAACTGAATTAAGCGCAATAAAAAAGCCCCGGACGGGTCGTCCCGTGAGGGGCTTTCAATATTAAGTGTTGATTAGTGGTCTACCGCATCTCCAGCGCCTGCTGGGAAGCGAACATGTTCGACCAAATCCTTCACTTCTTGTGGTGTTTCTGCCGTGACTTTCGATACCGCGAATGCAACTAGGAAGTTGAATAGCGCACCAATGGCACCAAAGGCATTAGGCTCGATACCAAGGAACCAGTTGCTGCCCCAGCTTTCTAGGTATGTCCAGTCAGCGATGAACAGGATACCTTTGTGCTGGAATACGTAAAACAGTGTGATCGTGATACCTGCAATCATGCCAGCAATCGCGCCTTCTTTGTTGATGTTCTTGCTGAAAATACCCATCATCAAGGCTGGGAAGATGGACGAAGCAGCCAGACCGAAGGCCAGTGCCACCGTACCGGCGGCAAAGCCAGGCGGATTGAGTCCTAGATAACCCGCCACAGCAATCGCGACCGCCATGGATATTCGGCTAGCCATCAGTTCTTTCTTCTCAGAGATGTTCGGATTAATCACCCCTTTGATTAAGTCATGAGATATCGCCGATGATATTGCGAGCAGCAGACCAGCAGCAGTAGAAAGTGCTGCGGCTAAGCCACCAGCAGCCACCAGTGCAATGACCCAGTTAGGTAGCTTGGCAATTTCTGGGTTAGCCAGCACCATGATGTCACGGTCAACTTTTAGCTCATTGGTTTCAGCATTTGATGTGTATTGGATGTTGCCATCACCATTTTTGTCATCAAAGCCAAGTAGACCAGTTTTTTCCCAGTTTTTGAACCAGTCAGGGCGTTCATCGTAAGCCAGATTCTGCCCCGGAGCTGGGTTAACCGTATCCATTAGGTTTAGACGTGCCATGGCTGATACCGCAGGTGCAGTCGTGTATAGAATGGCGATAAAGACGAGAGCCCAACCCGCTGAAGTTCGCGCATCACGCACTTTCGGTACTGTAAAGAATCGGATGATGACGTGTGGCAGACCGGCAGTACCTATCATCAGAGACATGGTATAAACGAACATGTTCAGGGTATCGCCCCGGACTTGGGTGGTATATTCACTGAAGCCGAGTTCGGTCACTACTTGGTCAAGCCGATCGAGTAGATAGACATCTGTTCCGGCCATGGTACTACCGAGACCAATTTGTGGAATTGGGTTTCCGGTAAGCTGCAGAGAGATAAAGATAGCTGGGATGGTGTACGCAAGAATTAGTACGCAGTATTGAGCAATCTGAGTGTAGGTAATACCTTTCATGCCGCCCATCACCGCGTACATAAATACGATACACATACCTATCAGGAGGCCAGTCGAGTAGTCTACTTCAAGGAATCGGCCGAAGGCTACCCCAACCCCTTTCATCTGGCCGATGACGTACGTTACTGATGCAATGATCAGACACACGACCGCAACAATACGTGCAGTATTTGAGTAGAAACGTTCACCAACGAACTCAGGTACCGTGAACTTACCAAACTTACGCAGGTAAGGAGCTAAGAGAAGCGCGAGTAGTACATAACCACCTGTCCACCCCATCAGGAATACGGAACCTCCGTAGCCCATGAAGGCAATAAGGCCTGCCATTGAAATGAAGGAAGCAGCAGACATCCAGTCCGCGGCCGTTGCCATGCCGTTGGCGATTGGGTTAACCCCACCACCTGCTACATAGAACTCTTTAGTTGATCCCGCGCGTGCCCAAATTGCGATACCGATATAAAGGATAAAAGTGGCACCTACAACGAGATAAGTGATTGTTTTCAAATCCATCTAAGCTGCTCCTTATTCGTCCACATCAAATTCGCGATCGATCTGGCGCATCTTCCACGCGTAGTAGAAAATAATGCCTAGAAAGGTATAGATGGAGCCTTGTTGTGCAAACCAGAAGCCCAGTTTATAGCCACCTATCTGAAATTGATTAAGCTCGTCGACAAATAGAATGCCGCAGCCAAAAGAAACGACAAACCAGACAACCATTAAGCTGATCATCAGTTTTACATTTTTATCCCAGTAGGCTTTGGCTCGTTCCTGACTTTCAAACGCCATTGCCGCCTCCTTACGATTGATTGTGTTGTTAAGAAAATGTTTCACCATCAACTCTAGCAAGGTAATAGCGAGAACTCTTTTCAACTTTAGTCGTGTAGAGGAAAACAAAAAGCGCCTCAAAATAAGGCGCTTAGGATTTAAATGATAGACTTTTGTGATGTTAATTCGTTGTTAAATTAGCCAAAGGTCTAATGAATTATTGATGACTTTGTAAAATAATTTACCCTAGGTAGAAATCTTTGATACCCAAGAGCAGGTTATTTAGTGCCACTGCTGCAAGGATGAGCCCCATTACACGACTAATTATTGCAGCCCCGACATTGCCGATCCATTTCTGGATATGCGTCGCACCTAATAGCAAGAGCAAAGTGATTAAAAGAACACCTACCATTACTGCAGCGGTGATACCTTGGTCGGCCATAGAATAACGGTGATTATCGGTCAGCATCACGATCGCCATCATTGCACCCGGAGACGCAATCGAGGGGATGGCAAGCGGGTAGACGGCTAAATCGGCCAGATCTGAGTGGCTGACTTCTTCTGATAGCTTAGTTTCCTGTTCAGGTTTAGATTCACCAAAAATCATTGTTAGGGCGAACAGCAAGAGCACCAAGCCACCGGCAGCCTGAAATGCAGGTAGAGGAATCTGCATCGCATCCAGAAGCAACTGACCTGCGATAAGGAAGAACAGAAGCACGCCTGCTGAGATACCTACCGCTTTTAACGCCACTAGACGGCGTTGTTTGGCAGTGAGGTGTTGAGTTTGGGACAGATAAACTGGAACGGATCCAATTGGATCGATAACGGCCCAGAGAACGACAAATTGAGTGATCAATACGCTAAGCAATGATATGACTCCCAGAGTTAGTGAAACAGAGGGATGAACAAGTCGAACGAATGAACGACTTTGCCTATCTTAGCAGATAAATGATCGAGATAGTGTGAAAAAGAATATTAAGATTCAGATTCTAGCTGCTGAAGTAAAATTACAGCCTGAGTGCGGCTTTTAACACCTAACTTTCTAAAGATAGCTGTCATGTGGGCTTTGATGGTGGCCTCAGAAACATTTAACTCATAAGCAATCTGCTTGTTTAGCAGACCATCGGATAACATTCCGAGTACTTTGTATTGTTGAGGCGTTAAAGTGGCAATTTTATCTGCTAAGTCATTGCAGGCCGCACTGTTGGTGATGGAACCTTCTGGAAAGAAAGGTTCGCCGCTCAAGACCTGATTTAAGGCACTGACCAATTCTCGCATGTCACTTGATTTAGGGATAAAACCAAACGCTCCATGGCTTTTTACTTGCGTCACGACAGACGCTTCTTCACTGGCAGACACGACCACAATCGGCAGGTCTGGATATTCTGCTCTTAGCTGAATCAACCCTGACATGCCGTTGGCGCCGGGCATTTTTAGATCAAGGAGCAGCAGGTCGGGGTCGTCTTCCTTGGCCAAAACTGCCAAAAGTGCATCGAGGGAATCCGCTTCTAATAAATTGGCACCACTAATCGCCATATGCACGGACTGAAACAGCGCATTGCGAAACAAAGGGTGATCGTCGGCGATGATAATGGTGTAGGTCGAATCCATGACGTTTACTGCTATAAAAGTTTGCTTAAAAGAATTATTGTCACCTTTGAGAGTATGGACAATATTCATAGCCTAAAAGTCTGAACTGTATCGGGTTTTATCGCCAAATTGCTTTTAACTGCTCAAGAGGCAAAAACGCCAGTCATCATACTGGCGTTGAGTGAAATGAGATAGCCCCTACAAGCGATGGGCGCTAAGGTGTTGTAAAAACGGTTCTGCCTGCATAAATCCGGTGATTCTGGCGTTGGAGACATGTTGGCCGCTGGCATCCCAAAATTCGATTGTCGGTAGACCGAGTACATTCATCTGTTTTAGCAGTTGAATATCTTGCGGTAGATTCTTGGTGACATCGGCTTGTAACAGTACAAAATTGCGCAATTTTGCTTCCACATCAGGCTGGTGGAAGGTGTATTTTTCGAACTCCTTACATGCCACACACCAGTCAGCATAGAAATCGAGCATCACAGGTTTGCCCGCTCGCTGCGCTTGTTCTAACTGTGTGTTGAGTTCTGCCACTGTGGTGATGCGTGTGAACTCAATACTAGGCTGTACTTGCTGTGTATGATGACCAAACCAGTAATTCAACGCTGGCTGCGCAGAGGCAAATAAGCCGAGCACAGCAATGATACCGATGGCACTTTGTTTCCAGCCGCCAAATGGTAGTGAATTTTTGACGTGATATAGCCAGCCAAAAGCAGCTAGCCCCAGCGCTGACCATAATCCAGTCGCCCATGTTTCTGGTAAGATGCGCTCAAGTAAGAAGATTGGCGCGGCAAGTAAAATAAAACCAAACAGGGTTTTTACTCTGTCCATCCAGTTCCCCGCTTTTGGCAGTAGTTTGTTACCAAACACCGCGACCAACATCAGCGGAATGCCCATGCCCAGCGCTAGAGCATACAAGGCTACTCCACCAGTGAGTAAGTCACCACTTTGTGCGACGTATAGTAGCGCGCCTGAAAGTGGCGCTGTGGTACAAGGCGAACAGACTAATCCTGAAATTGCCCCCATCGCGAATACGCCCAGTGAGTTACCACCTTGTTGTTTGTTGCTCAAGTTATTTAGCCACGTCTGTACAGCACTTGGCAGTTGAATGGTGTAGGCTCCAAACATCGACAGCGCTAAGGCGACAAACATGACGCTTAAACCAATCAGGACGTAAGGATGTTGCATGGCAGCTTGAAACTGCATACCCGCGGAGGCGACAACCAACCCTAATAAGGTATAGGTGAGTGCCATCCCTTGAACGTAAATAAACGCCAAGCCTAATGCTCGGCCATGGCTCAGTTTGCCGCTGCCAAGTACAATACTGGTCAAAATTGGATACATCGGCAGTACGCATGGTGTAAATGCAAGGCCGACACCCAGCGCCAAAAACAGTAATGGTGTCCACCAGCTATCACTTAAGCTCGATGCTAGGCTCGATTCCTGAGAAACCGGCTGTGACGGCTTGGGTTGAGCATCTGTCGGTGCAGAATTTGTGCTGACTGTTGGTGCCGATTTGTCACTAGCGCTGGATTGAAAATGGGTTAAGTCAACCACGCGAGTCTCTGGTGGGTAACAAAAGCCTGCTTTGGCGCAGCCTTGATACTGGACAATCAGACGCGCGCCATCCTGATAATCGGCCAAAGGCACTTCGACAAACAGGGGCGTCGTATAGATGTTGACCTCACCGAAAAACTCGTCTTGGTAGGGCTGACCATCTTCCATTTTCAGCTTGCCAACGTTGACTTGTTCACCACTGACCGATAAACGGTGCTGGTAGAGGTAGTAATCCTGTTTGACTTGCCAGTCGAGGAAAACCCTATCGCCTTGTTGATAGGCGTTAAATGGAAAAGCTTGATCGACAGGGACAAAAGTATTGGTCTGATTTCCGAAGCTTGGTGCAGAGTTAGACTGCTCAAAAAGCGCCAAGGCAGGAGCAGATGCTACAGTCAGGCATAATAGGATCAGTGAAAAGACGGCACGCATAGAAAAGTCACTTGAGTTAAATTTTCATCATTTTAACTTAATCAGACAGGGGAAAGGGGGAATAAGTTTCACACTCCGACAAATATCGCTAATTCAAAAGCTTAAGTCAGGCCGATGCCTGACTTAAGTATCGATAACATCGGAAAGATTTAGGCCACGCCGAGTCGGGTACGTACCACTCTTTCGCAGGCATCAATATGAGCGATGTCTTTTGGTATCACTAAGACGGTGTCGTTACCCCCTACGGTACCAAGAATTTCAGTGTGTGGGTCGATGTCGACCAATCTTGCGACGAGCTGAGCACTGCCAGGGTGAGTTTTAACCACCACCATCGCCTGATTATGGGTAATGAATTCAATTTGTGAAGAAATTGACGATTCAACACGTACAGGTGCGGTTTCAACGGTGATGCAATACACCTTTTTACCACAGGCATTCTGAACCTTAACCACCCCAAGCTGAGACAGTAGACGCGAGACAGTCGATTGGCTGATACCATCAAAGCCGATATCAACCAGTGCTTCGCGTAACTCATTTTGAGTGGTAAAGCTCTGTTGTTGAAGCAGGCGTTTACAGGCTGCAGTCAGGGTTTTGTCTTCAGCGTAATTCACTGAAACTAGATTGAGAGTTTCACTCATGCGAACTCCTTAAAACATGACGTAGAGATAACTCTTCCTTGCGACCTTCAGCACTTCTTTCCTTAGTAGTGCCTCAGACATTGAGCTGTCACTTCTTTGGTGACTTAAGATGTTTATTCAGAGTATCTTACCACCAAATAAAGTGTGGCTTTTTGAAAGGGATCACCAATTAATAACTATTAATTTGCGATTCTATTGGTTGATAATTCTGTTGCATGTGGATATTTATTCTGAGATAGGAATAAATATCCACAATGCTTTTACAGAGCGGCTATCAGGGCTGATTAGCGGGCTTCTGCCATGATTTCGCGTGAGAATACCTTTTCACAGTAATGACATTTGAGCTGAACGTGATGCTGTTTCTGCTGCACTTTAAAGTGGCTTTCGACAGGTTCCCCGTGCGAAATACAATTGCTGTTTGGACACTCAAAGACACTATGAATATGTTCTGGAAGCGCTAAAGTGAGTTTATTGACCACCTGATATTCTTCAATCTGGTTCACAGTGGCTTTCGGCGCATATAAAGCTAATCGGTTGGCCTGCTCTTTGGTCAAATAAACATTTTCAATCTTGATAAGGTCTTTCTCACCGAGAGCTGAAGAAGGTAAGTTGAGACCTATGGTAATGCGTTGATTGGTCTTGTGCATTTTAAATAGTTTGAGCACTTTAATGCCGACGTTAGCAGGAATATGGTCAATCACGCTACCGTTACGAATGGCTTCTACTTGTAGTTGAGTTTCTTTCACCATGATCATTCTCCTGCAATTAAAGGGTTTCACTTAGAACAAGGGCAAGTAAGGCTTCTCGCGCATAGACACCGTTTTCAGCCTGCTCAAAGTAGTAAGCGTGTGGTGTTTTATCGACGTCTGTTGTGATTTCATCGACGCGTGGCAATGGGTGAAGAACCTTAAGATTTGCACGAGCCTCTTTTAGCGTATCGGCGGTGAGAATGAACGCTGACTTGATATGAGCGTATTCAGACTCATCAAAGCGCTCTTTTTGCACGCGCGTCATATACAGGATATCAAGCTCCGGTACGACGTCTTCAATGTTGTTGTGCATACTGAATTGGATGTCTGCTTCTTCGAGTTCTTCACAGATGTAATCGGGCATCGCCAATGCTTCAGGAGCGATAAAGAAGAAGCGAACATTGTTGAACTTGGCCAGTGCTTGAGTCAGAGAGTGGACAGTACGACCGTATTTAAGGTCACCGACAAACGCGACATTGAGGTTGTCGAGCGTGCCCTGGGTTTCGTAGATAGAAAATAAGTCCAGCAGAGTCTGAGTTGGATGCTGATTCGCGCCGTCACCGCCGTTAACTACGGGGATGCCGTTAGAAAACTCGGACGCTAGGCGTGCTGCGCCCTCTTGTGGGTGGCGCATCACAAAGGCGTCGACATAAGAAGCAATCACTTGTACAGAATCGGCCAGTGTCTCCCCCTTTTTCGCCAGTGACGTGTTGCCACCATTGTCGAAGCCAATGATTGTGCCGCCAAGACGCTGCACAGCCGTTTCAAATGACAGCCTAGTGCGCGTGGAAGGTTCAAAGAAGCAACTTGCCACCACTTTGTTTTTAAGCAGTGTCGGGTCTGGCTCGGCTTTGAGCCTAGCTGCGGTGTCGACGATAAGCTCTAGCTCGCTACGGCTGAGCTCAGGAATGGAGATAATGTGCTTGTTAAATAACGAATGCGCCATCGCAATGTTTCCTCGTCTCAATGGGTGAGTTTGTCCAACCGATGTGGGTTGTTAATCCATGGGTTGATGTAAATTTCAGACAAAAAAAAGCCCCCTAAATAGGAGGCTTGAAAAGGATCGATAGAACAAAATGAAACCACACATGTCCCTGAGTCAGGGCATAAGTTAAGCCAACATTGAGTGGTTGCTGACAGGTTCATTTTGATCCTCCGAAGACAAATTGCGGAGGATTATACGGACAAAAAAAGCCAACGCAAGCGTTTGCTTAAAGTATTCATAAATTGGATTTTTATGCGTATTTCGCCTATTTTGGCGACATGTTTGCAGCGGTTGTGTCCTCTTGGATTGAAGGGGGTTATGAGCTCGTGAGTATGAAAAAAAATGCGGGCTTTATTCGGCATGTTTTTGATACATGATGAACGCCACCCGCATTTCCCTGCAAACAATACTCAGTCTAATTTGAGTATGATTACTTTTATTCGATGATATTAGGGTCTGTTGACCTTTTACGGTTAAATTTTGTTCGAGATAAAAGCGTTTTAGTCGCGGCGAGAGGTTTGTCGCCTAGTGACCTAAGCAAAACACCTCTCAACAAAGAGTAAAACGCTTTTAGCCGAACCCTCTGGGCAGCGTTTGTGGTTCCTTTCTACTGCGTTATCGGCTTATCAGGTAGGGCAACTACATTTCAAATCCTCTGCCTTGTATAAAGAACCCACAAACTGCTGCAAAAATCAGCTCAAAAGGTCAACAGACCCTAGTCACCTAGTGTTGCGACCATCACCGCTTTGATGGTGTGCATACGGTTTTCAGCTTCGTCGAACACAATAGAGTATTCAGATTCAACCACTTCATCAGTCACCTCACAGCCGTTTTTCAGCATTGGGTACTCTTCAGCAAGCTGTTTACCTACCGTGGTATCTTCGCCGTGGAAGGCAGGTAGGCAGTGCATGAATTTCACATGAGGATTACCTGTTGCTTTGATCATGTCCATGTTGACTTGGTAAGGCAGCATGAGGTTGATACGTTCTGCCCAGGCTTCTTTTGCTTCGCCCATTGATACCCACACATCCGTGTACAGGTAATCACAACCTTGAACGCCTTCTTGAACCTCTTCAGTCAGGGTAATTTTTGCACCGGTTGTTGCAGCGATCTCACGGCACTGTGCCACAAGGGCTTCTTCTGGCCAGAACTGCTTAGGCGCGACGAGACGAATATCCATGCCCATCTTAGCGGCGCCAACCATCAGAGAGTTGCCCATGTTGTTGCGTGCATCGCCTAGGTAAGCAAACTTCATTTCGTGTAGCTGTTTGCCACGGCCATGTTCCATCATAGTTAGGAAGTCAGCGAGAATTTGCGTCGGGTGGAACTCATCGGTCAAACCATTCCATACCGGTACACCCGCGTAAGCGCCCAGCTCTTCGACAATTTCCTGACCAAATCCACGGTACTCGATACCATCGTACATTCGGCCTAAAACGCGAGCGGTATCTTTCATCGATTCTTTGTGACCAATCTGAGAGCCTGTTGGGCCTAAGTAAGAGACTTGAGCGCCTTGGTCAAAAGCCGCAACTTCAAAGGCACAGCGGGTACGAGTCGATGTTTTCTCGAAGATCAGAGCGATGTTTTTGCCTTTCAGGCGAGGTTGCTCATAGCCGTTGTATTTCGCTTTTTTTAACTCGACGGATAGGTCCAACATGTGTTGAATTTCACGTGGAGTAAAGTCTAATAGTTTTAGGAAGTTACGGTTACGTAGATTGAAAGCCATGATGTTTTCCTTCTTATCGATGTGCACTTTCTCGTTGCAGGGAAAGAGGTAAGAAAGTGCAGTAATGAACTTGAGTGAATGTTTTATCGCAGCCCCAGCGTAAGATAGAGCTGATTGGTATTAGCCCTGAGTAATATTGGTGCCTGCCGTACCTTGAAGAATGCGCAAACCATCTTCCAGTGCGCCGATTCCGACCACTTTGCCGCCTTGTTTGACGAACTCGCATGATGCTTCTATTTTTGGTCCCATTGAGCCAGCATCAAATTGGTACTGCGCTAATTCGGATGGGTGAGTGCTGCGCAGCGCCTGTTGAGTAGGTTTGCCCCAATCGAGGTAAACCGCGTCTGCATCAGTAAGGATGAGTAAAGCATCAGCGTTTAGCTGCTTGGCAAGGAATGCTGCGGACATGTCCTTATCAATCACTGCTTCAACACCAACCAGTTTGCCATTTTCTTTTTTGACTGGGATGCCGCCGCCGCCAGTACAAATCACTAAGTGGCCTTCATCGATGAGCTTAGTGATGGCTTCATTTTCGACGATGCCTGTTGGCTGTGGGCTAGGTACAACGCGACGGAAGTGCTGACCGTCAGGTTTGATGGTCCAATGGTACTTCTCTGCTAGTTCGCGTGCTTCTGCTTCTTGGTAGATCGGGCCGATAGGTTTAGTTGGATTGTCAAATGCAGGGTCATTTGGGTCCACTGTCATCTGCGTTAACATGCAAGTCGCGTTGACGTTCGGCATTTGGTTTTTGAACTCTTGCATCAGCATGTAACCAATCATGCCTTGCGTTTCACTGCCCAGAACATCCAGTGGATATGGTGCTACCTTCTTGTATTCCAAGCCTTGTAGAGCCAGCAAACCGACCTGTGGGCCATTGCCATGCACCAGCACGACATTGTATTGCTCGGCAATTTCCGCAATAGCTTTGACGGCAATTTCGATGTTCTGACGTTGCACTTCGGCCTCTAGCGGTTCACCGCGGCGAAGTAGGGCGTTTCCACCAAGTGCGACAACTACAGTTTGTTTTGTCATTGCTTTAATCTCTCTGCTGAGGGCGAGAGCTAAGTCGCTCTCGCCAACTTAACCGTTACTTAAATACCATCACGTTCGATTGGGCAGCTCATGCAGCGTGCACCGCCGCGGCCACGACCTAGCTCATCGCCAGGTATTGGCAGTACTGTGATGCCCGCTTTGTCGTATTTCTCGTTGGTGTAGGTATTGCCTTCGTATCCGATCACGACACCAGGCTTGACGGTAAGAACGTTGTTCGCATCGTTCCACTGTTCACGTTCCGCGTTGAAGTTGTCACCGCCCGTGGTGATAAGGTTGAGCTGGTCGACGCCAAGCGCTTTTTCGATAGCCGTCACGAAGTAACCTTCTTCTTTGACATTCACAGCGCCAGACGCATCGCCAGTCAGGCTCCAGCACTTGACATCTTTGCGCATCACCTCTGGGTAAACAGAGAAGGTATCTTCACGCATATGAGTCATCACAGTGTCTAAGTGCATGCAGGAACGATGTTTCGGTAATTCCATGGCAATCACTTGCTTCGCTTGACCATGTTTGAATAGGCCAGACGCTAAATGTTCAACACCTTGAGCGGTTGTGCGCTCAGACATACCAATCAGCACAGCGTCTTTACCAATGACTAAGACATCGCCACCTTCAATGGTCGAGTTGTCGTAGATTTTCTCTTCATCGCCGAAGTACTTGATAAAGTCCTGACCAGCAAAACTTGGATGCCAGCGGTAGATAGCGCGAACATGGTTGGTTTCACGTTGACGAGCGGGTTTCGCCATTGGGTTGATAGAGACACCGCCATAGACCCAACACGAAGTGTCACGGGTGAACAAGTGGTTGGGTAATGGTTCAATGATGAAATCGGTTGGTGCGTGAAGCCCCTGCATCATTGAAGAGGATGTGATTGGCATTTCAGCGTAAGAAAGACCACCGGTAAGAATCTTAGCTAGCTCAACATTGGGTAGGTCGCCTAAGTAGCAACGAACGTCATTGGCAAAAGTTTTACCTAAACGGTAATCCGATACCTGACGGCTTAACAGCCAGTCTTTGGCTTCTGAGACAGCCAGTGTATCTGCCAACAAGTCGGTAAGTAGTAAGACTTCCACACCTTGTTCGCGCAAAGTTTGAGTGAACACATCGTGCTCTTTGCCTGCACGCTCGACGGCAAGTACGTCATCAAATAGCAGATCGTGGCAGTTGGAAGGCGTCAGGTGAGTCAGTGCTCGTCTTGGGCGATGCACCAGCACGCGACGTAATTGACCGATTTCAGAACCTACGTATAACTTACTCATGATCGTATCTCTCTTATATTTATAATTAGTTTTAAAAATTAAAAACTAATATTTAATTTGTAAGGAATAGAAGAGCGAATTTATTTATTCACTTATTTTGTTTCTGAAATTCATATTACGCTTGTCTGGAGAGGAATCTTAGAGATCAATCACAGTTCGTTTTTTATGCCTAAAGCCAGTGTTTTCAAGGGGTTTAACAATATCTATTCACTTGTTAATTGGATGTGAATACCCTAATTAGCCATTAAATTGGGAAGTTTATGCATTGGTTTATTCAGTAAATAAGGCTTGGGGAAGTTTGCAGGGAAAATATGCACTCTGCTCTCGATGATAAAACAGTGAATAGAGTGGAAATATGCACTTTGGATTCTTAGATAATTGATTTTGAGTTGCGAATTAATTGTTTGATAACAAAATATTTGGTGATAAATGTTGCTTTGATCACATTGGATATTTAAAAAATGCCAAACACTAAAATAAGTTAGATTAATAAAGTTAATTAACTACGATAGTTTTTCTTATTATTAAACATCGAGAAATATAGATTTATTGAATGGTGTTGTTTGAATTGGTCATTCCATAGAGCGACGAAGGAGAGAGTAGGGAATCTCTAAAG
>NZ_JXXU01000086.1 GCF_000967495.1 Vibrio neptunius | reverse complement strand
CACATTTCAGGACGAGACAAGGAAAATAAAAGGGTTGAAGCATTGGCTTCAACCCTTTTTTGTACCGTTAGCCTAGAGAAGATAATTCATGGAGTACTTCATCAGCCCATTCTACCCACGCTTGGCGGACTAGTAGATTACGACGGAGTGTTAAACGTTCTAAACGCTGTTGTTTGTCCAGGGTAGAGGGCGTCGAATAATACGCGTTCTCTATTTCCTGATAGTGAGCAACCAACTTACGCGATTCTTCTACAAGTTCAGCGAGTTGTTCACGGTAAGGTGCGGAAGGTTGAACAGCACAAGCCATCAATTTCGCACAGAATTCATCACGAACGGTCGGATGTGCTGTTGGTTGATCAAACCATTCGCCCAGTGCAACGCGACCAGAGTCTGTGATGGAATATACTTTACGGTCTGGTTTACCTTCTTGAGGTTCTAGAACGCAGGTAACCAACTCATTTTGAGCCATTTTATTGAGCTCGCGATATACTTGTTGGTGGCTTGCTTTCCAAAAGTAGCCAATAGTGGCAGAAAATTCTTTGGTGATATCATATCCAGTTGCGTCGCGTGTGCTCAGAACTGTCAGGATAACGTGTGGTAATGACATGTCTTCAATCCAAATGGTCAAATAACTACTAACAACTGCTTAGTTACTGTTGTGCTTCTGTGGCACTTGTCATCAGTGAATTTTTAAGCAGCGCCAACAAAGTTGGCCATGTCACCTTAAAAGCCGTTTTATCACCTAGAGCGATATGTTGATGTTATTGTTTACCGCTAGGGAGCATTAGTATATCTAAATAATAAGCATAAAGTAGAATAGAAGGGCAAAATAAATCAAAAAACTGATAATTTTCTCAATAATTGGATATTTTGGTTAATTATTCTGTTTTTTTATAATTAGACCTATTTTTCATTTTGATGATGCTGAATGGTTTGATGTTTTTAGAATCAGATATAGAAAAGGCTGTCGAATCTGACAGCCTATTTCATATTTGGTTACAAGTTTAACCGGTGTTTCTCATCCCTGCGGCAATACCAGCGATAGTCACCATCAATGCTTCCTCCAGCTCAGGGGATGCAGTATCGCTCTGACGAGTACGATAAAGCAGTTCAGCCTGCAGCATGTTCAATGGTTCGACGTAAATGTTACGTAGGCGAATAGACTCTTGGCCCCACGGGTCACTTTGCATCAGGTTCTCATTATTTTCAACGTTGAGCACTGCTTTGATATCTTGCTGAAGCTGTGATCGCAGCTTATCGCCTAGAGGAAGCAGTTTAGGATCAGCTAAGCGTTCATCATAGTAACGTGAGATCTCGAGGTTACATTTTGTGTACACCATTTCGAGCATGCCGAGCCGAGTGGAAAAGAATGGCCACTCGCGACACATCTCCTCAAGCAGGGCTTGATGACCTTTATCGATCGAGTATTGAATCGCTTCACCAGCACCTAACCATGCTGGCAGTACCAAGCGGTTTTGGCTCCAAGAAAAGATCCATGGGATCGCACGCAAGCTTTCTACCCCACCTTTAGGATTGCGTTTCGCTGGGCGAGAGCCAAGAGGTAGTTTACCTAGCTCTAATTCTGGCGTTGCCTGACGGAAATACGGAACAAAGTCAGGTTCACCACGAACGACGCTTCGATACGCTTCACAGCTGACTTCTGAAAGAACATTCATCAAATCACGCCAATCCTGTTTCGGTTCCGGTGGTGGCAGTAAGTTAGCTTCCAAAATCGCACTGGCATACAAGTTGAAGCTATTAACGGCAACCTCAGGTAAACCCAATTTGAAACGGATCATTTCTCCTTGTTCTGTTACTCGCAGGCCGCCTTTTAAGCTCTTCGGTGGTTGAGACAAAAGAGCGGCATGAGCAGGTGCACCGCCTCGACCAATGGTGCCGCCTCGGCCATGGAATAGTGTCAATTCAACCCCTTCATCTTCAGCGACTTTGACCAGTGCTTCCATCGCATGATACTGAGCCCAGCCAGCAGACATCACGCCAGCATCTTTTGCTGAGTCAGAGTAACCGATCATCACCATTTGGTGGTTCTGAATAAAACCTCGGTAGAGGTCAATTCCCATTAACTGTTTAACTACAGATTCGGCATTATTCAGATCATCCAAGGTTTCAAATAGGGGACATACATCCATCCGATAGGGGCAGCCGGCTTCTTGAAGTAGTAGGTGTACGGCTAATACATCTGAAGCCGTACGTGCCATGGAAATCACATAAGCGCCAAAGGCTTCTCGCGGTTGAGCAGCGACAATCTTACAGGTATCAAGAACTTCTTTAACCTGCTCTGATGGTTGCCAGTCGCGTGGAAGAAGTGGTCGTTTGGAGGCTAGCTCATTAGTTAAAAAAGCAACTTTGTCTTGTTCGCTCCACTGGTTGTAATCACCAATGCCAAGGTAGCGAGTGAGTTCAGATAAAGCATCAGAGTGGCGAGTGCTTTCCTGACGAATATCGAGACGAACAAGGTGAACGCCAAAAGCTTTGATTCGGCGCAGTGTGTCTAGTAGTGAACCATCCGCGATGATACCCATACCGCACTCATGAAGAGATTGGTAACAAGCATAAAGTGGTTCCCATAGCTGCTCGACTCGCTGCAGAGGTGCTTTCACTGCCAGCTTCTGACCGTTTACTTTGGCATCCAGTATTTCTTTGGTTTCCGTCAGCAAGGCACGCAGTTGTTTTAGTACCGCGCGGTAAGGTTCGTGTTCATCCTCTCCCGCAAGCGAGCGTACCGCGTCATTGCAACGAGTCATCGACAGTTCACTGACTAGCTCATTGATATCATTGAGGTACAGATCTGCGGCTTTCCAGCGTGACAGTAACATGACTTCACGGGTAATGGTGTGGGTGACAAATGGGTTACCATCGCGGTCTCCCCCCATCCAAGACGAGAAATGCACTGGGCGAGCATCAATAGGCAGGCCCTCTTCGAGATAGCCACGCAGACGACCGTCCAATTCGCGTAAGAAGTCAGGCACTGCTTCCCATAGAGAGTTCTCGACAACCGCAAAGCCCCACTTTGCTTCATCGAGAGGAGTTGGGCGCTGCTGACGAATGGTGTCAGAGTGCCAGCCTTGGGCAATCAATTGTTCGAGGCGGCGTTCTGTCTTCTGACGTTCTTTGGCTGACAGGTCGTTCAACTCTAGTTTCGACAAGCACTTATTAATTTTGACCAGCTTGTTGATCATGGTGCGTCGAGTGATCTCGGTTGGGTGTGCAGTAAGCACTAACTCAATGTTGAGATCTCGCACCGCTTGAGCAGTATCGAGTTTGCTTATGTCGTTTTGGCTAAGTTTGGAAAACAGGTTGTTAATGGCGTCTGGTTCGCAGACATGCGCATCGCAATGACGTGAAATAGTGTGGTATTGCTCCGCCATGTTCGTCAGGTTGAGAAATTGGTTGAAAGCATGGGCAACAGGCGTCAGTTGCTCATCGGGTAGGCTTTTGATTTCCTCAATCAAGCTTTCGCGATCGGATTGATTGCCAGAAAGCGCAGATTTAGAAAGCTTACGAATCGTTTCTACTTTTTCCAGAAGTGCATCACCATGGGCGTCCTTAATGGTGTTGCCGAGCAAGTGTCCTAACATGCTCACATTGCTTCTGAGTGCAGAGTATTTCTCGTTCATTGTCATCCTGCCTTGTAAAAAAATTACATCCATTGTTCCTTGTTAAGTAGACAATCTAGCGAAAAATATCGCTGTGAGTCAAATGCTGTAGGTTAAGATTGCAAATATTGTGCAAATCAATGTAACTGATATAGCGTGATCATTTTTTCTATATTTGTTGAAACTTTATTACAGAAATTCGAGCGGATTCAAAGCTCGTTTATCGTCCAATCCCTATATGAGCATGCACGTAATTGCGCATAAAAGGCACCACGTCGGCTTCGAACCAAGGGTTACGCTTCAACCACAAAGTATTTCTTGGAGAAGGGTGAGGTAGAGGTAAATAGTGAGGTGCCCACTGCTGCCACGCTCTGACGGTTTCGGTGAGTGTTTTGGGTTTGTTTTGCAGATAATAGTTTTGTGCGTACTGGCCTACCAACAGCGTCATACCAATGTTAGGCAGTTGTTCGAGTACTTGACTGTGCCATTGCGGTGCACATTCTTTTCGTGGAGGGAGATCGCCGCTTTTACCTTTGCCGGGATAACAAAGCCCCATGGGCATGATGGCTATTTTTCTTGCATCATAAAATGCTGTTTTATCAAGCTCAAGCCATTGTCTTAATCTGTCACCGCTCGGATCATTCCAGGGAATGGATGTTTTGTGCACTCGGGTCCCTGGCGCTTGCCCGATGATCAATAACTTGGCTTCTTTATTCGCCTGAATAATGGGATTGGCTCCCAGAGTTAAATATGGCTCGCACAGCCGACATTGGCGAATTTGTTGGAGTAGATCTTCTAGCATCAGTAACCTTTATCGAGGTCGACTTGATTGAGTAGTGAGAATCCATCTCGCCAGCGATGATAGTTGTCAGCAAAGATCTCTACGACTTGGTCAGGGAAGCTAAGAGCAGCGATATGCGGCGTGATCGTTATTGCAGGGTGGTGCCAGAATGGGTGATTGGTTTCCAGTGGCTCGTGTTCAAACACATCAAGAAAGGCATGGGCAATGGCTTGAGCCTCTATCGCGGCAAGTAAACCTGTCTCACACACCACATCCCCTCGTCCCACATTGAACAGTAGGGCGGATTGGCAGTGACTGAGAGACTGATGATTAAGTAGGTGATGTGTGTCTTTGGTACTGGGCAGCGTGTTAACGACCACATCGACTCGGCTTAGGACACTCGCTAGCTCCTGAATATGGTAAGTCTCGTTAAAAGGGGAGTGCATGGTCGGAATACCGCTTCGGTTAATGCCGACCACTTTCATGCCAAATGCTTGAGCCGTTTTGGCGAGATGACTCCCTATCGAGCCTGTCCCCAATATTAATAACGTGAGTGAACGCAGAGACTGATAGGGTTTGGGTTCCCATTTTGACTGACTCTGACTTTCTTGGTAATGCAAAAAGTGGCGATGATGTTGTATCAAGTAACCGAGAACGTATTCTGAGATTTGCTGACCAAATATTCCCTTCACATTGGTCAGCAGAAAGTTCGGGGTGTCGCTGGTTAGAGCATCGACACCAGCATAAACCGATTGCATCCACTCGACATTAGGAAATTCATTAAGCCGCTTGACGGCCAGTGGTGGAGAGGCCAGTAAAATATTAGCACCTTGTGGATTCTCAGTGATCTCGAGATCCGGTAACCGCAGCTTGTCGAGTTGCTGCTGGTAAGTTTCGTTGTGCTCAGTCAGTAAATAAACTTTGTTGGTGAAATTGTTCATCGGCTTCGCTTTTTTCCACTATGGTTATCAAGTACACTTCCGCTGTCTTTTTCTGAACCAATGAGTCCTTATGCTACAGAACCCTCTTCAACTTCGCCTTGAGAAGTTAGAACCTTGGAAGCAGATCACCTTTATGGCGTGTCTGTGTGAACGTATGTACCCAAATTATGCGATGTTTTGTGACAGTACGGAATTTGCAGAGCCACGTATTTATCGCGATATTCTGGATAGCATTTGGGAGCAGCTGACAGTCAAGAGTGCCAAGGTTAATTATGAGCGCCAGTTGGAGAAGTTAGAAGAGATTATTCCAAGTTCTGAGGATTTTGATTTTTATGGTGTTTACCCCGCGATTGATGCCTGTATTGGTTTGTCTACATTGCTACATGGCTTGTTAGATCGCGATGACTTATTTGAAAGCATGCAAAAAGTCAGTCAACAGTCGGTACAGACGGTTGCTCAGCTAGAAGAAGCTCAAACCGGTCTCGAGATCACCAATGGTAATCAGAAAGACAATGAAGCGGTTTGTGAAGAGTGGGATGTGCAATGGGCTATTTTCCGTCCATTGAAAGATGCTCAAGAACGAGACATTGAACTGATTAAAGATCTTCGCTTTGAGCTGAGAGAAGATGGCATCAGCAATATTGGTGTTAGTCTTTAATGCAAAACGGGAGTCATAGAGACTCCCGATTAGATTAGTGGTCTTCTTTCTTGGCTTGTGGTTCAGAAACCTGATCATCTTCATCGTCATCGCGACTTTCGATCACGCCATGCGTCTCTTTCCATTTTTCCCAGCGCTCAAACGCCAGCTCTTGCATGTCAGTGGCTCGATCGGCTTCATCGACGATTTCTTCCCCAACCAGATGTTCGAAGATATCTTCCAGTGTCAGAATTCCCTGTATGGTGCCGTATTCATCAACAACCATTGCTAGCTGGAGGCGTTTCGCCATCATCTGCTCAAACGCTTTTGGCAGAGATAGGTTGTTCAGTAAAACGTGAACCGGACGCATCACGGCTCCTAGTTGTTTTTCGCCACAGCCCGCTTGCTGAAGTTTAAACATCTCTAAGCGGTGAACAAAGCCAATGATATTGTCTTTGGATTGGCTGTAAACCAGCGGGCGAGAAAACGGTGTGTCTTTATGCTGAGAAAGAAACTCATTAATACTCATTTCAGCATCAACACGGAATACAACTGGGCGTGGTGTCATGACCTGAGTAACAGGCACGTCTTGAATACCGAGAAGGTTAGTGAGGATCTTAGTCTCACCTTCCGCAAATTCACCGCTCTCTTTAGCCAAGATAGCCATCGCTGATAATTCGTCGCGCATCTTAGGCGCTTGATGACCGCTTGCTAGGCGTTTGGTGATTTGCTCTGAGAACCACACAAACGGTGTTAGCGCCCATACCATCCAACGCAGGGTCACCGCCGCTAGAGGAGCCAGTTTACGCCAATAGGTCGCACCAATTGTTTTTGGCACAATTTCAGATAACACAAGAATACCTAGCGTCAAGACGCCAGAGAATACGCCCAACCACTCACTTCCGAAAACAACAGCCGCTTGAGCACCTGCACTGGCCGCACCTATGGTGTGAGCAATGGTATTCAGAGTCAGAATTGACGCCAGTGGACGATCGATATCTGCTTTTAACTTTGATAACTTTTCTGCAGCAGGATGCCCTTGCTGACGCAGTTGTGCCAGATAACTGGGAGTAATACTCAGGAGTACTGCTTCGAGGACCGAGCAGATAAAGGATACGCCAATCGCAACAGAGACGTAGATGGTTAGCAGTAACATACATGTCCTATATCAGGTTTATACCACCACCGAATTTTGCAATGTAACCATTAAAAATATCAATCGCTAAATAAGCTACTATGCCTGGGCATTATTGGTGTGAGTATTTTATATTCGCTTCAGGCCCCACAATATCAGGCTTCATGGGCTTTCCACGTTCTATAAATAAGGTTCATTATGATTAAAAACAAGCCTCTGGATAGGAGAGGAAAGTAACAAATTGTGAGTTATTACTCATATTATGGTTAAAAGTACGTCATGAAAGCTAAAGATCGCTTACAAACCTTTGCCAGATGGGGCATTTATGATTTAGAGTGAGATGAATTCGATAACATATGAGAAGGGAAACCTAATGAACAAGACCCAATTAATCGACTTTATCGCAGAGAAAGCAGACCTATCTAAAGCACAAGCTAAGGCTGCTCTTGAAGCAACTCTTGATGGTGTAACTGATGCACTTAAAGAGGGTGACCAAGTTCAACTAATTGGTTTTGGTACATTCAAAGTAAACCACCGTGCAGCTCGTACAGGTCGTAACCCTAAAACAGGTGCTGAGATCCAAATTGCTGCTGCAAACGTTCCTGCATTTGTTGCAGGTAAAGCTCTGAAAGACGCAGTGAAATAATTGATAATGCGCCAAGGTAGTTTTCTGTCTTGGCGCATCACTGTCATGAAAAAACGTTTATTTTCTTCACTAATCACCTCTTTAATCCTTGGTTGTTCTTCCAACGCCCCTACATCCAACTTAACCCAACTCACTAGCTACACAGGTGGAAAGAGCATGGGTGATGCCACAAGCCTGTACTGGTATACCGAAAAATTAGCGTCTCCAAGTACGGCTGCAGATTATGTCACGGCTGGAGATTATGGCTGGTATAAGACAGACTATCGCTGGGCTGAAGGAGAACTTCGAGAGTTGATTCGTGAAGGTGAGCAATTGAAAGGTGAACAAGGGCTGGTGAAATACAGTGTGCATGTTCGCTTTAACAAGGAAGGCGAAGCGGTTTATCAGCAGTATCGTCTAGATGGAAAAGTGTTTCCGGTGAAGCCTGATGAGCTCGAGCGTTACAAGAATGATGCCGTGACTGTGGCAACAGTAACGAAAAGGCAGGATAAAAAAGGTCAGGAGTTGATTCAAGGCTATTGGGATGGTTCAACGTTTGAAACTTGTTCTGGTCAGAGTTATTCCCGATTGGAGTTTAATCAGACACTTCCGTCATTTGTGGTGAGTCGCTTAGCTGGAGTGGATAACTATGTGGCTTTTCTCGGTTCTACGCGCACCAATCGAGTCATTGTTGAAGATTTGCTCATGCTGGCAGATGAAGAGCACTCGTGTATTGAAAGACCTAGTTTATTGTCTGATTAAAATATAAAAGGCGCCTTAAGAGGCGCCTTTTTTGATACTGAGTGATTATTTGCTTTGTTCGCGCTCTATCGCTCGGTAACCAATGTCATTGCGATGGAACATTCCAGTCCAACTGACTTGCTTAGCCAGCGCGTACGCTTGCTGCTGAGCGTCTGAAACACTATTTCCAAGTGCCGTTGCACATAGCACACGACCGCCATTCGTCACAATGTCGCCAGCTTCGTTGTTCGCTGTACCTGCGTGGAAGATCTTCTGACCTTCAACTTCGGTAGCAGGTAGAGAAATTACTTCACCTTTTGCGTAGTCTGCTGGGTAGCCCCCTGCGGCTAGAACCACACCGATAGACGCACGTGGATCCCATTTAGACTCGGCTTCATCAAGTTTCTCGTCGATAGCCATCAGACAAAGGTCAACAAGGTCAGATTCCATACGCATCATAATTGGCTGGGTTTCTGGATCGCCAAAGCGGCAGTTGTACTCGATGACTTTTGGCGTGCCGTCTTTGTCGATCATAAGACCAGCATAAAGGAAGCCAGTGTAAGGGTGACCTTCCGCGTCCATGCCGCGCACGGTTGGGTAGATAACTTCTTCAAGGATACGATCGTGGATTTCTGGCGTTACCACTGGTGCAGGGGAGTAAGCACCCATGCCGCCTGTGTTAGGGCCAGTGTCTTTGTCGCCAACACGTTTGTGGTCTTGGCTGGTGGCCATTGGTAGAACGCTCTGGCCGTCAGCCATGACGATGAAACTGGCTTCCTCACCGTCTAGGAACTCTTCGATCACCACGCGGCTGCCAGCTTCACCAAACGCGTTACCAGCGAGCATGTCTTTGATTGCGTCTTCCGCTTCTTCAAGCGTCATTGCAACGATAACACCTTTACCTGCAGCAAGACCGTCTGCTTTTACAACAATAGGAGCACCTTGTTCACGAACGTAAGCAAGAGCTGGTTCAATCTCAGTGAAGTTAGCGTAAGCCGCAGTTGGAATATTATGGCGTGCAAGGAAATCTTTGGTGAACGCTTTAGAGCCTTCTAGCTGCGCAGCGGCTTGAGTAGGACCAAATATAGGTAATCCCGCTTCACGGAAAGCATCAACTACACCAATAACGAGTGGCGCTTCTGGGCCAACAATCGTCAGCTCGATCTTCTTCTCTTGAGCGAATGCAACCAGCTCAGAGATGGCTTCAACACCAATGTTTACGTTTTCTAGCTTTGGCTCAAGCGCGGTACCTGCGTTACCAGGTGCAACGAATACTGTCTCAACGTTTGGGTTTTGTGCGGCTTTCCAACCTAAAGCGTGCTCACGACCGCCAGAACCAATGATAAGTACATTCATTTTAAATCCTTTAATCAAAAATCGTCATTCCCGAAGTTGAGGAACGAAACTGTCGGGAATCTGTTTAACATGTTAAACCCAGAGATTCCGTACTACGCTCGTTCCTCGCTATACGGAATGACGGTTTTGAGAAATTTAAGTTAAGTCTTGTTCTTCTCGGAACGCTGCGTTCCCGTTTCCAGAAGCGAAGCGCTCGCTTCTTTCTAGTGGCGGAAGTGACGCATACCCGTGAAGATCATCGCCATACCATGCTCGTCAGCAGCTGCGACAACTTCGTCATCACGCATAGAACCGCCCGGTTGAATTACGCATTTGATACCAGCTTCTGCTGCCGCATCAATACCATCACGGAATGGGAAGAACGCATCTGAAGCCATTACACAACCTTCAACCTGTAGGCCTTCGTCAGCGGCTTTGATGCCAGCGATCTTAGCTGAGTAAACGCGGCTCATTTGGCCCGCGCCTACACCGATAGTCATGTCGCCTTTTGAGTAAACAATCGCGTTTGATTTAACGTATTTCGCTACTTTCCAGCAGAATAGGGCATCTTTTAACTCTTCTTCTGTCGGTTGACGCTTAGAAACAACCTTAAGGTCATCTAGACTTACCATACCTTGGTCACGGTCTTGAACTAGCAGACCACCGTTAACGCGTTTAACGTCAAAGCCAGTTGTCTTCGCTGACCATTCACCACACTCAAGCAGGCGAACGTTTTTCTTCGCTGCAACGACTTCGATGGCTTCAGAAGAGACAGATGGTGCGATGATAACTTCAACGAACTGGCGCTCGACGATTGCTGTTGCTGTTTCAGCGTCTAGTTCTTGGTTGAAGGCGATGATGCCACCGAACGCTGAGGTTGGGTCAGTTTTATATGCACGGTCGTAAGCTTCGAGGATGTTGCTGCCTAGTGCAACGCCACATGGGTTAGCATGCTTAACGATCACACATGCCGGCTCGTCGAACTCTTTAACACACTCAAGCGCAGCGTCTGTGTCAGCGATGTTGTTGTAAGAAAGGGCTTTACCCTGAATCTGGCGAGCTGTTGAAACAGACGCTTCTTCTGGGTTCGCTTCTACATAGAAAGCGGCTGCTTGGTGGCTGTTCTCACCGTAGCGCATGTCTTGCTTCTTCTCGAATTGCTGATTGAATGTGCGAGGGAATTTGCTCTCTTCGTCACCTTCTTTGTTCTCGCCGTAGCTAGGAACCATAGTGCCGAAGTAATTTGCGATCATGCCGTCATAAGACGCGGTGTGCTCGAATGCCGCGATAGCGAGGTCGAAACGTGTTTCTAGTGTAAGAGACATTTCGTTTGCGTCCATTTCTGCGATAACGCGGTCGTAGTCGTGTGCATTTACAACGATCGTTACGTCTTTGTGGTTTTTCGCCGCAGAGCGAACCATTGTTGGACCACCAATATCGATGTTCTCAACCGCGTCAGCAAGCGTACAGCCTTCTTTAGCCACAGTTTCAGCAAATGGATATAGGTTAACGACAACCATATCGATAGGGTTGATGCCGTGTTTTTCCATCACATCATCGTCTTGACCGCGACGGCCTAAAACACCACCATGAACCATTGGGTGAAGTGTTTTAACGCGTCCGTCCATCATTTCCGGGAAACCCGTATAATCGGATACTTCTGTGACAGCAATGCCTTGCTCAGCAAGCAAGCGGGCAGTACCACCTGTGGATAGGATATCGACATCGCGTTCAGCGAGAGCTTGGGCAAACTCAACAATACCTGTTTTGTCTGATACGCTGATAAGGGCGCGGCGAATTGGACGAGCGTTGTTCATGCTTCCATCTTCCTCAAAGTCATGGAGTTAAACTAAAGATATTTGCCAAAAATGAACTTGTTTTTATCTCGCAGGGATAAAATATTGGCCAGTTTTGGTAAAGACCTTTTTGCCAGTTAATACTGGGCTGATATTAGACTCTAAACTTGATGGCGCACATTCTAACTAATTTATTACAAAAAAGCTCGCGCAATCGTTTGGCATCTCAAAAATAATTATGAAAACCGTGCTTTTTAACTTAAAAAGTAACGAGATAGTTAATAAGGAAAGTTATGTTTCAGATTGGAGAATTAGCAAAGCGTTGTGGTGTGACGACCGATACTTTACGTTTCTATGAGAAAAATGACCTGATTCGTCCAATAGGTCGCAGTGAATCAGGTTATCGTATTTATAACGAAGAAAATCAAAAACAGGTCGGCTTTATCTTAAAAGCCAAAGACCTTGGGTTAAGTTTGGAAGAGATTCGCGAGTTGTTAGAGATAAAGCTGGAAGCCACCGAACATAGTTGTGCAGAAGTCAAAGCCATTACCTCAGCAAAACTCGAATTAATTGATGAAAAGATTGCAGAGTTGACCCGTATTCGCAAGGCATTGAAGAAAATCAACGATGCGTGTTGTGGCCATGTTGATGATGATGCCAGTCATTGCTCGATTTTAGGGGCGCTGGGTAGTGAAGAACACTCCTCGACGTGTTGTGATGAGCTTTAACTCGCTTGTCGAATTTTGGCTTGAATCGCAGACTGAACCTTCATATCCGGCAAGTTATCGTGATAGAGCGTAACTTGGTTACGACCCGTCTGCTTGGAGTAGTACATCGCTTTGTCTGCTTGAACCAACAGCTCTCTTACATGAGAGATATCTGGGGTCACTTCTGCGATACCAATACTGACGGTTGGATGAATGATATGGCCGTCGACATTGCAGGGGGCATTTTCAATCGATTGTCGTATGCGTTCGGCAATGTCATAAGCTTGAATGGCGTTTGTGTTTGAAAGTACAATGCCAAATTCTTCGCCGCCAAGTCGCCCAATGTAGTCACTGCCACGAATCTGCTTCTGGCACATACTAGCAACCAGAGTAATGACTTCATCACCAGAAAGGTGGCCAACTTGATCGTTGATTTCTTTGAAGTGATCAATATCGATCATTAAGCATGACAAATTACGCTGAGTCTCATTATAGCGTTGTAATTCTTGTTCAAGAGATTCAAGGAATGCTCGGCGGTTGAAAATGCCAGTTAGCTCATCCGTTTCAGAAAGGCGTTTCAGCTCTTCTTGGCGGCGGTAGTTGCTTGTGATATCACGCTCTTGCCACAAGACATACTGCGTACCATTTCCTAAGCATAGGGGCTTAATGGTGGCTTCGAACCACATGTCTTCAGAGCCATTTAGCGTTTCCAGCTCATCAATGGATAGTTGTAAGCATTCAATAGGGTTGACACTGTACTGCACAACCAGCGGTTTGGCAGATTCACTAACATCTTTTATGTAACTTAGTAGTTGGTCGGCTTTATCCAGTGGAAGGATGTCGTGTAGCGATTTGTTGGCGTAACCATTTTTTTCAAGGCTAACTGTGTGGAACGTTCCCCCAAAACCCTCGATAAAGCGCCCCGACTGCTCTAACACGAAAAGTCGGTCAGGAAGTTCATTTAAAATCAGGCTTAGCCATGCTTCCCTTTGCTTATCAAGCATATAGTTTTATCCAACAACAGATGAACACCGCATTATATCTAGACAAGTAGTGATGGCAATCGTGATAGATCACAGTTTGATTACTATTTACTCACTTAAATGGCGTGAAAATGAGACTCAATATGTGTTGGGTTTCTATGCTCAACTGTAGTCTCAAAAATAAAACAGTGAGTGAACAAGTGAGTCGCACCAAAGTTATAAAACTAATGGCATTTTATAAGTGAAATGCGGCAGAAACGGAAAAAGCCGACTCTAACTGGAATCGGCTTTCTCAAAATAAAATTCGTCAGAACGTATTAGTTCATGCCGTATTTTTTAAGTTTCTTGCGAAGAGTACCGCGGTTAATACCCATCATAGTTGCTGCGCGAGTCTGGTTACCACGAGTATATTGCATGATGGTATCTAGCAGTGGCTGTTCAACTTCAGCTAGAACTAATTCGTATAGTTCTGTGACTTCTTGGCCGTTTAGTTGAGCCAAGTAGTTTTTAAGAGACGCTTTAACAGAGTCACGTAGTGGTTTCTGAGTAATCTGGTCCTGTGACGTTACTGTAGTTACTGTTAATGCTTCTGAAGTCAGATTTTGTTCGAACATATTCGGTCTAGCTCTTCTCTTAATTATGATGCAACGTTTAGCCATTATATCTGAAGCGACTACTTCAAATAGTTAGGCTTTATCAAAATACGCTTCTAACGCTTCAAGTTGCAGCTCTGCTGCCTCAATCGCGTTGAAGGCACGGCGAAACCCACTTGCTTGCTCATGCTCTTTTAGATACCAGCCTACGTGCTTACGCGCGATTCGCGGCCCTAAGTACTCCCCATAGAAATCGTGGAGAGCATTCACATGACCCAGCAGAATGTCCTTCACTTCCGCGGACGGAAGATCTGGCATTGTGGTGCCGTTTTCCAAAAAGTATTGGATTTCCTGGAAAATCCATGGACGACCTTGGGCGGGACGTCCAATCATCAGAGCATCCGCACCGGTGTACTCCAGTACGCGCTTGGCTTTCTCTGGGCTATCGATATCACCGTTTGCGATAACGGGTATCGAAATTGCCTGCTTGACGGCTCTGATGCTGTCATATTCGGCCTCACCTTTGTACATACATACTTTTGTTCTGCCATGCAGAGCAAGTGCTTGTATGCCGCAGTCTTCGGCTAATTTAGCGATTTGGACACAGTTCTTATTGTCTGGGTCCCAGCCTGTTCGGGTTTTGAGTGTCACAGGGACATCGACTGCATTGACCACCGCTTTCAGGATATCTTCGATGATATCTGGGAAGCGAAGCAGTGCAGAACCGGCAAGCTTCTTATTCACTTTTTTTGCTGGGCAGCCCATGTTGATATCGATGATTTGCGCACCGTTCTCAACGCTAAACTGCGCAGCGTCGGCCATCAGTTGTGGATCAGCCCCCGCAATCTGTACAGAGCGAATGCCCGATTCACCTTCATGGACCATGCGCTGCTTGGATTTTGACGTTTTCCATAGCTTTGGGTTTGAGGACATCATTTCACTGACGGCCATCCCAGCACCATAGCGAAGGCATAACTCTCGAAATGGTCTATCAGTCACTCCCGCCATAGGGGCGACGATGAGATTATTCTTAAGTTGATGATTTCCGATTTTCAAAACGTCTTCACAGCTTAGTACCAGCAAGGGCGCGCATTTTACGCATTTTTTTCCGCTGTGAAAAGACTAATATTTGAGCATTTACAAATTGTTTTTGTAATTTGTATGAATTTCAATCGATTAGCCTTGAAAGTCTTATCTAGCCTTGCTTTCGACCAGAGATTCGACACCACTCATTTTGCTCCTTGATAGGATCAATGTGAAGTTCATCACGGTAATAGTTAGCGACATCTTCAGCCTGTGTATCCAGCACGCCGGACATCGCCAGCTCACCATTTGGTTTGACCAAGGACTTAATAACTGGCGACAATTCACGGAGTGGTCCGGCGAGAATGTTCGCGACGACGATGTCAGCGATCAGACCTTCTGGTTGATCTTGTGGTAGGAATACCTCTAGTTTCTCAGCAACACCATTACGTTCAGCGTTGTCTTTAGAGGCAAGCAGTGCTTGAGGATCAATATCGATCCCGATGACCTTTTTGGCACCGAGCTTGATCGCAGCGATCGCTAAGATGCCAGACCCACAACCAAAGTCGATCACTGTTTTACCTGACATGTCCAGTCCTTCCAGCCACTCTAGGCACAGAGCCGTGGTTGGGTGAGTACCAGTACCAAAAGCGAGGCCCGGATCTAACATCACGTTGACAGCATCTGGCTCTGGTATGTCTCGCCAGCTTGGACAGATCCATAAACGTTCACCAAACTTCATTGGGTGAAAGTTGTCCATCCACTCTCGTTCCCAGTCTTTGTCTTCCAACTGCTCCACTTTGTAAGCAAAGCCTTCTGGTAGTAAGTTGCTGTTCTTGGTCTGTTCAATGATAAGCTGGGTATCTGATTCTGCGTCGTACAGAGCGAGAATATCCGTATCACCCCACAGACGAGTTTCTCCCGGCAAAGGCTCAAATACTGGCGTGTCGTGCGCGTCTAAGAAGGTCACCGACAGCGCCCCTGTTTCTTCCATTAGCATATCGCCGATTTGTTCAGCGTTGTCGTTGGTCGCATTGAGTTTGATTTGAATCCAAGGCATGGGTATGTGCTCATGTAGATAGTTAGATTTAAATTTGCGCAGAGTGTAGCAGAACTCGGGGGGTTATTTGAGTCCAGACTGCGCTGAAAACAAAAATGCTCACCGAAGTGAGCATTTGTATGGCGTCAGTAATCGAATTACTGCAGACCGAGTTTCTTCTCTAGGTAGTGGATGTTAGCACCACCATGTTGGAAGTTTTCGTCGTTCATGATGCTTTCTTGCAGCGGAACGTTGGTCTTGATGCCTTCGATGATCATCTCACCGAGTGCGTTCTTCATACGAGCAATGGCAACATCACGGTTTTCACCGAATGTGATCAGCTTACCGACCATTGAGTCATAGTGCGGTGGTACTGTGTAGCCCGTGTAGATGTGCGACTCCCAACGAACGCCCATACCGCCTGGCGCGTGGAAACGCTCGATCTTACCTGGTGAAGGTAGGAAACGCTCAGGGTCTTCTGCGTTGATACGACACTCAATCGCATGGCCGCGGATCTTGATGTCATCCTGTGTGAATGACAGAGGCTGGCCTGCTGCAACACGAAGCTGCTCTTTGATCAGGTCAATACCAGTCACCATTTCTGTTACTGGGTGCTCTACCTGAATACGTGTGTTCATTTCGATGAAGTAGAATTCGCCGTTCTCGTAAAGGAACTCGAAAGTACCCGCACCGCGGTAACCAATTTCCAGACAAGCACGCGTACAACGCTCACCAATGTACTTACGCATTTCTGCTGTGATACCCGGAGCAGGCGCTTCTTCAACCACCTTCTGGTGACGACGCTGCATAGAACAGTCCCGTTCACCTAGATGGATAGCACCGCCTTGACCATCAGCAATTACCTGTACTTCAACGTGACGTGGGTTTTCTAGGAATTTCTCCATGTAAACCATGTCGTTATTGAATGCTGCTTTTGCTTCTGCACGCGTCATCGCGATAGCTTCTACTAGATCAGCTTCAGAGCGAACCACGCGCATACCACGACCACCGCCGCCACCAGAGGCTTTGATGATAACTGGGTAGCCGATGCGTTTAGCGTGCGCTTTGTTCGCCGCTTCATCATCGTTTAGAGGGCCGTCAGAACCTGGTACACAAGGAACGCCTGCTTTTTTCATTGCTGTGATAGCAGAAACCTTGTCACCCATGATGCGGATCGTTTCCGCTTTCGGACCAACAAAGATAAAGCCGCTACGCTCAACTTGCTCTGCAAAGTCTGCATTCTCAGACAGAAAGCCGTAACCAGGGTGGATAGCGATCGCGCCCGTTACTTCTGCAGCAGAAATGATACGTGGGATGTTCAAGTAGCTATCGATACCGCGAGCTGGGCCGATACAAATTGCCTCGTCAGCAAGAAGAACGTGTTTCAAATCACGGTCTGCTGTTGAGTGTACGGCAACGGTTTTGATGCCTAATTCTTTACATGCGCGAAGAATACGAAGCGCAATTTCGCCTCGGTTCGCGATGACTAATTTATCTAACATAAGAGACAGCCTCTATTATTCGATAACAACAAGTGGTTGGTCGAATTCAACTGGCTGACCATCGTCAACTAGGATTGCAGTAACTACACCAGATTTGTCTGCTTCGATTTGGTTCATCATCTTCATTGCTTCAACGATACATAGAGTTTCGCCAGCGGTTACTGATTGACCTACTTCGATGAATGCTTTCGCGTCTGGGCTTGGAGAACGGTAGAAAGTACCGACCATTGGAGAAAGCACTTGATGACCCGCTGGTACTGCTGGCGCTGCTTCTGCTGCTGGAGCAGGTGCTGCTGCCGGAGCTGCCGCAGGAGCTGCTGGTGCCGCTGCAACTGGTGCTGCGTATTGAATTGGAGCTGGTGCCGCTGAACCGTTACGGCTGATTCGTACCGACTCTTCACCTTCAGAGATTTCTAGCTCAGCAATGCCAGATTCTTCAACTAACTCGATAAGCTTTTTGATTTTACGGATATCCATCTTTTCTTTCTCTTTTATCTTGTGAATAAGACAGCTCTTGGTGAGCTGCAGAGTGTGTTCATTTACTGTGATAGTAATTAAGTTACTGTGCCTGCAATGTGTTTACGGCAGCAGACAAAGCGAATTCATAACCTTGTGCACCTAGGCCGCAAATCACACCTTGTGCCTTATCTGAGAGATAAGAATGATGGCGGAAAGGCTCGCGTGCGTGCACGTTGGATAAATGTACTTCAATAAATGGGATAGAAACGCCGAGCAGGGCGTCTCGCAGAGCAACACTAGTATGAGTGAAGGCTGCTGGGTTGATGATAATGAAATCAACTTTGCCAAAAGATTCGTGGATTTTCTCAATCAGTTCATATTCGCGATTTGATTGCAGATGCTCTAGTTCAACACCAGCTTTGTGGGCTTGCTCGGTTAAAGTGTCGATAATCTGCGGTAAGGTTTGAGAACCATAGTGACCCGGTTCGCGTAGACCCAACAGATTTAAATTTGGACCATTTAAGACAAGAATGCGTGATTTAGCTGTCATTGTGCTGCCATCTTCCTACTTCATGATATGAACTGGAATCTTCCCATAATATTGCCGTTCCAGCGTGATTATATTGTCAAATTTCACGCTGGTTCTTTAAAATAGACCAAGATTATAGCCAATTCAGCGCATTTAGCAGCAATTTACTGGTCTAATCTCCCGTTTCTGAGATGAAAAACTGCTACCAAGGTAACAAATTTGACTGCTTTGTCTTGGACTTCAAGTCATTAGATATGTTCCTACAAATAAAAAAACCGCCACAAATGTGGCGGCTTAGTCTTGTTTTGCTATTTCTATGCAAGTTCTGCTTTTTCGGCGATTAACTTGTCAACAACGCTTGGATCGGCCAGTGTTGAGGTGTCGCCTAAGTTGCTGGTATCCCCAGTGGCTATCTTACGCAGGATACGACGCATGATCTTACCGGAGCGAGTTTTCGGCAGAGAATCTGTCCAGTGCAACACATCTGGCGTAGCGATGGGGCCAATCTCTTTACGTACCCAGTCCTTCACTTCTTTGTGCAGCTCTGCTGATGGGAACTCGCCATCGTTCAGCGTAACGTAAGCGTAAATTGCTTGCCCTTTGATGTCATGCGGAATACCGACAATCGCCGCTTCTGCAATCTTATGGTGTGCCACCAGAGCTGATTCGATTTCTGCGGTACCCATACGATGCCCAGAGACATTGAGTACGTCATCTACACGACCTGTGATCCAGTAGTAGCCGTCTTCGTCACGACGCGCTCCGTCACTGGTGAAGTACATGCCTTTGAAAGTAGAGAAGTACGTTTGCTCAAAGCGTTCATGGTCGCCGTAAACGGTACGCATTTGACCTGGCCATGAATCAAGGATCACCAAGTTACCTTCTGCTGAGGTCTCCTCAATAATGTTACCCATGTTATCGACTAACGCAGGCTGTACGCCAAAGAATGGACGAGTGGCAGAACCTGGTTTTAGTGCTGTGGCACCTGGTAGTGGAGTGATGAGGATGCCACCAGTTTCGGTTTGCCACCAAGTATCAACGATTGGAGATTTCTCATTACCAATCGTCTTGTAGTACCACTCCCATGCTTCAGGGTTAATGGGTTCACCCACTGAGCCCATGATGCGCAGGCTGTCACGAGAGGTGCCATTGACCGCTTCATTGCCTTTTGCCATCAACGCGCGAATAGCGGTTGGCGCAGTGTAAAGAATATTGACTTGGTGCTTATCAACGACTTCACTCATGCGGTTGGTGTTCGGGTAGTTTGGTACTCCTTCGAATAGAATGGTTTTGGCACCATTAGCCAGAGGGCCATAGATGAGGTAAGTGTGACCTGTGATCCAACCTACGTCAGCGGTACACCAGAAGGTTTCACCTGGCTGGTAGTCGAAGACATATTTGAAAGTCATGGTGGCGTAAACTAGGTAGCCGCCTGTGGTGTGAAGGACACCTTTAGGTTTACCGGTTGAACCTGATGTGTAGAGGATGAAGAGTGGGTCTTCCGCTTTCATCTCTTCTGGCGGGCAATCATCTGATACAGACGCTGTCGCTTCATGCCACCAAACATCACGATGCTCATGCCAGTCAACATCGCCGCCAGTGCGCTTGAGCACTAATACTCTATCGACCGTTTTCACTTCTGGGTTGGTCAATGCTTCATCAACGTTTTTTTTCAGTGGAACCGCTCGACCACCACGCACACCTTCATCGGCGGTAACAACGACTTTAGCATCTGAATCGATGATACGTCCCGATAGGGCTTCTGGTGAGAAACCACCGAAAACAACCGTGTGTACGGCACCGATACGAGTACACGCTAGCATAGCAACAGCCGCTTCAGGCACCATTGGCATGTAAAGACACACGACGTCGCCTTTACGTACCCCTTGTTCTTTGAGAGCGTTGGAGAAACGACATACTTCTTTGTGCAGTTCGTTGAATGTCAGTGCTTTATCGTCTGCTGGATCGTCACCTTCCCAGATGATTGCCACATCGTCACCGCGCTCAGCTAGGTGACGGTCAATACAGTTTGCAGAGACGTTGAGCGTACCATCTTCAAACCAGCGAATATCGACATGGCCTGTATCAAATGAAGTGTTTTTGACTTTGGTGAAGGGTTTAATCCAATCAACAATCTTACCGTGTTCATTCCAGAATCCCTGTGGGTCAGAGACTGACTGCTGATACATGGCGAGGTAGGTATCATTATCCGCATGGGTCTTTGTTTTGATATTTTCTTTTACCGGATAAATATGGGCTTCACTCATTGCTTTTCTCCTTGGGCTTAATTCATAACGAATTGAGCAAATGTTCGTTTAAAACGTTTTTTCACGTTTGTTGACATTTCCTATATCTGTAACTTTCTAGCACCAAGCGTAATTCGACAATTAGACTTTAGGATGAGAGGCCTGATTCTGCTTTATATTGGTGGTGCTATGTTTGATTTTGAGAGTTGGATCGTAGGAAATACTCAACGGTTGTAAGGCAGGCTCAAACTGGGAAGGTCTCCCTTAGTTAAACGAACGAATATCAACGCCGCTGATATAGCATCCTGCAACGCGTCGTGCTTACTTTGTATGGGCAAGTCTAGATGCTTGCAAATGGCTTCCAGACTCAGGTCGAAATAAGCATTGGGTAGGTGTTTTTCCAGTTTGTCGTGGTAAATCTGGCTCACCTCAATCAAAGGGTTAGGAAGAGGGAAACCGAGGTGACGTTTACACGCTAGATCAAGAATCTTTTTGTCGTAGCGAATGTGGTAACCCACTAATGGTCGAGTGCCGATGAAAGCTAACAAGCGTGTCAATGCCTGTTTCTCATCGATACCATCGGCCAGATCTGAATGACGAATCTGATGGATCTTCACTGAGCTAGAATCCAGAGATTGTGGCGCTCTTAATCTCACTTCGAAAGGTTGACTAGTGATGATGCGATTATCGATGATTTTGGTTGCTGCAATGGTGACCAACTCAGCACGCTTTGGATCTAAGCTAGTGGTTTCACAATCGAGTGATACGTACTCACCTTTATGGGCTGAGGCAAATAGGGGCTGATATGGGGAGTTTCTCAATTTGTGATACCAGTAACGGCGCTGAATCCAGTTCATCATTAGTCTCGAATTTGATAGTGATAGCCAAGGAACTGTTTGAATTTTTTGACTACATGTAGGCTGTGGCGTAGTAAGTCACGTTCTGTGCGTTCGAGAAGTTTGAGGTTGATGTGGTTATGGCTGTGTTGATTGGCGACCTGCTGGCTAAGACGCAACTTAAAGAACAGCTTCAAAGCTTCGTTGAGGTTATCTGCGGTTTCCGGCTCCAAGATGCGTTTGCTGCGTAACGCATCAATTCGGTCAAAGGTGTTGTTTTCCTCTAAGCCATATTCCAGTGTTAAGGTGCGAATCCCGTGGATGATTGGAAAAATACCGCCAATTTTTAGATCGACACCTTGCTTATTTGATTTGACGTTGCCAAATAGAGTCAGTGGTAGAGAGAACTGCAACGCTGGTCGAGTGAAGTCCTGTAGCGCCAGCATATTATTCAGCATCAGTCCTTTGAGGTGTTGTCGTACAGGTTTGAGTAACGCCTTGTTGCCCGCGACAGCGTGAGCATCAGTGAAAATGGCCAGATCCATGACATGCTCGGCAGAAGACGGCTTAGACCAGCGTGTTAATGTTGTCTGCCAGTCACTCTGACTTTTCACCCATTTCGGGTTGTTGACCATCACATTACCCGGGCAAAGTGGGTAGCCTAGTTGCTGTAAGGTGTGCGTCAGCTGAGCCATAATCGTATTACACTGATGCCATTCCAGTCCGTCTTTGATAATCAATGCATTGTCTTGGTCGGTTTTTAAGATCTGTTCCCCTCGCCCTTCTGAGCCTAAAACGATCAGACAACAATGATCGTGCAGTGCAGGTGGAACAATAAGGTGAAACGCTTTTTCTATGATTTGCTCGTTGACCGCAGAAATCAACTCCATGATAAAGCGAGTACGAATCCCGTTTGCTAGCAGACTATCGACTAACTGACGTTGGCGATTGGAGGCTAATGCCAGTTCTTCAATGCTCGAAGCGCGAGCTATACTTAAGGTTAATACATGAGAATGGGTTGAAAAGGCACTGAGAATCTGGGTCATATCCAGCATACCGACCGCTTTTTTACCGTCCACCACCAGAACTCTTTTCAAACGTTGACGGGTCATCTTAATCATTGCGTTAAACAGAAAGTCGCCATCGTCGACGTGAATGACTGGGAAGGTAGCAATTGCGCTGACCTGAGTATCCAGCGGATGACCGTCAAGCATCACGGCATGCAGCATGTTGGTGCGAGTGACGATAGCAAAAGGTAGATGACTTGGAGTGTTAGTCAAGCGTGGATCGTCATCGTGGAGTCTGACCAAAGCGGCATCAATCCCGTTTTGCTTTAATATCTGAGTAACCTCATTAAGCGGCTGCTCAGGACTAAAAATCATCGGTGGGTGATAGATATCACGGTCCACTTTAGTGAGAATAAACTCGGCCAGATTTTGTTGTTGTTGCGCAGCTTCAATTAGTTGCTGACGTTTAGCAAGATTATTATCGAAATAGGCCGCAAACTGGCCATTTTGGTTATAAAGCTCGAGAAAGACGGATTTAGGCAACAAATAAGTGAGCGTATCTTCCAGCGCGACGTAGTGATGGCGGACTTTGCCTTCAAACAGCGCGCGCACATCAAATAAGTCATCATTGGCGTAATGGGCAAAGATTTCCTCTCCTTTGGCACTGCGTTCTTCTACCGTTCCTTTAATCAGAATATGAAGATGCTGGCTGTTTCCACCGGTTGCCAGCAAAACTTCTTTATCTCGGTAATACGCCACATCCAGTGAGGCACGCAGCTTGCTCTGCTGTCGTTCGTCTAGGCGATCAAACGGAGGAGAGTGCATATTGAATTTATCTGGCATACCGAACCCGTGTGAGAAAAGGAACCATACTCTAAGTGTGACAAGTTTCCTTTTAAGTGCCAGACGACTTTGGTCGAATTACTCTGATTTAGGATGTCTGTGCGGAAACAGATTGGTGAGTAATCTTCCCTTTTTATTCAGCAAATAAGCAGAGATAATGCGGCATCCGCTCTCATATCGCATTCAGAGGTCAAAATGCTCAATCCGTCTCCCTATGGCTGGATATCTCAATACTTTTTCGGATTCTTTTTTGCCTATGGTGTCTATCTGCCATTCTGGGCGTTGTGGTTTGAAGATCAGGGCGTTTCAGCTACCGATATCGGCTTACTCGTTGGCATTGGTTTTGCGACTCGTTGTGTCGCCAATATGGTACTAACGCCGCGTATCCATAAAGTTGAACACCTAATGCCTGCGCTGCGCTGGCTGAGTATTGCTGCCCTAATTTTTATCGTTTTCCACTTCTTTACGGGCGGTAGTTTTTGGTTGATGGCGGGTGCAACTGTGCTGTTTAACCTTTGCTGCGGGCCGATTGTGCCACTGTCTGATGCGATGGCGAACTACTACGCGCGGCTGAAGATGCTTGACTACGGACGTGCCCGGCTGTGGGGATCCGTTGCCTTTATTGCAGGCTCTACGGTGGTCGGCTATCTAGTGGCCAAATTCGGTACGGATATGATTTTGTATACTGCGCTAGCGGGGGTGTTTTTTGCTATTTTAGTTGGGATGCGCCACACCAACCCGATGCCTGTCACGACGGAAGAGGAACAGGCAGAAAGACCGAAGCTGCTGGAACTTCTAAAGGAACCGTCGGTTTTGAAGTTCCTCGCATTAGCCGCTTTGATTCAGGGCAGTCATGCTGCTTATTACAGCTTTAGCTCAATACACTGGAAAGAAGCCGGGCACTCTGAAGATATTATCGGCTATTTATGGAGCTTAGGTGTGATGGCGGAAGTGGCGGTTTTTGCGTTGAGTAAACGTCTGTTTGCCGGTTGGTCGTTACGTGCCCTGTTTTTAGTCGCTGCGATCGGTGTCGCGGTACGTTGGGGATTGACCGCTTCGACAACAGTACTGTTAGGACTAGTCCTCATCCAACTACTCCATGGTGTGACTTTTGCCGTGGCGCACATCGCCGCTATTCAGTATATCCAGCATTCGGCGCCAAGAAAAATGGTCGCTCTGCAAGCGCTATACAATGCGATCCCGCTAGGCGCTTTTATCGCTCTGATGACTGCCTTGAGTGGCTGGGGATATGAGAATTGGGGCGCGAACATTTTTTGGGTGATGGCGATGATGGGCATTTTGGCACTGTTTATTCGTGTTGAAACAAAACGCGAATGTGCCTCAGTTATCGACGTTAAAGCACAGAATTAAGTGGAACTGTTTGAGTTCGATTCGCTTCCTTAGTTAAATGAAACCTCTCCAATATGGAGAGGTTTTTGTTTGTTTAAACAAAGCAGCGGAACTCAATTCGATAAGGAAATCAGATGCAAGGTTGGCTAGTGATCACCGTATCGCTGATGTACCTCGGACTACTCTTTCTCATCGCTTGGTATGGCGATAAGCAGCATCGTTGGCTAGCTCGCTGGCGGCCTTGGATCTACAGTTTGTCGATTGCGGTCTACTGTACGTCGTGGACCTTCTACGGCACGGTGGGGCAGGCCAGTAACAACCCGTGGTCGTTTCTCCCGATCTATATCGCACCTATCTTAGTCTTCACCCTTGGTTGGCGTGTGTTAGCACGTCTGATCATTACCGCTAAGCGCGAGCACATCACATCGATTGCCGACTTTATCGCTGCTCGCTATGGTAAATCTCAAGGTTTAGCCGTCGCCGTCACGCTGATTGCCGTCGCGGGGATCTTGCCTTACATCGCTTTACAGCTGCGTGGTATTACCATGGGGCTGGAGATTGTCTCTCCTGAACTACCAGAAGCATTCAATGCTCAGGGCATGGATGTATCTTGGTTTGTGGTTGGTGCATTGGCGATATTTACCATGTTGTTTGGTACGCGCCACATCGACAATACTGAACACCATCGCGGAATGATGATGGCAATCGCATTTGAGTCGATCGTCAAACTGGTAGCATTTCTCGCTGTTGGGTGTTTTATCCTTTATCTGGCGCTCAATCGCAGTGACATTGAGTTGATTTCGATAGCCTCTGACACCTATCAGTCACCAAACCTACCGACATTATTAATTCATACTGTGTTGACCATGATGGCGATTGTCTGTTTGCCGCGTCAGTTCCATACCATGGTGGTGGAAAACGAGCGCGCGCAGGACTTGCATACTGCACGCTGGTTATTTCCTATATATCTGGTGATGATGGGGATCTTTGTTCTGCCTATTGCTTGGGTAGGGCAGGGTTTGCTAAGTAGTGCGAGCCCTGATACGTATGTGATCAGTTTGCCTATGGCCGTAGGTGCACAGGATATTGCTTTGCTGGCTTTTCTCGGTGGAACGTCTGCCGCTAGCGGCATGGTTATTGTCTCGACCATTGCTTTAGCCATTATGGTATCAAATGATTTGGTGATGCCACTTTTGCTGCGTCGAATGAAACTGGCTCAGAGAAATCATCGCCACTTCTCTGGCCTATTATTGGTGATTAGGCGTGGCTTGATTTTACTGCTGTTACTTGGCGCATGGGGTTTCTATCATGCACTGGGTAGTAGTCATTCTTTGTCTGCGATCGGCTTCCTATCATTCGCTGCGATTACTCAGTTTGCTCCGGCTCTACTGGGTGGAATGTATTGGCGAAAAGGCAATCGAAAGGGAGTCTATGTTGGCTTAGTGTTCGGATTTGGTTTATGGCTTATCACTCTGATGAGCCAGACTGATATGTTGGCTGGTGATGCCAACAGCAATTTCCTTCTTTGGCTAGTGACACCGCCAAAGGCCTTGCAATCTTTTGGTATCGAAGGTTCTGATTGGGGAATTGTCCTCAGCATGATAGTTAATGCGCTGTGCTATGTATTGGTGTCACTAATGACGCGTTCGAGTTTGAGTGAACGTCTTCAACTAGCATCCTTTGTCGGTACACCCATGCCTGAGAATGAGAATATCAGCCTCTACCAGAGTCGAGTGACGGTGGGTGAGTTGGAAATGCTGGCATCACGGTTTGTTGGCCGAAAGCGGGTACGTAGCGCCTTTGAACAGTATTGGGCTCAGCAGCACGAAGCCATGTTGCCTAATCAGCAGGCCACCGCGAGTTTCATTCGTCACACGGAGCGAGTACTGGCTGGTGTTTTTGGTGCCTCTTCAGCAAAATTGGTTCTGACCTCTGCTCTGCAAGGGCGCAACATGCAGTTAGAAGAAGTTGCGACTATTGTCGATGAAGCCTCTGAGTTGTATGACTTTAGCCGAGGTCTCCTACAAGGAGCGATTGAACATATAGGGCAAGGGATCGCTGTGGTGGACAGACAGCTTAGGCTGGTGGCGTGGAACCAGCGTTATCTGGAGTTGTTTGTATTTCCTCAAGGGTTGATCCAGGTGGGTAGACCGATCGCGGATGTCATTCGCCACAACGCTGAGCAAGGGCTGTGTGGTCCTGGCGATCCAGATGATCATGTCCGTCGTCGCATTTATCACCTTGAGCAAGGCACCCGTCATACGTCTTCACGAGTCCGACCTGATGGTCGGGTTATTGAAGTGCAGGGGAATCCGATGCCAGGGGGGGGCTTTGTCATGAGTTTTACTGACATAACGGTATTCCGTGATGCAGAGCAGGCACTCAAGGATGCCAATGAAAGTTTGGAAGAGCGAGTCCATGAACGAACTCAAGAGCTGGAGCAATTGAACAAACAGCTGGTGTCTGCCACTCAACGCTCTGAGCATGAATCTCAATCGAAATCGCGCTTTCTTGCGGCGGTCAGTCATGATTTGATGCAGCCACTTAATGCTGCCCGTTTGTTTGCTTCGTCATTATCTGAGGTAGCACAACAAGAGGAAATTAAGCGCCTCTCCAAGCATATAGAAAGCGCCTTGGAGGCCGCTGAAGACCTGATCGGTGACTTGCTTGATATATCTCGTTTGGAGTCGGGCAAGCTCGATATCAATGTGCATGGCTTTGCCATTAATGACGTTCTTTCCAATCTAAACGCTGAATTCAGTGCGCTAGCAAAACAACAGGGGATTGAATTTGAGATGGTGCCAAGTCAGTTGATAGTCCAATCAGACCCGAAGCTGCTTCGCAGAGTGATACAGAACTTCCTGACCAACGCTTTTCGTTATAATCCCAAGGGTAAGGTAGTGCTCGGGGTAAGACGGGTTGGACAACAAGCGAGGATTGAAGTCTGGGATAACGGCGCGGGTATCGATGAAGACAAGCAACAGGAAATTTTTGAAGAGTTTACCCGTGGCAGTCAGGTTCGTTCGGATCAAGGGCTTGGACTTGGATTAGCAATCTCGAAAGGTATTGCCCACGTGCTCGGGCATCAAATATCTATGCGTTCATGGCCCAATAAAGGCAGCGTGTTCTCAATCGCACTCAATCGCAGTGAAGAGGCTCTGGTACGGCCGCAAATCGTGCCCTCCGCTGCCGTCTCTGACCTCAGTCACCTCAATGTACTTTGTGTCGATAATGAGCAGAACATCTTGGTTGGGATGGAAAGCTTGCTGGCACGTTGGGGATGCAATGTACGCACGGCGACCGATATTGTCACCAGCCTGCAGTGCATCGACGAAGAATGGCTGCCGGATGTCATTCTCTCCGACTATCGTCTGGATAACGGTCGCACTGGGCTTGAAGTACTACAACAATGTCGGCTGCGTTTAGGAGATAGTTTTAAAGGAGTGATCATCAGTGCTGACAGAACTAACGACATGATGGAAGGTATCAAGTCTAATGGGTTTAGCTTCGTTCCTAAACCCGTTAAACCACTCAAACTTAGGGCTATTCTCAATAAAGTGGCATAAATGCAAGTAAGGCTTTGCAATAGGAGAGTGATATTGCGAGATCAACTATTGGTACTCTAACTACTTTCTGAGCAATACTTTTTCAACTCTATGATCTTGACCTTTTTTCAAGATCAGCTGAGCCCGCCCTCTGGTCGGTAAGATATTGGCCGTAAGGTTGATGCCGTTGATGGACTGCCAGATTGAGTGTGCTTTGTCGATCGCTGCTTTCTCAGTCAGTTCGGTATAGTGACTAAAGTAAGACCCCGGTTTGGTGAAGGCTCCTAAGCGGAATTTCAGGAAGCGTTCTACGTACCATTGTTCAATAACATCGCACTCTGCATCGACATATAGGGAGAAGTCGAGGAAATCTGATACAAACACGCGATGTGGATCGTGTGGATAGTCCATACCACTTTGTAGAACATTCAGCCCTTCAATAATCAGAACATCTGGACGGTCTACCACTTTGACATTGTCGGTAATGTCATAGGTGATATGTGAGTAGACGGGAACCTCGAGATTAGGTTTTCCGGCTTTTACATCTGACACAAACTCAACCAAACGCTTGATATCATAAGATTCTGGAAAACCTTTACGATGCATGATTCCGCGGTCGTTCAATACCTTTTTGGGGTAGAGGAAACCGTCTGTTGTTACTAGTTCAACCTTAGGGTGGTTTTCCCAGCGAGAAAGCAGTGCTTTAAGAAGACGAGCCGTTGTGCTTTTGCCTACGGCAACACTACCTGCAATGCCAATAATAAAAGGTGGTGCGCTCTCTTGGTTGTCCAAAAAGTTGTTGAGAACAGAATTACGGCTTTGCCTAGCGGCAACATATAAGTTGAGCAAACGTGCAAGTGGTAGATAGATCTCGACGGCTTCTTCCATGGTTAGGTTTTCATTGACGCCCTGCAGCTCGATAAGGTCCTCTTCGGATAGCGTCATCGGGACAGAATTTCGTAATTCGGCCCATTGCTGACGATTAAAAGAGAGATATGGCGTCATAGTCTTCCTAACTGAGATTCGCGATAGAGAGCTGCGAAAATACAACAACCTGCGCAAATTGCCAAATAACTCGGCGGAGATAAGCGCTTTTATCGAGTGAATTGTGCGATTTTTCAGCAAACAAACAGAAACTGGCTAAAATCGCATTTTTTTTTAAATTAGCTATTGCAAGGTAGAGATTCCTTCAATAGAATGCGCACCACTTATGCCGACTTAGCTCAGTAGGTAGAGCAACTGACTTGTAATCAGTAGGTCACCAGTTCGATTCCGGTAGTCGGCACCATTTCTCAGTTTTAAGCGAAATGGATTAAAAATTTGGAGGGGTTCCCGAGTGGCCAAAGGGATCAGACTGTAAATCTGCTGGCACTGCCTTCGATGGTTCGAATCCGTCCCCCTCCACCAT
>NZ_JXXU01000085.1 GCF_000967495.1 Vibrio neptunius | reverse complement strand
ATCCCGCATCCCGCATCCCGTATCCCACATCCTGCAACTTCCCATCTCGTTACGACATATTCTGTTCATATTCCTTTAAAACTGACCAATTAAAGTGTGTTTGCTAGCACGACTTATTCCCATCTGTTTATATTTTGTAATTGGTCAGACCAATTTGATTGCTGTTTTAATCAGCTAATGTTATCAAAGTGTTGATGCATGGCTTGTTCTATGATTTGGGTCAATTTTTGACTGGAACTTGCGTTTTAATTATGTTAATTTCGTCGCCAACTTAAAATTGGTAATACCAATTGACTGCAAAGAGTAGAAGAACAACAACTATGGCTTATCAAAGGATTCGTCAGCCAAAACTCTCTGATGTAATTGAACAAGAGTTAGAACGGCTGATTGTGGAAGGAACATTGTCTCCGGGGCAGCAGCTGCCACCAGAGCGCGAACTGGCAAAGCAGTTTGATGTGTCTCGTCCTTCAATCCGTGAAGCAATTCAACGCCTCGAAGCTAAACGTCTTCTTACTCGTCGCCAGGGTGGTGGCACATTTGTTAGCGAGAATATCTGGACGAGTTTTTCAGATCCTCTGCTAAATTTATTGTCTAGCCATTCGGAAACACAGCTCGATTTACTGGAAACGCGCCATGCGATGGAAGGTATCTCTGCTTATTTTGCAGCAGTTCGTGGCACCGATGAGGACTTTGCCCGTATTCAGGCTTGCCTGAAAAACATCAGCGAAGAGCAAACGAAGAAAAATGTTGAAGCAGAAGCGGCTGCAGTTATGCAGTTTCTGATCGCTTTGACTGAAGCGGCGCACAACGTTGTCCTGCTTCATATCGTTCGCAGTTTGGCCCCTTTGCTGGAGCAAAACGTCCTTCAGAATCTTAAGCTCTTACATCGCCGCGATGAAGTGGTGGAAAAAGTAAGTAAACACCGAGCTAATATCGTTGATGCGATCGTTTCTGGTCAGCCAGAAAAGGCGCGTGAAATGTCGCACTCACACTTAGCTTATATTGAAGAAACATTGTTGGATTTGAGTCGTGAAGAGTCTCGCCGTGAGCGATCTTTGCGTCGAATTCAGCAGGGTAACGACTCGTAAAGAGCGTTACTTAAATAAGTAGATCCAACCAACAGAAGGATAGATCGCCATGTCTGATATGAAGCATGACGTAGACGCACTGGAAACTCAAGAATGGCTACAAGCCCTTGAGTCAGTTGTACGTGAAGAAGGTGTAGAGCGTGCTCAGTTCCTACTAGAGCAAGTTCTGGACAAAGCACGTCTAGACGGTGTTGACATGCCAACTGGAATCACAACCAACTACATCAACACGATTCCTGCAGATCAAGAACCAGCTTACCCAGGTGACACAACACTTGAGCGCCGTATTCGTTCCATCATCCGCTGGAACGCAATCATGATCGTTCTACGTGCATCTAAGAAAGACCTAGAGCTAGGCGGCCACATGGCGTCTTTCCAGTCTTCTGCTGCATTCTACGAAGTATGTTTCAACCACTTCTTCCGTGCTCCAAATGAGACGGACGGTGGCGATCTAGTGTACTACCAAGGTCACATCTCACCAGGTATCTACTCTCGTGCATTCGTTGAAGGCCGTCTAACTGAAGAGCAGCTAGACAACTTCCGTCAAGAAGTAGATGGCAAAGGTATCCCATCATACCCGCACCCTAAACTGATGCCTGAGTTCTGGCAGTTCCCAACAGTATCTATGGGTCTAGGCCCAATCTCTGCGATCTACCAAGCGCGTTTCCTTAAGTACCTTGACGGTCGTGGTCTGAAAGATACGACAGCTCAACGTGTATACGCGTTCCTAGGTGACGGTGAGATGGATGAGCCAGAATCACGTGGTTCACTGTCTTTCGCAGCGCGTGAGAAGCTAGACAACCTATGTTTCCTAGTGAACTGTAACCTACAGCGTCTAGACGGCCCTGTAATGGGTAACGGTAGCATCATCCAAGAGCTAGAAGGCCTATTTAAAGGTGCAGGCTGGAACGTTGTTAAAGTTATCTGGGGTAGCAACTGGGATGCACTACTTGCTAAAGATACGTCTGGCAAGCTTCTACAGCTAATGAACGAAACTATCGACGGTGACTACCAAACATTTAAATCAAAAGACGGTGCTTACGTACGTGAACACTTCTTTGGTAAATACCCAGAGACAGCTGCACTCGTTGCAGACATGACAGATGACGAAATCTTCGCGCTTAAGCGTGGTGGTCACGAGTCTTCTAAGCTATACGCAGCATACAAAAACGCGTCAGAAACTAAAGGTCGTCCAACAGTAATCCTAGCTAAGACTGTTAAAGGTTACGGCATGGGTGAAGCGGCTGAAGGTAAGAACATCGCGCACCAAGTTAAGAAGATGGACATGACTCACGTACTACACCTACGTGATCGTCTAGGTCTTCAAGACATCCTAACTGACGAAGCGGTTAAAGAACTTCCGTACCTGAAACTTGAAGAAGGTTCAGCGGAATACGAATACCTACACGCTCGTCGTAAAGAGCTAAAAGGTTACACGCCACAGCGTCTGCCTAACTTTACTCAAGAATTCAAAGTACCTGAGCTAGAAGAGTTCGCGCCGCTACTAAGTGAGCAGAAGCGTGATATCTCAACAACTATGGCTTACGTTCGTACTCTTAACATCCTGCTTAAGAACAAGAACATTGGTAAGAACATCGTTCCTATCATCTGTGACGAAGCACGTACGTTCGGTATGGAAGGTCTATTCCGTCAGATCGGTATCTACAACCCGCACGGTCAGGAATACACACCAGAAGATAAAGGCATTGTTTCTTACTACAAAGAAGCAACATCTGGTCAGGTACTACAAGAAGGTATCAACGAGCTAGGCTCTATGGCATCTTGGGTTGCTGCTGCTACTTCTTACAGCACAAACGATCTGCCAATGATTCCATTCTACATCTACTACTCAATGTTTGGTTTCCAACGTGTAGGCGATATGGCATGGATGGCGGGTGACCAACAAGCTCGTGGTTTCCTACTAGGTGCTACTGCTGGTCGTACAACGCTAAACGGTGAAGGTCTACAGCACGAAGACGGTCACTCACACATCATGGCGAACACAGTTCCTAATTGTATCTCTTACGACCCAACATTCGCGTACGAAGTTGCGGTAATCATGCAAGACGGTATCCGTCGCATGTACGGTGAGAACCAAGAGAACGTGTTCTACTACCTAACGGTAATGAACGAAAACTACGCAATGCCAGCAATGCCTGAAGGCGCTGAAGAAGGCATTCGTAAGGGTATCTACAAGCTTGAGTCTTACGCAGGTGACAAGTCTAAAGTTCAGCTAATGGGCTCTGGTACTATCATGAACGAAGTACGTAAAGCAGCGACTATCCTAAGCGAAGAGTACGGCATCGCGTCTGACGTGTTCTCTGTAACGTCATTCAACGAACTGACTCGCGACGGCCAAGCGGTAGAGCGTGACAACATGCTACACCCAGAAGCTGACGCAAAAGTGCCTTACATCACACAAGTGATGGGCAGCGAGCCAGCAATCGCAGCGACTGACTACATGAAGAACTACGCAGAGCAAGTTCGCGCGTTCATGCCTTCTGAGTCTTACAAAGTACTGGGTACTGATGGTTTTGGTCGTTCAGACAGCCGCGAAAACCTACGTCGTCACTTCGAAGTGAACGCAGGTTACGTTGTTGTAGCAGCGTTAAGTGAACTGGCTAAGCGTGGTGATGTTGAGAAGTCAGTAGTCATTGAAGCGATTGCTAAGTTCGACATCGACACAGAAAAAACTAACCCGCTATACGCTTAATTGAGAAGGTAAATAAGAAATGGCAATCGAAATTAATGTACCAGACATCGGTGCGGATGAGGTTGAAGTTACTGAAATTCTTGTAAGCGTTGGCGACAAGGTTGAAGAAGAGCAGTCTCTGATCACAGTTGAAGGCGATAAGGCTTCTATGGAAGTTCCTGCATCTCAAGCGGGTATCGTTAAAGAAATTAAAGTTGCAGAAGGCGACTCAGTTTCTACTGGTTCTCTAATCATGCTGTTCGTTGAAGATAATGCCGAAGCCGAGGGTGCAGCTGACGCTGCACCTGCTCCTGCGGCAGAAGCAGCTCCAGCAGCGGCTCCAGCTCCAGCAGCAGCGGCAGAGCTTAAAGAAGTTCACGTACCAGATATTGGTGGCGATGAAGTTGAAGTGACTGAAATCATGGTTGCAGTGGGCGACAGCATTGAAGAAGAGCAATCTCTTCTAACGGTTGAAGGCGACAAAGCTTCTATGGAAGTACCTGCACCATTCGCTGGTACACTAAAAGAAATCAAAGTAGCAGCAGGCGATAAAGTAACGACTGGCTCACTAATCATGGTATTCGAAGTAGCAGGTTCTGGCGCTCCAGCGGCACCTGCAGCAGTCGAAGCTCCAGTTGCAGCGGCTCCAGCAGCATCAGCAGCGAAAGAAGTGAACGTTCCTGATATCGGCGGTGACGAAGTTGAAGTAACTGAGATCATGGTTGCAGTTGGCGATACAGTGGAAGAAGAGCAATCTCTAATCACTGTTGAAGGTGACAAAGCTTCAATGGAAGTTCCTGCTCCGTTTGCTGGTACAGTTAAAGAGATCAAGATTGCAGCAGGCGACAAAGTGTCTACTGGCTCGCTAATCATGGTCTTCGAAGTGGCGGGTGCAGCACCTGCACCTGCAGTGGCTCCAGCTCAAGCGGCGGCACCTGCAGCAGCTCCTAAAGCAGAAGCTCCAGCGGCAGCAGCTCCAGCAACGACTGGCGATTTCCAAGAGAACAACGAGTACGCACACGCATCTCCAGTTGTTCGCCGTCTAGCGCGTGAGTTTGGCGTTAACCTGTCTAAAGTTAAAGGTTCTGGCCGTAAGAGCCGTATCCTGAAAGAAGACGTTCAAGCCTACGTGAAAGACGCACTTAAGCGTCTTGAGTCTGGCGCAGGTGCAGCAGCATCTGGTAAAGGCGACGGCGCAGCGCTTGGTCTACTGCCTTGGCCGAAAGTTGACTTCAGCAAGTTTGGTGAAACTGAAGTTCAGAAGCTTTCTAAGATCAAGAAGATTTCTGGTGCAAACCTACACCGTAACTGGGTGATGATCCCTCACGTTACACAGTGGGACAACGCTGATATCACTGAGCTAGAAGCATTCCGTAAAGAGCAGAACGCTATCGAAGCGAAGAAAGACACAGGTATGAAGATCACGCCACTTGTGTTCATCATGAAAGCTGCTGCTAAAGCGCTTGAAGCGTTCCCTGCGTTCAACTCTTCTCTATCTGAAGATGGCGAAAGCATCATTCTGAAGAAATACGTCAACATCGGTATCGCAGTCGATACGCCTAACGGCCTAGTTGTTCCTGTCTTTAAAGATGTGAATAAGAAAGGCATCTACGAGCTATCTGAAGAGCTAATGGCTGTTTCTAAGAAAGCACGTGCAGGTAAGCTAACTGCGGCTGACATGCAAGGTGGCTGTTTCACTATCTCAAGCCTAGGTGGCATCGGCGGTACTGCGTTCACTCCAATCGTAAACGCACCAGAAGTCGGTATCCTAGGTGTGTCTAAGTCTGAAATGAAGCCAGTGTGGAACGGTAAAGAGTTCGAACCACGTCTACAGCTTCCACTATCTCTATCTTACGATCACCGTGTGATTGATGGTGCTGAAGGTGCTCGTTTCATCACGTTCTTGAACGCAGCGCTATCAGATATCCGTCGTCTGGTTCTTTAATTGAATTGAGATGATTGAGAGGCGGCCTTTTTTAGCCGCCTCTGTTAATAGAAACATCTGACAATGAGTCAAGGGGAACGTTTTCCTTACTTAATTGTTGGCTAGCTCACAGGCTAAATGGAATTGCTTTTCACACCATTAACATCTCTGTAAACTGTTGGCGGTCTGAAAATAATTGTTTAAAACTAACCACTCTTAAACATAAGAATCAATACCCACTCAGCCTGTTAGGGATAATGACTACAAGAGGTCAAAATGAGCAAAGAAATTAAAGCCCAAGTTGTTGTACTTGGTTCTGGTCCTGCTGGTTACTCCGCTGCCTTCCGTTGTGCAGACTTAGGTCTTGAAACTGTACTAATCGAGCGCTACAGCACTCTTGGCGGTGTATGTCTAAACGTGGGTTGTATCCCATCTAAAGCACTTCTTCACGTATCTAAAGTAATTGAAGAAGCAAAAGCGATGGCAGATCACGGCGTTGTGTTCGGTGAGCCGCAAACTGACATCAGCAAAATTCGTATCTGGAAAGAGAAAGTTGTTAATCAACTGACTGGTGGTCTTAGCGGTATGGCTAAGATGCGTAATGTGACTGTTGTTAATGGTTACGGTAAATTTACTGGCCCTAACTCTATCCTTGTTGAAGGAGAAGGTGAGGCAACAACAGTAAACTTTGATAACGCGATTGTTGCTGCTGGTTCTCGCCCTATCAAACTGCCATTCATCCCGCATGAAGATCCACGAATTTGGGATTCTACTGACGCACTCGAACTGAAAGAAGTTCCTGAAAAACTACTCATCATGGGCGGTGGTATCATCGGTCTAGAAATGGGAACGGTATACCAGTCTCTAGGTTCTAAAGTTGACGTTGTTGAGATGTTCGACCAGGTTATTCCTGCGGCAGATAAAGATATCGTTAAAGTTTACACCAAGCGTGTGAAGGATAAGTTCAGCCTAATGCTAGAAACGAAAGTGACAGCAGTTGAGGCGAAAGAAGACGGTATTTATGTATCAATGGAAGGCAAGAAAGCACCTGCTGATGCAGAGCGCTATGATGCCGTTCTAGTCGCTATCGGCCGTGTACCAAATGGTAAACTTATCGATGGTGAGAAAGCAGGTCTAGAAATTGATGAGCGTGGCTTCATCAATGTAGACAAGCAGCTTCGTACAAATGTACCTCATATCTTTGCTATCGGTGATATCGTTGGTCAACCAATGCTGGCGCACAAAGGTGTGCATGAAGGCCACGTTGCCGCTGAAGTTATTGCTGGTAAGAAGCACTACTTTGATCCTAAGGTTATCCCTTCAATTGCTTACACTGAGCCAGAAGTGGCATGGGTTGGTAAGACTGAGAAAGAAGCGAAGGAAGAAGGCATCAAGTACGAAGTGGCAACTTTCCCTTGGGCTGCATCAGGTCGTGCAATCGCCTCTGACTGCGCAGACGGTATGACTAAGCTTATCTTCGACAAAGAGACTCACCGTGTTATTGGTGGTGCGATCGTTGGTACTAACGGTGGTGAACTACTCGGTGAAATCGGTCTAGCTATCGAGATGGGTTGTGATGCAGAAGATATCGCGCTGACTATCCACGCTCACCCAACTCTACATGAGTCTGTCGGCCTAGCTGCTGAAGTATTCGAAGGTTCTATCACTGACCTTCCAAACAAAAAAGCAGTTAAAAAGAAAAAATAATTTCTCTGAAGACTGAATAACAAAAGCCGCTGATTACTCAGCGGCTTTTTTATTTTAGGGTGTTTGCAGACATAAAAAAGCCGGGTGAAACCCCGGCTTTACAATGACACTGGTTAATCTACTTGTAGATGCAAAGCATATCTAGGTAGCTTTGTGTCAGGCGGTTTACAGACTCATCATCTTGAGTACGGTTAGCCTGAACAAACAGTGAGTAGCAGATGCCGTGGAATAGTGTCGCTAGGTCTGCTGGGTCATGATCATCGCACACTTCACCACGCTCGATGGCTTTGACAAACATGTTTTGGACCAACAATTGATTAGTACGGTTTGTTGTCACAAACAATGGCCATACTTCGTCACGAGTCGATGCACTCCACTCAAACCAAACTTTCAACCAGTGACAGTCATTGACAACAAGATCAACCATTGCCGAAGTCAGGTTACGTAGGTTTTCTTTTGCATGAATATCAAGATCGATATTATCTGATAGGAAGTTTGAGAACTGACGAACTACGTAGTTAAGTACATCATCAACCAGATCTTCTCGGGTTGGGAAGTAGTTAAACACAGTCGCAACAGAAACCTGTGCGATTTCTGCGATGTCAGCGTGACCACCACGTCCAATACCACGTCTTGCAAACACCTCTAGTGCGATTTCCATCAGCTGCTGTTTACGTTTTTGTGGTGAAAGACGCGTACGCGGTCTCTTAGCTATAGAATCCATAGTTATATTTCCTTGCCAATTGAGTTGTATATGTGGGCTTTTGCCCTAATTAGTATTTTATTATTGCTTTCGCAGTAATGAGTGTAATGGTGCATATGAATTAGGTCAACGATTTCAGTTTATTTAATAATCATTTTTATTAATACCGTGCTTCTGATCATGTAGTTGCATATGTTTATTGCAGCCTTTAATCAAGCAAACGTTTCTCCTGCTACATAGTGGTGATAAACTACGTGCTTAAGATCATCTGACGGGATCTAAACTAATGTTTAGTGAACTATCGTTAATGCAGAGAACGAGATTGGTATGAAACATACAGTAGAAGTAATGATTTCTGAGCAAGAGGTTCAGGAACGCGTAAGTGAACTGGGTAAAGCCATTACCCTTCACTATCAAGGCAGCGAAGATTTAGTGCTGGTTGGTTTGTTACGTGGCTCATTTGTCTTTATGGCAGACTTGGCTCGAAAGATTGAACTAACGCATCAAGTAGATTTCATGACGGCTTCTAGTTACGGCAACACGATGGAAAGCTCTCGCGATGTCCGCATTCTTAAAGATCTGGATGATGATATTAAAGGTAAAGATGTTCTAATCATTGAAGATATTATTGATACGGGCAACACACTAAACAAAATCAAAGAGATCCTTTCTTTGCGTGAACCCAAATCTATCGCTATCTGCACTTTGCTCGATAAGCCGTCACGCCGTGAAGTTGAAGTTCCGGTTGATTGGATTGGGTTTGCTATTCCCGATGAGTTTGTTGTTGGGGTGGGTATTGATTATGCGCAGAAGTATCGTCACCTTCCTTACATTGGTAAAGTAGTTCCTCAAGAATAGCCATGTTTTTCCTTAGACAAATGTAAAAAGACCCGCTATTTCGCGGGTCTTTTGTTGTTTAGCCAAGTACAGGAGAAGTTAAAATCTTATCCAATGCCTCTTGGTGGCGACTTTCTAACGTTTCTCGGCTTGAGCAGCGAACACCTAAATCTTGCAGTTTGCCATTGCCAATACCGTAGACGAAGCCATGAATCTCAACCTCTTGGCCTCTTTCCCATGCACCTTGCAGTATTGTCGAGTGACCTAGGTTATAGACTTGCTCTGCGACATTGATTTCGCATAGCTTATTGCCCCATTGGGCACGTGGTAACGATTCGATTTGCGTCTTATATTTTAGGTAATTATCGCGAATGTGGAGTAACCAGTTATTGATTAGTCCCAATTGGGGGTTATCAATAGCAGCGTTAACACCACCACAGCCATAATGGCCACAAACGATGATGTGTTTCACTTTCAGAACTTCTACAGCATACTGGACAACTGATAAGCAATTAAGGTCCGTATGGATAACCTGATTAGCAACATTGCGATGAACGAATAGTTCGCCTGAATACAGTCCAGTAAGGCGCTCGGCAGGCACTCGACTGTCAGAGCAACCGATCCAAAGGAACCCTGGGTTCTGGCCTTCTTCAAGTTTTGCAAAGTACTCTGGTCGTTCAGCCTTAATGGATTCAGACCACTTTGAGTTGTTTTCAAAAAGCTGTTTAATTTCCGGCATCTTACAATCAATCCTAAACATTTCTTTCGCTACTATACACAATGTTACAATTTCATTCCTGTCAAAACTGTGTAAAAAAGCACTCATCTGACGTGTTTCATCGCTAAAAATCATAAACTTAGGAGTGAATCTAACAAAGAGTTATAAAGTGTGTTTGATGAGGCTGTGATCGTACTAACGCGAGTTAGGTATATTTGCTAAAGTTGCTTTTTAGTTGGTATATCAACGAAGATGTCAGCAAATTTAGTCTAATTTATTACTTTTAATGAGGGTATTCACGACTCATTACCTCTTCGAGTATCAAAATCGCATTAATTAAGCAGTGGAGCCGGATTGTGTTTGGAAATCGTTTTGAAGATATTAATCTGAAAGGTGATGCCTTTGGTGGAGTGACCACCGCTATTATTTCGTTACCATTAGCGCTAGCTTTTGGGGTCGCTTCGGGAGCCGGCGCTGAAGCCGGACTTTGGGGCGCGATCTTGGTCGGTTTATTTGCTTCTCTATTCGGTGGTTCAAACTCACTGATTTCAGAGCCTACAGGCCCAATGACAGTGATTATGACCGCTGTGCTTACTAGTATGATGGCTAAATACCCCGAGACTGGCATGGCGATGACTTTTACGGTTGTGATGATGGCCGGTGCTTTTCAGATCTTACTAGGAACATTGAAGCTCGGAAAGTATGTTACCTTGATGCCATACAGTGTGATTTCTGGCTTTATGTCAGGGATAGGTGTCATCTTGATTATTCTTCAGTTGTCGCCACTGCTTGGTCATGCCGCTCCTTCTGGCGGTGTATTAGGCACCTTATCCGCTTTCCCTGAAACGGTTGCCAATATGAAGTTCAGTGAGCTATTTCTCGGCCTCCTGACACTGGGAATTTTGTTTTTCTTTCCAAAAAAATACCGCAAATACGTACCCGCTCAGCTAGTGGCATTAATTGCCGTTACCCTCTTATCTATCGTTGTGTTTGACACTGAAGATATTCGTCGTATTGGTGAAATTCCAGCGGGCTTGCCATCTCTAGTGATTCCGCACATTGATTCTTCTATGTTCACCGAGATGGTCATCGATGCGCTGGTATTGGGAACACTGGGGTGTATCGATACGCTGCTGACTGCTGTCATTGGCGACTCACTGACTCGTAAAGAACACAACTCAGATAAAGAACTTCGCGGTCAAGGCTTAGCGAACATGGTCTCAGGTCTTTTTGGTGCACTGCCGGGGGCTGGTGCTACGATGGGGACCGTGACAAATATTCAGGTAGGGGCTCGTTCACCACTATCGGGGGTGATCCGTGCTTTAATGCTCGCTTTAGTGGTGTTGGTCGCTGGAGGTTTGACCGAGCCTATTCCTATGGCGGTATTGGCGGGTATAGCTGTGTACGTTGGCTTCAATATACTTGACTGGAGCTTCATCCAACGAGCGCATAAAGTGAGCTTTGCGGGGATGGCGGTCATGTATGGTGTCATGCTGTTGACAGTGTTTGTGGATCTTATCGTGGCTGTGGGACTTGGCGTTTTCATTTCTAATATCATCATTATTGAACGTTTGAGTCGTGAACAAGCTCGACAGGTCAAAGCCATCAGTGATGCGGATGAAAATGATGTTCCTTTGACAGACAGTGAAAGAGCTCTGTTAGATAGAGCCAATGACAAAGTACTGTTTTTCTATTTGTCTGGGCCGATGATTTTTAGTGTTTCGAAAGCCATCTCACGCCAGCACAGTAGTATTTCTGATTACGAGGTGATGATCCTAGACCTGACTGACGTGCCCATGATTGATGTGACGGTCGGGCTCGCGCTAGAAAATGCGATTAAAGATGCTCTTGACGCGAATTGCCAAGTTTATTTGTTGTGCCCGAATGAAAGCACCCGCCAACAATTGGAAAAATTCCATGTTATTGATTTAGTACCTCAAGAAAATACATATAAATTTCGTTACGAGGCGCTCAAAGCGGCGTTGAAGCATGTCGAGAGTGATGAGCATCAGTTCCAAGCAGTATAGACTGACAAATACCTACTCACGCCGCTGACTCTCAGCGGCGTTTTTGCAGTAGGGTTACAGCATTTCATATTTCCAAATAAATCGAATCGTGTAATTGTATTCATCGTCATTCAACGATAAACTGAATTACACTCGTGGCTCTCTAACGGCATACGCACGTTACCCACATCCGCACAAACCAATAATTACACTGAAAACTATGTATGCATTAGAAATTGAACAACTTCGCAAAACCTATGCGGGGGGATTTGAGGCGCTGAAGGGTATTAGCCTCAATGTCGCCAAAGGCGACTTTTATGCCTTATTGGGGCCTAACGGTGCCGGTAAGTCGACGACTATTGGTGTGATCTCCTCTCTGGTCAATAAGACTTCTGGCAAGGTTAGAGTATTTGGTTATGACACTGACAAAGATCTAGAGCTGGCTAAGCAACACCTAGGTTTAGTCCCGCAGGAGTTTAACTTCAATCAATTTGAAACCGTTGAGCAAATTGTTTTGCAACAGGCTGGATACTATGGGGTGTCACGCACTTTAGCGAAGCAAAGAGCCGAAAAGTATTTAACCAAGCTTGATTTGTGGGAAAAACGTAACGAACGCGCACGAAACTTATCTGGAGGAATGAAGCGTCGTCTGATGATTGCCCGCGCCTTAGTCCATGAGCCTAAGTTATTGATTCTGGATGAACCGACGGCAGGCGTCGATATTGAACTGCGCCGTTCTATGTGGGAGTTTCTTAAAGAGATTAACCAAGAAGGTATCACGATCATTTTGACGACCCATTACCTTGAAGAAGCTGAAATGCTATGTCGTAACATAGGTATCATCAGCAAAGGTGAGTTAATAGAAAACACCACGATGAAACACCTACTAAGTAAGCTACATGTAGAAACTTTTATTTTTGATTTAGAGGAAGGCGTCGAGGTCCCTCTGTTGAAAGGTGTAAACAGTCAAAGTGTGGTTAATGGTTCGCTTGAGATTGAAATTGAGAAAACTCAGGGGCTCAATAGTATTTTCAGTCAGCTAACAGAGTTGGGAGTAAAGGTGTTGTCGATGCGCAATAAAGCAAACCGATTGGAAGAGCTGTTTGTCAATATTGTCCGTGAGGGAGGTCAGTAATATGTATCGCCTATATTGGACGGCCTTTCGCAGTTTGCTGACGAAAGAAGTTAATCGCTTTACTCGCATTTGGGTTCAGACTTTGGTTCCACCAGCCATCACAATGACGTTGTATTTCATTATTTTTGGTAGCTTGATCGGTTCAAGAATTGGAGATATGAATGGCTTCAGCTACATGGAATATATCGTGCCTGGTCTTATCATGATGTCGGTTATCACTAACTCTTATTCAAATGTCGCATCATCATTTTTCAGTGCTAAATTTCAGAAAAACATTGAAGAGCTGCTCGTAGCTCCTGTACCAAACTATGTCATTATTCTTGGCTTTGTCATGGGAGGAGTGGTACGGGGCTTACTGGTCGGAATTATTGTGACTTTTGTTTCACTATTCTTTGTTGACCTGCAAGTTGATCACTGGGGAATTATATTCGCAACGGTATTCATGACTTCAGTTGTGTTCTCACTAGGCGGCTTAATCAATGCAGTTTATGCGAAGACTTATGATGATATCTCTATTATTCCGACATTTGTCCTGACGCCACTGACTTATCTGGGTGGTGTGTTTTACTCAATAAGTCTGCTACCTGAATTTTGGCAAGGTGTGTCGAAAATAAACCCCATTGTTTATATGGTAAATGCGTTCAGATACGGTTTTCTCGGGGTATCGGACGTGGGTATTATGACGTCATTCGGTGTTCTGGGTGTGTTTGTCGTTGCTTTGTATACAGTAGCCCATTACCTAGTGACTTGTGGGATAGGATTGCGTAGCTAGCAGTTTGCTGGGAACGGACTTCGTCCTATGGAGAGCGGGATCGCTTCGCTTTTGGAAACGGGAGCGGGCTTCGCCCTTCGGGATTAATTGTCATTCCCTAGACTGACGAAGGAAGGAGTAGGGAATCTCTTACATCGAGTAGTCGGTAGCTTGATGAGATCCCCAACTCGTTCGTTCCTTACTCTTGAGGATGACCATAAAAACAAAAAGGGTTGATACTTTCATATCAACCCTTCAAACTTTTCTCGCTTCTCGCTTCTCG
>NZ_JXXU01000084.1 GCF_000967495.1 Vibrio neptunius | reverse complement strand
CCGCATCCCGCATCCCGCATTTGGCACACATATTGCTTTTAGTTAACTAAGTTATTCAGTTCTACTGATTTTATTAGGTTTCCTGGGGGCTATATGGCGTCTGATCTTCTGAATCTTGGTTCGCAAAGCGTACTGACGGCTCAGAGACAACTTAACACCACGGGTCATAACATCTCTAATGTCAATACAGAGGGTTATAGCCGTCAGTCGGTGATCCAAGGTGCGAATATGCCACGCCAATATGGTGGGGAGACCTATGGTATGGGCGTGCATGTGGAAAAAGTTCGCCGCTCTTGGGATCAATTTGCCGTCAACGAGATGAACATCTCAACGACGAATTACGCGCACAAGGTCGATGATGAGGCTAATCTAGAAATGTTATCCAACATGCTGTCATCGGTCGCTTCGAAAAAAATCCCTGAAAACCTCAATGAATGGTTTGATGCAGTCAAGTCATTGGCTGATAGTCCTAATGACGTTGGGGCACGAAAAGTGGTGCTGGAAAAAGCGGATTTGATCACCCAAAACCTCAATGACTTTCACGAAACGATACGTCGGCAGTCAGATGTTACGAACAAAAAACTTGATCTCGGGATTGAACGAGTCAACCAGCTCGCTCTGGAAATCAGAGACTTACATCGCTTGATGATGCGTACTCCTGGTCCGCATAATGACTTAATGGATCAGCATGAAAAGCTAATAACAGAGCTGTCCGAATACACTAAGGTGACGGTAACACCGCGTAAAAACGCAGAAGGTTTTAACGTTCATATTGGTAATGGACACACCCTAGTCTCAGGCACTGAGGCTAGCCAGTTGAAAATGATTGATGGCTATCCTGATGTTCATCAGCGTCGTTTAGCAATGATAGAAGGCAAAGGCATTAAAGCCATCACCACGAAAGATATTGATGGCAAACTCGGTGCTATGCTGACGATGCGTGATGAGAAGATCCCTTATCTGATGGATGAATTAGGTAGGATGGCGACCGCTTTTTCTTATGATGTGAACGTACTTCAATCTCAAGGTTTAGATCTCAGAGGTAACATCGGTGGGTTAGTTTTTACCGACGTAAACTCTGAAGTGGTGGCTAAGTCTCGTGTTATCACCTCTTCTAACTCTACTGCTGATCTGGAAGTATACATAGAAGACACCAATAAATTGGTGGGTGGCCAGTATTCACTTCAATTTAATGGTGGTGATTACTACATAACGCGTCCAAATGGTGATATGTCGATTGTTCCTGTAGTCGGAAACTCAATATCGCTCGATGGTATTCGCATTGACATCAACAACGGTCTACAGGCGGGTGAGCGAGTATTGATCAGACCGACCCGCAATGGGGCTGCGCAAATGAAGATGGCAACCAATGACCCATCAGCTATTGCTGCACAGAGTTACGAAGCATCGACAACGTTTGCTCAGGGAAGCGCCACCTTTTCTATTGATACAGCGGGTGACTTACGCGAATTTGAGGTGATTATTTCACCAGATGGCAAGCAGTTTGCCGTCACAGACACAAAAGGTAAGATTCTACTTCAACCTCAGGCTTACCCACCTACAGGGCCTGTGACCGTGCAAGGTACCACGTTTGAGTTATCTGCCGGTGCTATTGCGAATGACAAGTTCACGGCAAATCTTGTCCCATCTGAAGGCGACAATGGCAACTTACTGAAGATGCAGAATATCCAAACCAACAAGCACCTCAATGATGGTGAGTCAACGATATTGGATATCTACCACAACCTGAATACTGACGTAGGTCTGCAAATGTCTACAGCGTCTCGCTTAACCGACGTATCGCGTTTGGAAAAAGAAGCAGCGCAAGAGAGGGTCGCTTCTATATCTGGGGTTAACCTCGACGAAGAAGCCGCCAACATGATGAAATTCCAGCAAGCATACATGGCATCATCACGGATTATGCAAGCGGCGAATGATACCTTTAATACTATATTGGCGTTGAGATAGGGGGCAGATAAATGATGAATCGTATTTCCAGCTTCCACAACTATCAATCAGTACAGAATGATTTACGCCGCCAAGAAGCCAAAGTCCATCACAATCAGGCACAGCTAGCTTCTGGTAAGAAGCTAATGCGGGCCAGTGATGATCCTTTAGCAACACATTACATCCAAAATATTGGTCAACAGAAAGAACAATTACGCCAGTTTACCGATGCCATTGTACTCAGTCGCAATCGTCTAGAGCATCATGAAGTGATTATCTCCAATGCGGAACAGTATGCCGATGAAGCCAAGCGTACGGTCATGGAAATGATCAACGGTTCCTTATCACCTGAAGACCGAATCGCTAAACGTCGCGAATTGCTAGAAATTGCCAATAACTTTCTCAATCTGTCCAATGTTCAGGATGAGTCAGGCAACTATATCTTTGCGGGAACCAAGCCGAAAAACCAGCCGTTTTTCCGAGATAAAGATGGTGATGTGGTTTACGCCGGAGATGACTATCAGCGTAAGATGAAGATCTCTAATAGTTTGGAAATGCCCATCAATGATCCGGGCAGCAAGCTGTTTATGGAAATCGACAACCCTTATGGAGACTTTGAGCCTCAATATGACCTCAAAGGTGTTTCTGAGCTATTGCTCGAGCGCGCGATCAATACTAACCCCGATGATCTATCGACTTACAAGGTAACGTTTGTTGATATGCCCGATGGTAATTATGGCTATCAGCTTGAGCGCGATGGAGCGGTCGTGAAAGCAGATAATTTTGACCCTGCAATTGGGATTAAATTTGAAGACGTCACGATTCAGGTTAAGGGCCAGATCACCAAAGGGGATGCGATTACCTTAGAGCCGCGAAAAACGTACAGTATCTTCGATACGTTTAAGCAAGCGATGAAGTTAGCAGAAGGTTCAGTATCTGATACATCGAACACTGCAGAGCTTCATCAGATTACTCAAGAATTCCATGCGGCATTTATTCACCTGAATAAGGCAAGAACAGATGTCGGTGCTCGCCTGAGTACACTGGATATCCAAGAAGAACAACATGACGACTTCAAAATGACCTTGGCGAAATCCAAGAGTAACTTTGAAGACCTTGACTATGCCGATGCGATTATAGAGTTCAATGAAAACTCGCGAGCGCTCCAAGCTTCTCAACAAGCATTTGGCAAAACGAAAGATTTAACACTGTTTAACTATATCTAACTTCAATGCCATACGTGCTAAGCCGTATGTGCGAAGTCAGACATAGCTGGTTGGCCAGAAACCTGGTGGCAACCAAGTGGCAAATAGGCGGCAAGGTCATTGCCGCCAGAGTGTGGTGATAAAATGAGCACATACCTATAAACGTAAGGGGCTCATTAACTACATGAAAATAATGAATAAAATTAATTTATTATTTGTTCTATAAAGTTGGCACACTACTTGTATCGATAAAACCAAGAGTTTAACGAACAGGTTTTAAGCAGGCACTTTCTGCTTAGCAAGTCATTTACGGTCAGTGCTTCCAACTGAGATTAAGCTGGCCGCTTCGCAAAGCACTTGCGAACTCATTAGGAGAGCAAACTATGACCATTACTGTAAATACTAACGTTTCGGCAATGACTGCCCAACGTTACCTGAATAAGGCCACAGGTGATCTCAACACCTCGATGGAAAGGTTATCTTCAGGTCAGAAAATCAATAGTGCAAAAGATGATGCTGCGGGTCTTCAGATCTCAAATCGCTTAACAGCACAATCACGTGGTCTGGATGTTGCCATGCGAAATGCTAACGATGGTATCTCTATTGCTCAGACCGCTGAAGGTGCAATGAACGAATCTACGTTAATCCTACAGCGTATACGTGATTTATCGTTGCAGTCAGCAAATGGGACAAACTCTGCGTCAGAGCGTCAGGCTCTTAATGAAGAAGTCGAGGCGCTACAAGATGAACTGAACCGTATTGCTGAGACGACTTCGTTTGGTGGTCGTAAACTGCTCAACGGTTCGTTTGGTGAAGCGTCGTTCCAGATAGGTGCCAGTTCAGGTGAAGCTATTATCATGGGCCTCACCAGCATTCGTGCGGATGATTTCCGTATGGGTGGTCAGTCTTTTGTTGCTGAACAGCCAAAGAACAAAGACTGGGGTGTTCCGCCTACGGCAAAGGACCTCAAGTTTGAGTTCACGACGAAAGACGGTGAAGCCATGACGTTAGATATCATTGCGAAAGATGGCGATGATATAGAAGAGCTAGCGACGTATATCAATGGCCAGACAGATAAATTGAAAGCGTCTGTTGATGAAGAAGGTAAACTGCAGATTTTTGCCGCAGAGCCGAATCTGGAGGGTAACCTGAATATATCCGGTGGTCTTGCTACAGAGCTGGGCTTAAATGGTGGCCCAGGCCTGAATACAACCGTTCAAAACATTGATGTAAACACCGTTGGTGGTGCACAAAATGCGGTTGGTATTGTTGATGCTGCTCTGCGATACGTTGATTCACAACGTGCTGATTTAGGCGCGAAACAAAACCGATTAAGCCACAGTATTAACAACTTGGCGAACATCCAAGAAAACGTAGAAGCATCGAACAGTCGAATCCGAGATACGGACTTCGCGAAAGAAACGACTGCGATGACGAAAGCACAAATTCTGCAACAGGCTGGTACTTCTATTCTAGCCCAAGCAAAACAGTTGCCAAACTCTGCAATGTCTTTATTGCAGTAGTAGTAAATATCTTCACTAGCATTAACCTAGACGTGGGGTTAGTGAAGATGTTTCGGCAAGCATAAGTGATTAGGTTTTAAGAGCTCTCTCACATCCGCTTTTATCACTGAGTGACTTATGCACACGGCAGCCAGGCTGTGATCATTTCTCTCGATCTCCACAATGGCTACCACACTAGCCCCGGTTCTCTCAAAGGAAAAGGGGCTTTTCTTTTGCCCGTCGAAGCGGCACTTTACATCAACCTTCTCAAGTTAACTCCCTACCTTTTAGTATCTACCCGGCTGTCTCGACAAAAACTTTAGCAATAGATTTCATATCTGAAGATGAGGTCAACATTTTTGCTCTTCTCCCTAGTTTTCGTAGGAATTTTAAAAATTGCTCTAAAGATAATCATTTTATCGTCGTTAATAAGGTTACTTTGAGAGAACTTGGTTTACCGAGACGTCGGAAACCTTTCGAAACTTCCGATCTACGGAAAATCAATAGGAGTAACCACTATGGCGGTTAATGTAAACACGAATGTTGCGGCAATGACTGCGCAGCGCTACCTCAATAGCGCATCTAATGCACAGCAATCCTCGATGGAACGTTTATCCTCTGGTTTTAAAATCAATAGTGCTAAAGATGATGCAGCAGGCTTGCAGATCTCTAACCGTTTGAATGTACAAAGCCGAGGTCTAGACGTTGCTGTACGTAACGCAAATGATGGTATTTCAATAGCGCAAACTGCTGAGGGCGCTATGAATGAAACGACTAATATTTTGCAACGTATGCGTGATCTATCACTACAATCTTCAAACGGCTCAAACTCTAAGTCTGAACGTGTTGCGATTCAGGAAGAGATCACGGCACTGAACGATGAACTGAACCGTATTGCTGAAACTACCTCATTTGGTGGCAATAAATTACTGAACGGTACATTCTCAACCAAATCATTCCAGATTGGCGCAGACAATGGTGAAGCAGTCATGCTGACACTAAACAACTTGCGCAGCGACAACACCATGATGGGTGGTAACAGCTATGCTGCAGCCAATGCCAAAGACAAAGATTGGGAGGTGCAAGCGGGTTCCAATGATCTCACTCTCGCTCTCACAGATGTGTTTGGTGAACAGCAGAACATCACAATTACGGCGAAAGAAGGTGATGATATAGAGGAGCTGGCTACGTACATCAATGGTCAGACTGATATGGTCAAAGCTTCTGTTGGCGACGACGGTAATTTGCAAATCTTTACTGATAACAACCGTGTTGCCAGTGATGTGACATTTGGTGGTGCACTAGCCGGTGAATTGAGTATGGGACCAGCCCAAGCGGTAACGGTGGACACCATCGATGTTACTTCGGTTGCTGGCTCTCAAGAAGCGGTTGCGATTGTTGATTCAGCCTTGAAATTCGTTGATAGCCACCGTGCGGAACTTGGTGCTTTCCAGAATCGATTTAGCCATGCAATCAATAACTTAGATAACATTAACGAAAACGTAAATGCATCTAAGAGCCGCATCAAAGATACTGATTTTGCCAAAGAAACGACAGCATTAACAAAAGCTCAGATCTTGTCTCAAGCGTCTAGCTCCGTTCTTGCTCAAGCAAAGCAGGCGCCCAACTCAGCGTTGGGGCTTCTAGGCTAAGAAAGTAGTTTCTCAGCATATTAGACAGTCATGACTTTAACTAAAATCCAGCTTCGGCTGGATTTTTTATGTTGTGAGGAAAGCAAAAAGGGAGCGCCAAAAAAAGAAAACCCAGCATAAAACTGGGTATGATAATTCTGATTTTAATATGAGCCTAGTACACGAAGAGGGACTTTAACTTTTAAAACTTGTGTATGCTGGGCTGTTAGCCTGAGCTAGCAATCGAAATAAATGGTGGCTACGACGGGATTCGAACCTGTGACCCCATCATTATGAGTGATGTGCTCTAACCAGCTGAGCTACGTAGCCGATGGATTAAGTATGGTGCGGAAGGAGAGACTTGAACTCTCACACCTTGCGGCGCCAGAACCTAAATCTGGTGCGTCTACCAATTCCGCCACTTCCGCAACTTAATCTGTAGTTATCAAGACAATTGGTAAAGCCTTAACAACGTTGAATATGGCAGGCTACTTAGAGCCGAACCAGGGACAATAGACGAGGCATCAAAAGATGTTATCCACTGAACCTATAAATAATGGCAGGTCTACTTAGA
>NZ_JXXU01000083.1 GCF_000967495.1 Vibrio neptunius | reverse complement strand
TGACCGTTGGTTACCACTGCGGTGACATCGACTGAACCACTGGCTAAGCCCGATAGCTCACCAAACGTCACCGTTTGTTCAAAAGCGCCATCCGACGTGCTTTCGTCTTTGAGTGGGGTCACTGTGGTGCCATTCTTATCTTTAAACGTTAGCTTCAACGCCGCGGATGTCCCTGTTCTTGTGGTAGTTCCTTTTACCGTTACTTTGCGCGCACTCACTACAGGCTTAGAGATTGTTACCTTAGGTTTCAGTAACAACTTTTTATCTTGATAGGCTACGCCCTCATTCTTGTAAGCATCACTAAAACCAGCGATCACTATTGGCATTTCAAGATCTGTGTCATTGGCACTTGGAACCTTGACCGTACCTGCCCAACTGTCACTTTCACCGCTAGCGGCATCCCAATTGATTTTGGTTGTGCTGGTATTGAGATACGACTCCGAAGGCTCTGAGACCGGCTGTGAAAATTCCACTGTCACATTGATGGTATCCCCTGTATCTGCATATTCAGGATTGAGCGATAGTGATTTTACTGTTGGCAATACACCTTTAACCTCTAGATTAAACGTAGACCCTTTACCCTTGATTCCCTTCTCACTTTGATAGGCATCGTCTTCTAGGGTAAAGGTGATGGTTTTATCTTCTCCTTGCGGCGCTTTGTAGTTTGCGGTCCAATCAATGTTGTTTGTTGTAGATAATTCACTCAGGGTGCCAACGTCATCGCTTCCGCCCACTTGGGTGAGTTTTATATCGCTCAGAATAAAGTCTTGGACCTTTTCAGAAAACTTGATATTCAGAGTAGTCGTTTTGTTACCGCCAATCGGACCTTGCGGTGCGGCTGATATTGCTTTTACCTCTGGGGTCGTGGCAGCAACAACCTCGGTCTCGATTTCTTGCGCTGGATTGATCTTTCCGGCAAGATCACTAGCTTTAATCGCAACCCGATAAACACCCGCTGGGACCGAGAAACTGTAGACGTACGGCTTACTATTGTCAGTCGGTTTTACTACAGATTTAGGCCGTATTTTGTCGCCACCTGCTTTCAACGCAAGCTCTGCATTCACCTCATTCAAGTTCGTATCCAAGACGTTTGCAGTCACTTCGACTAAGTATTCGCCATTATCATTTGGTGCGAAGGTTGTTTGCTCGGCTTTTAGGTTACTCACGCTCGGGTCTTGGGTATCAACGACAGACTTTATGCCTTCAACGCCATACTCATTCCCCGCGTAAGTGAACGTTTCAAGCGTGCGACCAATCGAGTCCGTTACCGCCACTTTCAACATGTACTGGCCTTGATCCGTGTCTTTGAAGCTAAATGTACTGGTCGCAGACGTGCCGCCGAACACCGCCGACTGTTCGATTGATTCTCCAGTTGAAACAGGCACAAGAGTGATACGGTAACTTTTTGCAGTAATACTACTCGTAGCATTCACTTCTAGTGTCATTTCTTGACTGGTACGGCCAAGTACAAGCAATCCCCCTTCTATACGCGCATTATCCTTCAGAGATAACGCTACAGTGGGTAGCGCTATATTGACCTCCATATTATTCTCTGTATACACGTGGCCCGCTTTGTCTTCAGCCGTGACAGTTACTGTCAACTTGTTCTTGTTAGCCAGTTCCGATGCCTCTACCTCAAAGTAGGTAGGGTCATCACCTTTTTTTTCTTCTCTGGTGAAATTCGTTCCTAGCTCTGTCACTGTGTAAGTGACTTTAGCTAACCCGCTTCCGCTGTCGGTAATGGGGAAAGTGAATCTGACTTTGTCGCCCGGTTGTGACTCTATCACAACAGTTTTACCAACCTTAGGGGCTTCTTTGTCAACGATAAACGTTACCTGATTAGACTCACCATTAAGAGCACTTTTGCGGTTAAACACATCCATCGCTCTCGCTGTAACCACCAAGGATTGAACGTCAGTGTCAGGCACGTTAGCGTTAAACTCCGCACATAAGTATTCGTCATTCTCTCCACACTTTGTGACTGCCTCAAAGTTATCCTTATGATTGGTATTGGCAGTAGAATAAGTGGTGCCACCTACGTCGACAGTTAATACTTCCAGCTTCGAGCCATTAGGTAACAGCGTTTTAAGGTTGATGCTTATCAGGTCCTTAACGACGGTGTTTTCAGCAAGGGGGTTCTCAATATCGTCTGTACTGGTGATTGCAATTGTCGGTTTGCCTTCCGGAAGCTTTAATGAAAGCTGAGAGACGTCGGCCGTATTACCTGCATTATCACTTAAGTTCTTAACGTTAAAGATATGCTCCGCGTTACGTGGATCGATGAAAGTTGTGTAATTCTCAATATAGCGACATGTCACACCATCAGAATTGCGTACACACTCTTTAGGCTTTATTGGATCAATATTGTTGATTCTAACAAGCTGTGGTCTAAAGTCTTGCGGATCTGTATTAATATTGACCCCTGATTCTTCGTCAGTAAATCCGAGCTGGATGCTTAATTGCTTGTCTTTATTTGCAGATGGACTCGCTGGAATAACGTTTTCACCCTTTAATAGGTAGTCTTTTTGCACAGACGTTGGTGGTTCGACATCCATTTCCTTGAACGTAAACCTTTGCACGTTCGGTGTTCCGTTGGTGCCTTTGGTTTTAACAATCAATACCACATCTGAGCCTTTAAAGTTCTGCGTAGACGTCACCGTACAACTTGGGGTTTTCCCAAGATTACCTTCTATTCGCCCAGAGGAAGCTTCATTATCTGTTGGTGCTTGGTTCGAATTATAGTTTTCACGAACCCAACATTGGAGCTCTTCTGGTGTGACTGCGCTTTCTACCTCAAAATCCACTTTTAGCTCGCCATTGGCTATAAAGTTTTGGAAATCTTCCGGCGATTTAACCTTAAGCCTTACCCCTTGCCTTTGAACACTTAACGTCTGTCTTATTTCTAGAGGTCTTCGCTGTGCCGGTTCTAAGTATTTGGCGTTGTTGTATACGTCAATAGATAGGGCGTAATCACCATCTTTAGCCAGCGCGTTGCTTTGAATAACAGATTCCCATTGATCCTCACCTTTGTAAGTAAAACTGAGCGTAGTTCCGGCCTCTTCACCAGTCGTAGTTCCGGCTTCTTTACTCTTAAAGTGGTAAGAGCCGGTTATCTCATCTATGCCGCTAATATCTGAAATCCGCAGAAGGAGTTTGATATCTTCATCTTTAGTAATAGTCTTATCATCGCCAATAGGTTCATTATTGGCGTACACAACATCAGTTATTTCTCCTTCTGGTGCATTCTGTTTGATATGCAGTTTAAATGGCACCGTGGAAACATTGCCGCGGATATCTTGCGCCTTCAATTTTACGGTAATAGCATCTTCACCCGTTGTATCGAGATTTGACGGTAGTGGGATCTTATATTGGCCTTCAACTTCCTTTGGCTTGGTTCCTTCTCCATTTGGCGCAACATCGCCCTTGAATATCCAATACTCAAACTTGTCCTTATCTACACCATTTGAGTTTATCGAGCCGTTGTCGTCATAGTCTTCAGCAATGATCGTGAGCTCATAACCGGGCACATAAAAATCATTCTCTTGATGCCCATTCAATTTTAGTGATGGGCCTTGCGTATCAATGATCACATTAGACACATTGGAACTTGATACAAATCCATGAATGTCGGTCGCTTTAACAAAAAGCTTAGCGCGGTTACTGTCGTCTGTAACAATCTTGTTCTCGTCATTGATTGCCGAGTATGTGCCCTCAAAGCTAGAGCTCCACTCGCTTGCTGTCCAATCTTTTAAGAAGGTTTCACCGGAGTCTGTTTTCTGATAAAGCGAGATTTTCTCTACGCCGGAGTCATCTGTGACACTATTAAATTTCGCCGAGAACTTAGCTCCCAATACACCTGTCTTTTGTGAGACATAGTCGACTAACCATGGGTCTTGGAAGTTGATAACGGGCCCTTTTTTATCGACTTGAAATTCGATTGTTCCTCTCTCACTGGTATTCGGTGGGTATGCCTTATCTGTCGCTCTATAGAACAAGGTATTGGTTTGACCATGCGTAAAGGCATCGGCAATAAGCTTGACGCCAACGTCAGGTTGAGTCCCTTCCAAACAAGGCACAGTATCGTCATCACTACAAAAACCTAAAGTTAATGGACTACCACTACCTATTCGGAGCCTGACATCAAGTTTGTCACCTGGGCTATGATCGCCCCAGATAGGCGCAGGTTTTAATGTGGTATTGCCTCCCAGCATTTTTTCTGCGGTCCTGTTTTCAACTTCAGGTGGTATTGAGTCAATCTTAACTATAAATTCCGGTGCTGATGTTGAGTACTCGTTGACCTCATTGCCCAAGTTATCGATCGCCTTGACATAAACCTTCCATTCGCCGTCACCTGGATTAACTGGTTTAGTACAATTAGTCTCTTTCTTACAGAGGTTAATAGTAAAGCTTTCATCGCCCACATTGTTAAAATAATCAGGATTAAATTCTGTAGTTTGACCCGTGCTATCCTTAAACAACAGAGCGCGCTTGTCTTTTTGGTCATGGACGGTGTCTTCGACCTTAAATTCCAACTGCACAATTTTGTTCGTATTTAGGTATACGTCTGAGCCAAGCTGTGTGGTGAGCTTTGTGGTGGTGTTGAGGACACTAGGGCGAATCAAAGAGACTTTAGGTGGCTCGTTATCGATGAAGAGAGAATCTTTACGCTTATCATCTGTGTAGCCATAACCGTTTCCTTGGTTATCCATTGCACTGGTATGGATAGCCAATTCCACTTTGTCTTTATGCTCACTTGACGCGGTATCAACAGAAAAATCGAACTGTTTGACGTATCCATCATTTTTATCCTTTGCTTTGAACGAAATGCCTGTGGCTAGTTCTCCGTGATTAGGGGTTGAGCGTTTGTACCACATCGGAGCGAAAGTTAACGGAGTAGATGCATCATCTTTATCTTTTATGCCCGATGGGTCAGAGACAACCAGTGTTGCATTGATATTACCTGCGACATATTGTTGATTTTTGTCAGTATAGGTTCTACCCGCTACCGTGAGTTTTACGTCAGGCGCGTATTTATCAATACTGACTCCATCTTTACCAAATAGGTCCAGTGTACCTAACATCGGCCTAGCTTTGGATATATCATCCGCAAACAACTGCGCGATGCTGTCTTTTACCCAAGGTTTACCCGTTAGTAAATCAAAGTATGCTTGGGCTAAACCGGTACGATAGACGTCTGCATTCAACTCGTCGCCATCCAGTTCAATGACAGTTTGGCCTTTTTTTCCATCAGGCTTACCATCTGCCCTTAGATCTTCATAAAACTTGGAAGCAAGTACATCAGGAGAAACTCGCGGCCATTTTTTAGACATGTTTGCCATTGATTCTGCAAGGAAACGATGCTGATATTCGACAGCTAGCTTACTGAATGGTTCTTTGTGTGGACCCCGCAACATTTCGTTGGTCGCATAACTGGTAGTGGTAGGGTCAAAGCCAAAAAAACTACCTGGCTTTTGTAACGCCACTGCGTTATTCACTTCAGCTAAAAATGACTTCACAACTTCAGTGTTTTTCGTACCTTGATAGTTGTCCCAACGATAGTCGAATAGGCCAGTATGATAGGTAGAAAGTTCAGTTACATAAAAGGTTTGAGAGCCGTTTGGCTTCTCGAAGTAAACTCCAAAATTAGCATCCTCTAGGTTAACTTCTTCGGGGGCACTACCATCATCAGTCCAGTTATAGGAGTATGTGTTTTTGCCCTTTGGGCTTGCCAATTTAATTCGTAAGAAGTCGAAATCAGACTTTTTGCCACGCAACAAGCAAGACGCAACATCACGAGCCTGTTCTTGACCCGACTCATAGTTTTGTGTTGTTGTACAATTATCAATATTAGTAAAGCCCGTACTTTCTAACCCTTGTAACTGCGCTTGCGCACCAACAAAAGGCGTTACAACCGTATAGGTAGGTAAGTTGAAAGTTGTCTTGAAGTATACTGTTATCGGATCCGACACGTTTTTCGAGCCATCGGTGGTACTAATGACCAGCTTTTGCGCGTCAGACTCAGATATTTTACTGAATGTCTCTCCGAGTATATCTTTGGTAAAGGGGATATAGTAGGTCATTGATGCTACCCACTTATCTTCTCCTTCTTGAGAACCTTCTTCCTCATTTATCTTTTCATGAGGTATAGTAACGCTTTCTTGTTGATTATACGCATTGGCGGTGATCGTCTTTCCGCCGCTGTAGTCAGCTTGACCACCTTTACTAACGGAATAATTCACCTGTAATGTTAACTTGTTAGCCGGAGTACCAACATTAACACCATCTGGCGCCCTCTCGTCCCATACTTTTACCTTGATGTATGGGATCTTGTTTCGGTGTAGGTAGTCAACATTAAACGACTGGAAATTAACATCGACATTATTTCTTATATTGTTAGCAGCATACTGATAATCGATATTGAGGTAGTTTTTTGCAGTCAGTACCGATGATGCGTTGTAGGTACTTACCGTGAAATCTCCAGGGTAAGGCTTACTAAAGGCACCGGACTCATCTTCAAGTACAAATGAAACTTCCTCCTGCGGATAGCTTATCGTCTGCTTTGGCTCTCTAGCATCTTGGGTGACAAAATGGTATTCTCGGCCGACATTGCCTTGGGCATCCGTAGCAGTTATCTCAAACTTTGTCGATGTCCCGAATTGCTCCAACTTATACTTGTTAGAAAATTGGCATACGCCGTCATCTGCAGTAGGAGAACACACTAACCCTTCTGGCGTATCCCCTTTAAATGAAACAGTAACCGTAACGCCACCAGAAGTGGGTTCAGTAACCGTACCCGTCAAGAGGTACTCAGTCTCGCCCGTGTCCTTTTTAATTCCCGGATCTGAAGTCACTTTAATGATTGGGTTTTGGTTATCCCATTTGAAACTCACGATATGAGCTTCTGAGCCGGTCTCAATTTTGTTGCCAAGTACGTCTTCGGTATAAAATACCAGACGCGCCTGACCAGAGCTCATTTTGAGGTCGTCAAGGGAAACAGTATTGACGTTGATTTTAACATTCGAGCTTCTTAAGCCTTGCTGAAACTCAGTAGTGTCGATGGCGCAGTAGCTTGAACCTATCTCACCCACTGGGCAGGTTTCTAATTCGCTCCAGGTGCCATTCAAATAAGACTCGAGTACCACTGTGGGAACCGCAACGCCGACTTCATCCTCAAGTTTGACTTCTATACTGCCGGTACGCGCAATAATATCGTTTTTGGTTGCTTTTGGTCGACTCGCGACTGGAGGCGTAGAATCGATCGGAGAGGGTTTACGTTCCGGAATGACACTGGTATCTCCCTCACCTATTTTATTAACTTTATCACTAAAAGGTTTAAATTCGTCCGCCTTAATACTCGATTTATTCAACTCGGGGCTATTGGCGGCGATCATTACGTGCTTAGCGAGTTCTTTGGTGTATAGCTCGCTGGTAACTTTAACCGCACCAAAGTCCAAACTCTGGCTATGGTTACCAACTTTACCCTGCCCATCCAACTTACCATCCAACTGGATATCGTTATATTGAATCCGTGCAAGGTTTATTGACGAGTATTCGTTCTCGGAACCATTTTTTTGTATTTTCATATCCTTCGCATAGGAAGAATAGGCCGTTAGCAAGGCTCCGTACTTATGGCCATCTGTCGCATACGCACCTTGAGGGCCATTGGTAATATCAACAGGTCGGGTGGTATTGGCGTCAAAGCCGTACATACCCTCAATCGCACTAATGGATTGAGACACCGCCGTCGATGCACTTGAGCCTTCCCTAATTTTATATTTCGCTAAACCAGCGGCCATGTTAGTGAGAGGCGTTACCATGACTGACTGCTGTGAGCCTTCGACATAATTGGCGACACTGTCTAACCGGATACTGCCCTCTTGACTGATAGACACTTCCTGTCCTGTAGCAGGATCAATATACGACCCGCCTTCAGCTCGAATCAATACCGGGCGGGAAGCCGATTCCACTGAAACACTATAATTACCGCTTGTGTCTGTTTTGGTCGAAGCAATCAGGCGCCCTTGCTGGCCATTATCATACTCCCAAATATAGACATTCGCGTTCGATACTGGCGCATCAAACACATTGCCAGAAATTGAACCAATGGTTCTTGACGGTGGCGAACTGTCACCACCGCCATCACCACCGCCGCCACCACAAGCGACAAGTAGTAGAGATGCACTCAGTGCAAGATAATTATAGTGTTTCATTTTTTAAGCCAATGCCAATGACAAGTTAAATTTTCAACGATTATATTTACTAAATTATTTTTCTCAACGTGGCATATTGACTATGAAAAACATCATTTTCACTAGCAATAAAACGCTTTTAATTATTTATCGGCGCTGGTTAATGGCATAAAGTATATATAAGCCTTCAAAGCGACTAATTATGACTAGTATCCATTGATTTTTTATATGGATTTTATTGTTTAAAACCCTATCATTAGCCGAAAATCTCAAATAACTATTAAAATGCATTCAACGTCTGTCCCTCAAAAAACTTATCGAGACTATTTGTCTTTCTGGTATCTGGCGCTTATTCCATTAAGCCTATGCTTGTTAGTCGAAATATCTCCACTAAGTGACGTTCCGACTAGCCAACCCAACAATGTGCACAACAATAAAGTCAATAACACTATTCAAAACGACACAAGAACACCAAAAATCCCCATAAAAAAAGATAAGTTTATTAGCAGCCATGTCGGCTACTCTTTTTATGGCACTGCGTTAGGTTTAGGTATTGCCCCAAACACGATTCAAGATCTCACCTCCCTATCGGCAGGTAAGTTCGACTTTATTAACTCCGTTTCTGGCTCTGGACAGTTTGCTTTCAAGCTTGATGAAAACGACCAACTTGTCGCATTCTTATATCGAGACAAATCACATGCGTATTATGTCTACAGTACCAAAACAGGATCATTGTTTAGTACCGATGGAAAGCGCTTTTATAAAGATAAGTTGCTCCTGTCTCCTGTCTCTCGCCAGTTCAGGATCAGCTCGCAATTCAGCCATTCTCGCTTACACCCAGTGACTCGCACCATGGCTCCCCACCTTGGCACGGATTACGCCGTACCTGTAGGCACACCAGTGGTGAGTATCTCTTCCGGTGAAGTTATCGCCTCTCGATACCACCCGATTGCGGGAAACTATTTGGTGATTCAACACCCAGGCGGACTGAAAACACGCTATCTGCACCTCTCTAAACGTTATGTAAGAAAAGGCGATATTGTCTTACAAGGGGAAACTGTGGGTGTGAGTGGTAATACAGGGCGAACGACTGGTGCTCACCTGCATTTTGAACTTTGGAAGAATGGACGGCCGATCGACTTTGAGAAAAAACGCGCATTTGCCGAAAAAGTCGCGGTGCAACTGGTGTCATCTCAGTCTCAAGACGCTCAAAACGCCTACTTGCAGTTAAGCCAGCAGCTCAATTAACTACGATTTACCTACTCTGACTGATTGGGTATAAGGTGTATCCTTCGCAGAACAACAAGGTCTGTCTGGGTTCGATGGGGCCCAGACTAACCTAGTGTTGGGCAGGGAGTTTAGGGTGAAGGAATTTAGGATGACTGTCCCGTTAGCGGATTTTAGGGTGTCTGTCCCGTTAGGGTTTTTAAAGTGTCTGTCCCATTAACTTCTGTTTTTTCTTTTCAAAGTGTTCGAAGTGCCTGTTCGAAGTGCCTGTCCTTTTAACTATTTCTACTGTCATTCCGTCTCTTTTCGTTTTTGATTTACATTTGAATAGAGGTCGATAACGTTCTCTTTTAATGCTTTTGACTGGGGGTTTTTAAAGTGTCTGTCCCATTAACTTCTACTCCACTGGCCTGTTCCAAAAGCGTATTCATATCGCGATACGAATTCTCTACATCTTCAACGTTTAAAGCTCCCTGCTGAGCTAGTGATTTATCAGCAATATCGACATTTTCTTTAGCCTTGTCTTTAGACATGATTTGCTCTCCCAAATTAGGTCAATATAGAGGTTCCATCCCTATGCGAACTTATCTCGCTCGATAAAACTAATCGGAAAAGCTCGATTAAACTTGGTGCAATCTACGCTTTTTACATAGTTTCCCCTCATAACCGACCCCAGGGCGGGATCGCACT
>NZ_JXXU01000082.1 GCF_000967495.1 Vibrio neptunius | reverse complement strand
AAAATATGCTCTCTATCGGCAACACCGCCACCGTGAGCATGAAACTGGATGGGCCCAAGATAGGACGCGTTCTGATGCGTACTTATCAGCTCAGGAATGGCATCATTACTGTCAACAATCACCATAGTGTGTGCGTTATCACTGTGTTCAAAGTAAAACCACATGCCGTGTTCGGCTAAAAGACGCTGAACAAAATGGTGGTCACTTTCACGGTATTGGAGCACGTAGTCTTTGTTCTGATAGTGAGCCGTCAGTTCCAAGCGGTAATCGTGCATCCCCGCGCCATCAAAAACATGGCGAATAATATCTGGCGCAGTTTTATTTTGAAAAATCCGACAATCTTGGCGCTGGGTTAAAAACCACAGCTGCGGTACTAGGGTAATCTGATAGCGAGAGTAACGCCGCCCCGTGCCTAAGTAGAAGAGTTGAGAAATACTACCGTGAAAATGACGAGCTGTCGCGGTACCTTGACCGAAGAGACTTAGCACACCGTTTTTTCTACTCAGTGCATCAAAGGTCATCTCCTTACTCTCTGATAACACCGTCAAATTGATTTCAAACCAGGTAGACAGGGCTTCCTGAACACAAAAACTTTCTACTTTGAACCTTTCTACAACATCGGAGACCTCAAAGGTAAACTCAATATCATTCGCCATACAGTTTCACTCTTGTGAAGATAAGTTATCATCTGCAACAAAACTACATGCATCTCAATTGAATAAACTGTATCAAGTTATTTTGCGTCACTCACGACGGCGTTTTAACTGGTATAGGCATGGATAAAACAGCGCACTTTACATAATGGCCTACTGAAAATAACGGTACCCAGCCAAAATATGTCTATTATGTCAGTTAAAAGCACTCATTATGTCTAAAGTGTCATAATTACTTTTTCGAGTCAGTTGGCAAAAACGTTCAGTAGGTATCTTTTATACATGGAGAAAACGCTACATTGTGTCCAACTTTCTGGCTCCGGTGCCATTCGCCAGTGTCTTCCCTGCTCCACGCAATCAATACATTGAGCTAGTGCCAAGGCATGTTCCTCAGATGATGCCAAGAGCCCGATAAGAATAGGCTATGATTCTGTATTGTAATTGGGATGAATTCGATAAACGTGCGGGTAAGTTTAAGTGGGCGATGGCATAAAGATAGCTGGGTACTCAGCGATGATTTGAGAAACCTTGACCACACGACAAACGAGCAACCCCAAGTAGATTCAGAGTTGCTCGTTATTGATCCAATTGTTACTTATGAACCGACGTAGAGAAGTCATTTAAGGTGGACGAGATCCCCTTCGCCATGTCACTCATATCTACCGCAATATGAGAGCTGTCGATGATCTTCTTGTTGGTATTCTGAAGAAGATTAGATAGGTAGTCTTGTGCTTGTTTGAGTTCGTTGATGCTACGAGACTGCTCGTCAATCAGTACGGCAATTTCATTCTGTTGTTCGACGGTTAACGTAATCGAGCTGGAAATTCTATCGATGTTATCTGCCGTTTCACTGCTGCATTGCTTACTGTTTTCCACTTCTTTCTGTAACTGAGCCACAGAATCAACAGAGACTTTCACTCGGTCGGTCAAGTCATTGAGCAAGCTACTAATTTCTCCCGTTGAGTCATTGGTTTTACTCGCCAGCATTCTCACTTCGTCAGCCACAACGGCAAAGCCTCTGCCTTGTTCACCTGCTCGCGCCGCTTCAATCGCCGCATTGAGCGCTAGTAAGTTGGTTTGTTCGGCAATGGTCTGGATAACATCAATAATGCTATACACTTGCTCAGCAACGGAGCTGAGTTCCTGAATGTTTTCAGACACTTTATGCGATTCCGAAGAAGCTAGCTCGACGGCTTTCATGTTGGCGTGAACAGAATCTAAACCACGCTTTGCGCTGGTTTGACTTTGCGCAGCCGATTCTAACGTTTGACCCACCATCCCTGAAACACGGCTAAAGGAATCGACCAAGCCATCAGAAATTTGCGCAATCTCTTCGTACTTGCGTTTTTCATCATCGTAGCTTTCATTGACCTCTTGCGATAGCAACTCTACCCGGCCCGATAAGCTGGAGATATTATCCGCACTAGTTTTAAGCCCTTTAATCACCGAAGACAATGCATGCCTCATCGACTGAATATTCTTCGCCAACAGGCCAAGTTCACTCTTGTTGATCAGCGCATCGATATGGTCTTTATCTTCTAGGTCACCTTTTCTGGTGTCTCGGCTCACTGCTACCAATTGATGAATAGGCTGGGTTAAACTGTGGCCGATAAAGTATGAGAGTACAATAACAACAAGTATACCGACACCTGCTATGACTAAGATATCTTGCTTTAAGCCTTGAGCATTGCCGTCTGCATAGCGGTTATAACTCAGCACCGCTTGGTGCATCGCCCCCAGCGTTTTGTGGTTGGCTAGCATAAACTGATCAACCTGCTCTTCGGTCGGCTTGCCCGTTTGTTGCAGCAAAGAGAAAGCCATGGCTTTTTGCGTATTCCACAACTGCTCTACATTACCAAGCCTACTTTTAAAATCTTGCGCGGTACTTTCAACCAAATTAATTGGGGTTTTCATCGTTAAGTCAGAGAAGGTCTGGCCTCCTCCTTTTAATGCCCTTAGTGAAGTCTCATAAAGTTTAATGGTATTGTCGTAATTGAGCTGAGGATGAGAAGACTTATGCCCCTCATAGATGGAGAGCATGACCTCACTGGCAAACTTCTTGGTCAACATTCGCTGTCGACCTGCGACATTAATGACCGTACCGTCTTGCTTATTCTTTTCTAAAGTCACAATAATATCGGTCGCAATCAAAACGATAGTGACGACAAATACAACGAATATAGCTACCAATCGATTGGTCACAGACCACTGAGACAAAAGTCGCTTCATGTTCGTATCCCTACTCTACTCATAGTTTCCAACTAACCATATGAATCTAGATGACAATATGGGATTCCGCTACCGATCATCAAAAATTCATCGTAAAACGCTAGAGCAACGCAGGGATACAGATTTAGGTCTGCTTATTGGAGGTCTGCTTATCCTTTTCAGTGAGTAAATGGTCAAAAACATGCCTGACAAAAGGCGCCCCAACTTTTGACCCACCGTTACCATGTTCGATGACCACAGTGGTGACATATTCAGGGTGCTGGCAAGGCGCAAAACCGGTAAACAATGCGTGATCGAGGAGGTTGTGTCTCAGCGCTTTGGAGTTATAAACTTCGTCTTTCTTGAGACCAAACACTTGCGCTGTACCAGATTTCCCACCACTGCAATACTCAGTCCCTCTGAACGCTCTGCGGCCTGATCCTCTTGACCCCTCATTGACTAATCGCATCGCATTGAGAGCAATGTCCCATGATTTGTCATCTACTCGCTTCATGTCGTTGAATACTGGCTGATCCACCGCAGTTGCGGACTCAAAACTCTGGCCATGCTCAATCACTGCTTTGAGCAAGTGAGGGGGGGTCACGTTACCATGATTGACCAATACCGATGTGGCTTTTGCTATCTGCAATGGTGTCGCCGTCCAGTAACCCTGACCAATACCGATAGGCACCGTATCGCCTTTGTACCAAGGCTGATGGTGACGTCGCTGTTTCCATTCTCGAGTTGGCATATTGGCTGCGGTTTCTTCAAGAATATCGATGCCTGTCAGTTGACCAAACCCAAACAGCCCCATCCAGTCTGATATACGGTCGATACCCAAATCGTAAGCCATCTGATAGAAGAATGAGTCTACCGATTCTTCTATTGCTACTGTGACGTCGACATCACCATGCCCCCAGCGACGCCAGTCACGCCAAGCTTTAGAATGGCGACTGGAACCTGGAATCTGCCAACGACCATGATCGTTGCGGATCGTCGTTGGGCTAATGACGTGTTCGCTCAGCCCAGCAATAGCCATGAAGGGCTTCACCGTAGAAGCGGGCGGATAGACACCAAGAGTGGCACGGTTAACCAATGGGTGATGGACATCCTCAAGCAATTGACGATAGGCAGGGCCTGAAATTCCATCGACAAACGGGTTAGGATCATAGCTTGGGCTGGAGGCCATCGCCAATATACTGTTGTCTTTCGGGTCGAGTACGACCGCACTGCCCTGCCTGTCTCCCAGTAACTCATAGACATAGTTCTGTAAATCAGCATCGATATTCAGCACAATATCTTTCCCCGCGACAGGAGGAACATATTTGATGGTGCGAATCACTCGCCCACGGCTGTTGACTTCGACTTCTTCGTAACCTTGCTTGCCATGGAGCATTTTTTCGTAGTAGCGTTCGATACCCAGCTTGCCAATGTTCTTTGTCGCCCGATAGTTAGATAGTTCGTCTCGACGCTTGAGACGTTCAATATCGCGATCATTGATGTGAGAAACATAACCAACAACGTGTGTGAGTGACTCACCGTAAGGATAGAAACGCTTCATTTCCGCGTTGATCATGAAGCCCGGAAATTCATGTTGATGAGCAGAAAAACGCGCCACTTCTCGTTCAGATAACTGCCCTTTTATCGTCATCGCCTTAAAGCGTCCGCGATAGAGATGCTTTAGCTTGTGTAACTGCTCCGGTGATAAGTCGACATATTTTTGCAGATTAACAATCGATTGTTCGAGGTTGACCGCTTTATCGGGAAACACATCCAGCACATAAATAGGAATGTTTTTGGCAATCAGATGACCATTACGGTCGTAAATCAGGCCCCGAGCAGGCGAAATAGGCAGAACCTGAATTCGGTTATCATTGGCCCGAGTTTGGTAGTAGCTAAAATCTTTGACCTCAAGATGGTAAAGATTTGCCACCAGCACCCCCAATAAGGTGATCATCGCAATAAACGCAACGACCGCACGGCGTTGGAACAGCTTCACTTCCCACTCATGATTGCGCATGGGGGTACGTTGTTGGTTGAACTTCATAATAAAGGGACAAATTGACGGTGGTTTTATCGTTCAAACCCTGTCAATTTATTTACACTTGGCTACATTGGGGCCTACTTTAACAACAACGGGTAAACCTTGTGTACGAAGAGTGTCAACAACTGCGTTAGCTCCCCTATCACCAGCATTCCGTATCTCTGCTTCTCATTACGGGTTCATCGAAACCGTTCGCTCTTGATAAAGATAGATATTGAAGGTAATACGGCCTTGGAAAGACTCTAATTACTTGCGGGGTAAAGGTTTAAATTTGGAATGACATGATTGAGTGGTTTTTACCACCTGCTTACGTTGAAGCCAGAAAAAAGCCGCCTTTATTCAGGCGGCTTTGATGTTAATGGAAGATGAAAATTACACCGTTATACCCTTCTTATGGACAACGTCCGCCCACGCCGTGCTAATCGCCACGCGAGATTTGCTGTCTAGGTTATCGATGAATCCATTGTCTCCTGCCTGAGGGTCAAAGCCACTCATTGCTTGCACTAGAGCATCAATCGAACTTTCAGATAACGTTGTGTACTCACGTTCACCGTTTGCGTCTTTCTCACCCATTGCGATAATCATCTGCGCACGCTTACCGTCGAAGTAATCATTGAACGTTACCGAACCAATATGCTCAAACTTCGCTTGGTCAGTCTCGCTGACTGGGTCACGCAGAATGGACAATTTCAGATCGTACCCGCTACGTTCGAACCACAGTTTCTGCCAATCGATGCCATTGAAGACAATGTTATCTTCGCTGCTAATATCTTCAACAAGGTTGTCGATGACATCACCGCTCACCACAAAGCTGTCCACATCCGTGCCACCTTTGAAGGTGTTTTGATAACCACCCAACACCATCAGGTCACGGCCTTCTCCACCGTTGAACTGACTGAACTTAGAGATGGCAGCAGCGATGAGGTGATCCTCGTCCTCACCACCATTCAGCACGGCATGGTAGCCCATTAGCTTCACCACATCGTTACCCGCGCTTGCATTGATACGGTTATAGTTACCGAAGACATTAGCAAAGTCATTGCCCGCGCCTAGTTCTACTTGGTTGTTGTTACCAATCGTTACCGAGTAGTCTTGACCGTCTCCCGTATCCACACGGTTGAAGTTGCCAGACGTCACCACATAGTCTCGGCCTAAGCCAGTGTCAATTTCACCGCCCTCACCAAAGACAAACGACTGGTCATCACCGGCGCCAAGGAAGACATGGTTAATGCGTCCAGCAACAACTGCAGTGTCGTTACCATCACCACCAAACATCATGTTTTCACGTCCCATCAGAACGCCCATATCGCTGCCTTCGCCACCAGTGAAGATGTTTGACGTGCCTGTGGCGTAGAATACGTCATCGCCACGTCCTCCCCAGAAGTTGTTATTGTCTCCTAGATACGCACCAAGATCTTTACCATCACCACCCCAATTGAAGTTGTAGTTTCCTAGGGAGAGGTTGATATCGCCATCACCTTGGAGGTGGCCACTGTTGCGAAGGAAATCAAACGTTTTTTCCTTCATGTTCAGTAGATCAGCGGTGAGGTTCTCTTTGAGATTTTCCACCAGCGATTTCATCTCTTTCTGCTTGTCTTGACTGAAGATAGTAGCGAACAAATTTGGCAGGTTAAGCGAGTTAAAGCCAAAAGCACGATCTTGCGTTTCTGCTGTTTCGGTATTGCCATCAGAATCACTCGCTCCTTGACTGTTATTCACACTCGTACCATTGACAGAAACCGAAGACTTACTTTCTTCCTCTTCTGGTGCCTTGTCTCTCAGTCCATGAGTTTCAGCAAAAGACTGAATGCCATCTGCCCCCATGTCGATACCCGACTTCAAGCCATCCAACAACTTAGCAGGGTCAACAAAGGACTGCAGTTGATCACCACTGAACTCACCAATGACCTCCAACATCTCTGTTAGGATCGCCACACCATCGACGGCTTCACCATTGCGCGAAACAATTTGGCCCGAAGTGGTGTAATCCACACCAAAAATATCCGCCAGCGTGGTCTCAGCACCGACTCCAGCTATCTGACCTAGCAGCTTATTCTTTAGCTGACGAGGCAAATCTTCTGGCGTATAGGTGAAGGTGGTTTTTGCCTGACCTGTGGCAGAGAACTGCTGTGTCATGAGGCCAAACAGTGAACCTAGGTTGGTATCCAAAATTGACTGGATGTTGTCACCAAACATAAAGTTCCAGTTGCCTGTCGTCACTTGGATATCCGCACCCTGACCACCCACGGCGAAGTTAAACGCCAGCTTTTCATTGGCTTGACGAAGCTTATCTGCACGGCTGAGTTTGCCGGCACTAGAGTCGCTATTGCCACTTAACCATTGGTTATACTGCTTGTTTAACGCCGCTTCCGTATCGTGTTTCAGGCCACGACTACTGCGCTCATTGTGCGAATCCAGTTCAACCAAACTGGTGTAATCAACGCTGCTACTCTGATCCAAGCCAGACATATCTTTGACGAACTTCTTCGCCCCCGACAATGTCCATTGCTGCTCTTGAGCAGCAAGCCAATCTTGGTCCTCACCCGAGGTAGCAATGCTCTGTAGCACACCCGAAATACGAGCGGCACCGTCGAACGGATTCACCAATGGTGGAGTCGGAATAGACTTGTCCATCATCACAAGCAGATCATTACTCTGACCTAAGTTGAAGCTCACATTGCGATTACCGATGAACATTTGTGCACCTTCTAGTGCCTGATAGCCACCCATATCGACGCTGTGTTTGCTTTCACCATTACCAATGTGAACCATGACGTTATTGTCACCAAAGGCCAGCGACTTAAAGCCACCGCTGCCGACTTTAATGCCCACATTGGATGTGCCCCAGTTTACAGCTGTAAACTCACCATCACCCACGTTGACTTGAATGTTGCCGGAGTAGCTGAGTTTATTGTTTGCAGCGGAAGATGAGGTTTCCGTTGCCACTTTGCGTTTTTCTGGCGCATCAAACACATCATTGTTGTCACCAATCGCACCACGTGCAATCTCACCGACGTCGCTGACACCAATACGAGATAGGTCGATATCGCCTTCGGCAATGCCATTGCGAATACGTTCTTCCTTGGCAATCACTTCGCCTTGCTCATTCCAGCTTAGCGACACTTTATTGGTTTCGGCTTTTTGAATCCAATCGCCATTTTCGTCCTTAGTATGCTTGCGACCCGTCGCATCAACTGCCAATTCTGAACTGCGTGCAGACACATCAACGCGAAGACCATTGACATCCATCGCATTGATAAACTGATGACCAAAGCCTTTTTGTTTGTCATCACTCACCAATGAACAACCAACAATACTAATATGATCAGGCGTGTTGTTGATGTTTTCCGCTTGGCTAAACGACTGCTGGAAATTGGCTAATTTCTCTGCCAGATCTTCGGCGCTGTAACCACTCAAATGTGTGTTGTTGCTGCCTGAATCATCACGACCATGACCCACCAACTGCCAACGTAGCTTTCCATCCAGTGTTACCGGGTCGCCATACACAATACGGTAGTTGCCGTCTGAATCCAGCTGCACTACTACACTGCTTTCAGGGTGCTTACCCGCGAGGTTAGCGGCGGCATTTGCAACAACAGAGTCGTTCTCCATTTGGACGATGATTTGACCGTCAAAACGGGTTTCACCACCGTCCGCTGTTGGAGTCACGGCAACACGTTCCCAGTCATTGACATTTTGGTTGTGAATAGTTGTATTTACGCCACTCAGGCTGTCCTTAAACGTGATCTTCGGTTTGTTGGCCACATCATCGTAGACAACACGCAAAGTCATATCGTCTTGTTCAACCCTGAACTGGTTCGAGTCACTGACTCTTAGCGCAGGAAGGTCAAGGCGGTGCGTGATACCTGGAACGAACCCTTCAATCCCTTTGTGCGACTGCAAGTGCGCTTTGCCATAGATGGCAACAAACTTTTCGTCATCAGGCAGGCTTTGTAGTACTTCCACCGCAATGTTGTTTGCTGCACCAGCACGGTACATTAGACCATGTTCAGTTCCCTGAACGTTTGGACGCGCGGTGCTATTGGCATCCAGCGCCACAATATGCATACCGTTCGCACGTGCGTTTTCAAACAAAGTAGCATCGAGATGCTTGGTTTTAAGCATTGCACTTAATTCACTCGACATTACGCCTGTAGCTAAGTAGCGATCAATTAGTGGCTGCGCGAGGTCTGAGCGCAAATGCTCAAGGCCAATCACGGTGACACCCTGCTTTTTCAGCGCATCCATCTGTTGATTAACAAAGCGCAAGCCATTGACATCACTGCCATGCACTTCACCAATCAAGAGGCCTTTACGGTCATTGAGAAGAACCGAAAGCTGCTCGTCAACACCCGCGGCACCAGCAAGTTTAGTCGTCAACTGATCATAAGCTGCACCAGAGTAATGACGATCCCAAGCATCAACGTCCGCCTCATGGCTACTACGGTAGATCCCTTCAATTTGATCCATACGGTCAGAATCAAGTTGCGATAGGTAGCTATTATCAGCGAACTTCTTCAGCAATATCATTTCAGCTGAATCACCGGAAATCGGATCCGCTTTCTTCGCAGCTTCTTTCAAGAAGTAGAATGCCATTTGCACCGATTCTACACCCGTCAAATCCTGAAGCTCTTGATAGCTATAGCCAAGATGAACCGTTTTAGTGGATTCATCCAACACAGCTTTACTCAACAACCCGTTAGACTGAGACGTTTCTAGCCACTGTTTGAAGTCAGTGTAATGATCACCGAGATCTACGTGGTATTTGGCATCAAAGCCGAGGTCATTTGGTGTTTCGCCTTTGTAGCCTTGCTTCGGTGCCAAGTATGGGTCTTCATTGGCCCAACGAACCATCATATCCGTCAAACCTAGATGTTCACCGTTGGCCTCTTCAATCGCGACCATAAAGATACGCGCTGCAAGCTCTGGTCTTGTTTGTGCGATTGCGTCAATACCCGCTTGGGCAACTTGCATCTTACCGATAAACAAGGCACTGGTGATCTGCTCTTTCAACTGCGTTAGCGCTTGATTACGCCCCGACGTTGGGTGTTCAGCTATGTAGGCATTGACCTTCTTATTCAGCTCAAAGCTCGCGACGATTTGATCACGGCTTACCGTCTGATGAACAAGATCAAGTTGATCGAGAATACCTTGATAGGATGCGCCAATCGGCTTAGCGAAGACGTTTGCTCTCTCTTTGAGTTCTTGCCTAGTAAAGATCTGCGATACATCGACCGCTACTTTGGCCTTGTTACCTGACACATCATCTGGATTACCAAGCGCCACCAGTGTCTCATCCTGAGCGTCGAGACGATCGCCCGATAACTTTTTAAGTAATTGCTCTCTCTTGTTTAGATATTCATGAGACAGTTTACGCTTGGTCGTAAATAAGGGCTCATCTAAGCCATGATTCCACTTATCATTAAATGAAGCGCGAAAACTTGCATTGATCGTCACCTGCTGGAAATCAGAAAACTCCTGTGGATTTCGGATTACCACTGCACCCTGTTCATTGACATTGAAATAGGTTTGGATCGAGCCCTTGCCTTCCCCTAAGCCATCTTCGGCGAAAAAGCTTTTCGGAACGAAGAAAGTAGCAGGGAAGTTATCCGCCATAACGGCATAAGGATTTGCGTCATCTGCACCGTGATGAACCATCTCGAGACCATTAGTTCGACCTAAATCAACATTAATCCGATCCTTAAGCTCTTTTAAGCGGCCGCTCAAATTACCAAGGCTTGCTCCATCTTTCTTGTTGTAGAGATCTTGATTGCTATAGAGCTCTTTGTATTTAGGCGTTAAGTCTTCATACGTAACAGAGTCTTTCCACTGCTGCCATGTTAATGGCTGTTTTATCTTATCCTGTGGACCGAGGTCTCCATAGGAATACATCACAGTAAGCAAATCATAATCTGCCGTCATTGGCTGCTTTGAGACCGGATCACCAATGACTTTAAACGGCGCCAATTCCCCATTTGTGATGTAATGAACCTGCCATAGCTCATTGCCGTCTACCGTCACCTTATTTAGGAAGAAAGGAACGCTTTGGTCACCATTGGTCGCCGTTGTTTTATACATACCGCTCTGGTCATCCAGCTCCAGAGGGGTGAGTGAGTGATATTTGGAGACCAGCTCTTCTACCCTAACTTGATTGAGGTACAAGTCGGCACTTACCGCATTACCAGATTGAATAGATTGCTCTGCATGACGGTTAAACGTTTCAAGATCTCTTCTTGCTGATGCTTTTGCAAATGATTGATCTACTGGGATAAAGCCTGACATTGGTCCCCAATCAGAACTTTTGGCTTTAACGAAGAGACCTTTACTGCTGTACATCTTAGATGCAATCAGAGATTTAGATTTCTCATCAACAGGACGCACACCAATAATCACATTTTCACGTTCTGCAATATCTGCTAGTACTGTTTGATCCGCCTCTGGCATGCCAAGCTCAACCTTTTCAGGCTGCGAAATTGGTTTTAGGATAAGATCTCGGGACTCGTAGTTCTTGCCGTGTGATTCTTGGTTTAACTTTGCTTCATTGTGTTTGATGTGTTGTGTATCAAACAAATCAGACACAATTTTTCCCGTATATTGGCTCATTAAACGATTGCTTGCTTCATGGCCATAGAAGGTTTGTTCGCCCGACACCTGGTAGCCAGAAACGGCCAGTTTGGCACGCAGTTTCTCGCCTTCTTCACCCAAGCCTTCGTTGTCCGTGAGTAGCAGAATTGGTGTCTCTTGAGGCAAACCTTTTAGGTTCTTCTCCACCGAGAATTGGCCGTTAACTGCTTTCGCAATCGTACCCACAATACCAGCAGGGTTCGCCACTTCATGAGCGGTGATGGCTTTGGTCATACTTGGCATAGGTCGATCAAGCAATAAGCCCGACACCGCTTGGCCATTTTTCGCAGCATAACGTGCTAAATCAGCGGCAATTGGACCGCCCATTGAGTAGCCGTGCAGGATGATGTTACTTGGGTCAATACCCTTGTCATTCACTAGGTAGTTGAACATGGTGCGAGCGTCTTGGTACAAGCCTTTTTCGCTTGGCCCGCCATCGCTTTCACCATAGCCACGCAGGTTGACTGCAAGCATGTCGATACCTTGTTTCTGGTAGTGGCTGCGAATCGCACTCGCTTGCTCTTCAGCAGACGAACCAGAACCATGCAGGAACAACACGACTTTGCCGCTTGTCGTGCTCGTTTCACTGTCGCTTGAGGCCGTTCCCTGATGGTAATACCCCGTTAGACGACCCGCCTCCCCTTTCAGGGTGACTTTCTGCGACTCACCCTTTTCTACCGCATGATCAAGTAGGGTTTGCGTGATGTCGCCAATCTTACGACGCGCATCTCTCCCACCGTATAACTCATTGTTGAGGAATCGAGTCAGCGGGCTAAGAGATACTTTATCGCGCGGCGGCGTACCATCATTTTCAATCGCCACCTTGTCTTTGTGCTTCTCACTGCCTGACAAGGCATCAAGGTCATCATTGACTTGATGACTTTGCTTCTTCGCGGAAATCTCAAGCTGAGCTTCCTGCAGTGCCTGACCAAAGTTGAAAAGCTCTGTCGGCGTCCAAACACCAAACTTAGGTCGCCATGTGTGACCGATAAGTTTGTCAGCCCCACCCGCTTTTAACACTTTTGCGACTGTACTTGAGCAGTTTTTGGTCAACAACTGATAGCGAGCATCTGGATCGTGACTTAAACGATTCCACTCTGCTTGCATCGCCGCCACATCCAAGCCTTCTAGGTTGATGCGGAACACTCGACCTTCATCAGCTTCGCTAGCTTTAAAGGCTTCGATTTCTTCCAGCGCTCTCTCAGCAAATAGACGAACCACGTTGTCGATGCGTTTTGCCACAAGGGCTGGATCGCCACTTGCTTGAGCTTGTTTCTGTAGCTCTTGAGCAAAACGGTTTGCTACGTCCATCATGTCGTAGCTGGTGTCATTCCATTGATCGACGAATGGCTGGAAAACATGCGCTGGAATGCCTGTCGATACAAGCATATCCGGATTGCCCAGTAGCACACTCGCATAACCTTCAGAGGCATCTTTGTAGGCTGCGTCAATACCTTTCGCGGCGTTGAGCTTTTCGATAAAGCGTTTCAGCTTAGTTTCGCCATCGTTCAAGCCAAAGCCATCGTTTTCTTCCGATGCCATATCATGCTCAAGCGTATCATTTTGATGCGCCGGTTGACTGAAGTCGCTCCAGCGTAGTTTGAGATCTGGCTGATATTCTGTCGCCACGTTGAAGATATTGCGGATATTGGATGACTTGCTACCGAGTGGCCACCAACTGACGTAATTTTGTTTGTTGAAGTCGGCCGCGGCTTGAGCGTCGATCTGCGTGCGCCCTTGGCCAATTTGCAATGCGGCGTGACCCAACGCGCTGTGATCACTCGGCTTCCAAATGTACATGGTTGCGCTCACTGGTGACATATGCTGTTCAAGCGCTTGGTGTACTCTGTTTAACCCAGTGATATCAATGCCTTTGCCATCTTTGGCAAGTTCATTGGCAGAAAGCCCAGCGAAGATCGAATCGGCGATGGCTTGACCATATTCATGACTTACGGATGCTTTTACTTTTTCAAGTACAGCATCGCTACCACCTAGCTGATCGATCTTGGCAAGATTGCCTTTACCCTTAGTGACGAAATCGCCATTTCCATCCAGATACAGATGTTTACTCTGTTTTAAGTTGGCATTGTCAAGCTGATCATATAGACGGCTAAAACTATCGTGCGCTTTGATGCTTTGTTCAGAGACCGCCAGAACAGAGACTTCTTCTAAACGTGAATTAACCTGATTTAACAGTGAGTTCATCGCTTCAAGACGACCAGAATCTGGATGGCCCAGAGCATAACCTTCAATCTTTTTACGTAAGTTGACCAGCTGCTCCACTGACTCAAGTTCATAGTCTGCGTGTTCAGCTGTACTCGCATGATACTCAGCCAAAGCATCGATCACTTGTTGGTAGCTTTCACCACGCACTTTGCCGCTTACATGAGCAGCATCAAGTAGTTCAGTTACCGACATCAACTCTGAGTTGGTGTTGTACGTCCAAGCACCGTCTTCTTTCTGAGCCAAAATTCGCGTGCGGCCATCGTGATGCGAGAGCACCTTGTTGTCCACTAAGAAGAGCTCATCTGGCATCTGCTCGAAATTGTCGAAGTTTGCTAGAATGAAGCGCTCCATGGCTTTTTGTTGAGCGGCATCTTCAGGATTATCCAGAAGGATGGTCTTGCTCTTATCATCGGAACCCGGCCATGAGCGGACTTCGAAACCTTCATCGCCTTCTTGCACCAAGAGATTACGCTCGGTACGAAGTGAGTAAAAGGGCAGAGATTCACGCAACATAGTATTGACTGCCGTTCCGACCTCAGCTCCATCATGCGAAGCTTCACCAAGCCCTACTAAATTCACCCCAGAAATGCGAACCTCTTTTCGAACCACATCCTGAGACACCGTAGTGTCTACCACAATGCTGTCAGCGTTCGCTTCAGTGAACATTGAGGTGATGGTGCTACCACTGTTCTTACTGCGAATACCTGCGTTAATTTGCAGACGATTAACGGCGTTTGTCGCCCCTTCCAGCGCTTCCAGCTCTTGCTCGGTCAAGCCATCACTGAATCGACCATCAGCGTTTGTTTGACTATCGGTGTTAACATGACTGCCCGTTTCACCAGCCCCTTCCACGCGATGAGCGTTACCCGAAAGGCCGCTGCCAGCCACGCCTTGGCGGTCTGGACGATCGGCTTCGTTTTGCTTCGCCCCTTGCGCATCATTCTGTGCTTGGTTGGCTTTATTTTCGGCATTCATTGCATCGCGATCACCACGCGATTGTGCGTCGTTTGCAGCGCTGTGTGCGTCAGATTCGGCCTGTTTCGCGTCGTGGCTTTTCGCCACAGCATCGGCTTTGCGTGTTTCTGCATCGGCTTTAGCTTCGGCGATGTCTTGCTCTGCACCTGCTCGATTTTGCTCACCTTTGGCGACACCCGCTTCAGACTTGGCAATAGAATCTTTAACTTTGCTGTTATTGTCAGATTGCGTCTGCTTCGCCGCCGCCATCTTGTCACTAGCTAGCTGCTTGGCATCGTCAATCTGGCTTTGAACGCCATCGAGCAAACCGCCGGCAAAATCGTTGCGCCATTGTTCGCCTGACTTGCCAGTATGCGTGGCTTGGCCATCAAGCACATCGAGACCTTGCGCCAATGTTGTCAACTCAGCGGTCACGGCTTCCGATTCTTCTTTTACTGCATCACGTTGAGCCTGACCGTTATTTTCTATGGCTTGTTGGTCGGTCGACTCCAATTGACTTTGTGAACCCGCGACAGCATCAAGCTGTTTCTGCTTTTCTTGTTCAAGGCGCTGACGATCTGCTTCTGCGCGCTCTTTGTCTGATAGGGCATTCTGCGACGCTTGATTTTGTGTCGCGTGCCCACTCACTGCGTTGGCTTGTGGCGAAGATTCCGATTTCGCCACGACATTATCTAAGATATAGCCCAGCCCATCATTGTGGCCTGTGCCTTTGAATTCGATTCGGTTACTGCCAGCATGTGCGGTCAGTTTTAAGGTTTTTTGCTGCCAAGCAGAGGCATCACCAGACGATGAGAAGACGACTTCACCGTTCCAAAGCACTTCAATGCCTTCGTTATTCGATAGACCTGCACGTTTTGCAAAATCAAAGCTCACGGCAATGACTTCACCGTCTGTAAGATCGGTCAAATCTTGATAAAGACTGGTATTGGTGTGGGTATCCAGCTCAGTGACGCGTGTGCCATGGCCTTCTCCATTCACGCCATACACGCTACCCGAGTAAGACGCTTCAACACCGTGTGTCGATTGCCAACCACGATCACCTTGTTCAAAATCACCATTCACAATCAGATTCGGAGCGTTATCAGAAGCGCCGTCAATGTTGAGATCATTGTCCATCTCGTTGAGATCTGGGGTATCCACCTCAGTGACACTGCCTGTTAGGCTATCACCCAAGTCCGAGCCCACTTCTTCAATGGCATCCATTTGGAAACCATCCAGCTTGGTGATTTCAGGTGTTGCAATTGCACCACGGCCTTTTTGCGTACCAGATGACGAAGCTTCATCACCGTGAACCAAATAGTTAATAGCCTGGCTGCCACCGACACCCAATAGTGTTTGTTTGATGTTATCAAACAGTGCCGAAAGCTTGTTGCTGCTGGTGTTGCTCGATGCAACCGCTAAGCTGTAAAAATCGCCGTTACCGACTTTAATTGCAACGTTGTTTCGTGCGTAAGAGGCATTGATGTTGAGACCGTCACCGATGTGAATATTAGCGTTGGCTTTGCCTTTCATTACGGCAACATTCAGGCCATCCCCCACTTTCGTGTTGATGTTGTATTTGCCCCAAGCCACGTTAACAGAAACACCATTGCCCACCTTGGTGTTGATGTTGGCGTCACCGTAGGCAGCCGTCACACTCAAACCATCACCGACCGTGGTGGTGATATTGGCTTTGCCTTTCGCAGCAGTCACCTGCATACCATCACCCACTTTGGTCACGACGTTGCCTTTGCTCCAAAGGGCGTTGAAGCTATCACCATCGCCCACTTGGGTAACAATGTTGGCCTCACCCTTTGCCAGTACCACGTTGCGGCCATCGCCCACTTTAGTAATGACGTTTGCTTTACCCCAAGCTCCGGTGTAGTCGTCGCCATTGCCCACATGAGTAATGATGTTGGCTTTACCTTGCACCACGGAGACTTCTTGGCCATCCCCCACTTTGGTGATGATGTTGGCTTCACCTTTGGCAAAGTTGTAGCGATCACCGTCGCCCACTTGGGTAAACACGTTAGCTTGCCCCCAAGCGACATTGATGCCCAACCCATCGCCGACCTTGGTCACGATATTGGCCTTGCCTTTGGCAATACCTATGGTCGTGCCATCTCCGACATGGGTCATCACGTTGCCGATATCAGATATCAACAAACCCACTGTGGTGCCTTCGCCTACTTTGGTGAGGATATTACCTTTACCAGCCAATACCGCTGCGGTTGTTGCATCACCAACATGAGTCACGACGTTCGCTTTTGCTGCTGCCACCACGCCCATGAAATCATCACCCACTTTGGTGACAATATTGGCTTCGCCCAGTGCTAACACGCCTGTGAGACCATCGCCAACATGCGTCATGATGTTGGCTTTGCCAAACATCGCCGCCAAGGTTGTACCGTTACCGACTTTCGTCATCACGTTCATTTCACCGGCGAACAACCCTAAACTGGTTCCATCGCCGACATGGGTGTAGATGTTCGCTTTACCGATCATCAGCGCCGCTGTCAGATCATTACCGACTTTGGTCATGACGTTGGCTTGACCAATCATCGCAGCAAACGTACTGCCATTGCCGATGTGAGTAAAGATATTGGCGTTTCCAACCATTGCAGCGAGTGTGGTGCCGTTGCCCACTTTGGTCGCAACGTTGCCTTTGGCAAGCATCAGCGCCACTGACATGCCATCACCAATGTGCGTGAAGACGTTAGCTTCTGCCACCATTAACGCCAACGCATCACCGTTGCCTACTTTGGTAAAGACGTTACCTAGGCCACCCATCAGTGCCCAAGCATTCCCCTCGCCCACATGGGTGAAAATGTTGCCCGCACCAATCATAGCCGCAATAGACGTTCCATCGCCCACTTTGGTGAAAATGTTGCCTGCTGCCCCCATCACACCAAGAGTTTGACCATCACCAACGTGTGTCAGAACGTTGCCAACCCCAAGCATAATACCTGTCGTGTCGCCATTACCCACCTTGGTGAGGATGTTCGCACCACCCACCATCACACCGGTTGTTGAACCATCACCGACATGAGTCAGCACGTTTGCGCCACCACCCATCACAGCAAGGGCATCCCCTTTACCTTTTTTGGTCAGAATGTTGGCACCGCCTAGGGCTACCGCGGTGGTGTTTGAGGCTTGTTCATCCCCACTAATGTGAGTCATCACGTTCGCACCGCCCAACATGCCTGCGGTGAGTTCACCGTCACCCACTTTGGTTAGTACGTTCGCCCCACCCGCAAGCACGGATGTTACCTCACCGTTACCGACTTGCGTCATTACATTGAAGCCGCCCGCCGCTAACCACAAACCGTGGCCAGAACCGATTTGGGTATGGGTATTGTAACCACCCAGCATCGCGACTCGACTGTTGCCATTGCCTTTGTGCACAGAGATATTGCCGTACGCCAGCAAATGCGCAAGGTATTGACCATCGCCGATACGAACCAATACGTTGACCGCACCACCTGCATAAACATCCATCTTGCCTTGCTTGCTTTGATGTACCAATACGTTCGCCAATCCCGCACCTCGGAAGGTGAGATCCCCTTCCTCGCCACTTTTGACGATCACGTTTGCCGCACCACCACCGTTGAATTCGGTATTGCCGAACTGCGAACTGTGTAAGATGACGTTAGCAATACCACCACCATTAAAGTAAACATTGCCGCGCGTCACATTGGACTTGATGACGTTACCGCCACCCGCACCATTGAAATGCACATCACCAGAGCTTTCACCGCTATCGGTCGCTGGCCTAAACAAGGTTTGATCGGTGTACTCGTCGATATCTGCAACAGTTTCACTCATGCTTCTTATCGCGTTAACGCTGTAATTCAGAGCACTGAGTGAATAACCGCCTTTACCCATTGAGTGGTATCCGTTTGCAGACGAAATATCTTCGTTCGCTAAGTTTGCGGTATGATCACCTTCTTTGTACCAAGAGCGGGCTTGATACTTAAGCACACCTGTCTCGGCGTCGTTGGCAAGTTCAACCACCACAATTTTGGTATAAGGCCCAAGGACTTTCGCATAAACGTAAGTATTGGGTTGTCGATTTGACTTCACGGCTTGAACATCGACGGTGGTGCCATCGGTCGAAATGGCGTGACCGCCCATTTTCGCATCTGATAAGACCACGTTTTGCGCATCAATCAGTGCACCATTGGCGTAGGTTATCCACTCATACTCAGTAATGTCTTGCTCAACCGCATGAACCGTCACCGATTGTTGGTGTTGAAGTTCTATACTGGAAAGCGTGTAACCACCGTTGATTGGATTAACTTCAAAATCACCAGCAGAAGACACATCGGCACGAGCCAACTCTGCTAAATGATTGCCACGCTTAAACCAAGCTTCAGAGTAGTATTTGAGTTGACCCGTTTCTGAATCGTTGTAGAGACGAACTTTGTTAATTTTGGTGTAGACACCATCTGCGATAGCAAAAAGATAAGTATTTGGCTCTCGCTCTGATTTTACAGCGGTCACTGCATGGAACTTGTTGCCATTATCAATCGATAAACCATGCATTTGCGCCGTAGTAAGAACGATGTCTTCCGCTTTGGCATATTCCATACCTTGAGCATCAAAGCTACTGCTACTGCCTTTACGTGTAATGGTGTTGTAAGCGCCTCCACCGGAGAAACGGATATCACCATGGGCAACATCGGAATAAAGACTGTTGTAGCCACCGACACCTTCAAAGCGAATGTTACCGTGTGTTTGTTGATAGACATCTTCCGCTTGGCGTGTACGCTCAATGCGGTTTGATGCGCCCGCACCTTGCAAAGTAATGTCACCTACTTTGCCTTTACGGACTAAATGGTTATCAGCCCCTGCACCACGGAAAGTGATGTTTCCGGTTTCAACGCGAGAACTAATGCTGTTTGCAGCGCCAGCGCCATCAAAGGACACATCCCCTCGAGAACCCTGATATTGGTTAAACCAAGTACGGTCCAATTTATTGCCCGCCCCTGCACCAGCAAAAGAGAGGTTACCTTGGTTGGTTTCATGCCAAAGGCTATTGTAGCCACCAGCGCCTTTAAAGGTGACGTTGCCGCTCAGGCCTTTACGTGTAATGCCATTATAAGCCGCGGCACCGCCATAACTGACATCACCGTGATGACCCAAATGGTCAATCGATACACCGCCAGCAGCTCCAGCGAATGAAACATTACCATCGCCACTTTTGTTGATATCTGCATATCCTGCAGCGCCTTTTACAGAAAGGTGCCCAGTGGAGTCCTCCACTCTTAGATATGCCGAACCGCCTACGACTGTATCGTTGCCGCTGCCGGTATGAACCGTTGCACCAATCGATCCGACGGTGACGTGATCATCACCACCGTAGGCATGGATTTCTCCACCAAACCCAATAGCAACAATATCGTTGTTACCATTATCGGCGGAATAGTTCCCTGTGAAGAAGTATTCAACACTTCTCCAAAATGGTTTTCCCATAAGCCAAACTCTTGTTTAGGAGTTAAATAGAAAACCACTGTACATTTCTGATACAGCGGTCATTTTGAGCATCCACTTTGCCGCGGACAGTGCAGACTTTCTGCCCCTTCCACGGTAAAAATACACGGCGACGAAGATCGTTGACGACTTCACGACCGTGCCCGAATGGAGCAATCATCTCTGGAATGTAGATATGCTGGCCAGAACGCCAGTCGGATGGAGATATTTCGCGCACTCCAGATAACAGCTCATCTCGGATCTGCTCAGAGACAAACGCCCAATTACAAAATGCAATTGGGCGTCGATGCTCATCTTCGTAGTAGCAAAACTGGTTTAGCTCAAATGCAGGCATAATACGCTGTTGCCACTCTGCAACCACATATCGTCGATGAAGGGGCGAGTGCTGACTCAGCAGCATGACACCACCTATCATCTGTTGGATTTGAGCTAATGTGAGATTTGCTGGTTGATGTTTAATAGACATCTGCCCTATATCAACCGATATGCTGTTATTTCTTTGCTCGGGAAGTGCGTTTTTTCGGAGCGGCTTTCTCTTCCACGAGAGGTTCCGCTGGTGATTCTTCCGCCTGGTTTACCTCAGCATCACCTGCTGGCAGAAAACCGGCTGCCACTAGCTTGTCAAATTCAGCTTCCATTCTTGGATCTTCTAACATGTTCTTAATCATCGAGACCATGTACATAAATCCAGAGGCAGGCATATGGACAACTTGCTTAAGTTCAAGATCATTATCGCTTTCAGCCATTACGCCATTCGCCATATTGTTTTGATCCTGACCTACGAAATAAAGAGAAAAAACACCTTTATTGTAGTTAACACTAGATACTGTTTGAACAAACTTCTCAGTCATAAATTTCCCCGATTTATTTTAATAGACACAGTAAAAGCCCCTCATCCTTAAATGAAATGGCTTTCAGTCTGAAAGCTAAATTAAAAGGCAAAATATAAAAATTCAGCCATAGATAATTATTGTAATGTTATTTTGTGCCGAAATATTACATCGGAAAACATGGACCATCAATAGACTTAAATAAACTAAATTAGAGTAAAAACTCTTTTCTTTTTTGTCCATTACTCACTCAATACCATATCAATGTAATAATCACACCAGTTACTCAATAATGAGACACCCATCATCATTACAAATTGAATTCGTACAATAAATAACCATAATCAGCCTATTTTCGGGTAAAGCACCCACAAATGGTGATTGATCGTGTTAACAAGCAGTGATAGGATTCAGCTCCTTTCTAGGCGCTGAAAATAACATCGGCTAAGTAATTTAATCATGTCAAATAATGAAGGGTTGACGCTGATATGCATCCACTTTTATTTAAGTATCATCAGCGGCAATAGAGAACTATTAAAAGAAAATGCTAATTTAATAAATGCTAAAAATTACAAAGAAGAACTAAAAAAAATACAAAAAGAAAACGACGTAAGAATAACTAAAAAACATTCACCATTTAAAAGCATAGACAAAATTAAAACCCCTGCTATTTTATTTGATTCACAAGACACACCATTTATTTTAGCAAAATCTAATAAAGATAAATGTTTAATACAAAGGCCTAATAAAGAAAATCCAGATATAGTTTCATATCAAGAACTGAATGCAGCTTGGAACAAAAAGTCTCTCGAAATAAAACAAGCGCAATCACGATTTGACATCACTTGGTTCATTCCCGAATTTCTGCAGCATAAACGAGTCTTGAGTGAGATCCTGTTGTTCTCTTTTGTCCTGCAGATCCTCGCCCTGATTTCCCCTCTTTTTTTCCAAGTGGTGATGGACAAAGTATTGGTCCACCAAGCATGGTCAACGCTGGATGTGCTGGTATTTGGCCTCGTCGTTACCGGGGTGCTCGAAGTGGTCCTTCGCGGTTTACGTGAATATCAATATGCCCACACCGCCAATCGGATTGATATACAGCTCGGGCTAAAGTTAGTCAAGCATCTGTTTGGCCTACCATTGATGTTTTTCAAATCTCGCCAAGTTGGCGCCATTGTGACACGCATACGGGAGCTCGACACCGTACGGGAGTTTTTGACTGGCTCCATGTTTACACTTACGGTCGAAGTGCTGTTTATGTTCGTCTTCCTATTTGTCATGAGCGTACTTTCCGGGCCCCTCACTTGGCTTTTCATCGCCACCATACCCTGTTACGCCCTTCTTGCTTGGTGGCTAACACCGCGAATGCAGGCTGCGGTTGAAAAACAGTTTTCACATGCCGCCGCTAATACATCCTTTCTGACCGAAACCGTCGCCGGTAGTGAAACGTTGAAAAGTTTGGCGGTTGAACCGCGATTTATACGCCGCTGGGATGAACAAACCGAAAAAATGGTTTCAACGGGTTACGATGTTCAACAACTCAATAACCGCTCCAATCACGCTGTTCAGTTACTGCAAAAAATCACGAGTGTCGCCATTTTATGGCTGGGCGCGACCGAAGTTCTCTCTCTTGAAATGACGATTGGTCAATTGATCGCTTTCAATATGATGACCAACCACATCGCACAACCTCTAGCGCGCCTGGTCGACTTGTGGGGGCAATTTATTCAAACTCGTGTCGCCGTAGAAAAACTGGCGGATATGCTCAACCTGCCAGTAGAACAACACACTGGCAGTGACCAGGTTATACTGCAAGGCGCGGTCTCTTTTAACAATATCACCTTTCGCTACCAGCCAGATATTCCCGCCACCATCAACAACTTGTCGCTGGACATTCGAGCAGGGGAAACCTTAGGCGTCGTCGGCACCTCTGGTTCAGGGAAAAGTACTTTAGCGCGCTTATTGTTGCGACTTTATAGCCCAGAACAAGGCACCATCACGATTGATGGCATCCCACTCAATCACCTCCACATTCAACACTTGAGACAGCAAGTGGGGGTGGTACTGCAGGACAATTTCTTATTCAACAAAAGCGTGAGTGACAACATCGCCCAATCTAAACCCGATGCCCGTTTAGAAGACATTATTGAAGCGGCAAAGCTCTCTGGCGCACATGAATTTATCCTCAGATTACCGTTGGGCTACGACACCATTCTAGCCGAAGGCGGACAATCGCTATCTGGAGGCCAAAGACAACGACTTGCCATTGCACGAACACTGTTGTCAGATCCAACGGTCTTGATTCTGGATGAAGCCACCAGCGCTTTAGACGATGAATCACAGGCGTTAATTCAGTCCAACATGGCCAACATCGCCCAAGGACGCACCGTTATCACCATCGCTCATCGCTTATCGACCGTTCGGGATTGTGATCGCATCATTGTGCTTCACCAAGGCGCGATTGTAGAGCAAGGCTCGCATCAACAACTGCTAACGCACGGCAAACAATACAAACAGTTATGGCAGCTTCAGCAAGAACTCAAACAAGAGGAAACCACGGCATGACCCATATCATCAAGCGTTTCTTGGCAATAGGTCAGCCTCGTCAAAGTCTCGGACACCATTATGAGTTTTTGCCTGCGCATCTGGCTTTAGCGCAAAAGCCACCGTCACCCTTTGCACGGCTAACGGCCATCACATTAAGCCTCGGTGTACTCGCTACCTTGCTTTGGGCCTATTGGGGTAAATTGGATGTACAAGCCACCGCCACAGGTCGGTTTGTTGTCTCGGGGCGCTCTCAGGTTATCCAAGCTTATGAACAAAGCCGCGTCATGAACATCCATGTCAGAGATGGTCAGCGCGTCGAAAAAGGGTCGCCACTCTTGACCTTAGATACGCTTGGGGTGAATCAAGACATCATGCGTTTGCTCACTCAATCGGAATTTCAAACCAATGAACTGATTCGTTATCGCACTTTGATCAACGAGCAACCTCTCAATGAGGCCCCGACGTTCAGATCCTTGCCAGCACAACAACAAGCACTGATCAGAGAAAACTATCTCAGCGAGAAACGAGAATTTGAGGCCACTTTGGCCAGCATTCACGCAGAAATGAAGGTAAACCGTACCTCTCAAGCCGCGCGACAAAGCGATATCAATGCGCTCATTCAGCTTACCGACAACATCAGTCAGCGTCTTGAGGCGCGTAAAAGACTCAATCAAGTCAAAGTGATTGGCCATGTCGAGTATCTGGAACAAGAAAAAGAGCTGCTGGAAGTACAGCGTCAAGTCGCTCAGCAACAAGCACAACTGCAAATACTACAATCTCAGTATGAGAGCCTAGAAGAGCGCCAAACCAGCTTCAAAGCGCAGAAACAACGTGAGTGGCTTGAAAAACGCCGCCAAGCTAAATTGCAACTGGCTTCGTTAAATCAAGAACTGTCTAAAGTGCGTGAGCGCGAGCAGTTGGAACTCATTCGCTCTCCCGTCGATGGCACAGTGCAACAACTCAGCGTCTATACCCTTGGGGCAGTACTACAACCTGCGCAAAATTTGATGATTATAGTGCCGGAAAACAGCGTGCAGATTGCAGAAGTTCAGATTCTCAACAAAGACGTGGGGTTTGTCTATCCAGGTCAATCCGTCACCGTCAAAGTGGACGCCTTTCCCTATACCCGCTACGGCACCATAGAGGCGGAACTGCTGAGCATCTCTCGAGATTCCACCACCGACGAACAACAGGGGCTGGTTTTTCCGGCTCAAGTACAGCTCAAGAAAAACAATATTGTTGTTGATGGGCAAACTGTTGAGCTCACCCCAGGCATGTCTGTGGTTGCTGAGATAAAAACCGATAAGCGACGTGTGATCGACTACCTACTCAGCCCCATTAGAGAATATCAAGCTGAAGCGCTGAGGGAGCGATAGCGATGACCGTCACTTTATCTGCCCACGACAATAGCATCGCCACAGAGCACGATCGACCGCAAGCAAACCCAGCTAATAACTGGGGTGTTGAGGCGGTAGTTTATGCAGGCCAGCAATTCCACAAGCAATACTCCAGCTCACAGCTTAAGCATGCGTTAGGCTTAAATCATGCCCACCTCAGTGACATGGAGATGAGAGAAGCTGCCGACTATCTGGGCCTAAAAAGCCAAATCACAACGCTGCGCCCACCCGCGCTCGACACACTCCCTCTCCCTGCGCTTATCGAAGATGACCATGGCTGGAAGGTCATGACTCAGATCAGCGAGGGGGCATGCACGCTTTATGACCCTCAAACACAACAGTTTAAAACGCAACCTATTGCGACAACCCTCTCTCACGATGAACATAAAGTCATGCTGCTCGCCGATGAGCAGTTAAGCAGCAAAGAGGTAAAATTTGGCTTAAGCTGGTTTGCCCCATCGATTCTTCGGCAAAAGAGCCAACTACGTGATGTGTTTTTTTACGCCATCGCATTACAGGTGTTTGCCCTCGTTAGCCCAATGTTGTTTGAGAATGTCATTGATAAGGTGCTGGTCGGACGCAGCTTATCCAGCTTGCACGTGCTGGCTCTTGCCATGTTGGCCTTAGCCATTGCCGAACCAGCATACAGTTATTTACGAAATACAGTGTTTGGCCACCTTGCTAGCCAAGTCAACGCGGAGCTTTCAGGCCGGCTGTATCGTCACTTAGTCGGTTTGCCATTGACCTATTTCAAGCAACGTCAAACCGGACAGATCATTGCTCGAGTACGTGAAATGGCACAAATCCGCCAGTTTCTGACAGGGTCGACATTGATGCTGTTACTCGATCTGATTTTTGTCACCGTGTTCCTCGCCGTGATGTTTCATTACGCCAGCACGCTCACTTGGTTGGTGATTGGCTCATTGGTGGTTTACTTTGTGCTGTGGCTAATCGCGGGGCCGCTGATCCGCAAAAAAGTCGAATCTGAATATGAGTCCGACGCCAATACCACCACATTTTTGACCGAGGCCATCTCTGGCATTGAAACCATCAAGACCACAGCGACAGAACACCGCTTTCTCGATCAGTGGAAACGTATTCTTAGCCAACAATTAAACCGAAGCTTTGACGCGCAAAAATCCGGTTTGGTTGCAGGGCAAGCGATCGCTCTGGTGCAGAAGCTCACCGCTGCATTACTGCTTTGGTGGGGCGTGAACGCAGTGCTCAAGGGGGAAATTACACCCGGTCAATTAGTGGCCTTCAACATGCTCGCTGGCCATGTCACGCAGCCGGTCTTGAGACTGGCGCAAATTTGGCAAGATTTTCAGCATACGCTCATCGCGTTAAGACGCGTGGGCGATATTCTCGATGAACCCAGAGAGAACAGTAAACAAGGTTTAGCCTCAGTGCCCGAGCTTGAGGGCGGCATTGAATTTAGTAACATTCGTTTTCGTTATCACGAGGATGCACCAGAAGTGCTAGCCAATTTGTCCCTCAAGATTAAGCCTGGGCAATTTATTGGCGTTACAGGCCCTTCAGGTTCAGGAAAAAGCACGCTTACGCGTTTACTGCAGCGCTTATACGTTCCTCAACATGGACAAGTGTTGGTCGATGGGATGGATCTAGCGATTGCCGATCCGGTTTCTCTGCGTCGCAACATGAGCGTAGTATTGCAAGAAAGCATCCTCTTTTCCGGCAGCGTGGCGGACAACATTCGTTTGTGTCAACCGCAAGCCAGCGACGAAGAGGTTCGCCATGCCGCACAACTAGCGGGGGCGTTAGAGTTTATTGAAGGGCTGCCTCACGGTTTTAACCAGCCTGTGGGCGAGAAAGGTGCCTCCCTGTCTGGTGGCCAGCGGCAGCGCATTGCTCTAGCAAGAGCCCTATTGGTGGACCCGAGGATCTTATTGCTCGACGAAGCGACGTCTGCACTCGACTATCACTCTGAAGCCGCCATCATGAGCAATATGGATGACATTTGCCGCGGGCGAACCGTGATCAGTATTGCCCATCGACTAAACACTATTCGCCATGCCGATAACATTCTTGTGCTCGATAAAGGCCAAGTGACCGAAAGCGGCACACACGATGAATTGATTGCTCAGCAAGGCTTATACGCGAAACTCTGGCAACAGCAAGTGGGGGAATAGCCACTTGCTGAGACACTTAAACCACGCCAAACCTCATTGAGGCCACACTGGCTCGTCGATAACCAATCAACGCGAGATAAGACCTTGCTGTTGCTGAAGCGTCTTAACGATGCCGTCTCGCTGACTATCGCTCAATGGAAACCAACGGTTGTTCTGGATATGTGGTTCAGAAGAGTCAACGGTTTCAGCGCGTAGGCTGATTAACTGGTTAAAAATCAGAATTTTGTAGAGGGGGAGTGTTAACCGTGAGGGAAGCATTCAAAGCATTCAGGACACACACCGAAAGGACTTACCCTCAATGTGATTGAGACAACCTATCTTTCTCTTCACTGGCGTGTGTTCCATCCCATATTTTTCAGACGACAGATCACCTCATTCAAACACCACCTACGCCCCAGCCATCCCCCTCAATATTTTGTTCCTCATCCTCACCACAGTATAAGTTAGGATGATGTGCATGCGGTTTCACATTATAAAATCAAATGCATAGTTAGGTACACGTTTAACATGAAGTCTATTACCTAATTATTACTATCTAAATGTTTTTATGATGGGTGATTTTTCATCATTACTTGAGCCTTATTCACCCCGGATAACTCTCAAAACATTCATGATATTGCCTGAGTATAAAATAGTGAAAGATTCACTTTCTTAGACCCGGCTAAAAGGACAACAAAAGATAGGGATATCCGTTTATATTCTCTTGCTGGAAATTTAAAATGACTGGATTTAACGAAGACATTGCCAGATTCAGAGGTAATGGGCCATATTTACACATTAATGATAAAACCCTTATTGATGCAGCCTCAGGAACATTTAATCTTCCTCTAGGCTACACTAATAAACGTTTAGCTGAAAAACTAAAACAACAAATCGACCGTTGTACTCATTTAAGCTCTGCATTTACCAAACCTCTCTCTGAGCAAATATTATTAAAGTTACGCAAACACTTGCCTGCTGGCGTTGATCGTATGTGGCTGCGTGATGTTTCTGGTTCCGGTGCGGTTGAAGGGGCTATTCGTATGGCCCAGAAAAAAACAAAACGTTCTGGGGTTATTTCGCTATTTAAATCGCATCATGGACAATCTCTGGCTACGGCCAGAATATCCGGTAATGCGTTCCGCTTGGAGGAATTTACCGCCAACATTGATGGTTCTTTCAAAATTCCCGTTCCTCAGAGCGATCTGGTGGAGGAGTCGAAAACACAAAGCGCAGAAATTAACTATTTCAGTCAACTGGAGGACTTCATTAATTTTGGCTCCAGTGGAAATATTGCCTGCATGATCATAGAACCTATTCTGGGCAATGGCGGAAATATTGTCTTACCTGCCGAATTTTACAGACAGGTTAGAAAAATATGTAGCCAATACGGCATTGTTGTTATCGCCGATGAGGTTCAGACAGGCTTTGGCCGCACAGGAAGTTTCTTTGCAAGTACAGGCTACGCCAAAGAGTTAGATCCAGACATTATCGTATTTGCCAAAGGAGCAGGTGGCATAGGTATTCCAATTGGTGGCATTCTGATGAAGCAGGCTTTGGATGTGCTAGAACCCTACGAGCACTCAAGCACCTCAGGCGCCAATCCTCTGTCTCTGGTTGCTTTGCACGAGACCATTGAGATCATTGAAGACGAGCACCTGCTGCTGCAGGTTCAGCAAAACGAACACTACCTGAAAGAAGGGTTACTCGGCTTGCAGAAAAAATATGCCTCAATCAGCGGGGTCCGGGGCGTGGGGTACATGTTTGGGTTCGATGTACCTTCGCCAGAGATCGCACGGATGGTCATCGATATCGCTTATTCGAATGGGCTGGTTATCCGCGGTTCGCGCTATGGCAAAGGACGGGCGATTAAGGTCAGGCCTCCATTGATTTGCACCCGGGAGCACCTAACTGAAGTTATCCGCAAACTGTATGTAACTTTCGCCCAGGTGGCCTGTGAACTCGAAATGATGGACGAGGTGACCGCATGAAAGCATTAAAATTCAATACCGTGTGGGATGTCATCAACACTCAGGTAGAGCCTTTACAGTGTAAAGAAGGGGATGATGTGGTTGTCGCTGTTGAGGTCTGCGGCCTGTGTGGCACAGATGTCGGTATCATCTCCGGTGATTACCCTGTTGCGGTTCCGGGTACAACCCTTGGCCACGAATCAACAGGAACGGTGCTCCGTGTCGGTGAAGAGGTTTCAGCATTCAAGCCTGGTGATCGTGTAGTGATCAACCCAACCTATTCCTGTGGCAAATGTCGTATGTGCCAGACCGGAAATGAGAACCACTGTGAGCGTAAAGCTGGTACGGAAGCAGGGGTATCCTATGACGGAACTTTTGCCGAACAGTACTTGGCCAAAGCCAGTTCTCTTCTGCATCTCGACGACCATGTCAGCTTCGAGGCCGGCGCACTGACTGAGCCTCTAAGCTGCACACTGACTGGTGTCGACAAACTGAATATTACCCATCCGAACATTCGCGCCTGTGTCATTGGTGCAGGCACCATGGGAATGCTCTATCTGTGGTCTCTGCACTTGCGCGGCGTAAGCCCGTTCCTCGTTGAAAAAAATGAACATCGTTATCAGTTTGCGCTCGACGTACTGCCGCCGTCTGTGCGGATATACCAAGACTTTACACAGGCCATGCGTGAAGAGTATGGAAATGACCAAGAGACACTGGATCTTTGTGTTGATACTACCGGTTACCTTACTGAAACCGTCTTCTCTCGCCTTGCTCCTGGCGGCAAAATCATGAATGTGGCGCTCAAGGAATCCAGTGCCCAGCTCGATATTCTGAAAATCGCCGATAAAAGCCTATCACTCATCGGCTCCATCGATTCACTCAACAACAGTTTTGAGCGGGCCTACCAAATCATTCGTGACGGTTTGATCCCGGCAGAACAGCTCATCAGCCACCGCTTCGAGTTCGAGGAATTTGAGCAGGCATTTGCCATGGTGGGCTGCAATATCGGCAAGAAGCAGCTTGAACCTATTCAGGAACCAAACTGTAAGGTACTGCTGCGCATCCCTTCCCGTAAAGAGGAAGTCCGCGCATGAATCACTCCGTAATAATTTTCGATATCGACGGTGTGATCGTCGACAGCGAGCAGTTGCACTTTGATTTGCTAAAAAACCTGTTACCTCATCAAACAGAGGGCGTGAAGGCGGAGGACCTTATTGGCCTGAGCCTAACTGAAACACTGGAACAACTAGGCGTCGGGCGCGAGCAGCAGCCCGCCCTGATAAAGACCATTGTCCAGGCCTACAAGATGGAAATAGGCCCTGCCTACCTGCGCAAGGAGGCAAAGCCTATCATTCATGCACTGCTTGAGCACCGCATCCCGGTGGGTTTTGTTTCAACCGCACCTCGTGATGTATGCCTTGCCAACCTCTCAGCGCTTGGATTACCGGCTGAGTCTTCTGTTCCTCTGATTTCAGGAGATGAAGTGGCGAAGACCAAGCCCCATCCGGAGCCGTATCTGGCCATGCTGGAGATCCTTAACGCCAAAGCGAGTCAGGCTATCGTTATCGAGGACACAGATCTAGGTATCCAGGCTGCCGTTCAGGCGGGGATCCCTAGGGTATATGGCTGGCCCCACGCCCTGTCCAGCAACGAAACCTACCATCAGGCTTCAAAGGTTATCGGGACTCTGAGTGAGGTGGAAGAGTTCAGGCAATTGCTGGTATGCGATTGAGTTAACCGAGAGTATTTAAACAGATCGAACGTCTTATCAGGGCTTGTTTTTCATCACTCTAAACCCTACTGATACTGACATAAAAAATCATAGTGGCTCCCATATAGCTCAGGGGCCACATCGAATTTACAGGAAAAAACATGGAACTACTGGATTCCACACCTTCACCAGCGATTCCCCGCTCCGTCAATGCCACCCGCATTGCCTTTTTTGTTGCCGGGTTGAGCCTGGCTGCTTGGGCACCACTTATCCCCCTTGCCAAAGAGAGGCTGATGGCCGATCACGGCACCATGGGGATGGTACTGCTGTCATTTGGTATCGGATCATTTCTGATGATGCCGCTGTCCGGCATTCTTGCATCACGCTTCGGCTGCCGAGTTGTGTTCTTCACCGCGACAATACTGACGCTTGCTATGATGCCGGCTCTGGTCACAATGAATACTCCCCTGACCCTTGCTATAGCCCTGTTTTTGTTCGGTGCAGGGATCGGCGCGATGGATGTGGTGGTTAATATTCACGCCGTATTGGTTGAAAAACAGGTAGACAAGCCTGTGATGTCAGGATTCCATGCCCTATTCAGCATCGGTGGTATCGCTGGAGCTGGGCTGGTAAGCCTGTTGCTGATGCAGGGGCTGGCTCCCTTAACCGTCATTGCACTGATTATAGCGGCGGTTGTGATCATGCTGCTATTCGCCTATTCAGGCATGCTCACCTACAGTGAGTCAGACGAATCTCCGCTGTTTGTGGTTCCCAAAGGTATCGTGATCCTGCTGGGCGTCCTCTGCTTCGTGGCCTATATCATGGAAGGCTCTATGCTGGACTGGAGTGGTATTCTTCTCACCAGCAATAATCTGATCACCGTTGACCATGCCGGTCTGGGTTACACGGTATTTGCGTGCGCAATGACCGCCGGACGCCTGCTGGGTGACCGAATAATCGCTGCTTTTGGCCGTCTGCGCGTTTTTGTGATCAGTGCGCTCATTGCGTCGCTAGGATTCGGTGTCATCGTTCTTGGGAACAGCCTAGAAACCATGAACTTCGGCTTCTTCCTGATAGGCGCAGGCCTGTCAAACATTGTCCCCATCCTGTTCACTGCGTCTGGGCAGCAAAAAGTGATGCCCAGCACCCTAGCAGTCGCGTCAGTCTCTACGATCGGTTACTCAGGGATCTTACTTGGTCCGGCATTGATTGGGTTTGTCGCCAACGCCACCACTCTGGGCTTTGCCTTCGGTGTAGTTGCCGTTCTTTCGCTAAGCCTGCTGATTTGCGCCCGATTCATTTTTTCTGCTAATGACTAGATTTACCAACAAGGATAAACATGGATATCTCTCATTTTAACTGGATAAACCCACCAGCATCCTGGACTCAAAATAATGATAAAATCATCGTAAAAACGGACCTTAAGACCGATTTCTGGCGCGAAACACATTACGGTTTTATCCGTCATAACGGACATATATTTGGCTGTGAGGTGGAAGGTGATTTCACCTTTGAGCTATGTATTGAGGGCGAGTTCAGCGAACTGTACGATCAGGCAGGGCTGATGATCGAGCAGGGCGAGGAAGTCTGGTGTAAAGCAGGAATCGAGTTTGCTGATGAGCAGGCTCTGATGAGTAGTGTACTGACTAATGGCAAGTCCGACTGGGCGACAGGCCCCTTCCATGGCGATACCAAAAAGTTCTGGATGCGAGCAACCGTCGAGGGAGACGTACTAAGGCTGCAATACTCAGGAGATGGTATTACCTGGCCCCTGCTCCGCCTCTGTACTATTCCTCTGGCTCAAAAGCGTTTTGTCGGCGCCATGTGTTGTACACCGGAACGTGAAGGGCTACAAGTTGCATTCAGTCAGTTCCGCCTCAGCCAACCGCTTGGTAAAGATCTCCACGATCTTTCATAAAAAGTCGTTTAATAAAGCCATACTCCCGTCCGCTAGGGTGTATGGCTTATTCCTGCTGAGAACGTAAATTCAGGGCATACATCAATAATGATGCTCGAAGACTGACTCACTAAATATATGTAACCCCAAAGTTACCCAGAATTATTGATAGCGTCTCTATTTCCCATTTTCATCGTCTATTCCACTCATTTTTCTTACTATCAGGTGAAAAAATGACCGCTATCACGAGCTTTAGTGAATCATTGTTCCACCGAAACAATCCACTGCGCACTAAAGCATCGAAGTTCAATAAAATATGGTATTTATGGACTATGAAACTGTGGCTCTGTTGGGTCTTGAGATTGTTCTGGGAACTTCTCATAAACTTCAGCTTCATCAAGAAGCAGCCCCGTTCGGCGTCTATCTACTTTCAATTTTGATTGTTTTTCACAGTACCCTAGAAATAATTTCTCGCCTTTGATTGAAGACATATCATACACACTAACAAGACATCCGTTATTAACTGAAGAGAGTAAATATCGGTAGTCATTAATATAAAAGTAGACCCAATGCCCTTGCACGTTAGGCCCTAAACGGACGTGGTAGGTCAAAAACCGCCCTCTTGGTGGCTTTTTATCACTTGGGAACTCTAACTCTACACTACCTACATCTCCATAGCGGTATTTAACGTAGCCAGTATCGGGGCTGTAATGCTGATAAGCGCACAAAGACGCTAGTTTTCCATTTTCTAGTTGGGCATTAAAATAGATATCTTCATCATCTTGACAGAGTGTCCGATTCAAAGTGTCATCTTCTTTAACGATTGACGGATGAGCATAAACTGTGGATACAAATACAACGTTAACAATTAAAGCCAATAATAACCTTCTCAACTTCATTCAAACACCTTAGCTTCCCATAGCTTGTTAAAATTATTCCTACGCAACTCCATAGTTGTGTCGATTCACAAGAAAAAACCTCAAGGTTATTTGGTCAACCTATCTTTCTTTTTATTGGTGTGTATCCAAATATTTTGATGCAGCCAACTAATGCCACGCTTCAAATTTATTGG
>NZ_JXXU01000081.1 GCF_000967495.1 Vibrio neptunius | reverse complement strand
GCTCCATTTCTTATGTGAGCGAACTTATAAATGCGTTATAAATCTTTTCCAGATGAGCCAGAAGAAAGGCAAGAAACCACCCGAGAAAGAGCACAACGTCACCGTCAAGAGCGTAGAGCAGAATTAACCTATACCGCGAAAGATCGGCAGCGGTGGGCTGAAAATAGAGAGCGTGTTCTTGCCGAGCGCGAGGCAAATGGTACGAAAGACAGTTTAGATAAGTTTCATTTGCAGTTTTTCGCTAAGAACAGACAAACAACACAAACAATGATGTTGAAATCTTCAATATTGAAAGAGTCAAAACCTCTTAATCAGTTGGCGGAAGGCAATTTTCATGCGGTTAAACAAGGCGCTAGTGATACCGAAGAAATAAAGAGAATCCAACAGGCCTTGATGGCAGTGGGTTTTGACTTGGGGAAATCTGGCGCTGATGGAGATTTTGGCCGTGCGACAGAAGGTGCAGTTAAACAGTTTCAAACCCACTATAAACCGACACATACCACGCATAAAAGCTACCCTTTTGGCGGCGTTGATGGGATTGTCGACAAAAATACCATTCTTGCTTTAGATGAGGCCGTTGTTGAAGAGTGGAAGTATTCGTTTAGGTTTACACTTGAGATGCTACAAGCAGTGTACCCAAGGGTAAGCAGTAGCAAGCAAAATCTGTTGCAAGG
>NZ_JXXU01000080.1 GCF_000967495.1 Vibrio neptunius | reverse complement strand
GCTCACATAAGAAATGGAGCTAAATTGTATAAATATCGTTCAATTCAATTTCAGACTACACAACCATTATTATTATGATTTAACATTATTTATCAGCCCTACTCTCATTAACCCGCTAGTGATTTAGGGACAGGCACCATAAGCTATTTTCGCTTGGTTTATTAAATGCGCTTAGTACCGTTAATTTGCAGTTATATTGGCTTGATTTGAGGCCAAGGAAGTCACGCAAAACCAAGTGACCTTAGCTTCTCTAGTGGGGTTGGTGGGGTAGCTTTCAACAGTTGCTAATAAGGCAGCCTAGTTGGCTGCCTTATTGGTAAGTGGGCGATATCATCCGACTTTAAGCTGTCTACGCTCATACTGTTCTCGATATTCGTCACCATTTCGCCGAACTTATCAGGGTCTAGCTTCTCTTCTTCTGCTCTCTGGCTTAGCTCTTTTTGCTTCTGCTCTTCGATGTACTGTTCAAACTCAGCACCTTGCACTAAGCCTTGCATGCTCTTAGCGTGGGTAAGACATTGCTTTGGTGAAATTTTGATTGCCACTGATTGGAACGAACATGCAACTAGCAAACTAAACATAAGTTACTTAAATTACACTTTTAAATAATTTCTTATATAGACACTTCAAAAGTAACTTATAATGAACTTTTATATTAAGACGACCCCAACAGTAACAAAAGTACATTAAAAGGCACTTATGAAAAAAGGTAAAATGGTAAAGGCACAACCTATGCCTGATTTGAATACCGAGTTCAGTATGGAAACGCTGGGAGCCGCCATTCGCTCAAAGCGCACCGATAGAGGCTGGCGTATTGATGATCTCGCTTCAAAAGCCAATTTATCTCGTAAGACAATCATGAAGATTGAAAAAGGCGATACTAGCGTCACCTTTGCCAATGTACTTGTTCTCATGGATATTTTAGGGCTGTCGTTACGCCTTATCGACTTAAACCTACTTGTTCGTCCACACAACCAAATAACCTACCAAGACAAAAACAACGTGATAAGCAATGAGGATGGTTGGTATGAGTAAGTTGCAACAATTAGACGTGTTTATCGGTACGAATACCAAAATTGGTCGTTTAATTCTTCCTGTCGGAACAGAAACAGAGTTCTCATTCATCTATGAAGATGAATGGCAACTCATGGGTTTCCCGATTTCTCCACACATCCCTGTTGATGATAAGCCTTCGCCACGAAGTATCGAGAACTATCTCAGAAATCTACTTCCTGAAGGAGAAGCCTTTGAGGAGATGATACAAAACACCACTATTCCCAAAAGCAATACGTTTGGGCTAATTCGTAAGCTTGGTGCGGAAACATCTGGCGCGCTATCTTTTCGAGTCCCAAACTCAGAACCTGAGGAAACCCGCTTTAGAGCTGTCTCTGATGATGAACTAATTGAACGACTAGAGCGAAATTTAGCACCATTAGTGTATTGGGACGGTAAGGTTCGCCTTTCGGTTGCCGGTGTGCAAAACAAGTTAAACTTACTTAAGCGCGGTGATGAATGGGGATTTGGTGAAGGAAAATTGAGTTCGAACTACATTCTGAAGTTTGAAAGCGGTAAAGCACCGTGTATTGCTGTGAATGAGTTCTTTTGCATGACATTAGCTAAGCTAACAGGTTTGGACGTCGCTAATGTTGAGTTAACCCGTATTGGGAAGACTAGGACACTTGTCATAGAGCGGTTCGATCGTGCCTATATCGAGGCTCGTGATGTCGTTCAACGAAAACATGTGATTGATGGCTGTCAGGCGACTGACTTACCTCCAGGTTACAAATACGAGCGTCAGAATGGGGATGAAGGCGATGGTGTATATATGCGTGATGGCGTTTCTTTCCCACGCCTACTGAGCGTCAAAACCATAGACACAGTAATCACCAACCTAAAGCTTACCCAATGGATGCTGTTTAATCTAGCAACACAAAACTACGATGCTCATGGTAAAAATGTTAGCTTCTTCGTCACCCCTAAAGGCCTTGAACTGACCCCTTTTTATGATTTAGTCAACATAGAAGCTATTGCTCAAGAGGGAGCAAAACGCAACTCACAAAGCGGTAAATTGTCTGCTGATGAAGGGCGTGCCGCCAGTATCCCTAAATATTTTGCAATGTCGATTGGAGATTGGGAAAGTGAAGATTTTCAAAATCCGCCGCAAGGTAACTTCAAACACCCTATTACCAGCTATGATTTAGCTGAATTCGGTGCTCTGCTCGGCTATTCAGGCACCAAAATGGCTTCCATAATTGCAGAAACCATTGGTGCCATAAAGAATGCCCTGAAAGAAACGGTTGGACTTACCGAAGCTCAAGGAATCGATGACGGAGAGCGTGAACACATAGAACTCTGTGTCTCACTAATCCAAACAGAGTGTGACTACTTGTTAGCGCAAGCCGACAGTGTGCCAGAAATGAGTAAGCTTCTTTAAGAGCCAATGCAGGGGCGATCTATAGCAATTTGTCATTACTTAGCCATCTGAATCATTTTTGGACAGAAGTTTCTTAGCGACTTTACTAAATTAGCAATAAATGAATAACTTCAGGTACGGAAAGTCGCTTAGTTTTGTGTCCATTATTGATGGCTCAGATCATTTCGACGTTTACCCAAGTTCTTCCCAACTGAAAGATAGTTAACCATGCTCATGTATTGAGCATGGTTGAGGTGATAAAGCTTTAGCCGACACATATGCCAATCCCAAGTTGTTGAGCTAATCTATGTCTGGCTTTCCTACCTTGATAAATCCGCCTTAGCTTACTAACGTTCCTACTTGAATTAACTTGATAGACAAAGTGCGTAATCACGAGTACTGCTCTGGACTAGTTCAAGAGAAAGACTCAATGCTTTCGTAGTCAGTAATAATCTCTAAGACATCATCGAGATAGTCCGCCGCCTCTTTAGTGGAAGTATTCTGTCTGAGATAATCAGGTACTCTCAACGTAAACTCCTCATGAGTCATTGGCCTGTCCATAATCAAGCGCTCAATCATATCTGGACGCAGCAACTTCTCATGGGGCTCAGAGTTTGGATACTTTTTCTCGATAACCAGTTTGTAACGAGTTAGAGCCTCCTCTAGCGTTTTCGCTGCTTTGTGACTAAGCTCCTCCGTTGTCTTCTCTTTAACTTCAGAAATCGATTCCGTGCTGGTTTGCTGCTGAATAGGTGTAGAAAGCCTTTTGAGCTCTTCAATGATCGGTTTCAACTCAGCTGTAGGATGTTTAAACCAATCTGTTGACCATATCCGACGAATATTCCAGCCGAGCCCTTCAAGAACACCTTGTCTTACACGGTCTCTGTCACGCGTGGATTTGCTGCTGTGATACGTAGCCCCATCACATTCAATCCCCATTAGGTATCTACCTGGCATGCCAGGGTCTCGCACAGCGATATCGATGAAGAACCCTGAAACTCCAACTTGCGGAACACATTCGAAGCCCTTTCTGGTCAAGGCGTCCATGACCGAAATTTCAAAGTCACTATCAGGCTCTTTCTGTTGAACGCCATCATGCCCAATCAGCTGACCATGCTGAGCATACTTTAGGTACCCCTTCAGCGAAGTAACACCCAAGCTGCTGCTTTCATTTAAAACAATTTGATCAGCTGTCATTGAGCTGTAGATTTGGATACGTTTCTTAGCACGAGTAAACAGAACATTCAGTCGTCGCCAACCACTTGCACTGTTTATTGGACCAAAGCGTTGAGGAATATTTGCCGCACCTTTCTCCTGAGGCCCGTAGGTGAACGATATAAAAATCACATCGCGCTCGTCACCCTGAACGTTTTCCAGGTTTTTGATGAATAGAGGGTCGTCACTGCGTTGATTTAATTCATACTCCTCGCGTAAAAACCTATCTTTGCCAATCAGGCTCTCTAAATCCGCTTCAATGTAATCGCGTTGTTTGGAGTTCATTGCGACTACACCAAGGCTCTCTGATGATTTTGAAAGCAGGTGCTCCCTAATCGCAGCGACAACGGCATGAGATTCGCCGTGGTTAACACTATTCAAAAACTGTCCTTCTTGGACGTGATTGAATTTGATACCAAATTCATCCGATTGTCCCCAAGGGGATGGGAATACAACCAAGCTGCTGTCGTAGAAACGGTGGTTAGAGAAAGCTATCAGGCTTTCATGTCGCGAACGGTAATGCCATTTAAGTTGTCTCTTCTGGAAATGATCACTCACTGCATCAAGAATGCTCTCTGCATCATCAATTACGCCAACGTCCTCTTGATGATCTTCCGCATCATTCAACACTGTTTTTTCAAAGAATGACGTAGGTGGCAGCTGCTTGGAGTCACCCACCACTACAATTTGTTTACCACGGGCAAAACAGCTGAGCGCATCCTGAGGCTTCACCTGCGAAGCCTCATCCATCACTACGATGTCGAAAGTAATACTGCCCGGCGGAATATACTTGGCAACGGCCATCGGGCTCATCATGAAGCAGGGCTTGTATCCCACAAGAGTTGAGCCTGCACGAGTCACCAGATTGCGTATAGAAATATGACGGGTCTTTTTCTTAATTTCATGATCTAGCAGAGCATCTTCTGTGTAGCTTGCAACCTTAGCCCCTCTTGTTCCGCTAGGAATGTGTCTTTCGCTAGCTAAAGCTGCGACTCGTTTTCTCTGCAGAATTTTTAGCTCTTCATCATATTTGGCAAACTGTTGCTGAATTGCGGCCTGCTCATGGCCGGACATTTGTGTCAGTTCAGGACGCTCTTTGTATATTTCTCGAGCTAGCATCTGATAAGTCGCGAACTTAAGAGCATTTTGAGCCTGTTCAAGCGAGCAGCTACTCTGGCTCAAGTATTCATTTAGCCGAGAGTATCCACCTTTCTCCATACGAGCTTTAGCAAACAGATACTTGATCCAACCATCCAACCAATCCACACTGTTGATTGCTTTTTCATTGCGTTCGATGACGTGCTCTAGTTCGAATCCACTGTATTCAAACCACTGATCGCGATTTCCTCCCACCTGTTCGAAAAACTCCGACTCATCGTATTGAGCACGTCGCATGAGATCTTCAAGCACAGAGCCTATTTGCCTTAGCTCATCGATGGATTCAATGTTTGAGCATTGCTTTACGAGAGAAATAATGTCTCGCGAAGAACAGCGCCCATATAGCTCTTCAACGAAATCCATCGTTGCGGTGATACGAGAAAGTTCAGGAGAGACATGACCAGAGACTGGCACCGATAGAAGTGCAGCGTTGCCGAAATACTTTTTATCCAGCCCCTGATTTAGGAATGACTTAACTCGAGAGTCGAGTAGTTTGGCCGAGGTGATTCCGTCCCAAAGTAACTCTTGGGATATATTGGCATCGACAAGAAATCGCTGGCATGAAAATAGCTTTTTCTCAATTTCAATTTTCGCATTTTCGAGCGGCTTGCTGTCAGACGAAAAATCGATGTCTTCCGCAGCAAACACAGTCATTTTAGGGTAAACCAATGCAAGCCTTCTCAGAGCTTGGCTAAACGAGTCGATTTGCTGTCGAAGACCATCGCTGTTTAGTGTGTTTATTCCCCGGATAAATTCTGAAGGAAGCGAGAACAAAGCCTGAGCAAGCGTTACTCTACGCCCAAAACCGATACCATATTCCGCTCGAACTTTCTGATACCACTCCACCATAGAGCGAATCTTCTCTATGTCGGTTTCTGCGCCTTGGAAATGCTCCTGAAGCAACGAGCGGAATTTAGTGTCGTTGAGAAACGTATTACTTTCCTCTGACCAAGTAGCGGCTCTTTCTAACAGGACTGCAATATATTGGCTTGAATTACTTCCAGACTTTTTAAACCCTGAAACCGCTTTTTTCGCTTCTCGCCACGTCGGAGAAAGCCACGAAAACAGCCCTTTGCTTCTATAGGCTTCTGCATAGCGTTTTAACAACTCAATAGAGGGTAATGCTTCTGTATCCAAGCTCTCACTCAGTGTTCGCTTTTCATCACTCAGCGCTTGTACTCGTTGCTCCAAGCTTCCCAATTCATAGGCTAACTCTTCGCTATCCCAAAGTTCGTTTCTCAAAGAGAGATTGGCTGGTGGCAGTTCACACGACAGACGAACAAACGTATCCAACTCATTCAAGCCTTGCCTGCTGCATCCCAATAGTTGTTGCACAGCCTGGGGTAAATGAGGAGCCATTTCGCTTCGGGCTAAGTCAATTTTCGCACACGTGTCGATAGCAACCTGTAAAGAGCTTAAGGTTCTCGCCAGCTCACTAAATCCAAGCGTTCTATCCACGCCCAGCTCAGCCAGCCCACGCATTGCCAGTTCGATATCTTCAACGCGGTCTAGGTTTTCAATGACATCTTTTACGAAGTGTTTTCTTAGGTGGTAATAGTCTTCCGCGATAGATTGATAGAGAGCCAAATAGCTATCGAGCTCTTCAAACGACTCAGGCGTAATTTGTTCTATTGCAGTGAAAAGCTCATTTCCTTTAGGAGCTGGAATGTCAGCCCAAGAGCTGACAAATCCCTCAGCTTTCATCAAGTGATAATCAGGGTTGAGATCGAATGAATTGCACTGGTCTATGAATTTATTCAGCCAGTTTATGAGGCTGGAATTCCATTTCTGGAGCTGTCGAACCACGTCTTCTGGCTCTACTCCAGACAGTGCTTTGTTCGTGGCACCATACCAAGGGTGAGAGCCCCAATTGTCGCTATCATCAAGCTGCTGGCTAACACGCTTTAGGTAGTCATAAAATTGCGTTAACTGTTCGATTTTTTCATCTAGGATGGCACGGTTGAACGTGTCGCCGGTAAGATCATCAGGGACAACATCTTGAAATTGCAGGTTGGAGCATTCGCTACTGTAGCGAGTCGCCGCCATCAGTATCTCGTGAATGGTCAATCTGGTGTGCTTCCACTCCGCATTAATCATTTGGACATAGCTCTGCAACTTCTCGCGAGCGCGTTCATAACTCTCTACTTGGCGTTCATATTCAGCTGTCGAATATTTGAAGCTAGGAGAATTCGCAATACGCTGGTTAAAGTCATCCAACACAAGGCGTTTTTTCGCCCCATCGCTGTGCAAATCAAGACAAAAATCGCCAAGACCCGCTTTATCCATACGGCGCTTAACCACTTCCAACGCAGCTTGCTTCTCTGCCACGAAAAGGACACTTTTCCCCTGAGCCATGGCAGCTGCTAGAATATTAGTAATTGTTTGGGATTTACCGGTGCCGGGCGGTCCCTCAATGACGAGATTCTTGCCTTTCATCACATCGATAAGTGCGCTCATTTGAGAGCTGTCCGCATCTTCAATCATGGGGAAGTTTTGGTGAACGTTCTCTATTTCATCGAGTACATAGCTTTTCGCTTCATCACGGAAATCAACTTGTCTAGCTTCATCTTGGAAAAAGCGACGAAAGACCTCATGCTGAAGAATATTGCCCTCACCTTCCGGCCATTTTCTTGGATCGAGGTCTTTGTACATCAGAAGCTTACCCAAGCTAAGAGTCGCTAGGGTGCCAAAGCGACGAACCTGCCAAAGTCGAACCGTTTTATCGTTACTCTTTCTGGCAAGCAGCGCGCTAACTTCTTGAAAATACTGTTCAGGTGTAAGTAGCTTGTCTTCGCTGTCTGGTTCGGTAATTTCAGGAAGAGTGAGGCCAAACTCTTGCTGAAGTTTTTCACGAAGCACAAGGTTTGGAATAACATCCTCACCGGTGTACCGCAGGCGGTATACCGCTAGGCCATTTTGAAAGTGCTTTGTAATATTGACTGGCAGCATGTATAGCGGGGCCAAACGCTTTCTACCGCCTTCATCTTGCTCAACCCACTCCAGAAAACCCAAACACAAGAAAAGAATGTTGTTTCCGGTTTCATCTATAGCGGTTCTGGCATCTGTCGCGAGTTTTTTCAGACAGCGGGTCAGCTCTGCCTCAAAAAGCAGCGATTGGATCTCCAGATCTGTGTGCCTGTTATCGTCAACATATTCAGAATCGCGGGGCAATTCAAAGCTGTTGTGAATACCCAGAATACCCGCCCACTGCTTAGCATCAGGCTGCTTTTTAAGCTCAATGAACTTTTCATGTTCATCGTCCCATCGAAGAAAACCATGCTCGACAAGTTGTGTTGATGTCGGCTCTGGAACTGGCGCAACATGCATGGCCTTTTCAGACATCAACAATTTCATCAACTGGTCAGGTAGCTCGTCGACAATACGAACAAATGACCGCCCGTTCTGGTCCAAATTCAACAACCGAGAACGACCACCAGATGTATCTAGTAGCCTCTGCCGCATCCCTTCAAAAGCAGAAACAAGAAAGTTGTCGGGATAGACAATGGGCGCGTTGGTATTTCTCATCGGTTCACTCTTTGTAGATTGATTTTCTGGGCTCTTAGACGCTTGATGAACATTGTTTTTAGCTGCAGTCCGAATGGCTTTAATACGAACTCGCAGATCCGTATTGCGTTTTCTAACTCGACGGGAAGCTAAAGCGGCATCAATTTTCTTGAGTATCACGTCATTGTATTTATGTTTTTCGACCAACTCTTCCAGTTGATCTATTAAGTACTTGTTATATTCGTTGGACATGATTCATCACTGATGTAACTGTTTAACCGACAAATTTAATTTCTCAAGCAAGGCACTAAATGCAATAACCACGATACTAGTTGCTCTTATTAATCAAAAGTTCTGTTTTACCATTATCTTCGATGATAACCGTAAACGCATTGCGATCATCATCTTCCTTTTGTTGACTTCGTCAGTGCTGTCAGAAAAGAAGATGATTTCGCGGTGAATAGTCATATTCATTCTTTCTACAAAGCCAGAGTCCTAAGCGATAACTTCACTTTTAGCACTTCTCCAGTAGTTGATACTGTTCATGAGATCTTTACTGATATTGTTTTCCCGTTTGGGTATGTGATTTTGTAATTTCTAGGCATATTGACACTTCAACGAAACTGGCTTTGTATGAGCTTCCAACATTAGAAAATGTTGGTCAATATAATCGTTTTAGTTTAGTGAAGAGTAACAACTCTAAGCAGGAATGGGGCAGAAATGAGTCCATCCTGCGTGATTGACTTGTAAGTAGGAGTGGAGATTTTTAAACCACATATCTCGCCAGCAAACTAAAAAGAAAAACCATCAAGCCTAAATTTGATGGTTTTGATTCTTAACTGCCTATGCGGCAGGCCACTATTAACTATAGTCCCAGATGTTGTTTACGTGATATGACTTCTTGGTTTGGTCAAGCCTAGCAACATAAAGTGATTTAGAAGTGATTTAGGGACAGGCACCATAAGCTGTTGAGGGAGCACGAAACGG
>NZ_JXXU01000079.1 GCF_000967495.1 Vibrio neptunius | reverse complement strand
GGCCCCCGCAACCAAATTTAATCAATAGCAATTGCTGTTGATATGCGACACTAGCTCAGTTGGTAGAGCGCAACCTTGCCAAGGTTGAGGTCACGAGTTCGAACCTCGTGTGTCGCTCCAATTTAAAGCCTTCATCGTGCTTAACGATGATAAAGACGCAACACCCGCTCAGTTTGATTGAGCGCAACCTTGTCAAGGTTGAGGTCACACCTTTTGTTTATGAATAGGGAACCTCGTGTGTCGCTCCAATTTTCTAAGCCTTCATTATGCTTTGAATAATGAACTGCGACACTAGCTCAGTTGGTAGAGCGCAACCTTGCCAAGGTTGAGGTCACGAGTTCGAACCTCGTGTGTCGCTCCAAATTCTTCTCAGGCTTCAGATGTCTGAATTGACCTTATAGGTCACCGCTCTTTATCTAATGCTGTGAAGCATAAACCAATCAAAATCATAATTAGTCCTCCATTGCGGTGGGCGTTTTTATGTCTAAAATTCAAATCAGCACGAGATGTGCTCGTTTTATCCTTTGATGACAAGCCTCGGTGAGTCAGGGCTAGCTGTAAAGACTAACAGAGTTATCCACAATTATTTTCTGTGGATAAGTTGGTGGGTAACCTGATTATGGATGCTGGTTTGAGTCGAAGAGAAATGATCTTTTGTGTTATGAAAGTTTCTTTCTAATTCCTAATGGTAATCTAAGTCTTTGTATTAAAAGAATTTATTACTTTAGCGTTGTTAGTAAAAGAGCATCTCGTTCGATCATTAAGTGATTGTTTTTTGATCCTAGTCATTTATGACTAATGTGATTAACTTCTTTAGCTGAAAGAAAACAAGCAATCGCTCTTTCTTTTTTCCACATTCTCGTTTTTAGAGCTAAATCAAATTACGCCGTGTTATAACAGGCAAAGTTTATGCATCTCTGGGGAGTCCTTTTTGCACGATACGTATTAGCCTATTTAGCTTAGTCGATGAATGGGGTATTTGGGCAATTTGTTGCTCTATCGCCCAACGAATATGTTCATCCAGTACTTCACTCAATCCTATACGCTGCTCTAGTGCCTCAATAATATTAGCTGAATATGGCGCATTGCCCATGGCGATCGACAAATTTCTTAACCATTGGATATGACCTATTCTTCGAATGGCAGAGCCTTCCATATTTTTGAGAAATGTTTTCTCATCCCATGCAAACAGAGTAACAAGATCTGGTGAGGTTAACGCCTGCCTACGATGAAAGTCCTCGTGTTCAGTTAATTCAGAGAAGCGGTTCCATGGGCAAACAAGCTGGCAATCATCGCACCCATAAATACGGTTACCCATAGGTTTGCGGAATTCTTTAGGAATCACGCCGTCGAATTCAATGGTCAGGTAAGAAATGCATCGTCGGGCATCAACGACACCTTCTTCAATAATGGCTTGAGTAGGGCAGGAAGTGATACAAGCGGTACATTTACCGCAGTCACCTTGGTGCGCTTCATCTATGGGCAAAGGTAAATCGATGAGTAGCTCACCAAGAAAAAACCACGAACCACAATCTTTATCCAGAATGAGGGAGTGCTTTCCGGTCCAACCTAGTCCTGCTTTTTGCGCTAAAGGGCGCTCGAGAATAGGCGCGGAATCGACAAAAGGGCGGTAGCCAAACTGCCCCACTTCTTGCTCTATTTTCTGGCCTAGTTTCTTTAACTGGTTGCGAACCAGTTTGTGGTAATCTCGGCCCAGAGCATAGCGGCTTATATAAGCTTGGGTAGGATCGGCTAGGTTCGCTGCAAATAGCGCTTCAGGGGGGAGGTAGTCCATGCGGACGCTAATGACTCGCACTGTGCCAGGCAGAAGCTCAGCAGGTCGTGCTCGCATCATGCCATGACGTGCCATCCAATCCATCTCACCGTGATAGCCAGCATCAAGCCATTTTTGCAGTGCCGACTCGTGTTCACTCAGGTCAATATCGCAGATACCGGCTTTCTGGAAGCCAAGCTCTTGGGCCCAAACTTTGATCTTGTTTGCGAGCTCTTGGTAGTTCATGCTTATGACTCTGGTGAAATGGGGGGCGGATCTTAACGGATCTTTTTTGTTGAATCTAGCATCGAAGCCAGAGAATTCATGCAAAAATAGCAGGAATTTGGCTTTTACTTACACAACAGATCTTGTCTCTCAATTCCAACCCGGTTTACTATTCCTGTTCTTTTGATTTTTATATAGTCACCCAGTAGAGATTGATCTTCATGACCACGAAACATTTTGCCCTTAAAGATGAACAAGCAACAATTCAATTAGGGACAGTCTTGGCAAAGCTATGCTTTCAGCAAACTACCATCTATTTGCATGGTGATTTGGGGGCAGGAAAAACGACATTTAGCCGAGGTTTTGTGCGTGCACTGGGTCATAAGGGGAACGTCAAAAGCCCGACCTATACCCTAGTGGAACCGTATCAGCTGGACCAATGGCAAGTTTATCACTTTGATCTTTACCGTTTAGCCGATCCGGAAGAGTTGGAATTCATGGGGATCCGAGATTACTTTACGCCTGATGCTATCTGTCTGGTTGAGTGGCCAGAGAAAGGCCAGGGCTTGCTTCCTTGCGCAGATCTGGATATAGAGTTGCGTTACGATGGTGAAGCGCGTGTGGTTGATCTTACTGCCAATAACGATTATGGATCTAAATTACTTGAACAGTTGGAGTTATGACAATCAATAAATTCTTTCGAGCTGTCTCTGTCTCTTTTCTCATAGCTCTGTTTCTTTTGCCTACCCGAGTGTTGGCAAATGCTCTTGAAAGTATTCGTGTTTGGCCGTCTCCCGACGAAACCCGCGTGGTTATCGATTTGGCATCGGAGGCGGAGTATAGCTATTTTACGCTCAGTACTCCTGATCGCTTAGTAGTGGATCTCAAGCAGACTTCTATCAATACCAAATTACCGATTAACGTCGCAGAGAGCCCTGTTCTGAAAAGGATTCGTAAGAGTTCTCCGCCAAAGAAAGGGACCTATCGACTGGTGTTTGAACTCAAACGCAAAGTCAAGCCACAGTTGTTTAAGCTAGCGCCTACTCCGGGGGGACAATATGGTCATCGTTTGGTGATAGACATGCCTCATGGCGCATCCTCTTCATCTACCTCAGCAGCCAAGCCTTCCTCTTCAAGTAGTTCTCCTCAAGTGAGTCGGGATGCCTCTCAGCTATTAGGTACCGCTGATATTGTTGTTGCGATTGATGCTGGCCACGGTGGTGAAGACCCAGGCTCTATAGGACCAAACCGTAAGTATGAGAAACATGCGACACTGGCCATTTCCAAGAAAATTGCTGCTCAAATCAATGCAGTGCCTGGAATGAAAGCTGTGTTGACCCGTCGTGGTGATTACTTTGTTAATCTCAACAAGCGTTCTGAAATCGCACGTGGTAGCAAAGCGCATCTATTAGTGTCCATTCATGCAGATGGTTTCCGTACTCCGCAGCCGCGTGGAGGGTCAGTGTTTGTTCTCAATACCCGTCGAGCGAATTCAGAAATTGCCCGTTGGGTAGAAAATCACGAGGAGCAGTCGCAGTTGCTTGGTGGTGCTGGCGAGGTTCTGTCTAAAAACACCAGTGACAAGAATGTCAGTCAAACGTTGTTAGACCTGCAGTTCAGTCATTCTCAGAAAGAAGGCTACAAAGTCGCCACTAAGATCCTTAAGCAGATGAGTAGTGAGGGAATCAAACTACACAAGAAGCAACCCGTGAACGCTAGCCTCGCGGTGTTGAAATCACCTGATATTCCATCAGTGTTGGTTGAGACAGGGTTTATCACAAACCCTACAGAAGAAAAATTACTTTTCCAACGTAGTCATCAGGATAAATTGGCGCGCGCACTGACTAAAGCGATTGTTCAGTACTTTGAAGCCAATCCACCAGAAGGAACCTTGTTCGCGAATCGCGGCAAGACGATCAAGCATAAGGTTAAGCGCGGTGAATCGCTGTCAGTGATCGCCAAAAAATACGGCACGACCACGAAAGCTATCATGCAGACCAATAAGCTGAAAAGCTCTGGGCTTGCTATAGGTCAGGTACTGTCAATTCCTGGTTCAAAAGGTGCAGTGCCAGTGCCTAAAGTGACGAATCCGGTGGAAACAAAGACGATTACTCATGTGGTTCAGAGGGGAGAATACCTAGGTAAGATTGCTGCGAGATACAAAGTGTCGGTTGCAACGATAAAACGCGAAAACAAACTGCGTTCTGACACGCTTAAGCTCGGTCAAAAGCTGAAAATTACCGTCAGCATGAAAGATCAGCCATTGCGTAAACACAAAGTGAAGCGTGGTGAGTTTCTTGGGAAAATTGCCAGTCAGTATGATGTGAGTGTCAGCGCGATCCGAAAAGCTAATAATCTGCGTTCAGACGAACTGGCGATTGGTCAGGTTCTGATCATTCCTAATAAGTAGCGATAAGCATGACGATTAAAATTCTTCCAGCACGACTGGCTAACCAGATTGCCGCAGGGGAAGTGGTCGAGAGACCAGCTTCAGTCGTCAAAGAACTGGTCGAAAATAGTATAGACTCTGGTGCAACCCGGATTGATATTGATATTGAAAAAGGTGGCGCTAAGCTAATCCGTGTACGTGATAATGGCAAAGGCATCGCAAAAGATGAGCTGGGTTTAGCACTGAGTCGTCACGCTACATCGAAGATCCACTGTTTGGATGATCTAGAAGCGATCATGAGCCTGGGTTTTCGCGGTGAAGCGCTTGCCAGTATCAGTTCTGTAGCGCGCCTAACGCTAACCTCTCGCCCTGCCACACAGGACCAAGCTTGGTCTGCATACAGTGAAGGGCGCGAGATGGAAGTCAAGCTTCAACCGACGGCGCACCCTATTGGTACGTCAGTAGAAGTGTTGGATCTGTTCTTCAACACGCCAGCTAGGCGTAAATTCCTCCGTACTGAAAAGACTGAATTCACTCATATTGATGAGCTATTAAAGCGAATTGCTTTGAGCCAGTTTGATGTCACTATCAACCTGCGCCACAACGGTAAGATGATTAAGCAATACCGAGCGGCTAAAACTCAGGTCCAAGAAGAAAAGCGCATAACAGCGGTATGTGGCAATCCGTTTGTACGTAACATGCTGAAGATTGAGCTTGAACACCAAGGGCTCAAGTTGCATGGTTGGATCACCACGCCTGAAGGCGCTCGTCAGCAAAGTGACCTGCAATATTGTTACGTCAATGGCCGGATGATGCGTGATAAGTTGATCAATCACGCTATTCGTCAAAGTTATGAGAGTAGCCTCCGCCCAGAACAGTTTGCCACTTACGTGCTATTTATCGAAATAGACCCCCATCAAGTTGATGTGAATGTACACCCAGCGAAACATGAAGTGCGTTTCCATCAAGCCCGTTTAGTACATGACTTCATTTATCAAGCCTTGAGCGATGCTCTAGTTCAGAGTGCTCAGATTGATAAACCCGACATCAACGCTTCTGCATTTCACACTGAACCCGTTATACCTGAAATACCGGCCCCTTCCGCTGCCGAGCCCAATACGGTGTCTAAAAACGTGTACCGCGCAGTAGAAAAAGTGCCTGCTTATCCTGGCCAGCAAGGCTATGAAGAAAAGCGTCAAGCTGAAAAAGAGCGAACTCAGGTGTGTGAGGCTGCTGCGAGAAGTGACTGGGTAGAGTCGCGTCCTGTACCTCGGCAAAAAGCGAAATCTGAAGAGCGCTATGGAGTGCCAGCCCCAAGCAAGCAGGAAGTGCGTGCTTACAAAGAGTTACTGGAAACACCAGTATTGTCTCAGAAAGCCCCTTCAACTCCATCAGAACTCGAACCTGTGCCTTCAGCTCCTACAGGGCCTGCTGAGGTAATAGAGGCATTAGGCAAAGCTGTCTGCGTGATTCATGGCCAATACTTGCTTATGGGAGATAAACTGGGAGCTAGGGTAGTCTCAATGGCTAAAGCAGAATGGTTGCGTGTGAACGGACAGTTGTCTCTCAATGGAGGTGCATTGAAGAGTCAGCCTTTATTAGTGCCATTGTCATTGAAACTCGATCCTCAGCAGATTGAAGCCTCTCAACAGCATCACGCAATGTTGATGCAGTTTGGCATAGAGTTGAAGAGTCGAAGTTCCTCCTCATTGATGATCATGGGTGTACCTCAGCCGCTTCGTCAGCAAAATTTGCAACAATTAGTACCAGATCTGTTATCTTACGCCGCTTTGATATCAGAGAATGATCAAATACTGCCACCACAGGCGCTCTCTGATTGGTTAACCAACCAGATCACACAGGTCAAAAACGACTACACTTTGTCGGAAGCAATACAGGTCATTGCTGAGATAGAACAACTTTGGCAGGGTAACCTGCCGTTGGATGACCGTACTTTTGTTCGCCCTGTTGATTTTTCTGCAACCATTGCAGCGATGAAGTTATGAAGAATGAATTACCTTTGGCCCTCTTTCTAATGGGGCCAACCGCATCGGGCAAAACCGATCTGGCTATCCGTTTGCGAAAAAAATACCCAGTAGAGCTCATCTCTGTTGACTCTGCTTTGATTTATATGGGAATGGACATTGGCACCGCGAAGCCAGATGAAGAAGAGCAAGCACTCGCTCCTCATCGTTTGATTGACATTCTCGATCCGAGTGAAGCTTATTCCGCCGCAGACTTCCGTCGTGATGCGTTGAATGAAATGCACAAGATTGTAGAGCAAGGTAAGATCCCACTCTTGGTTGGTGGAACCATGCTCTACTACAAAGCATTACTGGAAGGTTTATCACCTCTTCCGGCTGCAAACCCTGAAATACGTCAGCAAATTGAGCAAGAAGCATTGACTCTTGGCTGGGACGTACTGCACGATCAACTCAAAGAGATTGATCCGGTTTCAGCTGAACGAATCCACCCCAATGATCCACAAAGATTGTCTAGGGCATTGGAAGTTTATCGAATTTCAGGTAAAACTCTTACTGAACTGACTCAAACCAAAGGTCAAAGCCTGCCGTTTAGGGTAAAACAGTTCGCAATAGCTCCCAAGGAAAGGGCTGAACTCCATCGCCGAATTGAGTTTAGATTCGACAAAATGATGGAAGCGGGATTTGAACAGGAGATGCGTGGCTTGTATGCCAGAGATGATCTTCATTCTGATCTTCCTTCTATTCGTTGTGTCGGTTATCGGCAGATGTGGGACTATTTGGATGGGAACTGCACACTTGACGATGCCATTTTTAAAGGTATCTGCGCGACCCGCCAGTTGGCCAAGCGACAAATCACCTGGTTACGCAGTTGGGATGATTTAACTTGGTTAGATAGCGAAAACATAGAACAAGCTCTAGAAACCGTATCAAATGCCATAGCGTCTGAAGGTTTTAGCTGTGTATAATGTGATCGCTTTTGCGTGAATGAACTCTGTAAAGGATCTGTTACTTGAAATTTGGTAACAAAGCCGCCATAACAGGTAACGACAGGGTGTTTTTTATTCGTTTAGCTCAGATGCAAAGGCGCACCTAGTTTTTCAGTGCACCACTAGCTAAATAACTAGAACAAAATTACAAAATAAGGAAAATAAAATGGCTAAGGGGCAATCTTTACAAGACCCATTCTTAAATGCATTACGTCGTGAACGTATTCCCGTATCAATCTACCTAGTAAACGGAATTAAACTACAGGGTCAGATTGAGTCTTTCGATCAATTTGTGATCTTGCTGAAAAACACCGTCAACCAGATGGTATACAAGCACGCTATCTCCACAGTAGTGCCTGCTCGTCCAGTTAGCCACCATAGTGGTGAGCGTCCTCAGGGCGGCGAGCGTCAGCAAGAGAAATCAGAAGATTAATTCTCGGAAAAAGAAATTAGTATTATTTTAAGGAGTTGATTGCTTGTTTGACCGTTATGAAGCCGGTGAGCGAGCCGTACTTGTTCATATCAACTTCACGCAAGAAGGGGAGTGGGACGATCTCAGTGAGTTTGAAATGCTGGTATCTTCGGCTGGGGTCTCAACGTTACAAGTTGTAACTGGAAGTCGCCAGTCACCACACCCTAAATACTATGTCGGAGAGGGTAAAGCTCAAGAAATTGCCCAAGCGGTGCAACTTGCTGCTGCGGATGTAGTGATATTCAATCACGCCCTCTCTCCTGCCCAAGAACGTAACCTAGAATCGTTGTGTAAATGTCGGGTTCTTGATCGTACCGGTCTCATCTTAGACATTTTTGCTCAACGTGCCCGAACGCACGAAGGTAAACTGCAGGTTGAGCTTGCTCAACTTCGTCATATTTCTACTCGACTTATTCGTGGTTGGACCCACCTTGAAAGGCAAAAAGGTGGCATTGGTTTACGTGGTCCAGGTGAAACTCAGTTAGAAACTGACCGACGTTTATTGCGTGACCGTATAAAAGCTATATTGCGCCGTTTGGAAAAGGTGGCAAAACAGCGTGAACAAGGTCGCCGAGCCAGAAATCGAGCGGAAATCCCCACTATCTCTCTGGTTGGTTACACCAATGCGGGTAAATCTACTTTGTTTAACCGCATTACTGAAGCAGGCGTTTACGCAGCTGATCAGCTGTTTGCCACTTTGGATCCAACGTTGAGAAGAATAGAGCTAGCAGATGTGGGTATAGCCATTTTGGCAGATACGGTTGGATTCATCCGCCATTTACCCCATGATCTGGTTGCTGCTTTCAAAGCAACCCTGCAAGAAACGCAGGAAGCTGACATTTTGTTACATGTTGTCGATGCCAGTGATGAGCGTTTTCGTGAGAATATTCATGCAGTTCATGATGTACTTGAAGAGATCGATGCCCATGAGGTGCCTGCTCTGATTGTCATGAACAAAATTGATAACCTCGAAGACCAGAAACCTCGAATAGAAAGGGACGAAGAAGGTGTTCCTCGTGCCGTTTGGGTTTCAGCAATGGAAGGCGTGGGTATTGAACTGCTATTTGAAGCCCTGACTGAGTGTTTAGCCAGTCAAATGGTTCAATATCAATTGCGAATACCGCCACAGCATCAGGGGCGTATTCGTAGTACATTCTTCCAGATGAAATGTATTCAACGAGAAGAATATGATCAGGATGGCAACTTGTTGATTGATGTTCGAATGCAGCAAGTTGATTGGTCTAGACTTGAAAAAAGAGAAGGGGCAGTTTTACGTGACTTTATAGTTACTTAAATGACTGCTACAGTATAACGTCATATCAAATGATGGAGCTTTCTAATGGCGTGGAATGAGCCTGGTAATAACAACGGCAACAATGGCCGCGATAACGACCCATGGGGTAATAATAATCGTGGTAACAAAGGTGGCCGTGATCAAGGACCGCCAGACTTAGACGAAGTGTTTAATAAACTGAGTCAGAAACTGGGTGGAAAGTTTGGTGGTGGAAAAGGAGGCAAAGGATCGTCTATCGGCGGTGGCGGCGGTACACTAGGTTTTGGTGTCATTGCAGTTATCGCGATAGCAATTTGGTTCTTTGCTGGCTTTTACACCATTGGTGAAGGTGAGCGTGGTGTCGTGCTACGTCTAGGTAAGTATGACCGTGTGGTTGATCCAGGTTTGAACTGGCGTCCTCGCTTTATCGATGAGTATCAAGCGGTCAACGAACAGGCAATTCGTTCGCTACGTTCTTCTGGTCTAATGCTGACAAAAGATGAAAACGTTGTGGCTGTTGCGATGGATGTTCAATATCGTGTCGCGGATCCTTACAAATACCTATTCCGCGTGACCAACGCAGATGACAGCTTACGTCAAGCAACAGATTCTGCACTGCGTGCCGTAATCGGTGATTCACTAATGGACAGCATTTTGACGAGCGGTCGCTTGTCTATCCGTCAAAACACTCAAATCACCCTCGAAGATATCGTCAATAATTATGATATGGGTATTGAAATTGTAGCGGTGAACTTTGAAGATGCTCGTCCACCTGAAGAAGTGAAAGATGCGTTTGATGATGCGACAGCGTCTCGTGAGGACGCGCAGCGCTTTAAGCGTGAAGCCGAAGCATATCAAAACGATATTATCCCTAAGGCTAAAGGTCGTGCTGAACGTCTAGTTAAAGAAGCTCAAGGCTACAGTGAACGAGTCGTAAATGGAGCGTTAGGTGAAGTCGCTCAGTTTGAGAAGTTACTCCCTGAGTACCAAGCTGCACCAGAAGTGACTCGTAATCGACTCTACTTAGATACGATGGAGAAAGTTTACTCCAGTACATCGAAAGTTCTGATTGATTCAGAGTCGAGCGGTAATCTGTTGTATCTACCTATCGATAAGCTTACCAGTGGTCAAAAAGAAACTCGCAGTCGCTCAATGAAAGAAACCTCTACATATGAAAAAATTGAGTTAGAACCGCAATCAAGTAGTGATACCAATGACTCAGGTTCTCGTTCTACCTCACGTCAAGGGAGATATTAAAAATGCGTAAGTTAATGATCCCTTTTTTGGTCGTCGCACTTGTCCTTATGTTGATGTCGCTATTTGTGATACCTGAAGGAGAGCGTGGTATCGTTGTTCGTTTCGGTCGAGTGTTGAAAGACAACAATGAGATTGCACGAATCTACGAACCGGGCTTGCACTTCAAAATGCCGCTGTTTGACAATGTCAAAACCCTAGACGCTAAGATTCAGACTATGGACGGGCGCTCGGATCGTTTCGTAACGTCTGAGAAAAAGGATGTTTTGATCGATTCGTACATAAAGTGGCGTATCGAAGACTTTGGCCAGTATTATCTTGCCACTGGTGGTGGCAACGCTAATACAGCTCAAACCCTACTAAGCCGTAAAGTAACGGACGTGTTGCGTTCAGAAATAGGTTCACGTGAGATAAAGCAGATCGTTTCTGGGCCACGTAACACAGATATATTGCCTGACAGTGCTGACGCCGATGTGGTGACCACTGAAGCTGCCAAAGAGGCATTAGAAGTTGATGGCGAGCGTGACATCATTATGAAGAACGTGCTCAACGATACGCGTAAAGATGCGATGGAAGATTTGGGTATTCATGTCTTCGACTTTAGAATGAAGAAGATTAACCTTCCAGATAGTATCAACCAATCTATCTATAATCGGATGCGCGCAGAGCGTGAGTCAGTTGCAAGGCAGTTTCGTTCAGAAGGTCGCGAGCAAGCGGAAATTATTCGAGCTCAAGCTGAATTAGAAGTGGCGACGATTCTTGCCGAGGCAGACAAAACCGCTAGAATCACTAGGGGTGATGCGGATGCTGAAGCTGCCAACATCTATGCTGAAGCTTATAGCAAGGATCCTGAGTTCTTCGGGTTTATCCGTTCATTGCGCGCTTATCAGTCTTCATTTAACAGTGAAAGCGACATTTTAGTACTGGATCCTAAGAGTGATTTCTTCCAGTACATGAACAACTCAGCAGGTACGCCTGCTAAGTAAGTTCAAACTCATCAATAAAAGGCTCCCTTGTGGAGCCTTTGTTTTTTATAGGAAAAAGCGATGACTAATTCTCTTTGGATGGCTCTGGGTCTAGTGTTGATTGTGGAAGGGTTGGGGCCTCTAATCGCACCGAACGGTTGGAGAAATATGGTCTCTCAGCTTAGTGATCAACCCGACAATCAACTTAGGCGTATCGGCGGGTGTTTAGTGGTTGCAGGTGCCGTGATTGCATACGTGTTTAGTTAGTAGTGTGGTGGCGGGGTTTCTTGGGCTGGATCGGCTAAATTAGATGAGTCCATGTTTTTGACTTTGCCCACCACGTACTTCATCTGATCCTGCATTTTCGTGATCAGCAGTTGTTGCTGACTTAGTGCATCATTGAGAGACTCAATAGTCTGCTCTTGGAAAGCAAGCTGGCACTCCATGTCGTTAAGACGGTTCTCTAGCTCTTCAATACGCTTTTCGGTCATGATTAGTTATCCACACTCCAAGCCTGGGCGATCCCTGCAGAGGTGCCCGATATCACTCGGTTCTGATTATCAAAGGCTGCATCATACACCACTGCGCGTGGAGGGCGAGTATCTTTTAAAGGCTCTGCTTCAAATCCCTCGACCTTTTTACCTGTTTGTATGTCCCAGACCATAATTCGGCTTGAAGGAGTACCAGTGACAAGGAACTGCCCGTCATCAGAGAAGCGGGCCGTTGAGAAGATCAACTGACGAGAAAAACTGCGCAGATTGGAAATTTGTTCTCCAGTTCTGAGATCCCAGATGATTGCCTGATTGCCTCCATCTGAAGTAAAGGCATACAAACCATCTCTTTGTAGGGCGACACGATTGATGCGCTGCTCATGCTCAAAGCTCTTGAGAATTTGCCCTGTACGGGTATCCCATAGATAGGCGGTATAATCATTACCTCCCGATAAAGCGAAACGACCATTAGGAGATAGGGCAACGGAATTCACTTTTTCATTATGGGCAAGGAACTCTAGGCGTCTTCCAGTGACTAAGTTGACGTAAATGGCTTTGCCATTCGATAACCCCAGCAAGACTTGTTCACCGTTGCTGGCGATGTCGATATCGCGAATTAAGCCGTCTGAGATGGACCAGAGCCCTTGAGCTTGTGTCCATGCTAAATCCCATACAGCAAAGTTTATTTGTGTTGCAGTGACGGCAAATCGGCCGTTATCTGAGATACGGATTCGAGAAACGGTACTCGCTTGAGGATCTTGTTCGCCTAATGAGGCAAGCTGTTGGCTTTCGTAGAGGTCCCACAGTACCAGTTGATGCTCTTTAGAGTACAACAGGGCAAATCGGGCATCTCGGCTTAAGGCGAAACTGGTGGTTCCCAGAGGTTCAATTACCCAGCGTTGATCATCCTGTGTGGAGAAAAAGCAGCCATTTAACGCTGCGATGACAAACGTAAGTATCAGAGTGTGAAAAATAATTCGCATTAAATACAAAGATCCGCTTTAGTTAACGTTTAATTAAAACGCATATTGGTTATAGTGGTACAACATGCTTATGAGCACCAGTCGAAATTACAGATTTGTGCGCAAAGACAAATGGTTAGCCATTAATTGGAGAATTCAATGAAATCTATTTTTAAGGTGTCACTGCTTGCAGCAACAGTAATGTTGGCGGTTGGCTGTCAAAAAGAAGAAGAAGCTAAAACAGAAGCCGCGCCTGCAGTCGAGCAAGTGCAAGCAGAAGCCGGTAAAACGGTTCACTTTAAAACCGACGATGAAAAAGCAGCTTACGCGATTGGCGTATCGTTTGCTAATTACCTAAACACTAGCTTAGACAAACCAAATGAAATTGGTATTAACCTAGATAAAGATCTCGTACTGAAAGGCATTGAACATGTGTTTGCGGGCAATCCCGAGCTTAATGAAGAAGAAACACGTTCAGCACTTGAATCACTAGACAAGCGTGTTGCTGAAACAATGCAAAAGCAAGCGGCAGAAAAAGCGGCTGAAGCAAAGAAAGCGGGTGATGATTTCCGTACTGCTTTCGAAAAGCAAGATGGTGTCAAAAAGACGGACTCAGGCCTTCTTTATCAAGTAATGACACCAGCTACAGGTGAACAGCCGAAAGACACAGATACGGTTCAGGTTCATTACAAAGGCACGTTGATTGACGGCACTCAATTCGATAGTTCATACGACCGTGGTGAACCTGCGACGTTCCCACTTAATCGCGTGATTTCTGGTTGGACGGAAGGTGTGCAGCTAATGCCTGTGGGTTCTAAGTTTAAGTTCGTTATTCCACCTGAATTGGCATACGGTGAGCAAGATACGCCAACTATCCCAGCAAACTCAACACTGGTCTTTGAAGTTGAACTACTGAAAATCGATAACGGTGAAGGTGAGCAAGCGGTTCAATAAACCACTACTCGCAGAATGAAGTAGAAAGGTCTGACGAAAGTCAGGCCTTTTTTTATGTTCTGAGCACTGTATCGCGTGAATAGTTTGTTCTAAATCACTAGATAGTGGCATTGCTAGATGTTCAATTCAAAATTTCTGATAAACTTACACCAATTTGTTGATTTTTCGCTCGTAGGCTTAAAAAGTGACAACTACAGACACAGTAAACACAGATATGTTGCTCGAAATGGAATCTGTCAATGTGATGCCATTTAGTGAGCACGACAAAATTATTCTGAGATCGTATGAAGCAGTTGTGGACGGCATTGCTAGTCTTATCGGCCCTTTTTGTGAAATCGTTCTGCATTCTCTGGAAGACCTCAATACATCAGCTATTAAAATTGCCAATGGTGAAAACACAGGGCGTCAGGTCGGTTCACCTATCACGGATTTAGCGTTAAAAATGTTACGTGATATTGAAGGCTCGGAACGTAACTTCTCTCGCTCATATTTTACCCGTGCCAAAGGTGGTGTGCTGATGAAGTCGATTACTGTTGCGATCCGTAACGGTGAAAATCGTGTTATTGGCTTGCTATGTATCAACGTGAATCTCGATGCGCCATTCTCTCAAGTATTGCAATCTTTCATGCCTACTGAAGAAGCCAAGCAAGCGGCTTCCTCCGTAAACTTTGCCAGTGATGTTGAGGAGCTGGTGGATCAGACGGTTGAGCGTACAATAGAAGAGATAAATGCTGATAAGTCGGTATCGAACAACACCAAAAACCGTCAAATTGTGATGGAGTTATTCGATAAAGGAATCTTTGATATCAAAGACGCGATAAATCGGGTTGCAGATCGTTTGAATATTTCTAAACACACCGTCTATCTCTATATCCGCCAGCGCAAAACTGAGGAAGACGAAAGTTGAATTCATTGAGCTATACCTTGGTCGTGAACGGCTCAGTTTATGGTAGTCAGTCCGCCAGAACGGCCTATCAATTTGCACGCAGCCTGATTAATAAAGGTCACCGGTTAGTGAGCGTGTTCTTTTATCAGGATGGTGTAACCAACGGAACGGCACTGAGTGTGCCAGCGAATGACGAATTTGATTTGGTCAAAGCTTGGCAATCTCTGGCTTCAGAACACGCTGTGCGTCTTGAAACTTGTGTTGCCGCCGCATTGCGTCGTGGTATCGTCAGTCAGGATGAAGCCAACCAACACAGCTTGATGCAAAGTAACCTTGCAGATGGATTTTATCAGGCAGGGCTGGGCAGTCTGGCTGAAGCCATGCTTACGCAAGATAGAGTGGTGCAGTTTTGAGCCAGTTAACCTATGTATTCCGCAGCGCCCCCCATGGCAGTGCTTCTGGTCGGGAAGGTATTGATGCTTTATTAGCAGCATCAGCGTATTGTGAAGATATCAGCGTAGTGTTTATTGGGGATGGCGTGTACCAGTTGATTGCCGGTCAGCAAACAGGTGATATTCTGAGTAAAGACTATTCACCTATGCTCAAGCTATTTGATCTTTACGACATCGAACAAGTGTACGTCTGCTCGGTTTCATTGGCGGAACGTGGGCTAGCGCAAGCAGATTTAGTGATAAACGCTGAATCGCTTTCTATTGTTGATATTCAGGCGCAGATCCATCGCGCTGGCAAAGTACTTTCTTTTTAAGGGAATCATGTTACATATTGTTAAGTCGGTAGCGGCGTTAGAAGACGTTGTAAAGGTGTATATTGACGGCGATGTTTTGTTGCTGATAGAAGATGCGGTGTATTCGGTCAATCCCCAACATAAGACTTACCCTTTGATTAAAGGCCTCAATACCTTTGTATTGCGGAATGATTTGGCAGCCCGTGGTATCCTTAACCGCACGAGTCCATCGATAGAGACGGTCGACTACGAAAGCTTTGTCGATCTGACTTCTGAGCAAGAAAACTCTCTCACCTGGGATTAAGTCTTGTCCCTAGCATACTGTGAATCAGCATTTACGGTGTACGTGTTCGAGTTGGACAAAAAAGATCCGTATATTTCTTGACACACCTCTCACTGCTGCATAGAATTTTGCGTCCCTATTTGTACGAAGTACTTCGGTACACGTGTAGATAGGGTTAGATTTTTCACAAAGCTTACTTTTAAGTAAATCAGGAGCTAGTTAATGGCAACTATTAACCAGTTGGTACGTAAGCCACGTGCAAAGCAAGTTGTTAAAAGCAACGTGCCAGCACTAGAAGCGTGCCCACAAAAACGTGGTGTATGTACTCGTGTTTACACTACTACACCTAAAAAACCTAACTCGGCACTACGTAAAGTATGTCGTGTACGTCTAACAAACGGTTTCGAAGTAACTTCGTACATCGGTGGTGAAGGTCACAACCTTCAAGAGCACTCAGTTGTTCTAATCCGTGGCGGTCGTGTTAAAGACCTTCCGGGTGTACGTTACCACACAGTACGTGGTGCACTTGACTGTGCTGGCGTAAATGACCGTAAACAAGGTCGTTCTAAGTACGGTGTGAAGCGTCCTAAGTCTTAATCGTCTTTTCTTTTAAAGAGAAGCGTTAAGTAAGGCCAAACACTAAAATTAATATTAATTTTTGAAGAAACTGTAAAGTTTTGGATAACCTGAAGAATAAGACAACGGAGAAATTCCATGCCACGTCGTCGCGTCATCGGTCAGCGTAAGATCCTTCCAGATCCAAAGTTCAAATCAGAACTGCTGGCAAAATTCGTTAACATCCTTATGGTTGACGGTAAAAAATCTACTGCAGAGAAAATTGTTTACACTGCACTAGATGCAATGGCTGAGAAATCTGGTAAAGATCACTTAGCTGTATTTGAAGAAGCTCTTGAAAATGTTCGCCCTGCGGTAGAGGTTAAATCTCGTCGCGTGGGTGGTTCAACTTACCAAGTACCTGTAGAAGTACGTCCGGTTCGCCGTAACGCACTTGCTATGCGTTGGGTAGTTGAAGCTGCGCGTAAGCGTGGTGAAAAATCTATGGCTCAACGCCTAGCTGCTGAAATGCTAGACGCGTCTGAGAACAAAGGTACTGCTGTTAAGAAACGTGAAGACGTTCACCGTATGGCAGAAGCGAACAAAGCATTCGCTCATTACCGCTGGTAATACCTTTCAGTGCCGCGAGAACCTTCGCGGCGCTACTCTAGTTCCTATGCGCAAGCTTAGGAACTATTGCTATATCTAGGGCACGTAAAAATTGCCATGAGCAGACTAAAATGCAACTAGAAATAGCAATAGTCCCTAATTCAAGAGGATTCAATCGTGGCTCGTAAAACACCTATTGAGCGCTACCGTAATATTGGTATCGTCGCTCACGTAGACGCAGGTAAAACAACCACAAGTGAACGTATTCTGTTCTACACTGGCCTTTCTCACAAAATCGGTGAAGTTCACGATGGTGCTGCTACCATGGACTGGATGGAGCAGGAACAGGAGCGTGGTATCACTATCACCTCAGCGGCTACGACGACTTTCTGGCGTGGTATGGACGCACAATTCCAAGACCACCGCATCAACATCATCGATACTCCCGGACACGTAGATTTCACTATCGAAGTAGAGCGTTCACTGCGCGTACTTGATGGTGCTGTCGTTGTGTTCTGTGGCTCATCGGGTGTTGAACCTCAATCTGAAACTGTATGGCGTCAAGCTGACAAGTACCAAGTACCTCGTATGGTATTTGTTAACAAGATGGACCGTGCAGGTGCTGATTTCCTTCGTGTAGTTGATCAAATCAAAAACCGTCTTGGTGCGAACCCTGTTCCTATCCAACTTAACGTTGGTGCGGAAGATGACTTCAAGGGTGTTATTGACCTAATCAAGATGAAGATGATCAACTGGAGTGAAGCTGATCAAGGTACAACGTTCACTTACGAAGAGATTCCAGCGGACATGCTTGAGCTTGCTGAAGAGTGGCACAACAACCTTGTTGAATCTGCAGCGGAAGCTAGCGAAGAGCTGATGGATAAGTATCTTGAAGAAGGCGAACTAACGGAAGCTGAAATCAAGCAAGCACTGCGTACACGCACACTAAATAACGAAATCGTACTGGCCACTTGTGGTAGTGCGTTCAAGAACAAAGGTGTTCAAGCGGTACTCGATGCAGTGGTTGAATTCTTGCCATCACCAATCGACGTTCCAGCGATTAAAGGTGTGGATGACAACGAGAAAGAAGTTGAACGTCATGCAGACGACAACGAACCGTTCTCAGCATTAGCCTTCAAGATCGCAACTGACCCATTCGTAGGTACGCTGACCTTTATGCGTGTTTACTCTGGTGTGGTGAACTCTGGCGACGCAGTCTACAACTCTGTGAAGCAGAAGAAAGAACGCTTTGGTCGTATCGTACAGATGCACTCAAACAAGCGTGACGAAATTAAAGAAGTTCGCGCGGGCGATATTGCGGCAGCAATCGGCCTTAAAGACGTGACAACAGGTGACACGCTATGTGACCAGAACCACAAAGTGATTCTGGAACGCATGGAGTTCCCTGATCCGGTAATTCAGATCGCGGTAGAGCCTCGCTCTGTTGCCGATCAAGAGAAAATGGGTATTGCTCTAGGTAAACTAGCGGCAGAAGATCCATCATTCCGCGTAGAAACGGACGACGAAACAGGTCAGACACTGATCTCTGGTATGGGTGAGCTTCACCTAGATATCATCGTTGATCGTATGAAACGTGAATTCAGCGTTGACTGTAATGTTGGTAAACCTCAGGTTGCGTACCGTGAAACAATCCGTGGCAACGCGGAAGTTGAAGGTAAATTTGTACGTCAATCTGGTGGTCGTGGTCAGTATGGTCACGTATGGATCAAACTGGAGCCATCTGAACCTGGCGAAGGTTTTGTCTTTGTTGACGAAATTGTGGGTGGTGTTGTTCCTAAGGAATACATCAGCTCGGTAGCGAAAGGTATCGAAGAGCAAATGAACAGCGGTGTTCTAGCGGGTTATCCTGTACTAGATATTAAAGCCACTCTGTTTGATGGTTCTTACCACGATGTTGACTCTAACGAGATGGCGTTTAAGATCGCTGGCTCGATGGCATTCAAGAAGGGTTCATTAGAAGCACAGCCTGTTCTTCTTGAGCCAATGATGAATGTTGAAGTAACCACTCCTGAAGATTGGATGGGTGATGTTGTTGGTGACCTTAACCGCCGTCGCGGTATGATCGAAGGTATGGACGATGGAGTGGCGGGTATTAAGATCATCCGCGCTCAAGTACCACTATCTGAGATGTTTGGTTACGCAACGGATCTCCGCTCTGCAACTCAAGGCCGTGCGTCTTATTCTATGGAGTTCAACGAGTACGCTGAAGTACCGAAAAACTTTGCAGATAAAATTATTGCAGACCGTGGTTACTAAGAAAACGTATTAACCTTTAAAAATAGCAAGACTTTTTTAAAGATCAATACGTCCAAATATTGCGCTGACGGACGTTGGCGCATAAAATAGCAAATTCTGGCGCGTCGTGATCAATAACGTTCGCGGCGAATCATAACTAGGAAGGAACACGATCGTGTCTAAAGAAAAATTTGAACGTACTAAACCGCACGTAAACGTTGG
>NZ_JXXU01000078.1 GCF_000967495.1 Vibrio neptunius | reverse complement strand
TGTAACCCTCCCCAAAAAGTTGGTCATTAGCAATTAGAGTTTTTCCGTTTACACTGAAACAAACGGAGAACGCATGATGAAAAAATCACGCTACACAGAAACGCAAATCGCAAAGATCCTGAAGGAAGTCGAAGCAGGCCGAAAAGTTAACGAAGTCTGTCGTGAATATGGCATCTCTGATGCGACATACTACAACTGGAAGTCCAAGTATGGCGGTATGGAAGCGTCAGATGTTAAACGGCTCAAAGAGCTCGAGGGTGAGAACCGGAGGCTCAAGCAAATGTTTGCCGACCTCAGCCTTGAGCACCGTATCGTTAAAGATATTCTGGAAAAAAAGCTGTAAGGCCAGCGGTTAAGCGCGAGCTTGTCGATTACGCTCGCAAACACTATCAGGTCAGTTTGCGAATGGTCTGCCGCGCAGTTGGCATTAGTGACACAGTTTATCGTTACCGACCAGACCCTCACTGAGATGATGAGGTTGTCGCGAAATTGCAAGAGGCAGCAGAGCGGTACCCTGCATACGGTTTTGGTAAATTATTTAAAGTACTTAGGCGCTGGGGACACCGATGGAATCATAAACGAGTCCATCGAGTGTACTGTTCGCTCAAGCTAAACCTACGGCGCAAGGGCAAAAAGTGCCTACCTAAACGAAATCCAGCGCCACTGGTATGCCCAGAGTCGATAAACCGTTGCTGGTCTATCGACTTCATGAGTGACGCATTGCTCTGTGGCAGGCGCTTTCGTACGTTCAATGTCGTGGACGATTTTAACCGTGAGGTGTTAGCGATTGAAGTGGATTTAAACCTGCCAGCACCACGCGTTATAAGGGTGCTAGATCGCATTATTGCCTGGCGAGGGTTCCCCAGTAAGCTGCGCATGGATAATGGTCCCGAATTTATCTCAACCACTCTGGTTGAGTGGGCTGAAGATAACGCAGTTGAACTGGAGTTTATTCGTCCAGGCAAACCAACAGAGAATTCTTATATAGAGCGATTTAACCGAACTTACCGGACAGAAATACTCAACATGTACGTGTTCAAAACCCTGAGCGAAGTCCGAGATCTGACAGAAAAATGGATGAAGGAATACAACGATGAACGCCCTCATGACTCACTCGATGATCTGACTCCTTGGGAGTATTTAGCAAGACATGAAAGTAGGAATAACTCTAATTTAGAGTGCCACTAAAACAGGGAGGGTTACAA
>NZ_JXXU01000077.1 GCF_000967495.1 Vibrio neptunius | reverse complement strand
GGAATTTGTTGACCACTACAGACCACTCCGAAGCGATGATTGAAGCTCCCAATCGACATATCGCCTAGCCCATGTACATTTTCCTAGCAAAATAATTGTAACTGTCGAATCCTGTAGATATAACTCTCTTATCCGGCTCATAACGTAATCCGGATCGTTACTATTAATGATGTCAGGGCTCATTTCTGGCCCTAATCCTCGTGAGATAAAAACGTCTCGCTCATGATCAAATGTTCGAATAAAATCATCAACCTCATTTTGATCTTCATGGTGATAGGAAATAAAACATTTATGCCTTGTCATATAGCATTCCTTTTGCTGATTACTTTATAAAAAATCAATACTCTCTATGCGGTTTTATTCTGTTTACTTTTCATTATTTCTTTATTAAAGATTGCAAGTAGAAATAAAATATAAAGATTAAGAGTTAGAATCTTTTAGATATTATGTAATTTCGTTTATCCTGCAAAATCAGATAGAAAGAAAAGCTATTAAAAACAATAACATAATGTGCGTTAGGCCTTTGTTCGATCACCTAAATTAATAGCACTAAGAACATGGTCTTTGATAGCCTCAGGAGAATAAAATGAATCAACATCTACAAAATGTATCTTTTCCTTGCTACCAAAGTAATAATCGCTATTCTTATCATCTAACTTCTTATACAATGAATTAATGTACTGCATATCTAAATTTCTCTCATAGTAACTATTGTCACTTTTCACCAACATACTACTTGCACACAATACAAACAGATCAATTTTAAAGTTGTAGCTCAAATCCCCATACACTGAGTTATGTATTTTTTTGAGAAGTTCTAAATTTGCATCGGACTCACCATCGGCCTTGCCATATATGAGAGCAGATATATAACTTCTATCCATAACTAATATACTGTCATGTCCTGACATAAACTCATAAAAATCATTTATATGACTACAAGTATGCAGTAATTGACGTGAAAAAGAGCTAAATTCGTATGTATCTGATTTCAATAACTCCCTTAAGAATGCAACTTTACCCTTCCCATTAGGTTGAGATATAACAAAAGCACCTAATGATTCTTTAAGAAGTGAAATTACTGTAGACTTTCCAACTTTATCTGCTCCTTCAATTATTATTAAACGTTTATCCATACACTTCAACGACTCCTTTAAATATCAAATCAAGAGCCACTCCTATATCTAGGGTATGAAAAAGCATTATATTTTCTTCAACTGAAAGACCATTGGACTTTGATAGTTCATACAAACCAAACTGGCTTAGATTATTTACTTCTTTATCAAAATCAAACCCTAGATTTTGCGCAATTTCTAAAAAGTCTTCGTTTTGCGATTCTTGCCAAGAACTAGTAAGCTCTTCCGGTACTTGATTACTCTCAAGCAACTCACAGACTCTACCGACAACGCCCCCGAAAGCCCCCATCAGATAGACAGGTTGACGACCTCTTATAGCCATCAAAATCTCTTCCAACACACCGGGACAACGACCTTTGTATCCTCGCAACCTTCCTCCGACACAAATACGAGCATCAGTCTCTCCTATCATTTTTTGCCTCATATCAGATAGCGTTTTAGACCATACGATCTTATTATCTATGTCGTTAGGAGGAAGAAACTCATCTTCGTCTATTTTTTTCTTAAGCTCTTGAGACAACGGTACTTTAATAAAAGTTGCGACTTTATTATATGTTGCAATCCATTCGCACATTTCCTCATCATCAAGTAAATAAATAGGCCATGCAGAATAATTACGTACTTTTATGTCATTTCTTCTTAATCTATCTTGAACTACCAAAGCTTCATCAAAAATAAACTCGGTGTATCCTGATGGTCTCAGATCACCCCCATAGACAAGAGTCCCTCCCTGATATAAGGTGTGTTTTGCAACCGATTGAGATATGTATTTCAAATAGTCCTTACTCATTCCCAAGTGGGAAAGCTCTTCGTTATCTGGTTCAGAAATACTGATTCCCAACTGGATATTAGATAAACCTTTACTTAATAAAGTCAGCGGTGTAGCAACCTTAAGGCCAAAATCATCAAACAGTTTAGATTCAAACTCGTATAAAGGCGGGTCAGGATAGACTATATTATTTATTTTCTTATCTTTGTATGACAACCATTTCAAATCATATGGCTCTGGAGGCCTACATATGATTACTGTATTTTCATCTTCATACTTTTTGAGTCTAGTAGCATTATAATAAAACTTTAATGTTTCTAATAAAGCCAGCTCCAATATCTTATATGCATCTTCTCTTGATAAGGATGAATGAGACCCAATATTTATTGAAGGGACGTTTGAAGAATATGGAAAAATTCTATCCTCGCCACTCCTTAAACTACTAATAACTACAATAGGTACATTTATTTCTTTTGCATACTGAACCTCTTTTTGGCACCAGTATCGAGAAGAATAGCTATCTGACTGTATAGAAACTACAGTTGAGTCTAATATTCCCTTCCTTATTTCGTCTGAGAAATTAAAGCTAGCATGTATGTTAGTCGCATCAAAGAAATTATTTAACGATGTGCTGTCTATGATTTTCTTTAATGAAAGGGCAATATCTGTTGCCCAATCATCATGTTTAGCATGACTCAGAAATAATTTTGTAGTTAGATCATCTCCTTTCTTTCCTATCTGGAAGTTGACCTTCTTAATAATTGCTTGTATCGCAGATACTAAAAACTCTAAGTTTTTTGTATCGCTGCTAAATTCATACTCTCTAATAAAATTTATATCGCAGATCGGATAATTAAGTTTAAAGGAATAATTATTATCTAACGCAACGGGGACGACAATGGTATTGTCAGAAACAAAACTATCGTAATATGAACGCCACTCATCACTACCAGATACCCACTTGCTGGAAAAACAAAATACAACACTTGCCCCCAGTTCAAGGTCGATTTCTTTTGGCACTCTCCTTCCAGAAGAAGTCCTATAAAATATAGGGATATTGACGGAGCGAGACATTGGCCTCAGCATATCTCGACTTAGACTTTTACTTACAAAGTCGAAATACGGCTTAGCTAACGCTTCATCTTTGGGATGCCATACAAAATAAATCTGGTTAAACTCTTTAGGCATAACTATTTCCCATTATATCTTTGAAACTCATTTTTAAACATCGTGGGATCGCCATTAATTCCCTGTTCAAAGTTATCTTCAATATAATCAATTAATTTCTCAGCTTGAGCCTGCTTAACATACCGATGACCCGGCCCCTTTTTACATACCGTCTCAACTAATGACTCAGGTATAGGTACGCCCTCGGAACCAAAATAGTAAAAATCGCTGGAAATCAGAACCTTATCAGTCGTTCCGGCATCTTTTTTAACATTTAAAGGATTTGGCGAACCGTCAGGTAAACTATGATGTGAATCGTCTTGCATCCAGACAACTTTTCCATGTTCATTAGCTTCTTTATGATAAATATTATCCCCATACATCTTTTTCAAACTACCGTTCATCGTAGGTTTTTTGTATTGAAATTCAGGAGCATGATAATAATCATCAAATCGCGTAACTTTATCCACTTTCATCGCAAAGACGATTTTCGCTTTTGCACCTTTTGCTATTGAGCTAGTACCAAAAACCCAATCACCTACCTTTGCAGACTTTCTAACCTGTGGTTTACAAGTTGCTAACGTACACTCACGCCCAAACGGATTTGGAGCAAAACCATAGTCACGCGGAATCACGTATGAGTAATATTTGCTTGCCATCAACAAACCTCTCTAGATGGAGTAAATTTTCCAGCCCACGGTTCACCCGTCGAATTTGACCACTGGTTATAATTTCCTTCAAGAGCATCAATGATCTTGTCAGAGCGCCACCCAACCAATGCATCTCCATATTTTTCAAAACTCTCCGGTACGTCAGAATCTGTTGCTCCCTGCATGAAAACTCCAACTATCGGTTTCCCTAACCTATAAGCAAGTTCAATCTCCCAATTAACCCACTCTCGAGTATGTGTCTCTGGCCCAATTAAAACTATTGCAGAACCTGCCCACTTCATTTTTTCCCTTAATAATTGCTTTATATAGTCTTCATTTTTCGCTTCATTTGGCTTGGTACTGTCTATTGAGCTATTTCTTAGCGTATAGCCATTATTTGCCAGTAGTTTCTTTAGTCCTTGTACGCTATCGTCATCTTTGCCATAGTGACTAATGAATACGTTTTTGTTCTCATTATCAGACATAATCACCTCATATAATTTAATATTGGATTCTTAAACTCACAGTCATTGCCTGTTAAATGCCTATACAATACTTTTTGCCAGTCATTCATAAAATCACTCTTTAGATCGATCAAATCATGATTTTTATTAAGCCTAATATTCGTCTCCCAATTAGACAATAACCTCACCTTATTATTAAATTCTTCGAAAGAGAAAACATCTCGATTGTATTCGAAATAGTCATAATCAAACGACGCACAAGATAGAGAATCCATCATCGTTTTATGATGCTCATAATAATGTAGATTGTTCGCCACATGATAATACGAACCTAAGTGCACTCCCAAAATTTGAGAGACATACTCTTGCATGAATGTGAAGTTAAATATATTAACTCCCGTCATACCCCATATAAAATCATTCGATCTCATATGAACATACATATCTAATTTACCTTCACTATTTATGATAAACTGAAGACTGCGAGTACATGGAAAATCTAGTGTTTTTTTCATGGCCCCACGTGAGAATAGATCTTTATTCGGATCTCCAATTTCTATAATTGCACGTCGACTTGTGGACTCGTGGGATAAACAATCAATAACATATCCCAATTGATCTACAGTACTACCATCATTTTCCCCACGCTCAACAGATGGGACTGCATAATCTTCATTAGAATTATTGTAAGCTCTAATTCTAGGCCCATAACCTCCACGAATATAGACTCCGTCATCTGAAAAATTGGATAAGTTTTTCAAATATGCAGACATAAAATCCAAATCATTCCTTCCAGATGCTAGCCACAGAGACTCAGCGTACCCCATCTGCAAAGGCCAATGCCTCTCTTCGAGTGTGACAATTCTAGCAGTCGGATTTTCTAACTTGATAATGATTGGCTCTGGTAGCTCATAACATCTGTTACCTCTCGTATTTCTGGCAACAGCCTCGCTTAGCAAAACCTTTGAAAGTTCCACTAATAGCTCGTTAATATTATTGTAGGATTCCGTATGCAATTTCTCACCTAATTAATAGTCTAAGTTCCATTTAGGAGGAAAGTAAAAATCTATTTTCTTATGGTTAATTTTGAATTTTTGCTTTATTCTCTTGTTACCAATATTTAACTCTGGCATTCTAACTCGAAGATATTTGTCTGTTTCACAAAAACAGTTTTGCAAGTCGATTAAAGTAGGCTCTCTACCAAATAAGCTACTAAAATCATAACCATATTTATCTCTAAACTTATCAATATTTTCATACGTATATCGAATAGCATCTTCATTCGTGTATCCGTTTAAATTTTCAAAGCACTTTTTTATACCTCTAACTGCGCCAATTCCGGCTTTGACAAAAGAGTTCTCGTCAAAGTCAAAAATATTCGAGTAATTCAAATCAATCGAATATTGATATGCTAAGAATGGCCCAATGAAGCTACATGCTTTCAATTCCAGATATAAATCTCTTAAGGAGCAACAGCGCAATATTCTTGATAAGTTACTAGACTTCAATATCTCACTTGAAAGCATAGCGAGCCATTTTTCATGTTTGTATATATAGCTATCATTATATAGAGAGTGACTGCCCGTCATTAAATATGCAGGGCTAAATATCGGCTGTTTTGATATTCTTTCCGATAAGAGTAATGAGAATAATGCATGGTCAAAGTTTTCATAGCGAATATCACCTATTCTTGACTCGAGGTATTCCCATGTATCTATCCTATTAAATATTTTGAAAACTAGTATTCTAAGGAGTAAGTCCTCTTCTGAATAGTCACCTGAATATATGACATTTTTAATCAAATATTGTGACACTCTATCTGTACATCGATAAACGTTAGTAAACTTGCTCATCTGCAAAATTGGATCTGATGTGAATACAGAACAGTTTTGGCCTTCGTCGGAATAGCGCTTCCAAAAGATGTCCATCCTTTCATTCATGAAGTAAAAGTAATGCCTAAATGCTTCATCCCTAACTTCCACAATCACAGCCTTAAGTAACAACACTTGATGATAAGTTAACCAAATCCTACTCCTCAAAGATACGTTATGCAAGTGTCATTTATAAAATATATTAGACAAACCACCCTTGCCACGTACATAATAGATACGTGCATCACTAATGTTGAAATAGTCAATATGTCATGTAAGATGCATACACGCTACCGAGGCACTACTAATTATGACAAGACAACAAAACTTTATGCGAATGCTGCATGAAGATCATTCCACTGCAGTAAGACTCGCATATATAGATTTCCGATTACGATTTACAGGTGTTGTAAACCGTTCTGATTTAAGGGAAACCTTTGGATTGGCTGAAGCTGCTGCATCAAAAGTCTTGTCCGTATACAACAGCAGGTGTCCGGAAAACATGTTTTATAATCGAGCAGTAAGAGCTAATACGATCCTCATAGAAAGCTACCGACCTCTGTTCTCTATTAATGCTATTACCGCTCTGGAGATGCTAGCTAGTGGCTTTGACAAAAGCAGACTTATCAATAGCCCTGTTTTGCCTTTCTCACGGATAGGCCATATTTCAGACCTGTTGGACTCTGAAAATGTCGCAAAAATAACAAGGGCAATGAATGGTGGTTATGCAATTAAATGTAACTACCTATCAGGTCATCGCCACACAGTGAGCGAACGAACTCTTTTACCAGTGGCTCTAATGTATGATGGACGATTTTGGAATTTTCGCGCTTACGACAGAAATCAAGTTGACGAGAATGCAGGTTTTAAGAATTTTAGCTTTGCTCGTGCGGTAATGGTTGAAGAACTTTTTGACGCGAAGCATCAAAGATTGAATCACGAGGAACTGACCTTCGATCACGCATGGAACAACTACATTCCTCTTGTCCTTCAACTTCATGAAAATTTGAGCGACGAAGAACGATCCAAAATAAGACGCGATTTTGGTATGAAGGATGCCCAGAACGAGCTAGTGGTAACTCAGCGCGAATCGGAGCTGTGGATACTCTTTAAACAATGGTTTATCGACACTTCCGATGTCACTTTGGATCTCAAAAATGATAGATTCTATAAGTTCAGACTCATTAATAAGGACACTGTTGATGCATTAATTAGTGCAAGTTCCGCCAATATATGATTTCTATAAAAGCTACTTCTCATTATATTTATCAAAAATATCTGCTAATTGCTTTAGCAATTCACTTGGCTGTTCTTTAGCCATTGAGTCAACAAAAGAAATATCCGGCATAATACTGCGGTCTATATTTTTCAGGCTTCCAATTTTATTTTGTAACTTAACCTCGCTATTAATTGCAAAACGGGCTAGCTCGATATTTTTTTGTGCACGATCTTTATCAATAACTTTATTTGGTTGAGTTATTTCCCCGTCAGAAGACAGTCCTACATATAAGGAATTATTTTTATAGTCATTACGCTGTTCTGAGGATCGTTGAGCAAAGTGCATTGAATCTTCGAAAACTTGTTTACTCCCTCCAAATAGCAAAGAGCTTGTGCCGTTACTAACAATTTCTTGCTTCAGCTTCGATTTATGATCTCGGAGCCGCCTCATCGTCACTTTCCAGTCAACATCAATTCCAGCAAGTTGTCGGCGTCCTGCTGCGTATAATATGTGGCACTTAGCGACTTCTTCTCTAGCTATATGAGCCAAAGTGTACGAACGCGCATAAGCTTTCTTTCTAAAAAGCAACTCAGATTCTCGAAGCAAATCTTTAGCATTAGTCACTAATGCCTTCATGTACTCATCAATTTGGCTAATACTCAATGACATATCGCCTTCCCAGCTCTACTCGCCTACCTTGTTACATAATAAAAACCCATAGTATCAGAAAGTTAAGACTTAAATCGACACTAACTTCATAGGCACCTTTAGTTTTTCATACAGTTCAGCATACATTTCTTACTCTTCAGAATAAAACTAACCTAGTGGCAAATGATTTCATAGAAATCTCTTATGGACATAGCCTAGCACCCTAGAATCTATTTGTGTCGTCAAGCTGCTACAGCCTATTTTGCGAACAACCTGTATTTCATGCGGAACAATTCATTCAATATCTGAGCATTATTCCGCAGGTATGCAGGTAGAAGTTTACTACTGAGTTGGCGCATATTTTGGGTGTATAACAAACCTTTTGGGATTGCTCTTCTCCTTGATATGCCCTTTTTCGATAAGAATTTCTATAGCTCTTTCTCTGCAATCTTTTGTGTTCAAACAACTCCAATTCATTTGAGAGAGCTTTTGTCGCGTAAAACTTGGATACAATGTTGAGAGCTTTGATTGCGAAGCCTTTTCTGAGCTTTGTTTGGATTCTTTCAATGACATCATTGCAACGCGACGAAAATGTGTAGTTAGATAACTAATCCAGTAGATCGCCCGAACAATTTCACGTTTTCTTATTCGTAGGGCGGGATTGAACTTGTCACCGTTAGACGTCGAAGCTTCTTCAATAAGATGAAAAATCGTAGCGAGCTTAGTGCGCAAAGCAGGATATTTCCCGAAAACGCCTGACCCTTACGAATCCCCTCATAATCTCTATATAAAACAATGAGTAGACGCGCATCGCTCATTCTGATCTAATGAATTTCGCCAAAAACACATCGGATTAAATGGATTTAATAGAGAGCCCTAACGATGCGCGACATTCAAATTCTACAGCAAACTATTGAGAATCAATGCCCT
>NZ_JXXU01000076.1 GCF_000967495.1 Vibrio neptunius | reverse complement strand
AAAACCAACGGCAAGGCCAATACCGCCGAAGCGGACGATATCGGTGAGATGCGCGCGTACTATCTCGACGGTGACGATAAAGTCTATCTGGACTTTACTGGTCGTGAGATTTCCGTGCCAGCGGGTGTACAGGACATCTTTGTTGAAGTCGATACTGTGGATGACAACGCAGCGCCAGTACACGAAGGCAGTGAACGTTTCCAACTTGTGGTGCGCGATGTCGATGGCGTGACTACAGACAACAACGGCAAAGCCAAAGCGGCGGCGTTTATTGATGACAGTGGCAAT
>NZ_JXXU01000075.1 GCF_000967495.1 Vibrio neptunius | reverse complement strand
TGAGCTACGAGCGCGCAATGCTTGTTTTAAAGCAGCTCCGAAGAGCAATGCAAGAATGGCGGTGAGGGAGGGATTCGAACCCTCGATGCGGCTACAAACCGCATACTCCCTTAGCAGGGGAGCGCCTTCAGCCTCTCGGCCACCTCACCGTCTTGCGGAGGCACATATTACGATTTACCCAAAATATGTCAAACATTTTCTTGGTAAAATCAGCAAAAAGTTAGCCAACCGTTGGCTATTTAATCAAAGCGGTGCTAATTCGCTCTTTTTGCTATAAATACATCCATCAACAATACAAAAAAGGCTGACATAATGTCAGCCTTCTCATGTAATTAGTAGTTGCCTGATGCAGTGTTACCATTACCTTTTTCTGCCTGAATGCGCATGTAGATTTCTTCACGGTGAACAGACACTTCTTTCGGCGCATTAACACCGATACGTACTTGGTTGCCTTTCACGCCCAGTACTGTGACTGTGACTTCATCACCGATCATTAGAGTTTCGCCAACGCGGCGAGTTAAAATTAGCATTCTTTGCTCCTTGAGTAATCTCTGATTTTTCTTGCTACGAGGCTATTATCCAACAAAAGTTATATTTTCGTAAACTCTATTCTCGAGCCTAACTAACCTAAAAAGGCATGTTTTTGCTGGCAGTCGAGCGCCTCTGCAGAAGTAATGTAAGCATCATGCAGTATGTTTGCCGCTTTGTCGATGTATTCTGGTGACAACACCAACATCAACGACTGTGAATTTACTGCATAATGCAACACATCTATCCCCTGTTCAGACAACAAGGCATAAGACTGTTCAACCAATCCTTCGACCTGAAGACCTACTGCTGTAAGCAAGCTAACCTCTTCACTATTACGGATTTTGTCACCGAACACCAGTTCCAGCTTGGCATAAGCATCGTGTTTTATCACCGCACCTACCCATTCTGCATGGTCGATCACATTCCAAATCGTGACACCCAGCATCTGACACTGTTTCTCTAGGCCACAGAATGCATCACGGTCAACCTTAAGCATTGTCAGTTCACGCTGGATTGCGACACCACAGATCGCCTTTTGGCATTCACTGCCCTTGACCAGACTGCCTGTATTGCTATCAAACGTGGAGAGAACACGAAGTGGCACATTATGTCGCCAAGCGTACTGAACCGAAGGAAGGTGGAGCACTTTCGCTCCTTTACGTGCCATTTCTTCCATAGAGGGAAAATCAATCACATCCAGCTTCTTGGCACTAGGAACCGTGCGAGGATCGCAAGTATAGATGCCGTCGACATCAGTAAAAATCTGGCACTCTTCAGCTTGTAGAAAGCCAGCTAAAGTAACGGCACTGGTATCAGATCCCCCTCGACCTAACGTGGTGATGTCCCCATTCTCATTTATACCCTGGAAGCCCGCGACAATGACAATATTGTCTTGTGCCAGCCATGATTCAATTGTTGAGGTATCAATGTGCTTAATCGTCGCGTCATTGTGTTGATTGTCCGTCACAATGTTCGCTTGTGCTCCGGTAAGTGAGCGTGCGGCATAACCCAGTTTATTCAGAGTCATTGCCAGCAGTGCCATCGACACCTGCTCACCAGCAGAGAGCAAAACATCAAGTTCTCGGGCAGTTGGCACGCTGTCTACCTGCTTTGCCAAATCCAATAGTCGGTTTGTCTCTCCAGACATAGCAGACACAACGACTACAACTTGATTACCATCATTCTTCGCCTTAATGATGTGCTCAGCGACTTTGTGGATCCTTTCAATTGAACCCACAGAGGTTCCGCCAAACTTTTGCACGATAAGGGGCTTTTTCACCAGTCTTCACCTTCCCAAGACCAAAGTCTCATTAGGCCGCATTCAATCAATTGAATATTGTTTGCAGCATTAATAACAAAAACCAAGCTGCTTAATCAGCACAGAGTAACTGAGCTATTAAACCACTTGGTTAGTAGAAAAAAATTACGCCCAATCAAACAATTGATTGAGCGTATTTATATACAAATCAGATTTTACAGGCGCTCTTCAAGCCATGGTTGAACAGACTTGATTGCTTCAGGAAGCGCTTCTACGTCTGTGCCACCAGCCTGAGCCATGTCAGGTCGACCACCACCTTTACCGCCGACTTGCTCAGCAACCATTTTCACTAAGTCGCCCGCTTTAACTTTGCCGATAAGATCTTTTGTGACCCCCGCAATCAAACCAATCTTCTCACCATTAACGTTCGCCAGCATTACGACACCACTGCCCATCTGGTTCTTGATGTCATCAACCATAGTACGAAGGTTCTTAGGATCGGCATCTTGCATCGCAGCGATAAGGACTTTAACGCCATTGATCTCTTGAGCTTTACCCATGATGTTTGCACTTTCAGCTGCTGCCATCTTGTCTTTTAGCTTCTGAATCTCTTTCTCTAGAGATTTTGCTTTCGACGCAGATTCTGCAAGCTTCTCTTCGAACTTCGCTTGTTGAGCTTCGATTGCGTCTAGTGCTGCTTCACCTGTTACCGCTTCAATACGGCGAATGCCTGCTGCGATACCACCTTCAGAAGTGATCTTAAATAGGCCAATATCACCTGTATTTGATGCGTGGATACCACCACAAAGCTCGGTCGAGAACTCACCCATTGAGAGAACGCGAACCTCATCATCATACTTTTCGCCGAATAGTGCCATTGCACCTTTCTGCTTCGCTGACTCGATGTCCATTACGTTAGTTTCAATAACGTGGTTACGACGAACTTGAGCATTCACTAAGCGCTCAACTTCTTTTAGTTCTGCTGGTGTTACCGCTTCTAGGTGTGAGAAGTCAAAACGTAGGTTTTCAGGTTTAACAAGTGAGCCTTTCTGCGTAACGTGTTCACCGAGTACTGAACGTAGCGCTGCGTGTAATAGGTGAGTCGCAGAGTGGTTAAGAGAAATCGATGCACGACGCTCAGCATCAACCGTCGCTTCTACTTCATCACCCTTCGCTAGAACGCCTTCTGCAAGAACACCATGGTGCGCAATTGCGTTACCTAATTTCTGAGTATCTTCGACTTTAAACAGACCAGATTCGGTTTTTAGCACACCCGCGTCACCACACTGACCGCCAGACTCAGCGTAGAATGGCGTTTCACCAAGGATGATGATCGCTTTGTCGCCTGCCGATAGAGCCTCTACTACCTCACCTTCAACGAAGATTTCAGCAACATTACTCTTACCTTCGGTACCTGTGTAGCCACAGAACTCAGACTCAGCTTCCGTTTTGATCGTTGCGTTGTAGTCAGTACCAAACTGGCCTGCTTCGCGAGCACGTTGACGCTGCTCTTCCATCGCTTTCTCAAAACCCGCTTCGTCGATGGTAAAGTCACGTTCGCGAGCTACATCGTTAGTTAAATCAGCAGGGAAACCGTAAGTATCGTAAAGCTTGAAGACGGTTTCACCGTCTAGCTCATTGCCTTCAAGTGCGTCTAGTGCTTCATTAAGAATCACCATGCCGCGCTCTAGTGTGCGACCAAAGTTCTCTTCTTCGATGCGAAGTACTTTCTCAACAAGCTCTTGCTGTTTCTTAAGTTCTTCTGCAGCGCTGCCCATCACTTCAGCAAGTACACCAACAAGTTTGTGGAAGAATACACCTTGCGCACCCAACTTGTTACCGTGACGAACAGCACGACGAATAATACGGCGTAGGACGTAACCACGACCTTCGTTTGAAGGCATAACGCCATCAGCGATTAGGAATGAACAAGAGCGGATGTGGTCAGCAATAACGCGTAGCGACTGGTTTGATAGATCGTCGTGACCGACAACCTCAGCCGTCGCTTTAATAAGCTTTTGGAATACATCGATTTCGTAGTTTGAGTGAACGCCTTGCATGATTGCAGAGATACGCTCGATACCCATGCCTGTATCAACAGCAGGCTTAGGTAGTGGCTCCATCGTGCCATCTGCATGACGGTTAAACTGCATGAAAACGTTGTTCCAGATCTCGATGAAACGGTCACCATCTTCTTCTGGAGTGCCAGGGCGACCGCCCCAGATGTGCTCACCGTGATCATAAAAGATTTCAGTACATGGACCACAAGGACCTGTATCCCCCATCGTCCAGAAGTTGTCAGATTCGAACTTCTTACCACCTTCTTTGTCGCCAATGCGAACAATCTTATCAGCAGGTACTCCGACTTTCTTGTTCCAGATCTCGAATGCTTCGTCATCTGTTTCGTATACCGTAACCAGCAGCTTCTCTTCTGGTAGGCCAAGAGTTTTAGTCAGGAACTCCCAAGCAAACGCAATCGCGTCTTCCTTGAAGTAATCTCCAAAACTGAAGTTACCCAACATTTCGAAGAATGTATGGTGACGAGCGGTGAAGCCAACATTTTCAAGGTCATTATGTTTACCACCTGCACGTACACAACGCTGAGCCGTAGTTGCTCGCGTGTAGGCTCGCTTTTCAGCGCCTAAGAAGCAATCTTTGAATTGGTTCATACCTGCGTTAGTAAATAGCAGGGTTGGATCGTTATGTGGAACCAACGATGAACTGTCTACGATTTGGTGTCCTTTGCTTTCAAAGAACTTGAGGAACGAATTGCGAACCTCATCAGTGCTCATGTACATGCAGCTCTTCCTGAAAATAGTCGAGTTAGAATTTTGCCGTATTGTAGATCAAGCAATCAGCCACGACTAGCTTTCTTGTAGAAAAGAGCCTTTTCTACGCGATTTTCACAATAAATCGAAAAATGCGCGCATAACCACTATTTATGATCTGTCTTCAGTACTCAGGGCATAGTTTATCTGTTCAAAGTTGTAGCCTCGATATTGAAGAAATCGAACCTGTTTTGCATACTCTTTCTGATCTTTCGCTTTAAGGCCTTTGAACTTTTTTTCGGCAGCCTGTTTCGCCAACTCAAACCAGTCTTGTGGCTCTTCTTCAAATGCCTTTTCGATGGTGGATTCACTGACACGTCTCTGATTAAGTTCCTGACGAATACGTCGTTCACCATGTCCTTTGTATACATGCTGTCGGATCTGGCTTTTGGCGTAACGAAGGTCGTCTAAGTAGTTGTGATCAAGGCAGAACTTAACCGCTTCTTGAATTGCCTCTTCTTCATAGCCTTTCATTGCAAGCTTCTGATAAAGCTCATACTCACCATGGTCACGCCGACTAAGCAGTTGAATGGCTGATTCTTTACTGGATAAAGTGGGAGGTTTGCGTTGAAACATAAGCACTCAACATTATTCGGTTACGCTAAATACAACAAAGCCCCGCAAATTGCAGGGCTTCAAAACTCTGAGCTATGAGTACTTATAGCTCTTCTTGCTCTGGCATTTCACCTAGCTCAGCTTCATCTGGCTGTATTTCTGCCGGTGTAAGCAACAACTCACGCAGTTTAGTGTCGATTTGCTGAGCCGCTGCTGGATTTTCACGCAGGTACTTACACGCATTTGCTTTACCCTGGCCAATCTTATCACCATTGTAGCTATACCAAGCACCTGCTTTTTCGACCAGCTTATTCTTCACGCCTAGGTCAATCAACTCACCTTCACGGTTAAAGCCAGCGCCGTACATGATTTGCGTTTCTGCTTGTTTAAACGGTGCCGCGATCTTGTTCTTAACCACTTTAATGCGAGTTTCATTACCCACCACTTCGTCACCTTCCTTGATAGAACCTGTGCGGCGGATATCAAGACGAACAGAAGCGTAGAATTTTAGTGCATTACCACCTGTAGTCGTTTCAGGGTTACCAAACATGACACCGATCTTCATACGGATCTGGTTGATGAAGATACACATACAGTTTGACTGCTTCAGGTTACCCGTCAGCTTACGCATTGCTTGAGAAAGCATACGCGCCTGAAGACCCATATGGCTATCGCCCATCTCGCCTTCGATTTCCGCTTTCGGTGTCAATGCAGCCACAGAGTCGACAACCATAACGTCAATCGCACCTGAGCGCGCCAGAGCATCACAAATTTCTAATGCTTGTTCACCCGTGTCTGGCTGAGAAACCAATAGTGCATCAATATCTACGCCTAGCTTCTTAGCGTAGACAGGATCAAGAGCGTGTTCGGCATCAATAAAGGCACATGTTTTACCTTCACGTTGTGCAGCAGCAATCAGCTCAAGAGTTAGCGTCGTCTTACCTGATGACTCTGGGCCATAAACTTCAACGATACGGCCCATTGGCAGACCACCAGCACCCAATGCGATATCAAGAGAAAGTGAACCTGTCGAGATGGTTTCAACATCCATAGCACGGTTATCACCAAGACGCATAATAGAGCCTTTACCGAATTGCTTTTCAATCTGACCGAGCGCAGCGGCAAGCGCTTTCTGTTTGTTATCGTCCATCACTTTCTCCGATTTTTTCATCAACGCATTGATGATCTTTGAATTCTTTTCTTTTTCCTCAGAGTCCACTGAGGCAATCAATGAAAATCATTATACTGTTGATTCATACAGTGTCTATAGCTGTGTGAACTTTTTTTAGACTTTCGTTATATCTATCTAATTTTTAAATACTTTAATTTTTAAAACCTACGACTGCACTCGCTGACTTAATTCCTCATACAGGACCTTTTGCGCCACTTCGACAGCTTGTCTACGAACTTCATGACGGTCGCCATCAAAGCAATACGTTGCTGCTTTACTCCATCCACTGTCATCAGCCCACGCAAAGCATACGGTCCCTACTGGCTTATCTTCGCTTCCGCCATCTGGCCCTGCGATACCGCTGACAGATACACCAATATTGGCATTTGAGTGTTTAATTGCCCCCAACACCATTTCAGTAACCGTTTCTTCACTAACGGCACCATGAGAGTTCAAGGTCGATGCTTCAACATCCAGCATTTCCATTTTTGCTTCATTGCTGTAGGTAATGAATGCTCGATCAAACCAAGCAGAGCTACCTGCAATATCCGTAATCGCGGCTGAAACGCCACCACCAGTGCAAGATTCTGCGGTGGTCAGAATGTATTGTTGAGATTGCAACAAAGCTCCCAACTGCGCGCTTAACTCCATATCTAGTTTCCTGTTCAATCACTTTGCGGATAGCATAGAATAAAACGACGGCTAAGGTTAGCCGTCGTTGCCTAAACGTTATTTTTCCAGTGATTGTTGCAGGGCAGATTTCAGTTCTTGTTCTGCCTGCTCAATAACTCGCTGCGCCTTTTCACGCTGCTCTCGACCTTCTTTTGCTCTTGAGAGGGTATTGCTTAGAGTTTCAATGGTGAGCTGATTGACTGTTTGTAACGAATCTAAATCCAAAATACCGCGCTGGTAGTTCTCGGCAATTTGCTCTTCTAATACTTTGAGCTTCTGTGCATTCTGAACGTACTGCTTGTTGGTGTAATCTTTGACCGCATGTGTAACTTGCAGTGCTTTTTCCTTTTCATAATTGGAAATAGCAATCAAGAATTGGCGCTTCCACAACGGGAAAGTGTTATGAACGATATCTTGAATATCCTCCATCAACATTTTGTTGCCCTCTTGGGACAAACGAATCTGCGGTGCAGTTTGAATCGCGGCCAACCTAGTGAGCTCCAAGTTGTGTACGCGTTTCTCTAACCTCGCCACAGCCTGTGTCGCATCTCGGTATTGCTGCGCATCTAAAGCATCTTCACTTTGTTCGGATTTAGCAAGTAGTCGCGGTAACACATCACTATTAAGCTGACTTAACTTGTATCGACCTGCGTCAATATAATGCTCTAGCCCTTCCAGTAGCTCTAGATTATGTTGGTACAGGGTATCAAGTTGATTAATGTCATGCGCTAATTTCACTTCCTGTCCTTGCAAGCGCTCAACCAATTGATCTAGCTGATTTCTCACTGAGTCAAAGCTCGTTGAAAACCGCTTGAACGAATCAAACACTTCACCAAACAAAGGTAATCGCGACAGTAAGCTACGCTGGCCTAGTTGATCAAACGCACTGCTATCCATTGAAGACACCATGGCTTGAAGAATATCGCCAGCTTCACCACTGTCTCTGACTCTAACCTGAGCTAAAACAGAATCAGAGAAAGCGGTGATTTTTTCCAGCGCTTCACTACCAAAAGTAATGGTCGCCACACTGTCAAAGGGATCAAAACGTTCGGCAATAGCCACTACTTCTGGAGTCGCTTCTACTTTCATCACTTCTGGCGGGGCTGAAACAGGTTCAGTCATAGGAGCTCCTTAATGTTGTGAAGGCTGATGGCAGGGAAACTGCTGCCACAGTTTTTCAAACTGTCTTGAAAAGGATTGAAGGAAGCGTTTGTCATCAGACAAAGTTATGTCTTCCTGATTGTATTTCGATGCGCTACGTGTCCAGTTGAAACTACCATTAATAAGACGCTTCTGATCGAAAATCGCAAACTTATGGTGCATATGATAAGGCGTGGTATCAATTTTAACAGCAACACCTTGCTCGGCTAAATACTCAATATCGCTGCCTTTGTCATACATCTTGTCGTTGTCTGAGATAATTCGAACTGTGACTCCACGTTGGTGAGCTTCAAGAATGTGTTTAGTCAGATCATCATCAGCAATAGTAAACACGCAGATATCGATGGAATCACGAGCCAACTTTAACTGCTCTATTATGCCAGTAGAGCAGCTTCTTCCTGGCGAAAACCAACTGGTCGCTAACTCACTTGACTGACCCGCGATGACGTTATCCAGTACCTTAATGATACGTTCAAGCCAACGTAATAACGCCATTGGATCAGAACCTTTCTCCATGAATTGCTTAGCGAGCTTAAAACTCTGATTGCGTAAAAACGCTCGGTCTTCTTCAGACATTACCGCTTCCGCCAGTTCCGCCTGAAGATGGCGTCTCTCGTGATCATCAAGACGATAGTCTATCAAAGACTCTTCCAGCCATTTGGCCCATTGATTACGATTCATTGATACTCTCCTGCCCAAAACGCGCGACATTCTGATTGAGCATTGCTAATTGCTGGACAACTTGACCAGCCCTATCTTCAGAGTCTCCCATGAGTTGCTGACGTTGATAGCTCTGTTTGATCTCTTTCCACCTGTCCATTTGGTCTGGGGTCATATTGCCTCTTAATTCAGCCAGCTTTAGTAAATTCTCTTCGGTACCACTGGCAAGCGTCTGAGCTTCGCCTTGATAATGATCTTGAAGTAGGGTGTTTAACTCTTCTTCGGTCATCACCGACGAGATTTTCTCTACTAACTTGTTCATATTTCGGTATGAACCCTGCAATTTAAACGCCGGCTCTACACGATATTGTTCCGCTGTGGCAGCTGACTGAATATACTGTTGGTTCACTTTCAGTACAGTTTGCTGAACCTGTGTTAGCTTTTGAATCGTAGCAACAATCTCGCTGGCTTCGGTTGCGGAATATGAGTGGCTCATCTCACTCAATGCAATGCTCTCTCCTTGTGCCATACGGACAAAACGATACAAGTCATTAAGATCGCGGGTAGCCAGTGGGGCCAACACTGAGTTAGATGTCAGCGAGTTTTCAATAAAGCTCAGCTCAAACGCCAGTTTTTGATCAGATAGCATATCACCGAGGTTGTAGATATCCGCTCGGTTGGCCAACATATCGGGAATACGAAACGCTTCACCAGTTTCAGTGTATGGGTTGCCTGCCATAACCACAGCAAACTTCTTCCCTCTCATATCGTATGTTTTGGTTTTACCTTGCCAGGTTCCTTCAATACGACGAGTACCATCACACAAAGAAATAAATTTCTGAAGCAACTCAGGGTGGGTATGTTGAATATCGTCAAGGTACAGGAGCACGTTGTTACCCATCTCAAACGCCAGATTAATTTTCTCTATCTCGCGAGCCGCGTTCTGATCCGGTGCATCTGCCGGATCCAGAGAAGTAGCCTGATGACCAATAGAAGGACCATTGATCTTCATAAATACTAGGCCTAACTTATGTGCAACGTATTCAATTAACGTGGTTTTTCCGTAACCCGGCGGTGAAATCAGCAGCAACATTCCCATTAAGTCGGTGCGCTTGTTGTCTCCAATCGTTCCCATCTGTTTGGCGAAGTTATCACCGATCAATGGCAAATAACTTTCACTGATGAGTTTATTGCGGACAAAAGAAGTCAATGGGCGAGGTTTAAACTCTTCTAGACGGAACTGTGCCTTCGCTTTGGACAATAGCTCGGTCCTTTGACCTAAATAGGCTTCATATTGAGGTACTACCTGACTTCGATGTGATTCGCCGCGCTGGATAAAATCATCCAATACGACAACCAATTCACCGTTGTTGACCCTATCATGCTCCCCAAGCAATCCAGAGACGCTACACTGCAAAGAAAAGTCGATGCTCTCTAACGTTAGAGCTGCTTGAGTCTTGCACAATGCGATCGCCGCGCTTTCAACGACGAATGCCTGACCATATTCTTTCTGAGTGGTGTATGCCTTCAACCACTGTTGGTGATCGCTAAACTGCTCACTCAATGGTTGTTCAGAGGGTGACCATCCTAAGCTTCTGCGGAACTGAAGATAATCTTCGCATAGAGTAAGAGCATCTTGACTGACGTGTATTGTCGTCTCTTTTTGCGCTAAAAGGTGAATCAAGTAACGGGCACTGTCATCGGCCTCATAGCCTGAAAAGTCCAACACTAACTGCTGCTGTAATTGGTTAAAGGCGTCAGAAGCATTCAGGTGTTCACGCAGCAATTGAGCATTTATCGCTTTGAGTCTCATCTCATGTACAAAGCTTTCCTTGTGCTCAAGCAGCCAAAGGAAGGCATTCGCTCTCGCAGTTTGGCTAAAACGCAGCAAGCCTGCTTTTTGGTAGATAGGTAACAACTGAGATAAGATTTTTACAGCATCACTGTCGTGAATCCCTTTGACATACCCTTCACGATAACGAGGCGCAGCAAAACGCTGGACTATCTCGGCCAAACGATTCTCACTCAATGCATGATACAAAGTGTTTAAATTTAAACCGGCTTCATTTTGCTCAGCGGAATAAACCATCAGATAAGCCAAATACTCTGCGCGATAAACAATGTCACTTTCTGATGCGACTTCCAACCGTGCAACATTTTGCAACTGTAAGAACTCTTCATTTTCGATCGGCTGATAGAAATCCGTTCCAGAAATATGGGTACAAAGCCGACCTTGTTGTTCAATCAGACTTAAGTCCAACGCCTGTTGATTGACGCTAAAGCGATGTTTACCTAAACGCAGAACTTTACCACCTTGCTCAAAAATATCCTGATTATCGCGCAGCGAGCGCAATGATTGGTCTTGCAAAGATTTGAGTTTGGCATCCAAACTGTCCGCTTTAACACTATCTCCTAATTGGCGAATCGATTCGGACAACTGATGCAATTTGAGCACCATTGCGTCGGTCGCGAAGTAGCTATTTAGACCTGCCACATCTTCAAACTTAGCCACACGTTTATCGATGCTACTCATCGTTACCGTAGCAGCCTGCAACAAGTTCTGTACTCTGCGCTGCTGCGCCGCGATCAACTGCTGCTTGTGGTTATCCAGCGTCGATTGAATTTCATCTCTTTTGGCATAAATCTCTGCGAGGAACTGGTCAAAATCAGCAAAGCGGGATTCCAGCTTATCAAGTTGGCTAATCAATTTGGCTAACTGAGTATCGCAATCATCCGGTGATGTCGCCTGCTCCATCGCGCTACTCACCGACTGACCGAGCAGTTTAAACTGAGCGCTGAACTCCGCTTGCGCTTCCTCGCTCTGTAGACCTTTACTTCTGCTACGCAGCTTAGCGGAAACACTGTTGAGCAACGAAGAGATTTCCGTGGTGAGATCTAGGATCCGTGTCGCCTGAGTTGGATCATCGGTTTCAATGTCCGTGACTTCTTCGGTGACCAATTGCAGATCACTTCTTAAATCATCTAATTGCTGCTGAAGCTTGGCCATGTGAGACGTCTTTTCTGTCTGCTCTAACTCCGCTTCAATTTGTTTAATGTGTTTTTTGAATGGCTGGTAGGCTTTTTCATCCTGCAGCAATGTCAGTAGCTGCTGGTTTAGTGATTCACGTTGCTGCTGAAGTGCCGTCAACATATTATCAACGATCATCACATCGACATAATGTTGCTGACGCAAAGCCATTGTCGCGCCCACCTGGCCTTTTACATCAGCCAGTAAACCTAGCAGTACATTCGCTTGCTCTTTAGGCGCAAGTTTTATTTTGCCAACCAGATCGTTAATGACGACTTGCTGCTGCTCTGTGCTTTGAGAGGCATGGCTTTGCAATTGTTGAACTTTAGCAAACTCATCAATAATTTTATCTGCTGTAACCATCAGTTCGTTAATGGCAGTTCCGATACCCAACGCATAGTCATGACTCAACCAATGGTAATGATCAAGAGTGCTTTGGCTCTGCTTAAGCAGCATCTCATAAGCGGCCTGTGTCACCTCTTCCGTTTGCGCTAACTGGCACACAGACAGAACAGAAGATAGCGCACGAACCAGTTCCGCATTGCCTAAATGAAACAGTGGGCTACTGCCATCAGTTTGAGCGTGAACACTCGCGTAATGCTCTGACGTTGAGAAGGGGGTATCCCACACACGTAAAGGGTGGATAGTGGAAGCTTCAGCATTTTCTGACAGTTGGAAAACGAGCAGTCGCCCATCAGGATATAGGCTAAAGCCGTGGCTTTCCATTGGCGCCGCAAACTGTTTTTCTATCATGTTGTAGGTGAAGGCAACATAGTAGCCTTGAGACATATTGAAGAAGAAATACAAAATATCTTCGCCATTGGGCGACACCACTTTCTGGAAAAACTGCAGATGTTGCCAAGGCATGTCAAATTGTTTGTGCTCACCATTCGCTAGCACGTAGCCATTGGCATATAAAATACCGTGCTCTTCAGGTAGAGCTTTTGCACTAACGCTCAAAGCATCCGTCCGGACAACCGACTGGGTGAGAGGGTTATACACAAAGTAACGATCTTTTCGCTCACGGTTAGGGCGGATTTTCAATGCGATCAACTCACCAACAAACGCATAGTCAATGTGAGCATCAGCTACGCTTTGGTGATGATCTTCCACTTCCTCGCTGTAAATGCCTTTACCATCATTGGTATTATCTTCGATTTTAATGGTTAGATCGCCGCCAATACACTCTACAAACAGCTTATCAGCAATAGAAACATGAGGATGGTTACCCATGATATGATCATCACGGGTCGTAGCGATCCAATCGAAATCGTGTTGAACGGTTTCAGTGAGAGAAGCATGTCCAGCAGAATCCAAATACTCAATTGAATTTGCATTGATCTGAAAGCGAAACACTTTGCGGTCTTCTACCCGCATACCAATTTGAAACGCTATGTAAAGCGTACTTTCCTGTCGTGAAATCTGAGACAGACGGGCGTCACGGTAGTAAGTAAACAGCTCCGTAAATTCGTGTTGAAAACGAATATCTTGGAGGAAACTGTTTTCTAACGAGGTAGGCTCGATACGAAGAGTACCTTCGTTGTCATGCAATTGATAAAGACCAAACACGTCCTGCAAAGCAGGCACTGCTTTCATGCCAACGTGTACTTGATAGCCAAATAGTAGTTGCTGATTGACTTGAGCCATGTCAATGGGAATACAACGAGCATCAGTTTGAACATTCGTCTTACCGACCAGTTTAAGTTCTTGGCCGCCAAAGACTTGTTGACGCTGCTGATTAAAAGAGTGTGTGAGCGATTTTAATTGTTGGCCTTGTTGAGCCAAACGAGATTTGAGGACCTCGTATGCGCCACCTTCACTCACCGCTTTCTGAGTCGAATCTGACATAGTAATACCTGTTTATCCCGCTTGTGTGAAAGCGGGATTCTATGAGATTGATTGTAACGCTACGCTTTATTTTCTGAAGAAACGTCTAACGAACTTTGAATTTTCTTCATCAGTTCGGCAGCTCCGCCTTGTGAATTCAGCAAACTTGCTAAGGCAACATTACTAAGATCACTGCTCTTTAGATTGGTATTCTCAAGTACGTCTTTGATATCTTGAGGCAAACTGCGATTGCCTTCCATGTAATCAGAGACCAGTGGATTCAGCACTTTTGACTCTTCAAATTTGCTGTCCATAGCAGCAGCATCCATGATGGTACGGCGGATCTGCTCGACCCCTTCACCACCAAAGAGTTTGATGTCTGCGTCTGACAGTGCCTGAGCGATGGCCTTCGCATTTTCACCAACCACAGATTTCTGCGCGTCAATACGTGCCAGCTCAAGATCTTTCTCTTGTTGCAATTGCATCACCCACTTATCGTGCTCACGTGTATGCTCATCGTACTGCTGAGCTGCTTCAAAGCGCGCCGATTGCGCTTCTGCCTCCGCAAGACCTTTCGCACGCATTGCCTGAGCTTCAGCTTCACCGGCACTTTGCAAAGTGAATGCTTCAGCTTCACCCGTTTCACGAATGGCCAGCGCTCTTTCGCGATCAACTTCAACCTCAGCCAAACCAGTCGCGCTGATAAGTTCTTTCTCAGCTTGAGCCATTCGCTCTTTCGCGGCCGCTTCTTTGTCTTTGGTAATAAATTCTGCTTCCGCACGTTTCACAGCGACGATCTGCTCCGCTTCCGCTTCACGCGATTTTACAGCCAGTTCATTTTCCGCTTCACGGGTTTTCACTTTCAGCTCAGCTTCGTTTTCGATCAACAGACGTTCAGCGCGCTCTTTAGCGGCATCTTTTTCAGCACGAGCAGCAACGAGGAGTTCTAATTGTGCTGCTTCTGCTGCAGCCTCAGCCTCCACCATGGTTACACGCTTCTTACGGTTGACCTGTTCATTCACTCGTAAGTTTTCCGTTTCTTCTTCTTCACGAGCAATCTTGCGTTCGATTTCTACACGCTGAGAACGTGTTTCTGCAACTGATTTTAATGATTCCTCAACCGTCGTCTCTTTCTGCATTTCTTTTTCCACAACTTCAGTTGCAGTCCGAACTTTTTCAGTTTCCACAGAACGAGTGAGTTCTTCTTCTTGAATCGCGACCTGACGCTGGTTGGCAATGCGCGTCATTTCCACTTCCATCTGTACACTTTCGCGTTTTTTCGCTACTTCTTCTTCGGTTTCCAACTTCGCGAGTTCAGTAATGCGTTGGTATTCTTCTTTTTTCTCAGCAGACAAGGCCTCTTCTTGTGCTTTAATGATCTCCACTTCACGCTGAGTTCGCGCCACACTTTCATGCTCTTGTTTATCAAGCTGAAGACGGTTTGCTTCTGCCTCAACATTTTTCTTTTTGATCGTCGTACGCTCATCTTGACGAATAGCGTTGGTTTCCGTGTTTTTTTGTGCCGTAATCGCCGAGATCTTACGAATACCCTCTACATCAAGAATGTTATTTGGGTTGTGAGCATCAAGCGCAGTTTGGTCAATCTTATCGATCACTACGTCATAGATCTTGAAACCATCCATCTCACTGCCGATCACCTGAACAACTGCATCACGGAATGCACGTCTATTGGTCAGCAATTCTTCGAATTCAAACTGCTTCACTGCCGTTTTTAGTGCTTCAGAGAATTTCGGCTGGAAGTGTTCTTTCAAACGCTCTAAGTTCGAAGCTTCATGGGCAGTAAATAGCTTTGCAACACGAACGATATCTTCTTCTTCATGGTTTACACCGATGTAGAAATCGACTTTTAGATCCGCTCGAATGTTGTCGCGACAGTGCAAACCTTCGTACTCTTCCCCTTCCTGATCTTTGCGTCCGCTACGAGTCACCGAGATCTTCTTGCGGGTGATATCCATGTATTCAAACCGGTTGATCACAGGCCATACAAACGTGCCCGTCAATGAAGCGCGAGTGCGCTCCAAGCCATTAACGATCAGAGCATCGCCTTCGCCTCTCACCTTTTTGTATCGTGAAGTAAGAAAAATCAAAATGAGCAGTGCGACACCACCACCCACTGCCATAAAAATTACACTTGGGGAAATTTCCATTAACCAACTCCTGTTGTAAAAATTTTGATTATTTTTTTGCTATTACGTAGCGACGAGATTTGGCTTCTTTGGCCACAATGACCACTTCATCACCGTATTCAATGTCAACCTCTTGCTCAGTTACCGCATCAAGTAAGTATTCATTTCCATTCTGAACAACCATGACTTCGCCAACCTCAGAAGTCACTTTGCTACTATGCACCCTTGCTGACAATCCCACATACTCAACCTGAGCAAAGGCGTTTTTCTTATCAAACAGGGGACTCAAGGGTTTTAACAACCAAGCAGCAATCACTAAAGCCAAATACGCAGTTATAGGGATAGAAACGAGGTTTGCAGCGATGAGTAACCCGTCTTTCCACCAGTTTTGAGCCCATTGCGACGCATAGAAAGACACAACCGTCGCAACAAAAAAGCTACAGCAAAGCGCGACCATAAGCGGCACTTTAGACAAAACAGGCGGCAATATAAGCCCTGAACCTGGGAGGCTATCGAAATCAAACAGGTCGATTTCAGCAGTCGCACTTTCAACGACGTTGAATGCCAAATCAATCAGCATCACCACTAAAAGCACTAAAAAGGGCACAAAGAAAAGGCTGGTGGGGAATGCCATCAGCTCAGATAAGAAATCATTCAAAGTCATAGACGTCACATAGTTGTTTTCACAGCATCAGATCGATACTGAGTTTATTTACATGCTTATAAATAAGTTGGACATTTACGGTCAGAATACTTAACCAACAAGGTGAATAAAAACGATTTGCATCATTATATGACTCACTTCATAAAAAACCATTTAAATCATAAACCTTTAATACAATTCGCCCTCTGCCTACATCGTTTAAAAATTGCTATTCCCAAAGAACACTTACCCTATAAAACAAGCGAATCTCTTTTCGCTGGCAGAGGATTCACGTATCCTAAGCCACAATAAACTCAAATGAAGAAGTTACCCGTGAAAGCCGAACAAAAACACACTCCCATGATGCAGCAGTACCTCAAATTAAAGGCTGAGAATCCGGATATATTGCTGTTCTATCGAATGGGAGATTTCTATGAGCTTTTTTATGAAGATGCCAAACGTGCATCTCAGTTACTTGATATCTCGCTAACAAAACGCGGTGCTTCCGCTGGTGAACCCATTCCTATGGCCGGTGTCCCGTTTCATGCAGTAGAGGGGTATCTGGCTAAGCTCGTTCAGCTCGGTGAGTCAGTGGCTATCTGTGAGCAGATTGGCGATCCAGCCACCAGTAAAGGGCCCGTTGAGCGTCAAGTCGTTCGTATCGTGACACCAGGTACTGTCACTGACGAAGCACTGCTCTCGGAACGGATTGATAACCTCATCGCAGCGATTTACCACCACGATGGTCAGTTTGGTTATGCCACACTAGATGTAACCTCTGGCCGCTTCCAGCTCATGGAGCCGGAAACCGAGGAAGCGATGGCAGCAGAACTGCAACGCACAGCCCCTCGTGAACTGCTGTTTCCTGAAGACTTCGAACCAGTAGAATTAATGGCCACGCGCAACGGTAATCGCCGTCGTCCCATTTGGGAATTTGAACTCGACACCGCCAAGCAGCAGTTAAACCAACAATTTGGTACTCGTGATTTAGTCGGTTTCGGTGTGGAACAAGCACATCTTGGGCTATGCGCTGCGGGTTGTCTTATTCAGTATGTGAAAGACACACAACGTACTGCCCTGCCCCATATCCGCTCCCTGACTTATGATCGTCAAGATCATTCCGTTATTCTCGATGCTGCCACTCGTCGTAATCTGGAGATCACTCAGAACTTGGCTGGTGGCACTGACAATACACTCGCAGAAGTCATTGATCATACTGCAACTCCAATGGGGAGCCGAATGTTGAAACGTTGGCTTCATCAGCCAATGCGTGACATCAATACGCTCAACCATCGTCTGGACGCGATTAGCGAACTGAAAGAAATGACTTTGTTTGCTGAACTAAATCCTGTTCTCAAACAGATTGGCGACATCGAACGTATCTTGGCACGTCTTGCTTTGCGCAGCGCTCGCCCACGTGACATGGCACGCTTACGCCATGCTATGCAGCAATTACCTGAGTTGGCAGAAACAATGGGCACGCTTGCTCACCCTTACCTCACCAAGCTAGGTGAGTATACGGCTCCTCAAGAGGCCGTTTGTGAGCTGCTAGAACGCGCCATTAAAGAGAACCCACCTGTAGTGATCCGAGAGGGTGGCGTGATTGCTGAAGGATATAATGCCGAACTCGACGAATGGCGAAAGTTGGCCGATGGTGCGACAGAGTATCTAGAAAAGATGGAACAGGATGAACGTGAACGCCATGGCATCGATACGCTCAAGGTCGGCTACAACAATGTTCACGGATTCTTCATCCAAGTCAGTCGCGGACAAAGTCACCTTGTACCTGCGCACTATGTACGTCGTCAAACGTTGAAAAACGCCGAGCGTTACATCATTCCTGAGCTAAAAGAACATGAAGATAAGGTTCTTAATTCAAAGTCAAAAGCACTGGCGCTTGAGAAACAATTGTGGGAAGAGCTGTTTGACCTTTTAATGCCCCACCTAGAAAAGCTGCAGAATTTGGCTTCGGCTATTTCCCAGATAGATGTACTGCAAAACCTTGCAGAGCGTGCGGATAGCTTAGATTACTGTCGACCTGTAATGAGTCAAGATCCTGGTATTCACATCCAGTCAGGGCGCCACCCCGTCGTCGAGCAAGTGATGAATGAGCCATTTATTGCCAATCCGATAGAGCTCAACCCACAGCGTAAGATGCTGATCATTACCGGTCCGAACATGGGTGGTAAATCAACCTACATGCGTCAAACAGCTTTAATTGCTCTGATGGCCCATATCGGTTCTTACGTACCAGCTGAATCGGCACAAATTGGCTCGATCGATCGCATCTTCACGCGTATAGGGGCATCCGATGATCTCGCCTCAGGACGTTCGACCTTCATGGTAGAGATGACTGAAACGGCCAACATCCTTCACAATGCGACGCCTAATAGCCTAGTACTGATGGATGAAATCGGCCGAGGTACAAGTACTTACGATGGGCTCTCACTCGCATGGGCGAGTGCAGAATGGTTGGCAAAAGAACTTGGTTCCATGACCTTATTTGCTACTCACTATTTTGAGCTGACCGAATTACCGAACCAGATTCCTCATTTAGCGAATGTCCACTTAGATGCGGTTGAGCACGGCGATACGATTGCCTTTATGCATGCCGTTCAGGATGGTGCTGCCAGCAAATCTTATGGCCTTGCTGTGGCTGGACTGGCTGGGGTACCAAAGAGTGTGATTAAAAATGCCCGAGCAAAGTTAACTCAGCTTGAACAACTCAGTCAGGGAGAAAGCAGCAGCGTCACCTGTAGTTCGGTCGATATTGCCAATCAACTGAGCCTAATTCCAGATCCAAGTGAAGTGGAAGAAGCTCTCTCTGGTATCGACCCAGACGATTTAACGCCACGTCAAGCACTGGAAGCATTGTACCGTCTGAAAAAGTTGCTGTAATAAAAAGCAAAACGGCAGCCATTCGCTGCCGTTTCTCTTTGTCACCTGATAAAAGCCGACGCTTTAAAGCTTTCTGCGCAATAGCATCAACGCCACGGTTAAAAACACGATACTAGGCATAACAGCACCAAAGACCGGAGGAATACTGTAAACCAGACTCAGCGGACCAAAGAACTCGCTAGAGATGTAGAAAGTGAACCCTGCGACCACGCCAGATAAAATGCGCGCTCCCATTGTCACACTGCGCAACGGCCCAAAAATGAACGATAGCGCCATAAGCATCATCACTGCGATCGAGAATGGCTGAGTAATTTTACGCCATAAAGCCAACTCATAGCGCGAGGCATCCTGCTCTGAAGCTTTGAGGTAAGTGACATAATCATATAACCCACTCAAAGATAGTTCTTCTGGTTTTACCGTGACCACAGCCAATTTATCTGGCGCGAGAGAGGTCGTCCATCGATACTCCGGCAAACTGGTTTTAGAGATTTCAATCTCATCTGACATCTCAGTAACCTGAACATCTTTCATCACCCAGGTATTATCAGACAGATAATCTACTTCCGCTGCATGCACAACACTTTCTAATTGCTTATTTTCGTTGAAGCGCCACATGTTCAAACCGTAAAGTTTATCGTCTTCAACTTTGCCAAGAAAAATAAAATCGTTCGCATCGCGCGCCCAAACACCGGTTCGCACTGACATGATCGCTCCGCCAGATGTAGTAAAAGCACGCAGATCACGCGCCATCTTTTGAGCTTGAGGGGCCCCCCATTGACCAAGTAACGTCACTAGAATCATTAACGGGACTGCTGTTTTTAATACTGACAGCCCGATATCAAGCTTGGAATAGCCAGCCGCCTGCATGACTACCAACTCGGAACTTGAGGCCAGCATGCCTAATCCAATTAAAGCGCCCAATAATGCAGCCATTGGGAAGAACATTTCAATATCACGAGGAATACTCAACAATACGTAGAAAAGAGCTTGGATTAAGTCATAACTGCCCTGACCTACTTTACGTAGCTGCTCAACGTACTTGATGATGGCAGAAAGACCCACAAATGTCGCCAACACCAGTGACGTAGTTGCGATAATGGTTCTACCAATATACAGATCGAGAATTTTAAACACGACTTATGCTGCCTTCTTTCTTTGTCTTAGTTTGTCTTTAAAGCGTCGCATTGGAATACTGTCCAAAGAATTGATCCCTAACGCAGTCAACAGCAAAGCGGCGTTAATCGGCCACATACCGATAAACGACGGGATCGAGCCATCTTCCAGCGCAGACTTCGTTGCACTGATCGAGAGGAAATACGCCAGGTAGATGAGAATCGCAGGGCCCATTTTCGCAAAGCGCCCCTGACGCGGATTCACCGCTGACAGCGGGACAACCAACATGGTCAGAAGCGGAATGCAAACCACCAGAGAAATACGCCATTGCAATTCAGCCTGAGCGCGCGGATCTGGGTTAGACACTAACTGCATCGTAGGGATAGCTTCCCAGTCACGCCCTTTCGGTTTCACATCACGTTGACCAATCAAACCTTCATACTGGTCAAAATCGGTCACCATGTAATCAACGCGCGTTGGTACACCTTCATAACGCGTACCGTCGTACATGCGAATAACCTGACGTCCATCACTCAATTCTTTCACTTCACCAGATTGCGAGAAGGACACACTTGGCAAAATTGAATCACGTGGGCGCATCTGAGCAACGAATACATGTTTAAGCTGCTTGCCTTCAATATCATCAATAAAGACCACTGAAGAACCATCTGGAGTGCCTTGGAACTGACCCTTTTGCAATAAATCAACGCTATTTTCAGCTTCCACTTCTTCCTGTAACTGAATCAGCTTTTCTTGACTCATTGGTGAAAACACAAATGCATTGGCTGCAGCAATCACACCAGTAATAACGGCCAAATACAAGGCAGCACGTATCAGGAACTTATTGCCGATCCCCGTCGCATTCATGACAGTTATTTCACTTTCCGCATACAGACGACCGAAAGTCAGCAAAATACCAAGGAAAAGACTCAAAGGGAGCATCAATAAGCCCATCGAAGGCATACTCAAACTCACATAGTGCATCACCAGACCGGCAGGAATATCACCATCCGACGCATCCGCTAAAACTTTGATCAATTTTTGGCTTAAAAACACTAAAAACAGTATAAAAAATATCGCTAACTGGCTCTTGAGTGTCTCGCGGATCAAATATCTAACAATAATCACGCTGAAATTACCTATACAAAACTTGTTTTTTTAATTGAATCACTATAATTTCCCGTTGAACCTTTTATTTTTAAATTTTTGGCTAACTGTTAACGCGCTTATTTAAAAGTAGTTCCGATTAAGGAATCAACAAGTAAGACGCCATTATCTAACATTTAGTTCTATTTGTCTTCAGGATGTAGGAGTACGCATGGAGTTCAGTGTAAAGAGTGGTAGCCCGGAAAAACAGCGCAGCGCTTGTATCGTTGTAGGTGTATTCGAACCACGTCGCCTTTCTCCAGTTGCTGAACAGCTCGATAAAATCAGCGACGGCTATATCAGTTCACTACTTCGCCGTGGTGATCTGGAAGGTAAACCAGGACAGATGCTACTTCTGCATCAAGTACCAGGTGTATTGTCTGAACGTGTTTTACTTGTCGGTTGTGGCAAGGAACGTGAATTGGGCGAGCGTCAGTACAAAGAAATTATTCAGAAAACGATCAACACTCTGAATGAAACAGGTTCGATGGAAGCGGTTTGCTTCCTAACTGAGTTGCACGTTAAAGGTCGCGACACTTACTGGAAAGTGCGTCAAGCAGTCGAAGCAACAAAAGATGGCCTGTATACTTTTGATCAGTTCAAGAGCGTGAAACCAGAGACTCGTCGCCCACTACGTAAGCTAGTGTTCAACGTCCCTACTCGTCGCGAGCTGAGCTTGGGTGAAAAAGCGATCACTCATGGCCTTGCTATTGCGTCAGGCGTAAAGGCATCTAAGGACCTTGGTAACATGCCGCCTAACGTTGCAAACCCAGCTTATCTTGCCTCACAAGCTCGTCGCCTAGCAGACGATTACGAAACCATCACCACCAAGATCATTGGTGAACAAGAGATGGAAAAACTGGGTATGACTTCATACCTAGCCGTTGGTCGTGGTTCTAAAAACGAATCTATGATGTCTATCATGGAATACAAGGGCAACCCGGATTCAGAAGCAAAACCAATTGTTCTGGTGGGTAAAGGTCTCACTTTCGACTCAGGCGGTATCTCACTCAAACCCGGTGAAGGAATGGATGAGATGAAGTATGACATGTGTGGTGCAGCATCTGTCTTCGGTACCATGAAATCTCTGGCAAAACTGAACCTACCAATCAATGTTATCGGTGTCCTTGCTGGCTGCGAAAACATGCCTGGCAGCAACGCGTACCGCCCAGGTGATATTCTAACCACTATGTCAGGTCAAACTGTCGAGGTGCTAAACACCGACGCAGAAGGACGTTTAGTTCTATGTGATGCATTGACGTACGTCGAACGATTCGAACCAGATTGCGTTGTCGATGTCGCGACTCTGACAGGTGCTTGTGTCATTGCATTGGGCCATCACATCAGTGGCGTTGTTTCTAATCACAACCCACTTTCCCATGAGTTAGTCAACGCTTCTGAACAAGCGAGTGACCGCGCATGGCGCCTTCCAATGGCTGACGAGTACCATGAACAGTTGAAGAGCCCGTTTGCCGACATGGCAAACATCGGAGGTCGTCCTGGTGGTACCATTACCGCTGGCTGCTTCCTGTCTAAGTTTGCTAAAAAATACAACTGGGCACACATTGACATTGCAGGTACTGCGTGGAAATCAGGCGCAGCAAAAGGGTCAACAGGCCGTCCGGTCTCAATGCTTGTCCAGTTCTTACTGAACCGCAGTGGCCAAGAAACAGAAGAGTAATTTCTGAACAAATTCTAAAGGGCCGACAGGCCCTTTTTTATTCGGAATGATTATGCCAAACGCGACGTTTTACATCATTAAGCCTGATTCACCACAAGCCAATCAAAAAGGCTTTGAACAGTATGTTTTGTTTCTAGCTGGTCACTTTGCCAAACAAGGCGCTAAGGTGTATCTCCATTGCCATGATAAACAACATGCGGAGCAGCTAGCGGAATGTTTCTGGCAAGTCGATGCCGAGCAATATCTGGCTCACAACCTTACAGGTGAAGGACCAAAATATGGCACAGGCATTGAAATCGGATACCAAGGCGTTAAGCCCTCATGGAACCGTCAACTAGTAATAAATTTGGCGGAAAATGAGACAACCTTTGCGAATAAGTTTGCAGAGGTGGTAGACTTCGTTCCTTGCGAAGAAAAAGCCAAGCAACTGGCGCGAGAACGATATAAAATCTATCGCCAAGCGGGTTATCAGCTACAAACGATCGACATCGCACACAACTAATGGTCAATCCTTATAGTTAAGCTCTCCTTCGAGAGAGTTCACTTATAAAGATTGACTTAGAATTAAACTAGACCTATCTGCAGAATATCTATAGCTATGGAAAAGACATATAACCCAACTTCAATTGAACAAGCTTTATACCAAGCTTGGGAAGAGAAAGGCTACTTTAAGCCACACGGTGACACGACGAAAGAATCATACAGCATCATGATCCCGCCACCGAACGTCACTGGTAGCCTACATATGGGCCACGCGTTCCAAGACACCATCATGGACACTTTGATCCGTGCTGAGCGTATGAAGGGCAAAAACACTCTTTGGCAAGTAGGTACTGACCACGCTGGTATCGCAACTCAGATGGTTGTTGAGCGCAAGATCGCCGCTGAAGAAGGCAAAACTAAGCACGATTACGGTCGTGATGCTTTCATCGACAAAATCTGGGAATGGAAAAACGAATCTGGCGGCACTATCACTAAGCAGCTTCGTCGCCTTGGTGCATCTGTAGACTGGGACCGTGAGCGTTTCACGATGGATGATGGTCTGTCTAATGCAGTTCAAGAAGTATTCGTTCGCCTATACGAAGAAGACCTAATCTACCGTGGTAAGCGTCTAGTAAACTGGGATCCTAAACTGCACACTGCAATTTCTGATCTTGAAGTTGAAAACAAAGACAAAAATGGCCACATGTGGCACTTCCGCTACCCGCTAGCAAACGGCGTGAAGACAGCTGAAGGTAAAGACTACATTGTTGTTGCGACCACTCGTCCAGAAACAATGCTCGGTGATACTGGTGTTGCTGTAAACCCAGAAGATCCACGTTACAAAGATCTTATCGGTAAAGAAATCCTACTTCCTATCGTTAACCGTCTGATCCCTATCGTTGGCGATGAGCACGCAGATATGGAAAAAGGCACAGGTTGTGTGAAGATCACTCCTGCGCACGATTTCAATGACTACGAAGTTGGTAAGCGTAACAACCTACCGATGATCAACATCCTAACCTTCAACGCAGACATCCGTGATGCGGCTGAAGTCTTCACTACTAACGGTGAAGCTAGCGATGTTTACTCAACAGAGTTACCTGCTAAATACCACGGCATGGAGCGTTTTGCTGCACGTAAAGCGATCGTTGCGGAATTTGAAGAGCTTGGTCTTCTTGATGAAATCAAAGATCACGACCTGACGGTTCCTTACGGCGACCGTGGTGGCGTGGTTATCGAACCAATGCTAACTGACCAATGGTACGTGCGTGCTGCACCTCTTGCTGAGCCTGCTGTTAAAGCGGTTGAAGATGGCGAGATCCAGTTCGTTCCTAAGCAGTACGAAAACATGTACTTCTCTTGGATGCGTGACATTCAAGACTGGTGTATCTCTCGTCAGCTTTGGTGGGGTCACCGTATCCCAGCTTGGTACGACAACGACGGCAACGTATATGTTGGTCGTACTGAAGAAGAAGTACGTGCAAACAACAACCTTGCTCCAGTCGTTGTTCTTCGCCAAGACGACGACGTACTAGATACGTGGTTCTCTTCTGCACTATGGACGTTCGGTACTCAAGGCTGGCCAGAGCAAACTGAAGACCTGAAGACATTCCATCCTTCAGACGTACTAGTAACTGGTTTCGACATTATCTTCTTCTGGGTTGCGCGTATGATCATGATGACCATGCACTTCAACAAAGATGAAAACGGTAAGTCACAAGTACCATTCAAGACAGTTTATGTAACGGGTCTAATCCGTGACGAAAACGGCGACAAAATGTCTAAGTCTAAAGGTAACGTACTTGACCCAATCGATATGATCGATGGTATCGACCTTGAGTCTCTAGTAGAGAAGCGTTGTGGCAACATGATGCAGCCTCAGCTAGCGAAGAAGATCGAGAAGAACACTCGTAAGACTTTTGAAAACGGTATCGAACCATACGGTACTGACGCACTGCGTTTCACTCTTGCTGCTATGGCTTCTACTGGCCGTGACATCAACTGGGATATGAAGCGTCTTGAAGGTTACCGTAACTTCTGTAACAAACTATGGAACGCAAGCCGTTACGTACTGATGAATACCGAAGAGCACGATTGTGGCATGTCACTGTCTGCTGAAGAGCGTGCTAACCTTGAGTTCTCTCTTGCTGACAAATGGATTGAATCTCAGTTTGAACTGGCTGCGAAAGAGTTTAACGCTCACCTAGACAATTACCGTCTAGACATGGCGGCAAACACGCTTTATGAATTCATCTGGAACCAATTCTGTGACTGGTACCTAGAGCTAACTAAGCCCGTTCTTTGGAAAGGCACTGAAGCTCAGCAAGTTGCGACTCGCCACATGCTGATCACGGTACTTGAGAAAACTCTACGTCTAGCTCATCCCGTGCTTCCTTACATCACAGAATCTATCTGGCAGAGCGTGAAGCCACTAGTAGACGGTGTTGAAGGCGACACTATTATGACTCAAGCGCTTCCTCAGTTTAACCAAGAGAACTTCAACGCTGAGATCGTAGAAGACATCGAATGGGTTAAGACTTTCATTACTGCTATCCGTAACCTACGTGCCGAGTACGACATTGCACCAAGCAAAGGTCTATCGGTAATGGTTAAGGTTGCTGATGAGAAAGATGCAGCTCGTATCGCAGCAAACAAGACTGTACTAAGTTCACTGGCTAAACTAGATGAAATCAAAGTCCTAGCTAAAGGTGGAGAGACACCAGCTTGTGCAACTAAACTGGTTGAAAAGTCTGAGCTGATGATCCCGATGGCAGGTCTGATTGACAAAGATGCCGAGCTTACTCGTCTTGATGGCGAAATCAAAAAAACTCACGGCGAAATCAAACGTATCGAAGGCAAACTAGGTAACGAAGGTTTCGTTGCTAAAGCGCCTGAAGCGGTTGTTGCGAAAGAGCGTGAAAAGCTAGAAGGTTACCAAGAAACCTTAATCAAGCTTGAAGAGCAGAAGACAACCATCGCGGCACTCTAAACCAGTACCACACAAAGAAAAGGCAGCGAATACGCTGCCTTTTTTATCTCTACTATTCGCGTGCGGACTGGATACGTAGCTCAAAATCAGGGTGAGTACTCATCCACTCTGGTACGTCCAGCATTCCTTGTTGCCTGATTAACTCGAACATGTCTGCCATCGGCACACTACTGCCATAGATATCCATCATCGCTTGTCGAGCATAAACGTCAGCTTCCAATTCAGCTTCACGAGAGTGACCATTGGCAAGGAAGAAAACTCCTAGCCCAGCCAAGTTATCCACTACTCCCGAACTTTCGCCGGTTAATAGGGCAACGCCAACGGAAAGTAAGCTCGAGTGGACCAAGCTTTTTATCATATGGCGATGATGAACATGACCTAGCTCGTGAAGTATAATGCTATCGAGTTGTTGTTCATTCTCAGCTAGAGTGACCAAGTCGTCGAGCAACACGATTTTCCCACCTGGTAAAGCAAATGCATTGGCGCCAAGTTCTGAGGAGCGAAACACCACCTCAATAGGATAAGGTAGTGGTTCCAGCTGTGTGACATGCTGAATCACGCGTTGGCGGATCGCATGCTGCTCTTGCAGACTCAACTTGCTCTCTTGCCAGCGATTATCAAAGCTTTCGAGCACTTTATCGCCCAGCGTCACTGCTACATAATCAGGGATGGCGTTGGCGACCTTCTCACTGGTCCATGGCAAAACATAAAAGTAGCTGCCTAATACCACTCCAATACATACTGCTACTGACAGCAGCCACGCCAACCAGTTAGCTTCCATTTTATCAATAGTACTGCTTCTGCGATTTCGCTCCAGCCAGTGGCTGACGTCTGTAGTTCTCTCCACGACAAACACCCAGCCATCGGGGAATTTAAAACGCACAGGGAGATTACCAACAGGCACACTGATATCGGCGTATTGCTGGTCACAGCTGATGATTTTTCCATCAACACGCAAACTTAATGCGTTGGCTTGAGTGACATCCAACTTGGCAGGATGGCGCTCCGAGCTACGTGGCGGAAATGCCACCCCGTCAAATAGCATTAGCTGATTCCGATACCTAGATCAAAAGCCTGAGCTACTTCATCTGATACCGCTGATTTGACCGTTGAATCTTGATCTGTCGCTTTCAGTGCGCTCATATCACCGAACACAACGGTATTATCAGCAACATAGCGGGACGTTCTGACCATAACCCAAGGTCTGGCAATACTGAGGGTTACTACCTGCAATAAGAAGTTAGAGATCACCAACCAAGTGTACCCTCTCGCAGTTAGTGACGACTTGAAAGTGTATCGATTGTCTGACTCTTGCGCCGATTTTGCTTGTAGCTGATCAAAAATGTAATTGCGTAATCTTGTGGTGGTATACGCCGTCAGACCGATAGTCAGAATGATGATGGCTATGTAGGCCACAATAAACGTCACAAACTGAGATGCGCCCATAAACGAGCTTAGATCGCCACTCTGAAATGCGGTGAAATCGAAACCGCTGAATACCGTCAGAGACATCACAACCAAAAGAACAATCGACGCAACAATACCCAGACCAATCGCCTTTAGATAGGTTTTGAAGAAGAAGCCAGTTTCGAGTTCTGCACTGAACTTCCAGTCTCCGTATCGATAGCCATTAGAAAAATATCTATGTGCGCCAGCCACGACCCATGCATATACCACAGCCATGAAAACAAAAGAAGCAATACCCAATACCGTTGCTCCTACCGGCGAAACACTGGCGACTCCCATGACTACACCAACGTAAATAGCCACAGCCAGCAAAGCGCCTAAACCTCGTCCCATCAGTGCCACATATGCATCTTTTAATGAAGAGTCAAAAGAGAAATGAACATTGCGGTAACTCGTCATTGCGGCATCAAAACGGGCATTGCTCCACAATAACCAAGGTAAAGCAATGTAAAAAGCCAGTAGTAGTACAGCACTCACTACTGGGAAAAATGCGTTAGCCACAGCCCAAATGACTAGAACTGCAACAGCGACTAAACGCCCTTTGAGGATTTGCATCGGCACAGCATGATACTCAAAGTTATCATTGTCGACATAGGTATTGCCGTAGAAATAGCGTTTTGTTCTGACCTTCGCCCAAGCAGAATAAATGCCCAAAGTGATGATGCTCAGCAGAACATTGACTATCCAAATGCCAAAGAATTCGCCTCCTTTCCCCTTAAAATTAATGGGATTCGTTGTATGTTTTTGTTCCATTTATTACATTTCCTGACGTAGTTGACTAAAAAAACAAGGCAAATAATTTCTTACATTTCATTGCCATCGTCCATGTCTTAATAACAAGAAAATGCAACCAATTGATGTACATCACAAATAACATGAGTTATTGACACAATAATTTTACATATGGTGGACGCCAAATTTGTTTCCTCATGAGATCTCAAATACTTTTTGCTTGGCTACCGTCATGTTCGCTCAACGCTTTTGTTGTTATTGAGCCAATCGAGTACGTGTCTTCTAGAATTACTTAAGAGGTCACCAAATAAGGAACCCAGATGTTGAAGAAATCACTAGCGGCTATTCCCTTGCTTCTCTGTTTATTCATATCATCAGCCTACGCCGAAAACACGCGTAAAACCGTCAAAATCACCGCTGGAGATTGGCCTCCTTTTATCGGTCAAAGCCTAGAAGATTACGGTGTCGTCGCACAAACCATCAAGCAGGTTTTTGCGTTACAAGGTTATGAGGTGGTTTTCACTTTCTACCCTTGGGCAAGAGCTTATGAGAAAGCCCAAAGTGGTGAATATGATGCCACTGCGGTGTGGATGTTTGATGATGAGCGGACGGAACATTTCTATTTCAGTGAACCCGTATCACAAGAGCAATTTGTTTTCTTTCATCACAAAGACCTCGCCTTTGATTGGTCTACTATAGACGATCTAAAAGGCTACAAGATGGGCGGCGGGCTTGGTTACAGCTATGGGGAAGCTTTGGATAGGCTAATTGATGCCAAAGAGGTCAGTATAAGCCGGGTCAATAGCCCCAGTCAGAATCTGTTGCGCCTTAACCACAAACGCATCCAAATCTATCCGGAAGAACGTCAAATCGGCATGTATCACCTAAACCAACAACCAGAAGAGATTCAGGGTAATATTACCTACCACCCGAAACCTTTTCTCAATAACGACGGCTTTGTCATGTTCTCAAAACTAAGCCCAAGAGGAAAAAAACTACTAGAGGTTTTTAACCAAGGGCTTATTAAATGGCATCAGCAGCAATCTCAAAGTAACTAAACGACACGGTTTTGCTCTCGCCCTTGATGAAAAGCGTTAATATTGTCCATCAGAATATTCGCTAGATTCTGTATCGATGAATCACTACCCCACGCCACGTGTGGTGTTAGGAGTAAATTGGGCAAATTAATATTGGCGAGTAGCGGATTGCTATCATCCGCTGGCTCTTGGCTAAACACATCTACGCCAGCGCCAGCAATGGTGCCCCGTTTTAAGGCCTCTAGCAGAGCCATTTCATCAACTAAACCACCCCGTCCGGTATTGATAAGCACACTATGAGGTTTCATTTGAGTGAGTTCTTGATGCCCAATTAAGTGATGAGTTCGTTCATTCAACGGACAATGTAGCGTCAACACATCAGCCATCATCAAAACCTGCTCAAATGGCAGGTAGCCATTTCGACAATGGTTTGCGCCTTTATGTTCGGCGTAAATAACCTGCATCCCAACCGCCCTAGCCAGAACCGCAGTGGCCTGACCCAAAGCTCCAGAGCCAACAACGCCCAAAGTTGATCCTGCTACGTCACCAATTGGGTGAGTAAAGAAGCAAAACTGCTTATTGCGCTGCCATTCCCCATTAGCAATATCATTGTGGTAACCGATTAGATTGCGTTTAAGGGCAAATATCATTCCAACCACATGTTCAGGCACCGATTGAGTGGCATAGCCTTGCACGTTTGTGACGGCGATGCTTTGCTCGCGGCAGTAATCAATGTCGATGTTGTTGAAGCCAGTAGCCGAGACAGCGACCAGCTTGAGCTCCGGCAGTTGACGCAATACTGCCGCATCTAATACGACTTTATTAGTGATCACGATTTGAGCATTTTTCAACCGCTCTACTACCAGCTCAGGGCTGGTAAAATCATATTCAATCCATTGATGGTCAAAAGTAAGGTGAGGTAATTCGATATGAGTTGGGATCGTTGTACGATCCAAGAATACAACATTCGGCAGCGACATAGTTTCTCCTTTCGCTGCCTATAATGAAATCATGGACGCGGCAGCGCTTTGTAATCAGGCAATTCTCGCACAGGATCGAAATAGTTAAAGATCAACGCCTCCGCTTCAGGATAAAAATCACAAGGAACAAAAATACTGCGTAAGCGATCATCTTGAGGGTGGTAAAAACTCAATTCAGCCGCATGCAGTTCAAGACGGTTGGAGAATTCAAACGCTTCTCCTTGTGAATAAAATTCATCTCCGACAATCGGATGCCCTAAAGCCTGCATATGCACACGCAACTGATGTGAGCGCCCTGTAATAGGCAGTAACCTAACAATGGTGGTCTGCTCCTCCCGCTTCGCCACCTCAAATAAGGTTTGAGATGGCTTACCCTGATCAAAACAGACTTTCTGCTTCGGCCGATTTGGCCAATCACAAATCAGTGGAAGATCCACTTTTCCCTCTTGTTGTTCAACCTGCCCCCATACACGAGCATAGTAGACCTTATGCGTGAGGCGAAACTGAAACTGTTTTTTTAACGCCGACTCTGTGGGCTTGTTCTTGGCAAACAGCATCAAACCTGAAGTTGACATGTCAAGGCGATGAACAGGTTGGATGTCGGGATAAATGTCTTTTAAACGGCTCCACATACTGTCGTAGTGCTCTTCAGCCCTTCCGGGCACAGACAAGAGACCCGACGGTTTATTCACAACAAGGATGCCTTCATCTTCAAATACTCGCTCAATCCATGGCTCAGTCGGAGGGTAGTATTGTTGCATAGCCATAAAACATCTCAATCAGGTATAAAACGCAACCAGTATATCAGAGTCAGGCTTGTGACGGCGTTTCCACATCCTAGTATGCTTTAGCTTTTTTCATGTAAATAATATTTAACACATTGATTGCATGTGATATTCATACTTAAAGTTGACAAGAAATAATCAATAACGACAAAAACATCAAGGAACCCAAATGGAAACGATCTCCGCTTCAGAAAGCAAACCCAAATGCTCTCTGTCACAACTCATCCGCTCGCTAGGCCCAGGAATTATGATGGCCGCCGCTGCGGTGGGAGGATCACATCTGGTGGCTTCAACCAAAGCCGGTGCAATTTACGGTTGGCAGCTAGCCGCACTCATTTTGTTAGTTAACTTTTTTAAATACCCATTTTTCCGTGCCAGCGTACAGTACACCATGGGAACCGGAGAAAGTCTGGTCGAAGGCTACGCCAAGCTAGGTCGACCTTACCTATGGCTGTTTGTCGCACTCAGCGTCGTTTCAGGCGTCGTTAACACAGCCGCCTTACTCCTCTTCAGTGCTAGCTTGTTGGGTTACTTTATTCCTTTCGAGCTCTCGACTACGAGCTTGTGCTTAATCGTCTTAGTCACCTGTTTAACGATTCTGTTTGCAGGTCACTACAAAGCCCTCGACACCTTATCCAAAATCATTATGGCGGTACTGACCATCGCAACATTGACTGCGGTCACTATTGCCGCAGGTAACCCTGTCGAAGCGGCTCCCGCTTTTGAAGCGCCCTCGCCTTGGTCCATTGCCGCTATCGGTTTTATTGTTGTAACCATGGGTTGGATGCCAGCACCGATTGAAATTTCCAGCCTGACTTCAATGTGGCTTAAAAGTCAGCAACACCACCAAAAGGTAACCGCTCGTTCTGCTTTGTTTGATTTCAATGTGGGCTACATCGGTACCGCTATTCTGGCGATTGTCTTCCTTGCGCTGGGTACTTTGGTCTTACACGGCAGCAATATTGAACTATCTCAATCGGGTGTAGGATTTTCACATCAGTTGGTTGGGCTCTACGCATCAACCATTGGAGAGTGGTCGCGTTACCTGATTGCAGCCGTTGCGTTCTTCTGCATTTTTGGCAGTACGATTACAGTGATTGACGGCTACGCTCGAGTGATTTCAGAATCTCAACGACTACTGCGCAAGCAAAAAGAGATGAAGCATAAAGTGACTCAAGGTTGGATGTTACTTATCTCCGCAGCGGCACTGTCAATTATCGTATTCTGGGCGACAGCACTTCTACCAATGCTTGATTTTGCAATGATTCTGGCCTTTATGACCACACCGTTTTTCGCGCTACTTAACTATATTCTGGTTTCAAAATCTCAATTGCCAGAACCTTTAGTGCTCAGCAGTAAACTGAAATGGCTCTCCATCACAGGTCTTGTCTACCTGTTTGGTTTCTTGACAGTATTTGTGTGGTGGAAGTGGCTGATGTAGCCAAATATCGACCAACAAAAAAGGCCTTCAAATGAAGGCCTTTTACTGTAAGTTACGTAAATCAGTTGTGAGAAACAACGATCATACGCAGAGAATCTAGTTGATATTGAGCTTGAGCAATGTAGCCATTGAGCTCTCTCATTTGCTCTTCAATCGCCGCCAGTTCTTCATCACGAATGTTTGGGTTAACCGCCTTCAATGCTTGCAATCGTTCTAGCTCTGCATTCAAGCTCGCCTGCATTTCCCGTTGCGCTTGCGCCCGGACAGCTTCGACCTTTTCGACAATAAGCGCTTCACCTGCGGTGATCATCTGATGCACCTGAGCCTGAACTGAAGACACCAATTTCGTCGCCATATGGCGGCCTACTGGGCTAAGCTGGCGATTAAAGCTTTCAAACTCGACCTGCCCTGATAAGTCACTGCCTTTGCCATCCAACATCAAACGAATTGGTGTGGTTGGTAGGAAACGACTGATACCGCTTCGTTTTGGCGCTTGGGCATCAACTCTATATACCAACTCAAGCAGCATAGTGCCTACTGGCAACGCTTTGTTTTTGAGGAGAGATACTGCGGCGACACCGACACCTTCACTCATCAATAAGTCGATACCGCCCTGAATCATCGGGTGCTCCCAACTGATGAAGTTCATATCTTCTCGAGACAACGCCGTATCACGATCGAAGGTAATTGTTGCACCTTCGTAAGGCAGACCAGGATAACTTGGCACCATCATGTGCTCAGATGGTGTTACTACCAAGGCATTCTCCCCTTTATCATCCTGATTAAGGCCAATGGTATCAAACAGACTCAACGCAAACGTCACTAGATTGGTATCACCATCGGTGGCCGCAATCTTATCGACTATCTGCTGCGCTTTTTCACCACCATTGGAATGCATTTCCAGTAAACGGTCACGTCCTTGCTCAAGTTGAGACTTAAGCTCTTTGTTCATCGCTGCCGATTCGCTGATCACATCATCGAGTTCGGTAACGTCACCCGAAGCCAGCATTTCAATCAAACGATCAGAGAACTTGTCATACACCGCGCGACCTGTCGGGCAAGTATCAGCAAACGCATTCAGGCCTTCATCGAACCAACGCGCTAAAATAGCCTGTGAAGTTTGCTCCAGATAAGGAACGTGAATATCAATATCGCGGCTCTGACCAATACGGTCTAGGCGGCCAATACGCTGCTCAAGTAAGTCAGGGTTAAACGGCAAATCGAACATCACTAGTTGGTTTGCAAACTGGAAGTTACGACCTTCTGAACCGATTTCACTACAGATTAGTACCTGAGCCCCGCCCTCTTCCTGCGCAAAGTAAGCGGCCGCTTTATCGCGTTCTAAAATCGACATACCTTCGTGAAACACAGTAGCACGGATACCTTCACGTTCACGCAACGCCTGCTCCAGCTGAAGCGCTGTGCTAGCACGAGAAGCAATAACCAAAATCTTATCACTTCGCTTTTGTTTGATCTTCTCAATCAACCAATTGACGCGTGAATCAAATTGCCACCAGCTGGCATCATCGCCTTCAAATTCTTGGAAGATCTCTTCCGGATAGAGATTTTTCAACGCACGTGCTTCAGGGCTTATTTTGCCACCAATCATGCCTGATACGCGCATCGACGTCGTATACTGCTGAGGAATCGGCATGGGCAGCAAGTTTACGTTGCGCACTGGGAAGCCTTTGATCGCTGCACGGGTGTTACGGAACAGTACACGTCCTGTGCCATGGCGGTCCATCAGGTTATCAATCAGTTCCTGACGAGCTGCAGCTTTAGCTTCTTCTTCGCTATCGCTTTCAATAATGCGGAATAAAGGCTCAACATCCTGTTCAGACAACAATTCAGTAATCTGATTTTTAGCTTCATTCTCGAGCTGTTGGCCGGAGAACAACGCACTCACTGAATCCGCTACTGGCGCGTATTGCTCTTCTTCCTCAACAAACGCTTGGTAGTCATAGAAGCGGTCTGAATCGAGCAAACGCAGACGGGCAAAGTGACTTTCACGTCCTAGTTGTTCTGGGGTTGCAGTCAAAAGGAGTACGCCTGGGGTACGCTCTGCCAGCCCTTCAACCACCTGATACTCACGACTTGGTTTTTCTTGACTCCATTCTAAGTGGTGAGCTTCATCAACAACCAGTAAGTCCCATTCACCGTCAAGCGCTTGTTCAAAGCGCTTGCGGCTCTTGCGCAAGAAATCCAGTGAACACAGCACATATTGTTGAGTATCAAATGGGTTATCCGCATCAGCAAATGCCTCGATACAGCGCTCTTCATCAAAAATAGAGAAGTGCAAGTTGAAGCGTCGCATCATTTCCACCAACCATTGATGCTGCAAGGTTTCCGGAACCACTATCAAAATACGTTCCGCTCGACCCGCCAGCACCTGTTGGTGGATGATCATCCCAGCTTCGATGGTTTTGCCTAGACCGACTTCATCAGCTAATAAAACACGAGGGGCATGACGACGACCGACCTCATGAGCAATATATAACTGATGAGGAATGAGACCCGCACGCATTCCACAAAGACCACGCATTGGGCTCTTGTGCTGTTCATACTGGTTCATCAATGCACGATAACGGAGCACAAAATTGTCCATTCGGTCAATTTGACCCGCGAACAATTTATCTTGAGGTTTGTTAAAACGAATTTGATTGCTGAGCATAATTTCGCGCAGCACAACCTCTTGTTCTCCGCTGTCTTCGCGAGTACCTATATAGGTAAACAGACCTTGGTCCTCGACCACTTGCTCAATCTTTAGTGACCAACCTTGCTGACTGTCAACGACATCACCAGCGTTAAAGGTTACTCGGGTTACAGGAGCATCATTACGAGCGTACACTCGGTTCTCTTCAGAAGCTGCGAACATAAGTGTCACAGTGCGCGCATCCAATGCTACTACAGTCCCTAAACCTAAATCGCTTTCCGTATCGCTGATCCAGCGCTGGCCCAAAGCAAATGTCATGAATCGACTACCTCATCTGTTTAATTCAAAAATGGGTTTAAATATCTTAGTTGTTCTTGCGTGACTTGAAAGGCAACTGACGGGGAAGTAAATGGTCAGCAGTCACGCCAAAAAGGTCGCTCATATTACTCGAAGCTGTGATATTGGTCACGTACAAACACCTCAAAAACCAACAAATTTTTCTCTATCTTTTGCATGACATCAAAGTGTAAGAAAAGAGTGGCAAATCTAAAAAAGAGAGTTGGAAATCTGACTTATACTCACAGATGATGATGCAGAAGATGGTGTCAATGTTTTGACTGGCACGAGAGATGCATTATTTCGGATGACGATCAATACGGGTTTGTAGCATATCAGCTAACCGACAGCGATCTCTGAGCGACTTAGCGACATGCTGCAAACAACCGCAGGTAGGCCATCATCACAAGCGATTGTGAATGGCAAACAAGCCGCATCACGGCAAGGAGACGCTTATGGGTGACACGGATCGGAAACTTTTTGTCCTAGACACCAACATCCTTCTTCATGAACCTTTAGCCATCTATTCCTTTCAAGAACACGACGTGGTCATTCCAATGACCGTCCTCGAAGAGCTAGACCGAATCAAAGACAGCAAACGCGACGTTGCCCGCGATGCTCGAGTGGCCATCCGCGCCATGGAAGCTATGTTCAAAGACGCCACACCAGATGAAATCTCTGAAGGCATTCCCATCAATCGAGATAAAGAAAATACCGGCCATATCTCTATTCTCGCCGATTTTGAGCTTCAAGAGACTGTTAAGGCATTTGCAGACAAAGCCGGCGATAATCGCATTCTTAATGCGGTACTTTATCTGCAGAACAAACGAGCACCACGTGAAGTGGTTCTGATCACCAAAGACATCAATATGCGCTTACGCGCCAAAGGGGCAGGCGTTCGCTTCGTTGAAGATTATCGTACTGATCAATTAATTGATGACGTTCAGTACCTAACTAAAGGCTTCCAACGAATCGAAGGTGACTTCTGGAGCAATATCAATGAGGTCGAGAGTAAGAACCTTGGTGGTCACACGTTCCATACCCTAGATCGAGAGCCTTTTGAGCCAACTTACATTAATCAGTATGTTATTGATGAAGATAGTGATTTCGCAGGGCGAGTGGAAGACATCACCCCTGACAAGGTAACACTGAAAGATCTCAGCCGCGAGCGTATGATGCATCGTCGAGCGTGGGACATCACGCCTAAGAACATTTATCAAGGCATGGCGTTAGATGCCTTACTCGATCCTGATATTGATTTGGTGATTCTAACGGGGGCTGCGGGTAGTGGTAAAACGCTACTTGCTATGGCGTCCGCTTTGGAGCAAACCATTGAACACGGTATGTTCGACAAGATCATCGTCACACGTAATACGCCAGATATCGGCGAATCGATTGGCTTCTTGCCTGGCAGTGAGGAGGAAAAAATGCTGCCTTGGTTAGCGGCGGTAACGGACACACTGGAAGCGCTACATAAGCACGACCACTGCACTGAAGGCTCATTGAAGTACATCTGTGACAAAGCCAATATACAGTTTAAGTCGATAAACTTTATGCGTGGCCGCTCAATCCAAAACGCGTTTGTCTTACTGGATGAGTGTCAGAACCTGACCGCTTCGCAAATCAAAACCATCATTACTCGCTGTGGTGAAGGTACTAAGATAGTTTGCTCGGGTAACCTGGCACAGATTGACTCCCACTACCTCACCCCTGTTACCTCAGGATTAACCTACATGGTTGAACGCTTCAAGAACTTCGAAGGCAGCGCCAATGTCCACCTAAATGGCGTCGTGCGCAGCCGTCTGGCTGAATTTGCAGAAGAGAATTTATAGTCATAAAAAGCGGGATATTATTTATATCCCGCTGCATTTTAAAAATAATTATTCACAAGTATCACGTAACTATGTTTAACTAGTCCTATTAAAATAATGAGCAATGAAGGACTGAAGCATGGCTTTCAATCTACGTAACCGAAATTTCCTTAAGCTTCTCGATTTCACCCCAAAAGAGATCCAGTTTTTACTCGACCTATCTGCAGATCTTAAGAAGGCAAAATACGCGGGCACAGAACAGAAAAAGCTCGTTGGTAAAAACATCGCCCTGATCTTTGAAAAAGCCTCTACTCGCACCCGATGCGCATTTGAAGTAGCCGCTTTCGATCAAGGCGCACAAGTTTCTTACATCGGCCCATCTGGTTCACAGATTGGCCATAAAGAATCGATGAAGGACACCGCGCGTGTATTAGGCAGAATGTATGACGGCATTGAATATCGAGGGTTCGGCCAAGAAATCGTAGAAGAGCTGGGGCAATACGCTGGCGTACCTGTCTGGAACGGTTTGACCGACGAATTTCACCCCACTCAAATACTGGCCGATTTTCTTACCATGCTTGAACACGGTCGCGGTAAGATGCTCCATGAAATCAAGTTTGCTTACTTAGGCGATGCACGCAACAACATGGGTAACTCTCTGCTGGTAGGTGCAGCAAAAATGGGCATGGACATACGTCTCGTCGCCCCTAAAGCTTTCTGGCCAGAAGAGGAACTGGTGGCAAACTGCCAACAGATTGCTCTACAAACAGGGGCAAAAATCACCTTGACTGAAAGCGTAGATGAAGGCGTTAAAGGTTGCGACTTCCTTTATACTGACGTGTGGGTTTCGATGGGCGAAGCCCCAGAGGCTTGGGATGAGCGAGTTGCTCAAATGAAGCCTTATCAAGTCAATATGGACACCCTAGATAAAACCGGTAATCCACAAGTCAAGTTCATGCATTGCTTACCGGCATTTCATAATGATGAAACCACCATAGGTAAAGAAGTAGCCGACAAATACGGTATGAATGGGCTGGAAGTTACTGAAGAAGTGTTCGAGTCTGACCACTCGATTGTGTTTGATGAAGCAGAGAACCGCATGCACACGATTAAAGCTGTGATGGTCGCAACACTCGGTTCATAACACCAACAAAAATTGCACCATAAAGCGTCGATGTAATCGCTTGCGTTAACAAATCTTCAGCGTATAATGCTCGGCAATTTGTCTGGAGGTAGTGACCAAATGCCACGTAAAACGTGTTCTACAAAACGATTTACATTAGGTAAGCCAAAACGCTTACTGGCTGGTCTTTTTACTATTTCCACCGATTTTTAAAGCCTCCCTATTGGGAGGCTTTTTTATTGCCTAAATTGCAGATGGGACGATGATTATGACGAACACGCTTTATAACAAGCACATTATCTCAATTCCTGAGCTTTCTCGTGAAGAGCTGGAACTGATTGTCAAAACCGCAGGTCAACTCAAAGCAGAGCCTAATCCTGAGCTGATCAAGAACAAGGTGATCGCCAGCTGCTTCTTTGAGCCTTCTACCCGTACTCGTCTGTCTTTTGAAACCGCTATCCAGCGCGTCGGTGGCAGCGTGATTGGTTTTGATAATGGCGGTAACACTTCGCTAGCCAAGAAAGGAGAAACCTTATCGGACTCGGTTCAGGTTATCTCTTCTTATGTCGATGCATTTGTTATGCGTCATCCACAGGAAGGCGCAGCACGATTAGCTTCTGAATTCTCCAATGGTGTACCTGTCATCAACGCGGGTGACGGAGCGAACCAACACCCAACCCAAACTCTGCTCGACCTGTTCTCTATTGCCGAAACACAAGGCCGTCTCGATAACCTCAATGTTGCCTTTGTTGGTGACCTGAAATACGGCCGTACCGTTCACTCTCTGACGCAGGCTCTGGCGAAATTTAACAATGTTCGTTTCTACTTCATTGCGCCAGAGGCACTAGCGATGCCAGATTACATTTGTGAAGAGTTGGATGAAGCTGGTATTGAATACAGCATGCACACAGATATGGAAACCGTCATCCCTGAGCTGGACGTGCTGTACATGACCCGTGTTCAGAAAGAGCGCTTTGACGAGTCGGAATACGCGCACATCAAATCGGCCTACATCCTTACTGCAGCCCTGCTGGAAGGTGCACGCGACAACCTAAAAGTGCTACACCCGCTGCCTCGCGTGGATGAAATCACTGTTGATGTCGATAAAACGCCACACGCCTATTACTTTGAGCAGGCTGAAAATGGCGTCTATGCGCGTGAAGCCCTACTTGCCCTTGTTTTAAACCAATCACTGTAATCTGGAGAATCATCATGGCTAAAGAAACTCAATTGCAGGTTGAAGCAATCAAAAACGGCACCGTTATTGACCACATTCCAGCTCAGATTGGTATTAAAGTTCTCAAACTATTTTCAATGGATAAGTCAGAGCAGCGCGTCACTGTTGGCCTCAATTTGCCGTCTTCGGCCCTTGGCCATAAAGACCTGCTTAAGATTGAAAATGTCTTTATCACTGAAGAGCAGGCAAGCAAACTTGCCTTGTACGCACCACATGCCACGGTTAACCAAATCGAAAACTATGAGGTTGTGAAGAAGCTGGCTCTCGATTTACCAGAACAGATCAACAACGTCTTTGAATGCCCAAACAGTAACTGCATTACCCACGATGAACCTGTAGAAACTAGCTTTAAAGTATTCGAGAAGAAAGATAACGTTCGATTAAAATGTAAGTATTGTGAAAAAGTCTTCTCACGAGAAATCGTCACTGAGCGTTAATCATCTATTAATCATAAATTATCCATCCCTGCTCTCTGCTAGCAGGGATTTTTCTTTACGCCGCCGAGCTTTCACGGCACACTGATTTCCCTTAATTACGTTAACCCACAACAGATGGAACATAATAATGACTAAAGTACTTCATACAGAATCCGCTCCTGCTGCTATTGGCCCATATGTACAAGGTGTAGACCTAGGTAACATGGTACTGACTTCAGGTCAGATCCCGGTAAACCCTGCAACAGGTGAAGTATCAGCAGACATCTCTGAGCAAGCTCGTCAGTCTCTGGATAACGTAAAAGCGGTGGTTGAAGCATCTGGCTTATCTGTTACTGACATCGTTAAAATGACGGTTTTCGTCAAAGACCTCAATGACTTTGGCACAGTTAACGAAGTGTACGGTCAATTCTTCGATGAGCATAATGTGGCAAACTATCCTGCTCGTTCATGTGTAGAAGTGGCTCGTCTACCTAAAGATGTAGGTATCGAAATTGAAGCGATTGCTGTTCGTAAGTAATTTTCGAAAACCATAAAAAAGCGAGCTTAATGTTCGCTTTTTTTACGCTAGAAAATCAATAATATTTGTCACAACCTATATGCAGTTGTGGGTCATCCATTAATTCGCTGATGTCAGCAGAAAACTGCTGATGAGAATCACGCTCCTCAATAAGAATCGCATGGTTCTTCTTATCAACGGCCAAGACTCTTCCAACGCCCTGTTTACATTCCACCAGCATACCTTTTTCGATTTCAGTAATATCCATATCTATCTCCCTTTGTTGTTTAACTATTTACAACCTGAGAGATAAAAAGGATCAAAAAAGCCGACTCAAAAGTCGACTTTTTATAATATTAATTTATGGCTTACTTAACGAAATCCACACCCGTTTGGATGTCGCCGTTCAGTGTTTCTAACATGCCATCAAGTGCGGATTTTTCGAATGTACTCAGTTCACCATAGCTCAGGATCTCTTCAACGCCATCTTTACCCAGCTTCACTGGTTGTGCGAAGAACGGCGCATGCTCACCATCACCTTCGACGTAAGCGTACTCAACTACGTCTTCACCTTGAAGTGCTTTCACTAAAGCAAGACCGAATCTGCACGCCGCCTGCCCCATAGACAGCGTTGCGCTACCGCCACCCGCTTTTGCCTCTACGACTTCAGTACCTGCATTCTGGATACGCTTGGTCAATGCTGCGACTTCTTCTGCAGTAAACTCAACACCTTCAACCTGAGAAAGCAGAGGAAGAATCGTTACACCAGAGTGACCACCGATAACCGGTACACGCACCTCACCTGGATCTTTATCTTTAAGATCCGCAACGAAAGTTTCAGAACGGATAACATCCAGAGTTGTCACACCAAACAGACGGCGCTTATCGTAAACACCCGCTTTCTTAAGAACTTCTGCCGCGATTGGTACTGTCGTGTTAACTGGGTTAGTAATGATACCAATCATCGCTTTAGGACAAACGTGAGCAATTTTCTCTGCAAGAGACTTAACGATACCAGCGTTGACGTTAAATAGGTCCGCACGATCCATACCAGGCTTACGTGCAACACCCGCGGAGATAAGAACAACATCCGCACCTTCAAGGGCGGGTGTTGGATCTTCGCCCGCATAACCTTTGATTGATACTGGCGTTGGAATGTGACTTAGATCAGCAGCGACACCCGGAGTAACCGGAGCGATGTCGTAAAGTGCTAAATCTGAACCTGCAGGAAGGCGGTTTTTAAGTAAAAGGGCTAGGGCTTGACCGATGCCTCCAGCGGCACCAATAACGGCTACTTTCATCGTAGTTCTCCTTGAGATGGATCTCTTTATAAGTCTTGGGGTGATTTGAAATCAACGCTGTCCAAAGCTATAGCAATCACATAATGATTACAATCAATTAACGTCAGCTTTGCGACCTTGCGCAACACAGTAACAACATACCACATACAAGTGTTTATTATCCTCATATTTACCTTTATTGACAAAGGGTTAAGCAATAATAAAGTTGCAATATCTCTCCCCTGTTTACAGTGACATGTTAGACAGATTTAGGGATAGCATTGGCACAATGTGCATAGCTATGCGAGAATATTCACTTGATTTTTATAAAAACAACGGCTGAAAGAGAACCATGCGTCATTCAGAAAAACAAGATAACCTCGTCCGTGCATTTAAAGCATTGCTAAAAGAGGAACGATTTGGCTCCCAAGGGGATATTGTCGAGGCTCTGAAAAATGAAGGCTTCGAAAACATTAACCAGTCCAAAGTTTCCCGTATGCTGACCAAATTTGGTGCTGTTCGTACCCGCAATGCCAAGATGGAAATGGTTTACTGTCTGCCAGCGGAGTTAGGTGTGCCGACAGTATCGAGCTCATTGCGTGAGTTGGTTCTAGATATTGACCGCAACAATGCACTAGTCGTGATTCATACTGGACCAGGCGCAGCTCAGTTAATTGCTCGATTACTCGATTCACTGGGTAAAGCAGAAGGCATACTCGGTGTCGTCGCTGGAGATGACACAATTTTCATTACTCCGACCCTAAATATAACGACGGAACAATTGTTCAATTCAGTCTGCGAACTATTTGAATATACTGGATAAGTTTCAGATATCGCTCCCTACTGTTGAGTCACTTGAGGTCAGTTGCCTTGTGACTCAAATCACATCTTAGACAAATCTCTTCACCCAAATGCGCATTAGGCTAAGCCATTGATTCAACGATGGTTTAACCTGCTAATTTAGGTTAAATTTTCGTTCAAAACGCAGCCAAATTCGCTATAGTTTTTAACAATCGTGTAATTATGTGCCAATTATTTGGTATTATTCTGCCACTTTTTCAACATACGGATTGAAAAAGATGCCGTTTCCATAATAGGAAACTCCCATAGCGACTACACTTGCTCTGGGTTAATAATGGATAAAGGAAGGGAAATTCATGGCATTGAACAAACTTATCAAAGTTGGTGCTATTGCAGCTGCTGTAGTGGGTGCTGGCGCGGTTAACGCTCAAGAATTCATTACGATTGGTACAGGTTCTGTAACGGGCGTTTACTACCCGACTGGTGGCGCGATTTGTAAACTGGTTAATAAAGGCCGTAAAGATCACAATATTCGTTGTTCTGTGGAGTCGACTGGTGGTTCGATCTACAACGTAAACACTATTCGTGCTGGAGAACTGGACTTTGGTATCGTTCAGTCTGATTGGCAGTACCACGGATACAACGGTACAAGTAAGTTTGCTGAACAAGGCCCGTACAAAAAGCTACGTGCAGTGTTCTCTCTACACACAGAACCATTCAACATCATCGCTCGTGCTGATTCTGGTATAGAAAACGTATCTGACCTGAAAGGCAAGCGCGTAAACATCGGTAACCCAGGTTCTGGTGACCGTGCGACTATGGGTGTGGTAATGGAAGCCATGGGCTGGACTAACGACAGCTTCAAGCTTGCTTCTGAACTAAAAGGTTCTGAGCGTTCACAAGCTCTGTGTGATAACAAAATCGACGCGTTCGTTTATGTTGTTGGCCATCCAAATGGATCAATCAAAGAAGCAACTACTTCATGTGATGCGAAGCTAATTTCTGCAACTGGCCCGCAAATCGACAAGATCGTCGCTGACAATCCATATTACGCATTCAGTACAATCCCAGCAGGTATGTACCGTGGTACAGATAAAGACGTAAACAGCTTCGGTGTTGCCGCGACTATGGTGACAACGACTAATGTTTCTGACGATGTTGCTTATAACGTGGCAAAATCTGTATTCGAAAATTTTGATACCTTTAAGCGTCTGCACCCTGCGTTTGCAAACCTTAAGAAAGAAGACATGGTGAAAGCAGGTCTTTCTATCCCTCTACACCCAGGTGCTGAGAAATACTACAAAGAAGTAGGCCTACTTAAGTAACCTCTCTTTGTTCATCAAGGAGGTCACTACCTCCTTGATGCATCAAGCTCTAAGGTATTGAGCAATATCGTATTATTTGGAGTTTCATATTTTTTGAAACTCCTCTTTATTTGTATCTATCACAAACTTACTAATGAGCAATGTTTGATCTTTTCACTAGACTGAAAGATGCAAATCAGGTTCTGACAATCATAAAAAGACAGGCCATTTATAATAAGGATTAAGTACATGTCGAAGACAACATCTCCGTCTCAAGATGTGCAAGAAATGGTAGCTCAAGCCGATACAGGTGCACGTGCCCCTATGGGTATCCCAGGACGCATCTTATGGTTTGTGCCACTGTGTTGGTCATTATTCCAACTTTGGTACGCATCCCCTCTGCCGTTCATATTTAATTTTGGCGTACTCAACGACACTGAAGCACGTTCGATACATTTGATGTTTGCCGTGTTCCTAGCGTTTACCGCTTACCCCGCTCTGAAAACTTCTCCTCGTGACCATATCCCTGCTCTGGATTGGCTACTGGCATTAGCCGGCAGTTTCTCCGCTGCTTATATCTACATTTTCTACACCGAGCTGGCTGGCCGATCAGGTGCTCCAACAACATTTGACATTGTTGTTGCTGTTATAGGAATGGTGCTGCTACTGGAAGCGACACGTCGTGCACTAGGTCCACCACTGATGGTCGTTGCCGCCGTGTTCTTACTGTATACCTTTGGTGGTCCGTACATGCCCGATGTGATTGCTCACAAAGGCGCCAGTCTGAACAAAGCAATGTCTCATCTATGGTTAACAACCGAAGGTGTATTTGGCGTTGCTCTGGGTGTATCCACATCATTCGTATTCTTGTTTGTACTGTTCGGGGCAATGCTGGAACGCGCAGGTGCAGGTGCTTATTTCATTAAAGTCGCTTTCTCTTTGCTGGGACATATGAGAGGTGGGCCAGCTAAAGCAGCAGTAGTCGCATCAGGTTTATCTGGTCTGGTTTCAGGCTCTTCAATCGCCAACGTTGTTACCACTGGTACTTTCACAATCCCACTAATGAAACGTGTCGGTTTCCCAGGAACAAAAGCAGGCGCAGTAGAAGTTGCCGCTTCAACCAATGGTCAGTTAACGCCACCAATAATGGGTGCAGCTGCATTCCTAATGGTTGAATACGTAGGAATTTCTTACGTCGAAGTCATCAAGGCGGCAATCCTGCCTGCTCTGATTTCTTACATCGCGCTAATTTACATTGTCCACCTTGAAGCATGTAAAGCGGGCATGACTGGTCTTCCTCGTCGTCATAATCCAACACTGCTGGCTAGCTTACTGTCTTTCACTGGCACAATTCTTGGTCTATGTGTGATTAGTGCCGCTGTTTATTATGGTGTCGGCTGGACTAAAGACGTATTTGGTGATGCCGCTACACCAATCGTCACCGTTGCTTTGCTACTGTCTTATGTTGCTCTGGTTAATATCTCAGCCAAATATGCCAAAGAAGGCGCGATTGAGATCGATGCAGAGCTAACTGAAGTACCAGATCCTGGCCCAACCATCAAGTCAGGTTTACATTACCTACTCCCAATTGTTGTGCTAGTTTGGTGTCTGACCGTTGAACGATTCTCTCCAGGTCTATCCGCTTTCTGGGCGACGGTTTTCATGATCTTTATCCTGATCACTCAACGTCCTCTAATGGCAGCTCTTTCTCAACAAGGATCGATTGCAGAACAAACCATAGAAGGCTTTATTGACTTACTTGAGAGTCTAGTTTCTGGTGCGCGTAACATGATCGGTATTGGTGTTGCGACTGCAGCTGCAGGCACAGTTGTTGGTGTGGTAACTCTCACCGGTATTGGTTTGGTGATGACGGACTTCGTCGAGTTTATCTCGGGCGGTAACATTATCTTGATGCTTCTGTTCACCGCTGTGATCAGTCTGATCTTGGGTATGGGCCTACCAACGACAGCAAACTACATCGTAGTTTCTACACTAATGGCTCCTGTTATCGTGACGCTGGGTGCACAAAGCGGCTTAATCATCCCTCTGATCGCCGTTCACTTGTTTGTGTTCTACTTTGGTATTCTGGCCGACGATACACCTCCGGTTGGTTTAGCAGCCTTTGCCGCTGCGGCGATCGCCAAGTCGGATCCAATCAGGACCGGTATTCAGGGCTTTACTTACGATATTCGTACCGCCATCTTGCCTTTCATGTTCATCTTCAATACACAACTTCTTTTAATGGGAATTGAGAGTTGGTGGCATTTGTTGCTCACGATCATATCTTCCGTCATTGCAATGCTGATATTCTCTGCAGCAACACAAGGCTGGTGGTTTACTAAGAACAAGTGGTGGGAAACAGTTCTGCTATTGGCTCTGACGTTTACTTTCTTCCGCCCTGGTTTCTGGTGGGATCAAATTTACCCAGCCAAAGTACTTCACCCAGGTACAGAGATCGCGCAGATCACTGAACAGCTAGCAGTTGGTCAAGAGATTGAGCTTCTTGTTGCGGGTGAGAACCTTGAAGGCGATTTCATCTCGAAGACCGTCCGACTGCCGTTCGAGGACAGCGCAAAGTCCGCTGAAGATCGTATCTCATCTATGGGTCTAATGCTGAATAGCAGCAATGGCCGTATGTTGGTCGATATGGTCGAATTCGGCAGCCCAGCAGAAGCAGCTGGCGTTGATTTCGACTGGGAGATTCGCTCGGTTGTAGTGGATGCAGATCGACCAATGAAAGAGTGGGTCTTCGTTCCTGCACTGCTTCTGCTCATCGGTCTAGGTATGAACCAGAGAAGACGAGCTCGCAGGGATGAATTGAGCGCGTAACTTAGTTAGCCTCGCTCCATAGAAGGAAGTGAGGCTACAATTAGCTAATCCACTTAAATTCGGTGGATTTGGTATTAACTAAGGATGCATATCTCAGCCATTTCCATGGTTGAGACTGAATAGAGAGCTATCGATGTATAAGCAAATTCTTGTTCCTGTCGATCTGAACGACAAAGGCTTTTCTGATAAAGCACTTGAGCTGGCTGTCTGGCACGCCAAGCACTCCAATGCTCAAGTTCATCTTCTGAACGTATTACCAGGTATTCACATGTCTATGGTTGCGACCTACTTTCCAAAAGATGCCGCAGCGAAAATGAAAACCGACGTTGAGAATCAGCTGAAACAGTTCGCTGTCCAGCACATTCCTGAAGAAGTGGTCTACAAAGCGCACGTAGCCGAAGGCAAAGCGTACGCGACTATTCTCGACTATGCGGAAAAGCTCGGTGCCGACCTGATTGTGATGCCAAGCCATAAGCGTTCTAAACTGGATAAAGTGGTATTGGGTTCTGTCGCCAGTAAAGTGGTTCAGAACTCACCCATCAATGTCTTGGTGGTAAAACCGCAAGGCTAAGTTGATTGAATAAAGACAAAAGGCGCTCTATTGAGCGCCTTTTTTAATAGTTACTAACGATTGATATTATAGTTTCAATCGAATTTAACTAATGATAATAATTATCAATAATTATCCTATCAACACCAAAGACTGGATCACATCATGAAAAAGACATTAACCTTTGCAGCTATTCACTTCTCAATCGCTTTCACGGTCGCGTATCTATTAACGGGAGATATCTTGATTGGTAGTCTGATTGCCATGATCGAGCCTATGGTGAACACCGTTGCGTTTTATTTTCATGAACAAGTTTGGCAAGCCTCACCCCAGTTGAAAAAACGTGAGAACGCTACAGCGCTGAAAACCACCAGCTTTGCCGTTGTGCACTTTAGTGTGGCGTTTAGTGTTGCTTATCTTTTGACAGGGAGCTGGTTAGTTGGTGGCGTTATGGCCGCGATTGAACCAAGTATTAATACTCTCGCCTATTATTGCCATGAGCGAGTATGGCAGCGCAAACAAAGCCCGCTATTTTCACAGCAAACGGCTCACTTTTGAAAACCACTACACAGGGAAGTGGGTCACGCAGAGATCTTTACTCAGTCCGATATTAAATTTCTGCGTTTGGCCATCCAACATCACTTCTAGCTGATATAGAGCATTGAGATCAGGCTGGCTGGCATCGAAATAGATCGGCGCTTCGACTTGAAACAGAGCGCTCACATGATCATTTCGTACATCAATAGGCAGGTGATAGGTCATTCCATTGAATTTAACTGCAGCAGAAATCAGCCCCGGTTTGTAGGTACTGTAATGAAGATCGACCAAAAACTCACAACCACCGCCGTGGTGCCAGATCTGCTCGGTGACAACATGATCTAAACGTACATGGCGAATAAACTGCAGGTAAGGCTCTTTCCATATACCCAATCGTGAATCAAACCTTTGGTTAGGTTGTTCACCTAAAGGACATATATCCAACCTGTCTTCTTCGAACAGAAGTTCTTCTTCCTCTTCGAGAAACAAGATCTCAAAGCGATTTCGACCGAGCTGCATGTAAGGACGAATGTCTTTTTTGTATTCGGCCTGTGAGCCATCACAATCAAACAGCGCTATACCATTGAGTCGCACTTCAGCATGGTAATCTACACCACCAAGCACCAAATCTACGGCTGGAAACGCCAGCATCGCTTCATCAACTTCAATATCGTGCATCAAGTGCCACTCTTGCTCAGCGATATCTTGTTCGCACAACGTATCAGGTAACCGCTCGCTTAATGCTGCAGGAAAAGTAATGTCATCCTGAGGAACAGAAAGGTCAGTAAGCGGAGAGATCTGCCATAAGCCTGCGAGTGATAGCTGCATGTTTCCCTTATTAAAATTGCGCTAGATCAAGTTTGGGTGATTATAAAGAATCGTCTGAATGAAAGATACTTATCCCTCGCCGAATGACAGCGACAAAAAAACCAGCCTTAGGCTGGTTTCTTCAACAACTTGTTACTCTTCGTCGTCATCTTCTTCTGGGTACAGTGCATCTTCGCCTTCGTAGTAGGTACCCCAACCGTCATAGATGATGTCATATTTCTCTGCAAGATGAATCAGCTTCTCTACTTGAGCATCAATTGTTTCTGCATCAAGAGCCGATTCCATTGTCGCATCACAGCACAGCAGTTTGTTGCCATCTTCATCTTCTGTTTCTTCTGCTTCTAATACTTCAAAACCCATTTTAAACGCTTCAACAACGGCTTTTTCCAGCGTATCGAAATCTTCAGCAAACAGGTGATGTTCTATTTCATATAACGCATCTGGATCACTACCGTCTTCTCGTAAGGCTTGGATGATCTCGCGAGTCTCTTCCTTTTGAATCTCAATTAATTCTTCAACTGATAGATATTCGTCTTCATGAGACATAAGTCGGCTCCAGATAGTGACAAGATTGATCGATTTTTACCGCAACGGAATATCGCATGGATCCAGCGAAATTACTACCCGCAATCTATTCGGATCGTCATCTTTATCGAGGCAATGATGAACGATCTCACCGGATCCAGCTCACAACATCGAAAACTTAACATTTTTTTATCATACGTGTGATTCAGAATTATCTGTGGTCATCGATCACAGTTTGCTACCCGTCGTTGTGAGTTTTTATTTTTCAGAGCTGCATATCTTAGGAAAAATGACAACTGCATAGAAATATAACTTTCTGTCACCAGCTTGCAAAGTTGTGAATAGCTATGCTGAATTCAATTTTAATTTGTCAAAATCTTTCAGATGACATGACGAATAGAGTCGCAAAGTCAGCGCACAGATTTCACAGTTGCTTTTTAGACAAAAAGTCTATAAATGGTAAAATTATAAAAATTAAAGACCGAAAAAATAACAAATACCAGTCTTTGAGACTATCATTACCACTTGCATCTTGATAACAACCTTGTCATAAATACGCATTGGATATTATTGTAAGGACGCAAAATGAGTAAGTTGTACGTAGGCTCAGAAGTAGGCCAGTTAAGACGTGTATTGTTAGCCCGACCAGAGCGAGCGTTAACCCACCTTACCCCTTCAAACTGCCATGAGCTACTGTTTGACGATGTTCTTGCTGTCGAAGCGGCAGGAGAAGAGCATGATCAGTTTGCACAAACTTTGACGAATCAGGGTGTCGAGGTATTGCTACTTCACGATCTCCTTGTAGAGACTTTGGCAGTCAAAGAAGCCAAAGAGTGGTTACTAGATACTCAGATTTCTGATTTCCGCTACGGTCCGACGTTTGCCCGTGACCTACGCCATTACTTATCGGATATGGATAATGAACACTTAGCAACCATCTTGCTCGGTGGCTTAGCTTACTCAGAGTTACCGATACAGTCTGCATCAATGTTACCTAAGATGCATCGTCCACTGGACTTTGTTATCGAACCATTACCAAATCACCTCTTCACTCGTGATACATCATGTTGGGTTTACGGCGGTGTGTCTCTTAACCCAATGATGAAAGCAGCTCGTCAGCGCGAAACAAACCATCTACGAGCAATTTATCGCTGGCACCCTGTATTCGCAGGACAAGACTTCATCAAGTACTTTGGTGATGAAGATCTGCATTATGACAACGCCAATATTGAAGGCGGTGACGTACTGGTTATCGGTAAAGGAGCAGTGTTGGTCGGTATGTCTGAACGAACAACAGCTCAAGGTGTAGAGAATTTAGCAGCAAATCTATTTAAGAATGGTCAAGCGAAAGAAGTGATTGCCATTGATTTGCCCAAACACCGCTCTTGTATGCATTTAGATACAGTAATGACCCACATGGATATTGACACTTTCTCAGTTTATCCCGAGATCATGCGCAAGGACCTTGATACTTGGCGCCTAACATCGAAAGGGGAAAATGAGATGAAGGTAGAACAAGTGTCAAGTTACACTCATGCTATTGAGCAAGCATTAGGCGTCGATGATCTTAAGATTATCACTACTGGCGGCGACAACTATGAAGCTGAACGTGAACAATGGAACGACGCGAACAACGTCCTAACTGTAAAACCAGGGGTGGTGATTGGTTACGAACGTAACGTTTACACTAACGAGAAGTACGACAAAGCAGGTATCGAAGTTCTGACCATTCCGGGTAATGAACTGGGCCGCGGACGCGGTGGTGCTCGTTGTATGAGCTGCCCAATTGAGCGTGACGATATCTAAAGAGAAACAGAACAAAAAGGGTTGATGTGGAAACATCAACCCTTTTTTCATTGTTTGTCTCGTCCTGAAA
>NZ_JXXU01000074.1 GCF_000967495.1 Vibrio neptunius | reverse complement strand
TTCCTAGGCTTGGAAAGGAAGTACGTTGTCATCGGAGATACCGAATACAAGAGTCCCAATATCACTGGGCAATGGTGGAATATCAGCGCCTAACGCATACCTGTGGACTGGGAGAATTATGAGGGGATCCGCCAGCGCCTTGCTAAGGTGCGGCTAAGCCACAAAACTCGAGCAAAGCCACCTTAATCACTGAACTCAACCAAACCAAAATCGCCGAGCGTTAGCTGTCGACTTGAGCAATTTGTTATATCAACGTGTTCGATTTAATTTCGACATTAATTTTTTTACAAATTCGGCAAAGCAATAGAAGCAAAGTATCGACACAACAATAAAACCAACCATCGCATATATAGAGAAGTGACCGACTAGACATGTGAAAGCAAGGCCTAAGCAAATAAACCCACCACTAGTAACCCTATTTACCCAATCTTCCTCAAGTACTTGATCACAATCTTCGACACTAGCATCCAACTCAGTCATAAAGACATGGGCAATAGCAAAAGTAGCAAACGTAGGGAGACACATTGCAAATAGTATCGTCGACAATTGGAGCAATATAGATTCATCCATCGGCGATGCACTACTAAACAAAGCGAGAAAGTACGCGACACATAGTCCACTCAGTGCTGAATACATCCACTTGAGTTGTGTATATTTATGACTTTGACTTGTAGTTGTCACATAACCATCCTTTTTCTAGTTTATATAACGCCCGCTTAACTTGCTGCCAACTACACCATACTTAAACAGACCACCATAATCACATAAGCCAAACCGAACCAAAAATGCCATAGGTTGGCAGTCAGGTTGAAGCGATTGTTAGTTTTCTGATTCGATGAAGCCTAAGATTTCTTGATACTTTTCAGCGACAATGTCTACAGAGTTGTCATCATGGTAGATGCGATACAACTTACCGCCTTCACCATCGTTTGTGTTTATGAAATATGGATCACCTGAACCAATCAAACAACTAGCTACTGCGATGTACCCCATACTTGATACTGCTATACCGGGGTAACAGTTATCTGTTTCATCGACAATCTCTAGTTCGCTGAACAGCTGAAAATCCGCTCCCAATTCTGAGATATCATGCTCATCAGGGATTTCACATGTTTTACCAGTCAATTCGTTGTCTCGAAGGAAACTTAGCCAATAATCAGGTACTTTTATCACTGTAACTCCAAATGAAAACTAACATTCTTAATAACAGGCAGTCTCGTTTTTATCTCTACCTGACTTTTTATCAACTTATCATAACTCATTAAAAACTATCGAATATACATCATATTGCACACCCTACCATCACATAAAAACGAGACTGCGCGTTATCATTTCTTAACAATGCGCGTTATACCAGAAAGGGAGAGTGCCAATCCTTTGATTAACAATAACTTATTTAATCTTCTGTTGACAATAGCGAGACTGAACTCTCAACAAAACAAGCCATTTTTCATACTCAAACCGAACTCAAACCCAATAAACTATGTAAATACGCGAGTAAATTCAGGACACACACCAAAAGACCAGTATTTACGGCTACTTATGAACGATTACTTGCGGCAGGAAAACCTAAAAAAGTAGCGATAGTTGCCTGCATGAGAAAGATGGTTGTGACGCTCAATTCAATGCTAAGAGACGGCGCAATGTGGGATAAAAGTAGCGCCAAAAACTAACTATTGACGCCATAGTCTCTAGTTATATCTAGTTTGCCCAACTCATGTCAGTTATCACCATGTAAATAAACCCCGTCTCTCCCGTGGTTCGGTAAGCGCCTTTAGCTTCCAAAAGATAAGAGGTTACGGAAGTCATTTCCCACCCATCAATCTCATCCGCTTGCCACTTGTCTATGGTAAGCGATTCATAGCCTTTTGACTCGCCAAACTCTCGAACGATGTGCATCTGATCTTTTACATTGTCATTAATGTAAGGATTCGCCCAAGACCAAAGCCATGTATTTGACTTAGTAGAAATGGAACCGACGAACTGTACTTTTGCAATAACAGCAACCTTTCCATTGTTTGAAAAAACAAGAGTACCGCTTTCCTGATCCCAGTCGAAACGCTCATGTTCACCAAGTTTAAATTCGCTCATCAGCTTGTTCTGCTTTTCTGTCAGAGTAGTATGCGCTTCAGTAACAAAATCTTCCCAGCTAATATTTGCGTTGGTATTTGAAACGAATAATCCCGTGGCTGCTGTTAGTAATTTCTTCATAATTTCCCTAAGAGGTATAACACCCTTAACAACAGGCAGTCTCGTTTTTCTCTCTGCCTGACTTGCCATTAACCTATCATAAGTGACTAAAAATCAATAAAAATACGTCAAGATATACATCATATCAATATATAAAAGCGAGCGTGCGGGTTATCTTAGTAAGAAGAGTAAAAATTCTATTAATAATAATTTAGAGCAACCACCCTACTCCAAACCTCAGTAATACCACACCTGCTCCTTGATAACCAATTAACGCGAGGTGAGAGTTTGCTCTGCCTTAAGCGTTTTAACGATACCATCTCGCTGGCTATCGCTCAGCGGAAACCAGCGGTTCTTCTGGATCTGCGGTTCAGACAGTACCTCAAGCAGTGCATCTGGGCTCAGTTTCGCCTTCCCGTACGCCACCAGCTCGATCGGCTGTGCGCACAAAGA
>NZ_JXXU01000073.1 GCF_000967495.1 Vibrio neptunius | reverse complement strand
TGGTCGCCAAGCAAATTCTTAATTCGGAAAGCTGTTATTGTGTTCTCTACACATTCAATCTGTTCTTGCTTTGAGTCCATCAAAACCCTTTGGGTGTTGTATGGTTAAGCCTCACGGGCAATTAGTACAGGTTAGCTCAACGCCTCACAACGCTTACACACCCTGCCTATCAACGTTCTAGTCTCGAACAACCCTTTAGGACCCTCAAGGGGTCAGGGAAGACTCATCTCAGGGCTCGCTTCCCGCTTAGATGCTTTCAGCGGTTATCGATTCCGAACTTAGCTACCGGGCAATGCCATTGGCATGACAACCCGAACACCAGAGGTTCGTCCACTCCGGTCCTCTCGTACTAGGAGCAGCCCCCTTCAATCTTCCAACGCCCACGGCAGATAGGGACCGAACTGTCTCACGACGTTCTAAACCCAGCTCGCGTACCACTTTAAATGGCGAACAGCCATACCCTTGGGACCGACTTCAGCCCCAGGATGTGATGAGCCGACATCGAGGTGCCAAACACCGCCGTCGATATGAACTCTTGGGCGGTATCAGCCTGTTATCCCCGGAGTACCTTTTATCCGTTGAGCGATGGCCCTTCCATACAGAACCACCGGATCACTATGACCTGCTTTCGCACCTGCTCGAATTGTCATTCTCGCAGTCAAGCGGGCTTATGCCATTGCACTAACCTCACGATGTCCAACCGTGATTAGCCCACCTTCGTGCTCCTCCGTTACTCTTTGGGAGGAGACCGCCCCAGTCAAACTACCCACCAGGCACTGTCCTCAACCCGGATAACGGGTCTAAGTTAGAACATCAACACTACAAGGGTGGTATTTCAAGGACGGCTCCACCGATACTGGCGTACCGGTTTCAAAGCCTCCCACCTATCCTACACATGTAGGGTCAATGTTCAGTGCCAAGCTGTAGTAAAGGTTCACGGGGTCTTTCCGTCTAGCCGCGGGTACACTGCATCTTCACAGCGATTTCAATTTCACTGAGTCTCGGGTGGAGACAGCGTGGCCATCATTACGCCATTCGTGCAGGTCGGAACTTACCCGACAAGGAATTTCGCTACCTTAGGACCGTTATAGTTACGGCCGCCGTTTACCGGGGCTTCGATCAAGAGCTTCGACTTACGTCTAACCCCATCAATTAACCTTCCGGCACCGGGCAGGCGTCACACCGTATACGTCATCTTACGATTTTGCACAGTGCTGTGTTTTTAATAAACAGTTGCAGCCACCTGGTATCTGCGACTCTCAATAGCTCCATCCGCAAGGGACTTCACCGTCAAGAGCGTACCTTCTCCCGAAGTTACGGTACCATTTTGCCTAGTTCCTTCACCCGAGTTCTCTCAAGCGCCTTGGTATTCTCTACCCGACCACCTGTGTCGGTTTGGGGTACGATTCCTTACAATCTGAAGCTTAGAGGCTTTTCCTGGAAGCATGGCATCAATGACTTCACATCCGTAGATGCTCGACATCGTGTCTCAGCCTTAAAGAGAGCCGGATTTACCTAACTCTCAAGCCTACGCACTTGAACCTGGACAACCGTCGCCAGGCCCACCTAGCCTTCTCCGTCCCCCCATCGCAATTGTAAGAAGTACGGGAATATTAACCCGTTTCCCATCGACTACGCCTTTCGGCCTCGCCTTAGGGGTCGACTTACCCTGCCCCGATTAACGTTGGACAGGAACCCTTGGTCTTCCGGCGAGGAGGTTTTTCACCCCCTTTATCGTTACTCATGTCAGCATTCGCACTTCTGATACCTCCAGCAGACTTTACAATCCACCTTCAACGGCTTACAGAACGCTCCCCTACCCAATACCATAAATGGCATTGCCGCAGCTTCGGTTTACAGCTTAGCCCCGTTACATCTTCCGCGCAGGCCGACTCGACTAGTGAGCTATTACGCTTTCTTTAAATGATGGCTGCTTCTAAGCCAACATCCTAGCTGTCTAAGCCTTCCCACATCGTTTCCCACTTAGCTGTAATTTGGGACCTTAGCTGGCGGTCTGGGTTGTTTCCCTCTCCACGACGGACGTTAGCACCCGCCGTGTGTCTCCCGGATAGTACTTACTGGTATTCGGAGTTTGCAAAGGGTTGGTAAGTCGGGATGACCCCCTAGCCTTAACAGTGCTCTACCCCCAGTAGTATTCGTCCGAGGCTCTACCTAAATAGATTTCGGGGAGAACCAGCTATCTCCAGGTTTGATTGGCCTTTCACCCCTAGCCACAAGTCATCCGCTAATTTTTCAACATTAGTCGGTTCGGTCCTCCAGTTGATGTTACTCAACCTTCAACCTGCCCATGGCTAGATCACCTGGTTTCGGGTCTATATCCAGCAACTCGACGCCCAGTTAAGACTCGATTTCTCTACGGCTCCCCTAGATGGTTAACCTTGCTACTGAATATAAGTCGCTGACCCATTATACAAAAGGTACGCAGTCACACCACGAGGGTGCTCCTACTGCTTGTACGTACACGGTTTCAGGTTCTATTTCACTCCCCTCACAGGGGTTCTTTTCGCCTTTCCCTCACGGTACTGGTTCACTATCGGTCAGTCAGTAGTATTTAGCCTTGGAGGATGGTCCCCCCATATTCAGACAGGATATCACGTGTCCCGCCCTACTCGATTTCACCTAAAATGCGCTGTCGGTTACGGGGCTATCACCCTGTATCGCAGACCTTTCCAGAACTTTCACCTGACGCATTAAAGGCTTAAGGGCTAATCCAATTTCGCTCGCCGCTACTTTCGGAATCTCGGTTGATTTCTTTTCCTCGGGGTACTTAGATGTTTCAGTTCCCCCGGTTCGCCTCATTACCCTATGTATTCAGATAATGATACCTGCTTATGCAGGTGGGTTTCCCCATTCGGAAATCCCAGACTCAAATGGCTTTTACTGCCTAATCTGGGCTTATCGCAAGTTAATACGTCCTTCATCGCCTCTGACTGCCAAGGCATCCACCGTGTACGCTTAGTCACTTAACCATACAACCCCAAAGGGTCTTACAGTCAAACAACCAAAGTTGTCTGCAATTATTTAAACATGATGCAGACTCGATTTTGCCGGACTCAAATATAAACATCACAAGGATGTTTCCAAGAACACTTGAATGTGTGTTGGTACCTAAATCTCTCTTTATTTAGAGAAAGTTAGGATTTGAGAACTTTTAAATGAATAACAACGCATCTCATAGAGATGGGGATTGTTGTTATTCGTCAGCTTTCCAAATTGTTAAAGAGC
>NZ_JXXU01000072.1 GCF_000967495.1 Vibrio neptunius | reverse complement strand
GAGAGTAGGACATCGCCAGGTTTTAAATACCTTGTTTGAGATAAATATCTTGAGCAAAATTATGCTGATATAGCTCAGGTGGTAGAGCGCATCCTTGGTAAGGATGAGGTCCCCAGTTCGAGTCTGGGTATCAGCACCAGCAAAGAATTTGCTTGGCGACCATAGCGATTTGGACCCACCTGATTCCATGCCGAACTCAGAAGTGAAACGAATTAGCGCCGATGGTAGTGTGGGGCTTCCCCATGTGAGAGTAGGACATCGCCAGGCTTTAATTTCGACTTCATAGTCTAACCAGTGCGGAGCG
>NZ_JXXU01000071.1 GCF_000967495.1 Vibrio neptunius | reverse complement strand
TGAGTAATCATCGTATAAGGAGGTGATCCAGCGCCAGGTTCCCCTAGCGCTACCTTGTTACGACTTCACCCCAGTCATGAACCACAAAGTGGTGAGCGTCCCCCCGAAGGTTAAACTACCCACTTCTTTTGCAGCCCACTCCCATGGTGTGACGGGCGGTGTGTACAAGGCCCGGGAACGTATTCACCGTAGCATTCTGATCTACGATTACTAGCGATTCCGACTTCATGGAGTCGAGTTGCAGACTCCAATCCGGACTACGACGCACTTTTTGGGATTCGCTCACTTTCGCAAGTTGGCCGCCCTCTGTATGCGCCATTGTAGCACGTGTGTAGCCCTACTCGTAAGGGCCATGATGACTTGACGTCGTCCCCACCTTCCTCCGGTTTATCACCGGCAGTCTCCCTGGAGTTCCCGACATTACTCGCTGGCAAACAAGGATAAGGGTTGCGCTCGTTGCGGGACTTAACCCAACATTTCACAACACGAGCTGACGACAGCCATGCAGCACCTGTCTCTCAGTTCCCGAAGGCACAAGACTGTCTCCAGTCTCTTCTGAGGATGTCAAGAGTAGGTAAGGTTCTTCGCGTTGCATCGAATTAAACCACATGCTCCACCGCTTGTGCGGGCCCCCGTCAATTCATTTGAGTTTTAATCTTGCGACCGTACTCCCCAGGCGGTCTACTTAACGCGTTAGCTCCGAAAGCCACGGCTCAAGGCCACAACCTCCAAGTAGACATCGTTTACGGCGTGGACTACCAGGGTATCTAATCCTGTTTGCTCCCCACGCTTTCGCATCTGAGTGTCAGTATCTGTCCAGGGGGCCGCCTTCGCCACCGGTATTCCTTCAGATCTCTACGCATTTCACCGCTACACCTGAAATTCTACCCCCCTCTACAGTACTCTAGTCTGCCAGTTTCAAATGCAATTCCGAGGTTGAGCCCCGGGCTTTCACATCTGACTTAACAAACCACCTGCATGCGCTTTACGCCCAGTAATTCCGATTAACGCTCGCACCCTCCGTATTACCGCGGCTGCTGGCACGGAGTTAGCCGGTGCTTCTTCTGCAGCTAACGTCAAATGATGCCGCTATTAACGACACCACCTTCCTCACTGCTGAAAGTACTTTACAACCCGAAGGCCTTCTTCATACACGCGGCATGGCTGCATCAGGCTTGCGCCCATTGTGCAATATTCCCCACTGCTGCCTCCCGTAGGAGTCTGGACCGTGTCTCAGTTCCAGTGTGGCTGATCATCCTCTCAGACCAGCTAGGGATCGTCGCCTTGGTGAGCCATTACCTCACCAACTAGCTAATCCCACCTGGGCATATCCTGACGCGAGAGGCCCGAAGGTCCCCCTCTTTGAGCCGAAGCTATTATGCGGTATTAGCCATCGTTTCCAATGGTTATCCCCCACATCAGGGCAATTTCCCAGGCATTACTCACCCGTCCGCCGCTCGACGCCGTTAACGTTCCCCGAAGGTTCAGTTAACTCGTTTCCGCTCGACTTGCATGTGTTAGGCCTGCCGCCAGCGTTCAATCTGAGCCATGATCAAACTCTTCAATTTAAGATTTTGT
>NZ_JXXU01000070.1 GCF_000967495.1 Vibrio neptunius | reverse complement strand
TGCGCCAAGGCAGCACATAGAGAGCAGTGTTTTGCTGACGCTCTATGCGACTAGTGAATTGAGGCGGGGTGCTAATCCCGACACTGGATTTTGCCAGTGCTTTTGCAGGATATCGCTGGGGTTCAGAAGAGTCAACGGTTTCGGTGCGTAGGCCGATTAAGTGGTCAAAAATCAGTACCTTGTAAAGAGGTGTGTTAACACTATGTCGAGTAAAGAATGGGGGTTAGACAAGGCCGTCCCAGAAAACGGTTTCTATTGTTTAAGGCGGAGAAGAGATTTAGGACACACTAAAAAGATACATTAATGATTGAGGCGTGTATTTTTCTAGGGGAAAATCACCAGCCTTGTAGTTGACGGTTAAACAGACATCTTTTCATGTTATAAGTTTCTAAAAACTAACCACAGGGAGCAATCTTTTGTCGAATATTGGCTACTGTTCATTTAAGGATGTAAAACTATCTAGCAGCTCCTTTAAAGCAGTTAGTGAAATCCGAGAGGTAATGAAAGAAGGCAACATGCTTGCTTACTCAGTTGGAGCGGTCCCACTGTTCGATTTATTCTTAGTTCGAAAGCCAGCCCACAGCAGACACATAAACATAGCGGCTTATGACTGGGTTGAGTTTGCCAAGGTACTCACCTCTGTAAACGCTGCCGTTAAATACAGAATCCACCAGATAGCCGAACCTTTAACATGGCAAACCAATGGCAAAGAAGGTGAATGTTGGAGGTGTGTCGTCCGTGCGTCTTTGTAACCTAGCTCTTGCACTATCCATACTTTCGTTTACCGCCAGTGCAACCAGTTTTGAGCAAGCTTTGGCGAGCTATGGGGATAAACTGACTAAATGCAACAATATAGCCAAGACGAACAATAAACCATTCCCTGTTAACGGCTGGTTCGACTCCCTGTCAACCCAAGATAAGAAAAATGTCGTGTTATTTATCTCTATGGATAATCGGGAAACTTGTTCTCAAAAAGAAAGGCAAAACCTCTTAGATATCGCACAGAGTGCCACACCAGAACAGCTTAAACACATTAAACTTCTAGTTAAAAACGGCAACCAAAACGAGTTCATTAAGTCACTGGACATTAACGAAATCCACAAGATTCAATCTATCTACTCTGCACCTTTCGATTCTTTACGGGTGGGTGATGAGCTAGGGCTATTTGAATAGCGTATGATTTACTTTCTTGGTACTGGCGTCTATTGAGGCATAGTGCGCTGGACTGTTCCGCTCAGTTATCTCTGATGGTTGGTGACGTCCGATTAATAATGTCTGTCAATACCGCCTCCCTGTATGGCGCCGCTCCCAACATCAAAGCCAACCCTAATGGCAAGAATGCAGATCTATAGGTCAGCCCATTTCAATCCGAACTTAGCTAAATATTTCTGCAACCGACTTGAGTCGTTAGTTTGAGCTTTCAATGTTCGGCTCACATTAAACAACTCCCTACCAGCAGAAGCCATGCTGCTGTGCCGGCGACATACAGACAACACAAAATTTAACTGGTTAGCATCAAATTGGTCCAGTTGTTCAACCTCAGCCACCGACAAACACGCTTCTACGTGCGTGAGCTTAGATTGCTGACGAGTGGGATACCAAGCGCGCTTTAGTCGTTCAATTTCATCTTTTACATCGTCAACGGAAATTCTCGAAGAGTCTGCTAAGGTGCAAAGCCTTGTGATCGCTGAACTTAAGTCTCGAAAGTTTCCAACCCATAACGCTTCGTTGGACGTAGCGAAACTGATAAAAGCATGCTTCGCCTCTTTGTTAAACTGCACCCGTTGTCCTGATTTTTGCGCGTACAAATCAATTTCATAATCAACGTTGGCAGGAATATCCTCTTTCCTGTCTTTTAATGCAGGAAGCTGATAAGTCCAAAGATTGATACGCGCTAACAAATCTTCCCTAAACGTGCCTTTTTCAATTTCGAGCTTGAGATCTCGATTGGTACCCGCAATCAATTGAAAATCACTCTGTACGGGGCTATCACTCCCTACAGGATGAAATGTTTTATTTTCAATCGCATGCAGTAGCATGGCTTGCTCTTCGAGGCCCAGCTCGCCAATCTCATCTAAGAACAAAACGCCATCATTGGCTGTAAGCAAAAAACCATCTCGTGATTTTTGAGCGCCAGTGAATGCACCTTTGGTATGACCAAATAAGGCCGCCATAGCATTTTCGCCTTTTAGCGTCGCACAGTTAACGGATACCAAAGCGCCAGAAAGCATTGCACGTCTCTTTTTCAGTTGGTAGATGCGAGTCGCCAATTGGCTTTTGCCTGCTCCGGTTGGGCCCGTTAATAGCATGGGGTCTTCAGAACGTATCGCAACCTTTTCTAACTGAGTAATTAATCGGTTAAACCCTGTATTAAGTGTTTCAATGCCCCCTTTGAGAAACTCTTTGCCTTCTTGATGTTCGACATCAAAACGGGTCGCCAATTGGTCATATTTCGACAAATCAAGGTCTATGATTTGCACACGTCCAATCGACTTGTTGTTATTGTTGTGATCAGGAGAGGTTTGAATTAAACGCCCTGGAAAGTGACGACTCTCGGTAAGTAAATAACTACAAATTTGAACAACGTGTGTTCCGGTTGTGATATGAAAAAGGTAGTCGTTGTTATCAGTATCGAATTCTTGTTGTTGGCACCAATCAAAAAGCTTGGCGTAGACTTCCTCAAAATCCCACGGATCGGAAAAGTTAATCGAATGCAGTGTCACCTTGGTTTTTGGAGACACAGATTCGATGTCTACAGCGACGTTATTTGCCAAGCGATAGCTGTGGTTATCATGCAGCATGTGTAGCTCATCGACCAGCAAGTCTTGCTGACTGCACAAACTCACATTGGGCCTCCACCTTGCCCATCGGTCCACTCTTTTACCAACAAAATCCAATTGAGTTCCAATAAGACTTATCGCAACTGTTTTCTTACTCACGCCGTATCCATATAGATAATTTACATATCCATTAGGTTATATTTTTGTGTTTTTGTTATCAACGCACTTTTATCTAAAAGAGCAAGGAAAATATATTTTTACCAATAAATACATGCACTTAAAAATTAACTTCAAGAAATATCACCATTTTGGCACATAGCTTGATATTACCTAGTTGTCTGATGATTTGGTTGTGATTCAAAAGGTCACTCCGGTGCGCTGAACACTGTGACTGCGTATGCCTTATCAGATAACCATTAAGTAGCTCAGAGGTAGAGCAGCGAAGAAATTTCGTGAGTCATGGGTTCGAATCCCATCTTAAATGCAGGTAGCTCAATTGGTAGAGCCTCGAATGCTTAATTCGATTGTTGTGGGTTCGAGTCCCACCCTTTTTACAATAAGTAGTTAAAACGTTAGTAAGCCGTTGGTACCAATGGTAGATAAGCGCCAGAGTGAATAATCAGTAGCAAGCAGGATGCTCCCTACTGAAGTGCAGCTTGAGGCCTTTATTAATCACGTATCTAACCCTTACTAACATCATCACATCGGTATATGGCAAGAAACGAAGGAAATTAAGATGTTTGGAACAACACTATCTTTAAGAAAAACAGTATCAGTAGCAGAAAACCAAAGAGTATTAGTGTTCAAAAATCAAAAGCTAGATTCCGTATTAACACAAGGCAAGCACAAAATATGGGATTTAAAAAACGAAATCGAATTCATGACTTTCGATATTAACTCTTTATTTTTTTCTGAGGAGAATGCCGAAAGACTGTACAAAAATAATGAGTTACTTCGTGAACACATTTCGCATTGGAAACTAAAAAGCAATGAAGCTGGCTTGTTATACGTTAACGATTTGCTACGTGGCGTAGTTGCCCCTAGCGAGCAACTATACCTATGGAAAGACGCAGGTGACATTCGCTTGGAGAAAGTGACCATAGATGAAGAGATTGAAGTTGAAGAACAAACACTTTTTTTAATCAATCGTGCTGGGGCTAATACCTCCTCACGTTTGATCAGAAGCGAAAGCACGATAGCAACCAAACCCATTGCTGATCTAACGGTCGCAAACGACCATGTTGGTTTGCTGTATGTCAACGGCCAACTGATAAAAAGACTCGCGCCTGGACGACATGGCTTTTGGCAGTTCAACCACTCCGTTGAGTTGAAATCATTTGATTGCAGAACTCAACTACTTGAGATTTCTGGTCAAGAAATCTTGAGTAAAGACCGCGTAAGTCTACGAATTAATTTGAGTGCAAGTATTAAGGTACATGATGCTGAACTCGCTGCACGAAGTGTCGATAACGTTGATGATTTTGTTTACAAAATGCTGCAATTAGCCTTAAGAGAAGCGGTTGGCACAAAGTCATTAGACGATATCCTGCTGGATAAATTGTATGTCAATGAAACTGTGAAAGAGCTCGTCGCAGAGCGCCTGTCCGAAATGGGCATCACTTTGATGAATGTCGGCGTTAAAGACATCATTTTACCCGGAGAGATGAAAGCCATTTTGAACCAAGTGGTCGAAGCGCAAAAAGCAGCGGAAGCCAATGTGATCAAAAGACGTGAAGAAACTGCGGCGACAAGAAGCTTACACAACACAGCAAAAGTCATGGAAAACAACCCGACTTTAATGCGCTTAAAAGAGCTTGAAGCGTTAGAAAAAATCGCAGACCAAATTGATAGCTTAACGGTTTATGGCGGCCTAGAAGGTTTAATGAATGGGGTTGTAAAAGTCGCGTAGGCATATCGATAGAAACTGAGCGGCTAAGAATTGGCGAACGCTTGTGCGGCGATTAAAGAATTAAGGAAGCAACAATGTGTAGAAACTATAACGTTATTGAAAATGAAGGAAGAGCCACCATCAAGGCATGGACTAAAGGGGTGCCTTTTGATGACAAAGCTCAAGAGCAGTTGAACAACATCGCTGGTATGTCGTTAGTCCATTCACATATTGCGGTGATGCCGGATGTTCACCTTGGTAAAGGCGCAACGATTGGAAGTGTTATTCCTTCTGTTGATGCTGTCATACCCGCAGCCGTCGGGGTCGATATTGGATGCGGTATGTTAGCAACAAAAACAACGTTAACGGCCAGCCAGTTACCCGATAATTTATCAGGGATCAGACATGCTTTTGAAGCAGCAGTACCTCATGGTCGTACTGGAGAAAGGGGAAAAGCCCGAGACAGAGGAGCTTGGCACAATATTCCAGATGTCGTTGCTGGCGAATGGAAAAAGCTCGAAGCACGATTTGAAACTATTTGTCACAAGCACCCAGCGATAAGAAAAAGCAACCATGTTAAGCATTTAGGCACCATGGGCACGGGTAATCACTTTTTAGAACTGTGCCTAGACGAAAACGATGCGGTTTGGATTATGTTGCACTCAGGAAGTCGCGGTGTAGGAAATAGAATTGGCACTTACTTTATAGAGCTTGCAAAGAAAGAAATGCAACGCCATCAAGTTAACTTGCCTGATATGGACTTGGCTTACTTGGAAGAAGGCAGCGCATACTTTGATGACTATGTGGAAGCGGTTGAATGGGCACAAGATTTTGCCGCCAAGAATCGTGAAATAATGATGTTTAATGCTATATCTGCACTGAAAAAGCAAATACCAGTCGCGTTTTCTACCGCTGAGTTAGCGGTGAACTGTCATCACAACTACGTCTCTAGGGAACGGCATTTTGGCAAGGATTGTTATGTGACTCGTAAGGGAGCGGTAAGAGCCGAAAAAGGCGAAATGGGCATTATTCCAGGAAGCATGGGCGCTCGCTCTTTTATTGTTCGTGGGTTAGGAAACCCTGAGAGTTTTAATAGCTGTAGTCATGGTGCTGGACGAGTGATGTCGAGAACACAAGCTAAAAAGGTCTACAACATTAATGATCAAATTGCAGCAACCGAAGGAGTAGAGTGCAGAAAGGATGCCTCTGTGATTGATGAAATTCCCCATGCTTACAAGGATATTGAAAAAGTCATGGCAGCTCAAAAGGACTTAGTGGAAGTGGTTTACACACTGAAGCAAATCGTTTGTGTAAAAGGCTAAGGAAGTAAAATGGCGATGAATGATAGAGCCAGTGAACTCGCTGAATCGAAACAAGTCATAGACACGAAAATCAGAAAAGAAATATTGCGCAGAATAGCCGCAGCTGAAAAAGAACATGATATTAAAGTGATATACGCGGTTGAATCTGGCAGTCGAGCGTGGGGGTTTTCCAGCCCAAATAGTGATTACGATGTGCGCTTTATCTATGTCCGTAAAAAAGACTGGTACCTATCCATCGATCTTGAAGATAGACGCGATGTTATCGAATATCCAATAGTCGACGAAATAGATATCAATGGCTGGGATTTACGTAAGGCGTTAAACCTATTTTGGAAGTCGAACCCTGCTTTTATTGAGTGGTTACAGTCTCCAATTATATATGTAGATGATGGCTATTTCGCTCAAAGAGCGAGGGAGTTAATGCCGGCTATCGCTTCTTCACACAAAGGGATACATCACTACTTACACATGGCTAAAGGTAACTTCCGAGGATATCTACAAAGGGATTTAGTCCCTTTGAAGAAGTATTTCTATGTGTTGAGACCATTGCTCGCCATCCAGTGGCTAGAAAAATACGACAACCCCGCGCCCATTGAATTTGACCAACTGCGCCAATTAGTGGCCGAACACACTCCCTTAGATGAAGCTATTACTGCTCTCTTAGAGCGTAAGAGAGTCAGCTTAGAGAAAGAGTACGCGCCTGCGGTGCCAGTCATCAATGAATTTATCGAGTCTGAATTACTTCGGCATGAGCACTATGTGGGGAGTAACAATGGACGAGAGGCTCAATTTGAGTCACTGAATTTGCTATTCAAAGCTGTATTGGAAAGGAACGAGGCAAATTTGCTTTAAAAAAGCTAGCGGGTGATACACTGTTCTAAATGATGAAAGTTACCTAGGCATTCGCCTAGGTAACTTGAATTTATTGTTAGCTTAGAGACAAGATATTAACTAAAGGTCCCTTTTCTGTATAACTCTGAGCCATTCTCCCCAATGACCAAAAATCGGTGACTTTCAGTTGGCCACGGCCATTCAAGTTTGGTCAGTTGACTAGAGATTACCTCATCACCCACCGCGTATTGACGATTGCGGTTATTCACACGGAGGCTACTTTCCTTAAGTTGGAAAACAACCATAGTGATTAACGCTCCATAGTTCTCACCCAGTTCACAGATAGTATTTCTGAAATCTTTGCGGATATTGGTAGCATCCCAAACCACGTTGCGCTTATTTGCCAACGCTTTTTTCAATCGAGTTTTGGCCAGCTGTAAAACTTGCCCTCGATTCTTTTGGCAATCACGTTTTCCGTTTAGCTCTTTGCGAATTTGATCAAGAGAGATCACGTCGTAACCCTCTAAGTTCTTCTCGATCCAAGTCGATTTACCACTGCCACTCATGCCGCACATCAGGTATAAATGGCTGTAATGCTGGCATGGCTCATAGTTTTTCGCTATTGCCTGTTCAACCGTACTAATATCCCCATGTGAAAGCTGATGGATGGCATAACCATCTAGAAAAGCCTGCTCAGATTGACAAGATTTGAGCTGTATTTTTCTTAGATGAAACTCGATAGGATCCTCGATACCCCAAAGCTGATAGTCTTCTGCAAACAATCGAAACTGTTCAAGTAAATCAATTTGTTTATCTAAATCAGAGCACGTTCGCCCTTTCATATCAGCCTGTTCAAGCCAATATAAGAGCTCCAAATTAGCATTTAAAGATAAACGAAAATAATCACTATAGCCTTGGTTTTTAACCACCAAAAGTTTCGGTACTTGATGAAAGCCGACCAACCCCATAATTTGCATTACAGACTTGTAAGCAAGGGGTAATTCCATTAAACGCGTTGCCAAATAGCTAGCGCCTATTTCTTCATGCCCAGACGCTACCACTCGTTCAACACCTGCAATGTCTCTCCGTCGAGTTGTGAGTGGTTTAGCAATATCATGAAGCAAGGCCGACAAAATTAGGACTTGTCTTTGTGCTCCTTGGATATGCGTGGCCCTTGAAGATAGCAAGGCATACAGCGCCTGTAGCACCATGTCTGTATGAATAGCAACATTGCCTTCCGCGTGCCATTCCTTATCCTGCTCTGTATTTTCAAACTCATTCAACAACGGAAAATGGCTCGCTAAAAATGACCTGCACTCTGCGAAATCAGGCGAATGATCTAAGGCTAAGCTTTCTAGCCATCTATTCAATCTTTTCACCTTCGCCTCCTGTCGTATCTTTTAGTCCGTTAGGTATCACTTCAGCATGCATCCAGTGTTGATCCGTGACCACATGATCAGTTCTCACCCATTTCGACACACACTGAGGAAACTGATTAAAGTGAAAGCGGTCAGCAATTCGCACCACATAACCTTCTTGATGTTCAATATCCAAATCAATATTGCGGATCGTCTCTTCACACCAAAGCCCCAGGTAGAGTTCTTTTGGTGTTTCCAGCCCTAGCTGTTGGAAAAATAGTTTGCTCTCTTGCCAACTTAAACATTCATTTCTGTCATTCCATGCTGAAAAAGCCATGAAATAGCTAGTCAACGCGTCATAAGCAATTGAATGTCTTGCATAGAGGTTTTCACCACAAATACGCCATCCTATTGGAATCCGATATCCGATTTTAGCTTGCAAAGCCTTAACCCACGTTCTCGATGGGTGGAAGCGGCTATCGATAGAGCGAGCATGCACGTAATCTGAATACAAGGTGGTGTTTTCGCCGTCCATTTTTTCAGTAACAACGACTGTCTTACCTTCAAAGTGACTTAAATCGCCTTGGTAGATATCATCCTTTGTAGCACCCGGTGACCAAGGTAAATGAGGGGTGCGAGGATATTTAAATCTCATGTTATAACTCCATGTCTATTTAACTAACACTAAGCAACTTGCTTAGCTGTCATTGAAATAGGCACAGCACGTTCTCCCGCATTTTTGTGGCTTGCGAGATTACTCATTTGCTGTGCTTTGATGGAATTACATTGTTCTATCCTCTAATAATTTGTGGGTTTGGGCTTAGCGACTTTTTCTCGTCACAGCGACAAAATTTTCGCCTTTAAATGTCTTTACAGGGTTGCCCCGTTCAAGCTCCCGATGTTGTTGCCAACGTGCTTTTTCTTGAGAAGTCATTTGCTCTTGCTTCATCATTTCTAGTTTTTGAAACAATAAGGCTCTGGCTAGCCGTTTGTTGGCATGTTGGCTACGTTCACTTTCAACCCGTACGGAAACACCTGTTTCCGTGTGAGTGGCACGCACCGCCGAATTGGTTGTATTGACATGCTGACCACCAGCCCCTGATGCCCGGCACGTTTGATACGTTACACCGCTATCTAGGCTTGACTCATCGACTTCGAACATTTGGCCACTGAAAAACCAATTCTTACGCTTATGTTTAGGTCGAAAGGCACTTTGACACACCCACAACATGGCGCCCTGCCAAGAGAAAGCCAATTGCTTGGCTCTCTCCTCAAATGGTGAATCCAGCTTTAGCAGTACGGATCTGAAACAATCCTTATCATCGGCAGCAAGGATATCCACAACATCCAGCTCTATGTTTTCAGCCCGACATTCTTTTTCAATCGCTTTTAGCGCTAAACCAATGGCCTTACAACATTCGATAGGACCTTGTCCTGACGATAATTGGAGTAATATCATGATGAACACTCTCCATTGGTTTTAAACGTTAACACGGGGCGTAATTTTGCTACGACCTCGATTAACCCCGCATCAACCATATCGTTAATGACGGTTTCACAATTTTTATACGCTTGCGGTGCTTCATCATAAAGAAGTTCCTTATTACCACACACCACACGGCTGCCCAGAGCGGTACGATATAAGTCCTCGCGCTTGTATTTATGCCCCAACCGGCCATGACATTCCCCGCGTTTCCACTTTCTGCCAGCGCCATGGGCGAGTGAATAAAGGCTGATTGCCATATTTTCATCTGCACCTTCAATGGGCTTAACTAAATAGCTGTAATCTCCGCGTGAACCTGGAATGACGACATAGCCTTTGTCGCTTGGGGTCGCTCCTTTTCTGTGTAACCAACCTTGCTGGCCCTCAATTTCTTTGGCTGAAACTAGATTGTGATTCACATCCAGAGCGCACTCTCCTTTAGCACGAATAGCGTCAAGAAATCGCTTGGCAATAAGTTCTCGATTTAGCTCAGCCCAACGCACCGCTTCATCATGCTTATGCAGGTAATCTGCGAAATTGCCCACCGCGTCTCCGACTTCGATGCCGTCATGGTTATGGGTGGTTACATGATTGACTAAAATCGATTGCCCTAGACCCCTAGAGCCAGAGTGCACAAGTAGCTGTAGATGCTTTTTGTTTAACCCAAGTTCATCTAAAGCTTGTTGTTGATACACTTCTTCAATCGCCTGAAACTCGGCAAAATGGTTACCGCCACCGATAGTGCCTAGTGCATAGTCATACGCATTCGTAGTAATGCTTTTTTCTGATTTTCTCCCGGCAACGTGCTCTGCCCAGCTATCGTCTAGAGGCTGTTCGACATGCCCAAACTTCTTCGCTAACTTATCTAAGTTAACCTTGGATACTTTTGCTGACGTTTGCCAAAGCGACATACCACAACCAATATCATTGCCCACTAATGCAGGGTAAATTTTGCTGGTTGTAAAGAATGCTGCACCAATTGGATAACCTCTTCCAGGGTGCAAGTCCGGCATACCAGCAACTTGCTGCATGCCTGTTAATTTTGATGTTTTAATCAGTTGTTGTATTGCTAGCCCTTCAACCCACGTATCAGTAGACGCAATAAGGCTAACGTTTTCAGTGATCTTTTGGACGGATTTGCCCATAGTACCAATACCTTTAAATAGGATTTAAAACGAAAAACGTATTGGCAGGTCAGTTGACTAGGGCGTAGCTTTATAAGAAAGCGAATACCTTAAAAAAGGGATTTATGAGAGAGCTTCCTGCTACTTATAGGACAAGACCTGCAAAGGATAATGATGTATTTGTCATGATTTTTTACTCCTTTACAGTTAGTTGATAGTTGAATAAGCGGGCGCATAATACGCAAACGGGACTCACAAAGCAATAATAAAAATGCCGTTCAACGGTTAACCTTATCATCAGCAACCAGCTCGATAATGGTCTTGCTTGCAAATTTTGCTATCACCTCCTTCACTATAAGAGTCAATCTGGAAGGGGTACCATTTATGAATACAGTACGTACGTTGATAGCCTGTTCGCTTGCAGGGTTATCTTTCAGCTCACACAGCAGTGAACCCGTCAGGCTTCTTTCTCTTGACTGGACCAGCCAGCAAGTATTGACCAAAGTGCTAGGGGATCTACTCAGTCAAAAGGGCGTTCCCATCGAGTATGTTGATGCGAATGCGCGAGCGCAGTGGTACAAACTTTCTCACGATGAAGCTGATGTACAAGTTGAAGTGTGGGAAGGCTCAATGGCATCAAAATTTTATCAACTCATCGACAAGGGCAACATTGTTGATGGGGGGACTCATACAGCAACCACACGAGAGGATTGGTGGTACCCTGATTATGTTGAGCAGAGCTGCCCCGGACTGCCGGATTGGAATGCCCTGAAAAGCTGCCATGAACAGTTTGCGGAAGGTGGAAAACTAGGGCTTTACTATACAGGGCCTTGGGAGAAGCCAGATGCAGCGCGGATCAGAGCACTTGGCCTCAAGTTTGATGTCGTAACCCTGAAAGATGGTGCAGAAATCAATGCCAAGATTGATGAATATATTGCCGCGAAAAAACCGCTACTCATTTTTAACTGGTCTCCTAACTGGGTTGAAGCAAAATATCCTGGAAAGTTTGTTGAGTTCCCTAAATACGATGAACAGTGCGAGCAAAAAGCCTCATGGGGTGTTAACCCAAATTTCAAATGGGACTGTGGCAACCCAACTGGCGGGTGGCTGAAAATCGCCATTTCAAATAAACTCAATCAAAAATCTCAATGTGCAACGGATATTATTAACTCGTTCAAACTGGATAACGGACAAATCGCTCTGGCCGCGATGTTAGTTGACTATCAAAAAATGTCGGTTGATGACGCAGCAAAAAGCTGGTTGGAGCAAAATCAGGGGCAAGTGGATAAATGGTTGACGCACAATTCTTGTAGTTAACCTATCCTTGCTTAACAACCAACCCAGTAGCTAATTGTTTGGTCTACATGCCATAAACCACATCGCTATACATGTTTACATGCCGTGTGGTTTTATGGCCCATCTAATGTGCTTCACTGGGGACAAATACGGCTCTTCTGAGCCGTATTTGTATTAAAAACGAGTACATCGTTATTTAGGGCTTTGATAGATAAACATTTTGTAACTTATCTAAAAACTCATGTAATTTTTGGTTCATTTCTTCATAGTCGTGGCTGAGTAATACGTCTGGTTCCTCGACAAATCGATACCTTGCCGCTTGACTGAGATCATCGCTGTCAATCAACAATGCGACGACATCTTTAGTCAATTCCATATGACACTGAAAACCAAAGACTCGATCACTATACGCAACAATTTGTCTCGGACACCCTTCACTATGGGCAATGATTTGTGCATCAGTGGTCACTCCTGGCATGTCGTTATGCCAATGACCTACTTCTAGCTCCTTGCCAAAATGGTCAAATAGCGGGTGTGCCAAGCCAACTTCAGTTAGCGTGATCGGGAACTTACCAATTTCAGGCTCTGGGCTGTGGTTGTATTGGGCTCCTAAAGCTTCACCTATCAATTGCGCCCCTAAACAGACACCAATGACCACTTTTTCAGCGTCAATGGCGTTTCGAATCACTTCCTGTTCCCTTTTAGAATCAAAATAAGCACATTGTTCAGTGGTTGTCACTGGATCTTGAGGCCCTCCCATCACAATCAGAAAATCGATATCTTGGACATCATTAACAAGCGTTTCACCTTGGTATAACCGAGAATAGGTAATGGTGTGAGCGTGACTTTTTGCCCAAGCCTCATAGGCGCCTGGGGGTTCGAAATATTCATGAATAATAAAGTGAATATGCATCTTTCAGCCTTGTGTGTGACGATTGGCTGACGATGTTATATCAAATCGATATGGTGCACTTTATACTACCCGACGACCGATATAGATAAACAGACAACTATGCAAGCCAACGATCTGATATTAGAATTTCCTGAGAAGCAATTCATTACCAAAACAACGGCGATGAGTTCAGGCTACGTTGATGACTTTCATACGCACTCATGGCATCAAATCATCTTTCCTATTGAAGGGTTATTACAATCGGATATAGGGGGGAAGTGTGTGGTAGTGCCTCACAATGGCATGCTTTACATCCCTGCTAACACAGTTCACAAATCCATCGCCATTACCGATACTCAATTTCTAGCGATTTATCTTAACCCAGACAAATTCATTCAGTATGGCGCTCAACCGAAATCTTGTTTTGTCAGCCCATTCATAAAAGAGTTGATACTCGTTTTGTTTGACAACGGTACTCGCGCACAGTCCGAATCCAACATCACCCATTTGCTGATGGTATTGCAAGATCAAATAGCATTGGCAAGCTGCTACGAGATACCCCTGCTCATTCCTACAGATAAACGTCTTTTATCTATTTTTGTCCAGCTTAAACAGCAACCTGATTTGTCATTCACACTGCGAGATTGGGCAACAAAAGTAGGGGCTTCTGAGCGAACTCTGTCGCGACTATGCGCAAAAGAGTTTGCCCAATCCTTTGCAATGTGGCGAAGAAACATTCGGCTGGTTTTATCTCTGCAATTGCTGAGTTCAAACAAGAGTATTCAAGAAATTGCTATCGAATTAGGTTACGCGTCTGACTCTGCCTACATATACGCTTTCAAGAAAATGTTTAATCAGACACCAAGCAAATACCGCACTGACAGCTTAGAGCGTGGTTTGACACTCAGTCATCACTCAAATTAGTCAGTACGCGGTCTTTAAGCCCCTTGAAAATCAACTCACAACTAGGGAGCGAACTGGCTTTTTTGATTAAACCCATAAACATCCCAACACCAGATGGTTACCTCTCCCGCTGTTGACGCGGTTCACTCAGAGCGCGGTTTGAGCCTTCTTCTTTTCCCCTAGAATATGTACCTCTATACGCACGCAAACACCATAACTGATAACTTTGACATAAAGGATTTGTTGACTAGGTTTTAAAGTGTTCAAGCAAAAAAGGAATGTCTGATGAGTACACTATTTCGCAACGGACTTTATGCGGTATTGATGCTGTTTTCGGCAACAAGTATCTCGGCCGTTGAAATTATTCACCCGATCCCACGTGATGGTTCAGATCTCGACAAATACGCCATCGAACTGATTGGCTTTCTTGCCAACAAATCAGGGCAGCAAGTGACCATCAAGCCCTATTCTCGCCCAGTCGATTCCCAATCGAGAAAAGTACAGTTGCTCAAAGAAGGGAAAATGACCATTGATTGGTTGGGAGCCGATAAGAAACTCGAAAGCCAGCTTGTACCAATTCGTTACCCGGTTTTTCGAGGCTTACTAGGACATCGAATCTTCATTACCAATAAAACCACACAAGCCAAGTTATCGAATGTAGCAACCAAAGAGGAACTTGAAAAACTTAGTATGATTCAAGGCGAAGGTTGGGCAGATGTCGGCGTACTTTCAGCCGGAGGGTTTAAGGTAAAAGAAGTACCCAGTTTTGAGAGCATTTTCAAAATCGTCGACGCTGGCCGCGCGGACTTGTTTCCTCGAGCCGTCATTGAACCCTACAGTGAATTGGCACAACGAAAGCAGTATCCAAACTTAGTCGTCGATAGTGAGTTGATGCTGGTTTACAAATTCCCTATGTTCTTGTTCGTCTCACCGACCGCAGAGAACAAAGCCGTTGTTGATCTCCTGAACTCTGGCTTTGAAAAAGCTTATCAAGATGGATCTTTTGTGGAATTTTTCAACAACTCAGCCTTAGTGAAGAAAACCTTTGAACAAGCACAAATGAAACAGCGTCGCGTGTTCAATATCCCCAACCCCAATTTATCCGATGACACGCGAAATATTCCGGATAAATATTGGCTGAAATTTTGATTCAATTTGAGTCTAAAACGCTTTAAAGGAGCGCAAGTGGCGTTTTTTGACCCACTTGGCATACGCTGCCGTGGTTTGCTATCCAGTAGGAGAGATAAGTAAACCACGGCAATTACCCTTCGGAGAAGAATAGCTCTGTGCTGTTCTCCCTATATGTTACCGCTGAGGCCGAAAGACCAACTTGCTCGTTGTGAAGAAGTCTTGTTTTAGAAAATGCGACGTTAAAAGGTAAGCAATACCATAGGTTTCGAATCAAGCTTCACGCGTTTCTTGGCATAAAAATGCCATCTTGTACTCCAATGTATTTGCATCACTAGACACTATCTGTTCAAAACCCAATTTCTTTAGCACTGAAGCGCTTCGAGTATTCCAGCCATGAACACCTGCCCAAATACTGCCTCGATAACCTGAGCGACCAAGATGTGCGAATAGTGATTTGCACATTTGTGTTGCGCAACCTTGCCCCCAGAATTGCGGATTAATCCAATAGGCTAGAGCCAAACTATCCCCTTGGGGCAGCAGCGTAACCTGACCAATAACTTGGGAATGAGACAATCGGCGACAGCTCCAAACATAACATTTGCCCAACCGCCATTCTAAAGCACATTTTGAGCACCAAGCTTCAGCTTGATGTAGTGTTTTAATTCTTGCTAAAGGCAGCGCCTCAGGAAATTGTTTTGAGCCGACTGCTGTTAGCAAACATCTAGCATCACTAATGTCTATTGGGGTGAATGAAAAACTTGAACATTCGAATTCTCTTGCGAATTTCAAACCAGCCTCCTGTATACAGCAATCCAGTTCAACAGCCAGCTAAGCAAGCAATGACCTATATGTTGTACCGAAAACAAATACGTATTTGAATACCGAAAAAGGACCATATTCAGCCACAGAATTTATATAGACATTCACAATACAAAACCTTGTCTTATCGCGACAACTAGATATGAGCGCACTATTCGTTTTCCTGAGTATCATAGCGTATTTGCTTGTCTATGCTCTTAATCCGGACGCCAACCTTATTGAATGCCTTTTGAATAGTGAGTGAGACATGCTGCGGGCCTTCTCCCACTAAGAAGTTAGCTCTATTTTGCTTCGTGTCGAATACGCACACAACTTCTAAGCTCTGAGGAAAAGAAGCGTATTTGACCGTATGAGTCACCCAAAGAAAGCCATCGTAGCTCTTTAACGTATCTTCACACACTTCGGTTAACACTTCTCTAATTTGATTTTCAGTCTTCTTATCTGATTTACGCATCAAGCACATTCCTATTTAACACTTATGACAATGGCTCTTTGGCCAGATTGTCTCAATCAATATCGGGCATTATGACGGTTTTCAACGCAAAGTCGCTATGTTATTCCCTGAAATCTCATAGCGTGAAGCAAACCGCTGACTTTTTTTGAAGGCAGTGGGTATAAGTGGTCGCCATTTATACCCTTAAGACCCGAAGTTGACCCTCTATCACAATGGTCTTGGAGCTAACGACAGTAAAATCGCCTTTAATTTAAAGGCAGTTGGAATGTACTTTTAATCTCTTTAACCGATACGTTGGACTGAATGGCGCTCACGCCTTTAACTCGTCGTATAGAACTGATCCGTTCAAAGTATTCATCTAAGTCTTTTGCTACTACCTGTACGATGTAATCTGCCCCACCAGCAATGCAGTGGCACATGGTAATCCAGTCTGATTCGGCCACATAGTCCTCAAACGGGTCCGTGTTTTCTACTTCATGACTTCCCAGCGTGACCAAAGTGAAACCCGAAACCTGAAAACCAAGTTTTTTACGGTTGAGTCTTGCTGCATAACCTTCGATGTAGCCTTCTTGCTCCATTTTTTTCCAACGTCGCCAACATGGTGTTTCGCTGAGGTTGACCTCTTCAGCTAACTTGCTGTTGCTGATGCGGCCATCTCGCTGGATACGTTCAAGAATGGAAAAATCAGTACTATCTAACTCAACATTGGTGGATTCTTTCTTTTTCATAGTATTTTTAGAAATTACTTGCTCAAATTGATTATTACCATAACCCAAATAGCAATTTTATTCCTACCAATATCGGTAGACTGAGTCTCATATTGAAACCATGACTTTACGGGAGTGAGCAATGAGTGCTCAGTTGATGACAGCGTTTCTGCTGTTCGCAGTATCAATTTCTATGACACCAGGCGCGGGTAATATCGCTTTGATTGGTCTTTCCAGCCGCTATGGAGTGAGCGCGACCTTACCTTTTATTGTCGGTAACGCCGTTGGTGTGATCGCCATTCTGGCGGGAGCGAGTGTCGGACTGGCTGGACTACTGGCTCTCTATCCGACTCTTTACTTGGCCCTCAAGTGGCTTGGTGCGGCTTATTTGCTCTATATGGCATGGGGGATTGCGAATATGGAGCTCGACAACAATGCCAGTGTGAAAAAGTCCGGCTTTTTGTCCGGCATAATGGTACAAATCCTTAACCCAAAAGGTTGGGTCGCTTCCATCACGGTGTTTTCTCAATTCGTTTCGCCAGCCAGCAACTATGTCGTTCAGGTCGTCTTTATTATTGGAGTGATGGTGATAACAGGTGTTATTGGTATGTTGATTTGGGCCTACTTCGGCTCAATGCTGACTCGCTTTATTGAGTCGCCGAGGAAGATGGTGGCAATCAATCGCAGCTTTGGAGCAAGTTTGGCTGCGGTGGCAATTTTTCTGGTTATTCAACCGAGCTAACGATACTTGAGCCATGAGTGGATAGTGGAAACAGACAACAAGCCTCCAGTTTGAAGGCTTGTTGTTTGCCGTTTGTTCAATAGCGCAGACTACTACTGTTTAATCGCAGTACAAAAGCTCACATCAGAGTGCTGAGTCTCTGGGTCATAGCTGTGATAAAGCTCGAAACAGGGACGATCATCATTTTCAATTCCTGAATCAATCACGTTACTCATTAGGTCATCCCATGCTTTAGAATACTGAGTATGCTCGGTGATCTTCTGGCGCATCACCGCGTAGTCACCCCCCGGAAAGTCCTGCAGTTCAATATTGCTCGGCACTTCAGTATCTTCTGGCACCATTAAGCAGATATCGGTGCGGCATTTATCATTCGGTGTCACTTCCGGATTGTCGTGAAAAATAAAGATGCAGGTGTTCCCTGCTAGCCCCTTCATTCCGGCCCACTGATAAAGACGACTGGATGGTTCCTGATACCCTTCGCCATAAGGTCCCGTCACTCGAACATAAGCTAATTTTGTTGCTGTAAAGTTTTGAATTTCCATTGCCTTGCTCCATATTGCTGGTTCGGAGTCAGTATATGGTTCGCCTCTCTCGACTTCGTTTCCATTCTTGCGCAATGTGTGTCCAATCTTGCTGTTTCGTGCTAACTCGGAAAAGTCTTGATAGTTCTCACAGTCTCTGAATGCCGTTGGAGTGACGCCGAAATGCTGGTTAAAGGCCTTAGCCAAACTTTGCGAAGAAGAGAAACCATACTCAAGCGCAATGTTGAGTATCGGCTGTTTAGACTTAAACAAATCGTCAGCAGCAGCGGCCAATCTGAGGCGGCGAATATAGTCAGCCAAAGTTTCACCCTGCACAGCTTTAAACGTACGGTGAAAATGGTATGGAGAAAGGTTAGCCAAGGCAGCGACCTCTGGCAGGTTTAAAGGCTGGTTGAAATGCTTTTCCAGATATCGAATCACTGGAATTAACCGCTTTTTGTAATCAACACGCATTACTTAGTACATCCTTGCTTGATTTGTTAGAAGCCTATCCCACAGCAAGCTGATTTCAAAGTCATGATCGAATAAATGTCTGGCGTGTACCGACGACTTGGTTTAAAAGTTTAGGTAAAAGCTCATCTCAAACAAGGACAATCATCATAGCGTCTCGTGAAGTAAATGAACGTTTCGTTGATTCGCTTTTTCAAACGGGCTTGCGTTGGCTCTACGCTATTCCCCTTCCGCAAGAATACTGACCAATCAGCCACAAATGGAGCGCCTTAGCGAAAATAGGATTGGCTACTGACAAACGTTGTCACCCGCATTGGTTATATTTCTAGTCAGCTAAACCGTTACCTGCCTATAAAGTTTGCTGAGTAACGCTGTAGACATCCAACCAAAGTGGGAATATTTACATGACTAACTGGACCATAGAACACCGGCAAAATCTCCAAATTGACGATGCACTCATTTACTTCGATATTGTCGGAGATAACACTAAACCTCCCCTAGTGATGCTCCATGGAGGAATCGGTAGCATTGAGGATTTTGATCAATTGGTGCCCTTATTATCGCAGCACTTTCAATTAATCAGAATTGACAGTCGCGGCCATGGTCGCTCTACGATGGGCAGTCGAGGGCTGACATATCAACGCTTAGAACAAGATGTGATTGCGGTTCTCGCCTATTTAAATATTCATGAAACCGCTGTACTTGGGTTCAGTGACGGTGGTGTCGTTGGCTATCGATTGATGGCATCGAACTCGGTAAGCATCAGTAAGCTTGTCACAATTGGAGCAGATTTTCAGTTAAAGGCGGGATCAACTCTCTACAATTTATTGTCTGGTGTCACAGGACAGAGGTGGAGGGACAAATTCCCTGATTCGTCCCGCCTGTTTACTCAGTTAAAACCGGATTCTAACTTTGACTTGTTCGTCGCAGACATTGTCAAAATGTGGACAGATACCAGTGTGTCGGGCTACCCAGGTGACACTATCGATTATATCGAAGGAGACGTGCTAATCATTCGAGGTGACGATGACTTCCTTTTCCCTCATTCGTCGGCATTGGAACTCGTAAGTCGACTAAAGCACCCATCCTTTGCCAACTTGCCATTTGCGGGCCATGAAGCTCATAAAGATCAGCCAGATCTTGTATACAAGGTGATGCAGCAGTTTTTAATTCGCCAATGAGTTAGAGCATTAAAGTCTCCTTAATGTTTACCATAGAGTTTTATGCTTTGCCGCTGATGTATCCTAGTTTGAAGGGTTTGTTGTGCTATTTTTTAATGCTGATCAAGAAAGTCCAAATCTGCATTTTTTAAACCTATTTTCTCGAATGCTACCTTCAGTGCATCGTCTGGATTTGTGGCAATATCGGGGATCACTCCGCATTGCTCCCAGTTTCGATTAGAAATCGGATTGACTGCTTTACCGACAGGAATGGCAACCGATAAGCCTAAAGTAAGCTCGAACAACCGACAAGGGTGAGCAGCACCGCCTGTTACTTCACCAATCAACACAGCTCGCTCTAAACATTGGAGGTTGTAACAGAACTCTTCAGCAGCAGACAAGGTATCTCGGCTCGTTAACACATATAAATTCAGATCAGGGTAGCTATTAATATCAGTCTCCGTCCACCATTCTTCTGGACTAGGCACATCTCGCCAATGAATTGTATTAAGTAAAATTGATTGGTTACTATCAAAAAAATATGACGTGATTAGCTTAACCATATCAGGGTGCCCTCCTCCATTCTTTCGAACGTCGATAATAAGGTGCTTCACGCCTGCCATTTTACCCATAGTTTCATGAGCAATTTGCGAAGCAAAAGAAGGAGAGCAAAAGCGAGATAGCTTTAAGTAAGCAACTTCGGTGGTAATAAAATCGAATTTTTCAAAGCCAAAGTTTGTACTCATGAATCGCTGTTCAGGAGGAACTAGAGAACCATTAACTATAATCTTGAAATGCTTATCCTTGCACAACGCGAGTACGTCCTGCGTTAACTTTTCTATAAAGCCCTCTATCAAGGTATCATCATGATATCTACCTCGATGATAGTTTTGCTGAAGCATAAAGTTCAACGCCTTACCTACCAAAGGTAAAACATAGTGCTCTTCGAGTAAGCGACCAAGCAAATCAACAACTTGTAGTTTTTCTATCTCTTTCATTTAGCTTCCTCTAAAGCCAGCAGTGTGCCAGATGATATATCGACCTATTCATAGATTGGCAAAATGCCAGACTCTACATTGATTAATCGACCGCTCATCAAAAACATACTTGGCGTGGCCTGTATTTAACGTGAGAAGTTAGCAAGGCAAATAGCACAGCCATGATGCCAAGTTAAATGGTGGAAAGTGCGCAATGAGCACGCTCAAACAACTAAAACGAACGTGGCCAATAAATATGAATTTAAGTTTAAAGCACCTCTAAAAATGAGGGTTTGGTACAACCTTGGTACCAAGGCCCTCAAAACACTGACTAAATCGGCTTGCGTCATAACAACATGGTTATTTATTCGAATCTTGCGCGAAGACCACTTCGCTCACCCAGGTAGGCATTGAGTCTATGCCTCCTGCGGCAATACCGCGACACAAACCCGTGTTCCTATCGCTTGAACGAACCATTTTTTCGCCATCATACAACCAACTTTCAAAACTCCAACAATCCCCCAACCCTCGGCCTTTATGAGCGGAAGATACGATGCCTTGCGAATACTCATTGCCGGAGATGTTGAGATATTTAGGTAGCGCCTCGTCACCTTCAGCCAACAACCAATAACTTGAACCATAGTTATAAGCGGCCATCCAACAGGATGCCTCAATTAACGACTGACCGTTGTTAAGCTTGGCAATGGCGATAGACGGCGTCTCTTCAAACAGCCTATGGCAACCGAGCTCATCTTCCACAACCTGATAGCTCGCGCGTAGTTGTGGCAGTAACCTTTCATACTGTTCAGACTCAGGATCAAGCGATTTCATTGCAGCATCGCCGCCAACACTGACAAGTTTGGGAGCAGCCTCAGCTCGACTGACCTTAGACTCAGCACGCTGACCTTTTGCGACAATGGCAAATGGAGTTTTGAGACGCCCCTGATATTCATCCATTCTGCGAAATACAGCGCTGGCCCCGCTACTAGACAACACCCAGTTAGATTGCCCATCACCAATTTCGATAAGTGCGTCTTTGGTCACCACCGCAAGAATCGCCTGAACCTGCATCGCGGTTAGGATGTCATGCTTTACCGGCCCCAAATCCTGAGAATCGATATAAAGATTGATCTGCTCGGGCCAATGTTCGAAATCATAATCGTCCCCCAGAAACACCTTGGCCGTTATCGGTGTTGCAGGACCGGCTTCACGAGTAAACATCACCGCTACAGGGTTCAGGCTCCCAATGTCTGAATAACCCGCCGCCCTACAGGTGCCTGTATTATCGCAAGCTAGATACCAGTCTTTATGTTGAAAACTCTCTCCTTCAAAAGCGTTTGCAGAAAAAACTACCAAACCTAATGAATAGATAGCAGGGCGAATATAGCGCATAATCTGATTTCCTTAATACAACCTGTATATTTCAGTCAATGAGTGCTTGGCTCTTTACCAGTATTACCAATACCCTATTCCTGTGACTATTAGGTACCTTTCACTCCTCGGCCGAGACGTACTTTAACAAATTACACTGATGTTAGAAGGGCTTGTTGAAAATAATCACAGCGTTCAAAACTTTATGTTGAACAAGCGACAACAAACTATAGACAACCATTAAATATAGATTGATAGATCTAGCGAGAAGATAAAGAGATAATTAAGTTTCAGCCAGGACTGGCTGAAACATAGTTAGGCTAGGCAAACAATGCCTCAAAAGACTGTTCGCTTTTAATTGAGAGTAAGATAGCAGATAAAGACGTAAGCATTGCCTCATGGACAAAATTGCCCATACTTATCCGCTTTACACCTAGTGCTTTCAGTTGTGAAAAATTAGGTAATCCCGGTAAACACATCACATTTATGGGTAGTGAGGTGATATCGACAACCGCTTTAATATCGTCTTTTTTATTAATGCCTGGTAGAAAAATACCATCAGCCCCCGCCTGTTCATATCGCTTAATTCTCTCAATACTTGCTGAAACAGGTTGTTCAACATCGAGTAGGAACACGTCACTCCTAACATTAATAAAAACATCAATACCCTCTTTGCGAATACATTCTCTAACTGTTTTTAACGTTTTACCAAATAGAGCACTATCACGCAGACTTCTTACACCATCTATCACGACACTGTCTTCTATATTGACGCCAACCACACCAGCATTAACTAACTGAATAATATTGTTTGCTACGATTTCAGGCGTCGCTCCATAACCAGATTCAAGATCGACGGTCAATGGCAATTTTGTCGCTGTGACCATTGCTTTTACAAGCGATAAAAGGTGTTCGAAACTGATGTTTTCTCCATCTTCTTTACCGAGATTTTTAGCGATTGCTGCACTCGACGTGCCTATGGCAGAAAACCCGACGCTCTCGGCGATCTTCGCACTTGGTACATCCCACACATTGCCGATAACAAGTGGCTCTACCATTTCATGCAGATTCTTGAACATGTCTTATACTCCCGTTGCTTTTTGTATGATTAAGTACAAGTCGATGCTAACAACGGAAGACAAATAAGATGCGTCATTTTCGGAACTGAATGATAAATGTCGACCGTGCTTAAGTTCAAACGCTCTGCGCGGAATGTTATCCAATAGGTTTATGTTTGTTTTCGTCGTTGGTCTATCGGCATGAGACTCAACGAGTGGAGTAGAAATGAGCTAGCCAAGGCCGCTAGCACCATTCAGAAAGACGTGGTTAGATAGGATGACGAAAGCAAGCATTGTGAACCTTTAAATGCTTGCTGGCTTTGAATGAGTATGACGGATTTAAGAAAACTCTGCTACTACCATCACTTTTTTCAGTTCGGGCTGATAGAAGACAATGCCCTCACCACCACCATCTAAGTAGGTATCAAAACTGAATGTACCCAAGAAAACAAACTCCTTACCGAGTTCCTCATCAAAATATGTAATTTCTCTTGTGCTCATTCGCTCGAAATCAGGACCACTTTCGTCATCCATAACATCATGATAGTGATCTAACTCTGGGTTATCTTCCATTTCATCGTAGAGCATCGCATCCCAATTCTCACCCAGTGGTGGCTGCCCTCCTAGCTCGAACAAAGGCGCTTTAGCCCCGGAAGCCAAGTCATGAGTTAGATATTCATTTTCTCTATAAAACACCGCCGATTTCCGGTAGTAGTCAGAGTAGTGTTCTTCAAGGTTATACTCTAGTGCATCCGAATAGTCGTCATCTAGCGCCCAACCGTCACTCGTCAACGAATAAGTGACAAAAGGGTAGTCGCCATCAAATACCCCTTGAATATTAGGCATCGCGATTAATATTTCATCCGTGCTCTCGTCATCAAATCTACTGTATGACAATAAGCCGATTGGCAACAAAGATTCTTGATCGAAGATAATATTATCTTGCACTGGAAATGGGATATAGCCTGCTACATGTTGTGCGACCGTTGTTGGAAATACTTTTAATTGTGTATCTTTTATTATAAATGACATCTGGTGTTATACCTGATTTTATGACTTTAATTTAATATACATGCTTAGCTCATTTGAGTTAAGTTTAAACTAACGCATTTTTATGATGACATTGACGTTTAGGTACCACGTAAAACTAAAATGTGAAACATTATAATACCTTGACTTCCGCACACCAGTTCAATCACAACAAAATAACAGAGAGTAAAATTGGAAAGCAATGTTAAACAGTGGCTAATTTTTAGTTAGTTACATTGAGTTTCTATTGCCTCAAACCATTGGGATGGAAAGCAATACATCTTCATTTCTTAATCCACTGTCTGAGCAATTTACTCACTATGTATTCGATCAAACAAAATAAAATTAAAACTATCAATAAAGGCTAATTCTATGTAGAGGAAAATAATATTCGACATGTACTCAAATAAACTCCGCAGAAAATCACGTTTATTGCAATAAATCTTACAACACAGGCCAAACAGTGAGATTATACATAGCAAATTTTTTGATTAGTCATTTGGACTGCAACTCGATAACAGTCAAGGTTTACCTTTCATGCAAGAGTTTTTAATAATAGCTAAAATCGGTCTACTTTTGTACGCCATCACGACTTTTTTCTCATATCAGAACCAAAAAAACCTTATAAAAGAGCAAAGAGCAAAACTATTTAGCAATAGACGAGATACCGATCTCTCTGAAGAAGAGCGCTCCGCTATCTCCGAACTTTGGGAATTGGAAGTCACTTCTTCAGAGGTATATTGCATTGATGAACCGTTTGAAATTCATGCGATTCCCTCTGAAGATAGCAAAGGCGAGGATATGTATGCCTTAGCACTGGCTAATTATCCCATCATGATGAGTGAAAAAGCGATAGACTATATCGAAGAGGGGAAAATATGTGCCGACGTAGTTTTGTTCGACGATATACTCATTATACTTGGTCTGAACGATTATCGCATTGCCGATGAGGTTAATGACACCCTGACCGAAGCGCCAAATACAGAGGTAAGTGACGCTCGCTCAGAAAACCAATTAGCTTCAGAGCAAACCGTTTTGGATCAATCATCGAACTCCGATAAACAAGGTAGCCTTCTAGATGGGGAAGTAAAGCCTGAGACATTAATACAAACACCAGAAGACAATGCGCCAATAGAACCTGCGGTATTCAAATCTGAACGCCCTGTGACGCCCACTGAAGCGCGCTATATCCATCTTGCTAAGCCTTTTTACAACTTGCTTGTGCCAGTGCTGCTGATCGCTGCCATCGGTATTTTCTTACGCATCACTGATCTTGGCTTCACCCTGTGGCCAAATTGGGTTTCTGCCGTGATTCTCGCTACCTTTTGTAGTGCCACACTCCTCTTGCTCATAATGGAAAGGTCCAAACCCGATCCGGCCACTCTGTCAGTGAAACGATATTTTGGTAAAATCATCGCAACAAACACGAAAGAGAATAAAACATGGATCGTGTTCATCGCGCCAAATGGCGAATCCAAGGAGGCTTGGATACCAAACCAATGGCAAAACACAGTAGCTTTAGATTGTGATGTTCAATTTGAAATAGAGCAGAGCCAATCTGCTGTTATGCGCATCGGTTTGAACACTATTTCGGAGCAAGATTCCGTTAAGAAAAAACCACGATACATCGCTGCAGCGATAGGCCTGTTATTTGGTACCTTTTTCATTGGAGCCAATACCCATTTTGAATGGCGAGAGGCTAGCCTAGCAATCTTAGACAATCATTCTTCCTATCAGATTAACAGCGTTTCTGACTGGCCAACAAACGGGCTTAGACCTGGTGATCACCTATCTATTACTCAGCCGCGCCTATGTTTGGATAGCCACGATAAAAACAATAGGTTGGTGTACTGCAAACAATTCGCATACCCTTTAGCTGAAGGAGATTTTAAAGTTACCCCTGATGCTTCGGTCATAGATGCGTATATAGAATTTGTTACCAACGCGCCTGACTTTGCACCCGAAATGCCGCAAAATGTATACAACTACATGGTATCACTGGCAAAAATGAGTAAAGGATTAGGTCTCAGCTACGGATATAATATTGGAGGCTATGACCGTATTCGCGAGCGCAGTGAAATGAATATGTTTACGCCTGAAAGTTTACAAAAGATCGCCAAGCACATCACACAGTATTGCCCCCTCGACGCTCCATCGACAGAAAGTCATCAAGTTGGAAATCCATCATTCAACAGCCTTCAATTAACTGATATCTGCACCGATTTTAAACAACAATTTGGGATGCTATGGCAGGAAGCAACAACCAGTACTTGTGATACCTCATTGTGCTGGCAAGAAGCACTTCAAGGGGTAGTACTGGTCAAGGATACGGCCGTAACAAACAGAGAAGATGATTACTTTTCAAGCTTGCGCCATTTGAAAAATGAGATTTGGCAATTAGCCAAAGCATCATTAGCACTTTCCCCTCTTGAACAAGCGTCTATCACTCTTGATTGGGTTGGACAGAATAATCAGGACATGAACAAGGTTGTCACACTGCGATATAAGCTAGACCGAGGCTATGAAAACAACCGTATCGAGCAGCTAAAAGAACTGCTGGTATTACAAACCGCAGCCGCACAGCAAAATATCGAAGGGACCATTTTAAGCGTGGCTAACAACGACGGTCGCATTACGCTGACAGTCACCAACAAAATCAGCGCAAAGCAAGCACTAGATACCATTATCCACCTGAGTTTAATCGCGTTTTTTGGCTTACTGGTAGCGCTATTGTGCCTTGCTTACTATCTGAGTGGTCAGCCTCGCAAAGGCAAGCCAGCTAAAGCACAAGATGCATGGATTAGATAGTGACGACTGTTATTTCATTTAACAGATAGAATCAATACTAAAAGGCCCTTTCTGTAGCGAAAGGGCCTTTTCATTTAAATAAAACGCGTGCAAAGTTACTGCTGAATAACTGGCTCTACCAATTGTCCCTTCTAATCTTCGAAGCAGGTGTAGTTCTTATTGATCATATCTACACCCGAAAGTAACAAGGTTGAATCTGGGAAATAGACGTCACGAATACCTGAGCCAAACATCACTTCTCTAAATGCTCGAAGTTCCACATTCGTGTAGCCACCATCGGATGGTCCGAATAATTGAACAATCGCAATAGGTGCTTTATCAAAGATAGATTTTGAGAACACTTCTTTAGACATCACTTTCACACAATGGTCAATTTCATAAAAATTACCCATTAATGTCCTCGGATGCGTCAATGCTTCGCACCGTTTAGTGACCGATTTATTGGTTTGGAGGTGAGTGGCAATCACTTCCCCTTTCTTAAATTGATAATGAATGTGGTTATTTCTAAACATTCACTCTCCTTGTCCATAAAAGATGACATTAAGTCGATGAAATACTTCCTCGACCATTTAATATGGCGATGAGCCCTGCGTCCGCCCTATTTAATAGGCTAGAATCCTGACTCAACAAAAATCATCGCCATCGACTTAGCAAACCATCATTTTTTCGAAACCCATCATAACGGAAAGCATCTCAATCGTAAAAACTTCATACTAATAAGCAACTTAAACAGAAAAGCGATGACAATAATGTTTAAGCGATAGCTAAAATATTGAGCTAGTATGCGACAGCGTAGTCACTAGATACGCTCGCTACATAAAGTGTTAGATCAATGAATAGTAAATAAGGCATTTCAAGCACAACTAGGCGGGAACAACCAAAACCACAGAGACCTAATTACCTATCGTGCCCGTGCTCTATCTTCTCATCGCTCACAGACTACGTCTCTGAATAACATGAGGCGAAATTCCAATATGATAAACCGTATACTGGTTGCGAATCGTGTATGTCACCAATGAACCTATACCGATACCACCAACCAGGCCAATCAGATCTTGCTGTAGAGGTCCAAGTGTATTCTCTACTATTTACCCAATTGAGACTGAAATAGTTGTAAACATGTTTTAGTTCATCGACAGTCGGTAAGCGCCAGTTGGAGCGTCCGAAGAGATTGAACTCGTTGTATTTACCACATAGGGCCGTCGCTTGGGAATGTTCGAATAAATAATACTTGCCATTATGATAAAGACTTCCACCAAGGCCAAGACTGTCTAGGTAAGCAATGGATGGTGTGGTAATAAATAGCTTGCGCTCGCCCACATCCAAGGTGTGTATACACTTGCCCGTGACATTGCTACCATCGCCACTGCATATATTAACCTCTACGCTATGGCTAAAACCGTTGTAAGCTGCTTTGATGCCAGTGCTTCCTTGATTGAGCCCCTTGACCAAACCATCGTGAGTTAATGACATCTCGTTGCCCCCTACGGGGGCCCACCAGGTGATCGAATCCGTCACATCAGACGAGGTGCCGTCACTGTATGTTGCTGTGGCTTTCATTTGCTGGGTGGCGTTGATCATCAACCCGACGGCGGGAGGCGTCAAGGTTAGCCCCGTCATTACCGCATTAGTCGTATCAACATCAATCGTGTTGCTAGTGATATTGTCTTTCACAGCGGTTACTGTGGTGGTGCCAACGCTCACCCCAGTGACTTGCCCTTGAGGAGTGACGGTGGCAGTGTTGGTATCAACTGGAATCCAAGTGACGGAGTCACTGATATCGGACGAGGTGTTATCGCTGTAAGTTGCGGTGGCGATTAAAGGTTGGCTATGCCCTTTGGCCACAGTGAGTTCGGTTGGTGATACGTTTATAGCGGTGAGCACGGCGTCGCTGACTGCTACATCGACGGGTTGGCTGGTGATGCTGCCTTTGACCGCAATGAGGGTAGTGGTGCCAATATTGCTGCCTGACAATACGCCTTTAGCGGTGACCGCTGCGATACTGGTATCGATAGGGAACCAAGTGACGGCTTCACTGACATCTGAAAAGGTATTATCGCTGTATGTGGCGGTCGCGGTTAGCGTTTGGTTTTGCCCTTTGGCGATATTAACCACCGAGGGTGTGACGTCAATGCTGGTGAGCACCGCATCACTGACCTCCACGCTCACAGATTGACTGGTGATACCATCTTTGAATGCGGTGAGGCTAGTGGCTCCAACATTGCTGCCTGATAATACGCCTTTTTCAGTGACGACTGCGATACTGGTATCAGTAGGAATCCAAGTGACGGAGTCACTGATATCCGATGAGGTGTTATCACTGTATATAGCGTTAGCCGTTAAAGTTTGGGTTTGCCCTTTCGCGACAGAGACCACTGAAGGTGTCACGCTAATTCCTGTGACCACCGCGTTTGAGACATCGACGCTGACGCTATTGCTGGTGATACCATTTTTAACCGCGGAGAGGCTGGTGGCCCCGACGTTCACTCCAGTTACTTTTCCTCC